>REEI01000127.1 GCA_007695145.1 Saprospirales bacterium | reverse complement strand
TGAACGAAGAAGAAATTTCTCTGCAAGCGCGCCGGCCTCGCAATTGACTAATTGCTATAATTAAAGCAGTGTCCATGGGTATTTTGAAACATCAAACCATTACTAGCGAAAAAGATATTCGAAGGGATGTTCATCAATCTAATTTTGAAGGCAACGGATAAACTGGTTTCTACAAAAATACACCAAGGTTTTTAATTTCGCAAGTTTTTTGCAAAAAATTTTTAAAAAGATATTTGAATGATGAAGGAGGACGACTTTACATTTAGAAAAACTATAACTTATAAATTAATCTAGTATAGTCATTTGTATAAAATGATTCCTAATTCAGAACCCATCTTTTATGTTTAAAATTTTGTCATCTATATCAACCAACGGGTGACCATGTTATGAAGAAGAATGAGTTAATTAACAATTAATGGTTGGGTTCCATCAATTGAGGGCAAAGAACTTTGGAATAGTTTAAAACTAAAGGAACCTGCAAGCCAACATCCCAGATGCCCGATAACCGGAATACTAAGACCACATTGTGTGAATCCCCTTGAGAAAGATTTATATTACGGTAAATAAGGTTCATCATAAATTCCTCACATAGACTGCGCAATAAATGACGATTTAGAGTTGAGTCGTTATGCTAAATTTTCTAACTTTGGACTTCATACAGCAGTTTAACGACGATGCTCAGACAATTTATTGATACCCGTTCTCCTTTGCAATGGAAGTTAGTACCATTTGAGGGCGAGAAGGTAAAGATTGCTTTCAAGAGGGATGATTTGGTAAATGCTGTCTTCGGAGGCAATAAGTTTCGAAAACTAAAGTACCATCCTAGTTTCTCTAATTCAAGCAGTTCACGGACTTTAGTTTCTATGGGTGGAGGGTATTCCAATCTATTGTTGGCCCTTGCTGCCCTGGCAAAATTAAGTGGCCATTCTTGTCGATTTTTTACTACGCATTCAGCGGAAGATACTTATCTCATGAATTGGTGTAGAGTATTAGGGGCATCATTTACAAGAGCATCGAGGGCAGACTTTCGAAACTGGAGAGCTGTAGTGGGGACCCCGGATTTTTTTAACGAAAGGGACGGAAAGGTGACTTGGATACCGGAGGGTGGAGGAGGGGACTGGTCCGGTCGGGGAGTTGGAGAGATTATAGATGAACTAGCGATAGGTCCATCAATAGATGACGATGTTGAGTTGATTACCGGTGCAGGAACGGGTATCACGGCTGGCTTTTTGGCCGCAAAGTTACCTCCAACATGGTCTATTTTTATCTTTCCCGCCATTGCTTCCTCCAATTTTTCCAACATGCTCTCAGAAAAAATAGGAAAAATTCTTCCTGGGAAGTCGCGCTTTGTGATTGGCCGCTTGTCAGGGGACAAGGGTATTGGTGCTGTCGATGAGGAAATTATTCGTTTTGCACACTCAGTTTTTGTACAGACGGGCATATTGCTCGATCCCTTTTACAATGGGAAAGCCCTCTATAGTTGGCTGAAGAGTGGAAGGTGGAAGGAAAAAAGTGGTGTACTCATACACAGTGGAGGTGTGCAGGCATGGATCGGGCTAAGCAATATGAAAATGGATAACCCCTTACTCAGTGAACTTACAGCTGAGGCCCAACGCCTTATTTGTGCCGACTTGAAAAAGATGTATGATTAAGTTGAATGTCTCCTCTTTGTAAGGGTCGATTTCTTTCAACGTTTTATTTCAACTTGCTTGACTGGATAGGCCAGTAGTGAAGAGAGATACATGTAAAGCTCCTTTTCTTGAAATCGACTCTTAGGTTGGAGGACTTCGTATGGAATTTGCTCATCCACCTAAATTTTATGTGGTTGTTCGCAACTTGGTGGTCAGTGCCTAGTGCCTTTTTCCCTTTCTTACTTCCAATAAATGAAGAATATGGGGAAAGACAGCATCTATGGACTCCAGGGCCCCTTTAGCAGAACCCGGTAAAGCCATGACAATGGATTCACCTGCTATGCCCACCACAGATCTCGAAGCCATCGCAAATGGAGTTCTTTGCTGACCGTAGTGGCGGATGGTTTCTTCCACTCCGGGTAATCGCTTTTCCAGCAGTGGAATCAACGCCTCAGGTGTTTGGTCGCGCTTTGAAATACCGGTTCCTCCAGTGAACAGGATTAAGCCGATGCTTTCTTCTATTCCCTCTTTTACGAGACGAACTATGGCTTCCACCTCATCGGGTATAATCTCATACCGGGAGGTCTCAATTCCAAATTCACCTAGCCTTTGGATCATCGCCTTTCCGGACTGGTCTTCATTTTTTCCTTTGGAAATGCTGTCTGAACACACCACTACCATAGCTTTGATTTGATTAAATTTGGACGTATCAAAGTCCCCTTTTCCACCTTTTTTACTGATTAATCGAATGTCCCCAATGGTAATCCCCTTGTCCAGGGGCTTCAGCATGTCGTAAATGGTCAGGGCAACCACAGATGCAGCGTGCATGGCTTCTACCTCTACACCTGTTTTGTAAATTGTCTTAACCTCAACCTCGATCATAATTGCCATATCTTTAATATTATGACTGATACGGGTGTACTCAATAGGAAGAGGATGACAATCCGGAATCATATCACTCGTCCGCTTTACAGCAAAAAGACCGGCTGCACGAGATATTTCAAAAATATTTCCCTTGGGCACGGTTCCTTCCAGAACGGCGGAAAGTGCTTTCGGGTTGCTCAATTTAACTTCGGCACCGGCAATAGCTGTGCGAAGAGTACTGGATTTATGTGTGATATCTACCATTTTTTGAATCTATGAATTGGTTTTCCAATTGGTTTCTTTATTGCTCAATATTTCCTTTCCCCATATTGGGATCTCCTTTTTTATCCGCTCAACCAATTCGTTACAAGCGTTAATTGCAGGTTCTCGATGCTTGGATGAAGTGAAAACGAACAGGCAAATCTCTCCCTTTTCTACCCTTCCCATACTGTGGTGAATATGCATGCAACTCAAATCGTATTTTTCAAAGGTTTGCTCTCTTATTTCGTGTGCTTTTTCAAGAGCCATTTCCAGATAGCTGCTGTATTCAATGGCTTCTACCTCCTGGTTCCCCTCCTTTTTGTCTGCTCGCACCTGTCCTAGAAAAATGCTGTGCCCTCCGATTCCTGTTTTTTTACTGTGGTGTGCAATGGATTCACCGATGAACTCCGGGCTGATAGGTCCTTGCACAAAGATGTTCTTTATTTTTTTTGCCATAGTTTTTTAGAGTTTGCAGGAGAATGAACGTCATCCAGCCCCCCTGTGATTGAATAAACTTCCTTTTTGGATAAAGAGACGCTTAACTTCTCTGCAGCAATACGGCTCCTCAATCCACTTTTGCAGAAAAGTAAAATATGCGAGAAATTTTTGATTGATTCGATCTGCTGGTCCAGCTCGCTTAAAGACATTAGCAGGTGTTGGGGTCGATCCAATTCCGGCTTTTCGCCTCGTTCCCGAACGTCTACCCAAACTGTATTTTTCGGCTGCTGCTCATATACCCCTCTGGCTTCCTCCCAACTCAAACTTTTGACAGAAGCACAACTCCATCCATAATCCTTCTTTTTAAATGCCTCTGGACTGGAGGGAATCAATTGGGAGGTTGTGGGTCTTGGACGGATCGTCAACAGGTAGCTGGAGTTGGAAAATATATTGATAAGCATGACCGTGTTGACCAGAGGAATCCCCCTCTTGCAAATTATTTTCACTGCTTCTGAGGCCTGATAAGTACCAATAATACCGGGCAGTACACCCAGAACCCCAGTCTCGTTGCAGTCGGGTATGATTTCTTGATTGGGGGGCGTGGGGTAGAGGTCCCGATAGTTGCAGGCTGGCTCTCCATTCGGATGGTAATTAAAAACTGCAAGCTGACCTTCATCCCTGAAAATTGCGCCCTGTACAAATGGTTTATTTAAGAGAACACAGGCATCATTGATCAGATACCTGCTTGCAAAATTGTCCGTACAATCCAATACCAGATCATATTGGCCTATGAGTTCGATTGCATTCTCATTGTCGAGAAAATATGGAAGGCCAATGTAAGTGCTGTCTCCATATTTTTTTGTGAGGAATTCAGCCGCCACAACAGCCTTTAGCTTCCCAGTGTCTGCTCTCCCAAAAAGCACCTGACGGTTCAGGTTGGAGAGGGTTACCCGGTCTCCGTCTAATATGCCAATCTTCCCAATTCCTGCAGCAGCTAGGTACTGCAATGCCGGGCATCCCAGCCCTCCTGCTCCCACTACGAGCACAGAGGCATTTTGCAGTTTATTTTGCCCGTCTACTCCCAATCCTCTTAGATTTATCTGTCGTTGAAAACGATCCATTTTTCAAAAGCTTTTCAACCGCCTGAAAACGGTGGTAAAAGGGCCACCTCTGCACCTGATTTCAGGGAGGTATTTTTGTCGATCAGCTCTTTATCCACTGCGATGGCGAAATCAATTTTTTCCAATGAAGGGAATTTTCCCAGCAATGCCATGCGTACTCCATCGGTATCATGAAGCCCCTCAAGATCAAAATCATCCGTTTCCATTTTTTCAGCAATCAATCCAAAAGCTCTGATTTTTATTTTTTGCTTATCCATAGACTTAATCTAAAAAATTTTTATAAAAATATCAACTTGATAGAGGCAATAATAAGTACTGCAACCAGTAAGTTTTTTACCGCTGAAACATTGAACCTATGAGATCCCAAAAATGCTCCCAAAGCACCTCCTATAATGGCAATCGGAATTAAATGTAGTAACTCAGGGCTGATGTTGACTCCTTGCATCAGTGCGCCGCTGAGACCTGAGATAGAGTTGAAGAAGATAAATAGGGCGCTCAGTGCTGCGGTTTGTTTTATGTCGGCCCAGCCCGCTAAAAGTAAAATAGGGGACAGGATAATGCCGCCGCCTATGCCGATTAAACCACTTACAAATCCTATTCCCAGTCCAATTGCGGGAGGAGCCCACCATTGTAGAGGAATACCCCGGGACTCAACCTTAGTAAAAAATCCCAACATCCTGAAAACCGGAAGAAGTAGCAATACTCCCAAAACCCTCCTGTAAATGTCCTCATCTACAAGAATTGAACCTCCAAGATAGGCAGCTGGCACAGAAAAAATAATAAGTGAAAAGAAAAGCCTGGTCGGAAAGGTGCTGACTTGCCTAAAGGCCATAAATGCCATAAAGGATACCAATATATTCATCATTAAGGCCGTGGGGCGAATTTCCTCAGGAGCAAAACCAAAAAGGGCCAGAATCATAAGGTAGCTGCTGGCACCACCATGACCCACGGAAGCATAGAGAAATGCAACCAAGGGCAGTAAAAAATACAATAATACCAAACTTAACTCCATTTGGCCAGTATTTACCAGTAGTAGATTTTGACCAAAGTTCCAGCTTCGACTCTCTCAACCTCTTCTTGAAGTTCAGCCAGTGCTTTGGCTTTGCCGTAGGGCATTAAGTTGAAGGATTGCTGCCCTGTGGTAATCCTCGCTTTACCCTTATGGTTGGTGCATTTTAAAAAAAAAGTCAGGCCTCTTTTCTTTTGAATATCAGTTTCTAGCGGCAAAAGTGCATCAGGTGCCCAGACATTCCCATAACCAAGAAAATGTTTAATTACCGGTTTGATGTATTGCACAAAACAGCTGGCAACAGAGGCCGGATTGCCGGGTAGGGCAAAAACAATTTTTTCATCTTTTTTTCCTGCAAAAAAAGGTTTGCCCGGTCTTTGTTTAACCTTGTAGAACAATTCCCTGACTCCCTTTGAAGCCAAGGCATCGTAAACCAGGTCATAATCACCTACCGAAATTCCCCCGGTTAGTAGCAGAAGGTCGCATCTCTCAAGGCAGAGGGCAATCTTTTCATCTAATAGTTTGCGGTTGTCTTCTGCTCTCAAGAGAAGGTGAGGTTCAATGTCGTACTTTTTTAAAGCTGCACAGAGGAGCGGTCCGTTGGAATTGTAGATCTGACCCGGCTTAAGGTCCTTTCCGGGCTCGATCAGTTCATTGCCGGTTACAATAATACCAACCTTTGGTTTTTGATAGATTTTGACCTCGTTTATTCCAACTGAGGCCAATAGTCCTACAGATCCGGGGTTGAGAAGATGACCCTTGCGGACTACAATCTCACCCTTTTGCGTTTGTTCTCCTGTTTTTCTAACATTGGCAGCGGGAGATATGCTTCTAATATCAAATGAAATTCTATCATTGGAATGTACCTTTACCAGCTCCTGGGGAATGACGGTATCTGCACCCTTCGGCATACACCCTCCAGTGAAAATCCTGAATGCAGATCCCTTCCCTACGCTCTCTTCAGGAAAAAATCCAGCTTGTACTTCTCCGCTGACCTCAAGCTCCTCAATAGAAGCTTCGTATAGGAACGCATAACCATCCATTGCCGAGTTGTCAAAAGAAGGGACATCAATTGCTGAAACCGCATCCGCAGCAAGTATCTTATTGCATGAACTATAAATGCTGCATTCTGAAATCTGCGATCCAGGCAGGTTTTTGGCCAGTATTCTTTTTGCTTCAGTTACTGAAATCATCCACCAATTTTTATCATACTTCTGTTATTGATATTTTCAATGCTAATTTTTTGATAATCGGGATTCAACTGACCGCCCAGCTTTTCAAATTTAGAACGTACTCCCTGCACTAACAAGGGTAAAATGTCTTCACCCCTGCGATGTGCTGCGAGCAAATCCCATTCTTCCTTTCCAAAAAGGCAGTTTTTTAACTTGCCATCAGCTGTGATTCGAAGTCGATTGCAATCTCCGCAAAAGTGCTCACTCATGGTGGTAATAAAGGCAAATGTGCCCTCATATCCGACCACCTTAAACTTCTTTGCCGTAGAATGAGGTTCGTCATTCAACTTGACCACATCATAGACCGATTGGACCAGTTTCAACATTTGACCGGCTGTTATTACTTTATTAGAGCTCCATTTGTTGCCGTCAAAAGGCATGAATTCAATGAACCGAACATGCAAGGGGCGTTGTCTTGTGAATTCAATAAAGTCAGCCAGTTCTGATTCGATCAGTCCACTTACTGCCACTGCATTAACCTTCACATGTAAATCGCTATCAACAAGCAACTGTATGTTGTCCATAACTCTGTGAAAGTCATCCCTTTTTGTGATTTTAAAAAAAGTATCGGGATTTAATGAGTCCAGACTAATATTGATGGATTTCACACCGCAATCCTTAATCAAATCCAGCTGTTTGTCGAGAAACACTCCATTAGTAGTCAGGGTCAATTCAACAGGAAGGCTGCTGAGTTTTTTCAGTATGAGGGGAAATTCTTTTCTCACAAGCGGTTCTCCACCAGTCAGTCTAATTTTGCTCACACCTAAATTTGTGAATATTTTGGCGAAGTGCAGTATTTCATCAGGGTTCATCAAATGCCCTGAGGATAAGCAGTTGGTTGGACCATCAGGCATACAGTAAAAACATCTAAAGTTGCAACTGTCTGTCAGAGAAATTCTGAGGTAGTCGTGGAATCTTCCGAAGTGATCTAACAGTTGGTTGCTGCCCATGGGATGAAGTTGTTTTTGATGAAATTCTACGCTAAAGTATTAAACTGTTCACACTTCTTCAACCATTTGCTGAAGAACAAATTGCAGCAGGTGAAAAAATATAGGAATTTGTAGAGTTTGGAAGGGGCAAAAGCATTCAGAGAAAGTGAGGGATCAATAGATTTTGAGCCACTAGCCTTTTGCTAGAGCAATAAACCTACCGCTAAAAGTCAATAGCAGCTAATTTTTGGCCTTTTGATTGAGGAGAATTGAATAACTCTGAATTAATCTTGGAAGTCATTGGAGTTTCAGAGAATGTGAGTCTTTCTCTAAATTCAAGTCTTTTGATTGGTTTTTGGATCGTAAATATCTTCGATCCAGGACATTAGAGCCATCATTGAAGGAAAACCTATTGTTGGTAATGCCAGCAGCGCCACCTGTTGAATCTCCTCTCTGGTCGCCCCGGCTTTTATTGCCTTTCTGATGTGCGAGTGAAAAGCCCCTTCGAGCATGGCACCTCCCGAAATGCCAATTTTGATCAATGCCCTGGTTTTTTCATCCAGGGGCCCTGCTTCGTGTACCGCGGTTCCAAGGTCGTTATAGGCCTTTCCGATATTCGGGTACTTTTTCATGAATCGGAGATATCTCTCAGGTATTTTGTCTTTAGGTTTTGACATTGCATTCAAGTTCTAAATAATTCTGTATTGTAAGATCGTCATGGCGAAGCTCATTTTGTGTTTCTGGGAAATCTGGTAGTCAAAAATTTTTCTTGCATTGAAGGCAAATTAGCTCACACAAGTATTTGAATCAGCATATTTGACAGCTAAATCAAGGTAATTTCCTGATAAAACGATCTACGACAGAACCGTAGTGTTGTAGTTCAAGTGATCTAACTTTGGATTCGATGGAATCCGGTGCTTCCCCGGGATCAATCTTTACTTTGAATTGTTGTAAGATTCTTCCTTTGTCGTACTCTTCATTGACAAGGTGAATGCTAATACCGGATTCGTTTTTTCCGGATGCACTCACCGCTTTATGGACCCTTTTACCGTACATTCCCTTTCCACCGAAATCGGGAAGCAGGGCAGGGTGAATGTTGATTATCCTTTCGGGAAAAAGATTGAGCAGTTTTTGGGGAATTAGCTTAAGAAAACCTGCGAGGAGAATCAGATCAATTTCCCGCCTTTTCAATTCCTGAAAAAATTCCTCACTCTCAAGTTCTCCGGGCTCTAAAATAACAACCGGAATATCTCTCTTTAGTGCTCGTACTACCACACCAGCAGAGGGATTATTGGTGACGATTAAATTGACGCGGGCCTCAGAATGATCGGCAAAGTAATCTGCTAATGCTGCGGCATTAGTGCCGGAACCGGAGGCAAAAACTGCGATGTTGACCATACTTCCCGGGGCTTATGTAATCAGGACCTCAAGGGTCGGTAAACGTTTATATTGGCAGGATCAAGTCGCGCTAGGATTTGATACACCTGATTTCTTTCTTCCCGAGTTCCTTTGGCAAAAATGTCCACAATTTCCCTGCCCTTAGACGAGGTGAACATCTGGGTGATCATGCTGTTTGGATAAGCTCTGTGAACTTCTTCAACAGACTGAAGGGCAGCCAAAATGTTAGCTCTGCAGGATTCAGCATTTTTGTGACACATGTCAAGACCCTCGCGATGATATTGGTAGATGGCCTCCCTAAAGGCAATGACCCGGGGATTCATTAAGTTTTCTGTGATCCAGTAGCGGTTTCTGTTTCCATCTCCTGCTCTCCATCCCTTAAAGTTTCCGGCTTCTGATGAGGGCACCGTATTGACTACGCTTTCCGCCAATCTAAAATATGGCTCCCCACCCAGAGGGACAAAGGTATCGTAATCCAACCCAATAATCAGGTAGCCATAAAAAGTGAGTAATGCCGATAAATTATCCAGGTAGCTATTGGGAGATATTTGAATGACCTGCCCTTCGTTATAGATAAATTTAACGTCTCTATCCATATGATTGAGAATGGTGGTCTCATAGTCGCTGTTAAAGACAGGACGAGTAGCCTGAATGGCTAGTTCGGCAGTAAACTGATTATTGTCAAGTTCTTCCTGAATGGTGAGTTGGAAAGTTACGTTAATTCTCTCGGAGGGCTCATATCGCAGGTCTGTCCAGGTTCTGTTGTTGAGAAAGTCGTTGAGATCATTCTCCAGATTTCTAAAAATCTGTGGATCGGTGGCCTGAATTTGAGGAGTAGCTACTCTTAACTGCACATTTAATTCCTGCCCTGAAAGCAGATTTGAGAAAAGTAAAAACCCTGCCAGAGACAGCCAGCGGGAAAAGAAGTTAATGGTGGTCATAATTTTTTGACTATATAATTTACTATATCTTTTGCGACTTCAGCTTTAGGCTTTAACTCCAAATGGAGTATATTATTTTGCTCGACAAAGGTCACCTTATTGGTATCATAGCCAAAACCGGAACCTTCATCTGCCAAAGAATTCAAAACGACCATATCGAATTTTTTGGTTTGAAGTTTTTTTCGGGCGTTTTCAATCTCATTTTCAGTCTCCAGGGCGAATCCGATGTGAAGCTTGTTTTTCTTGATTTTTCCCAATTCAGCTGCAATGTCAGGATTTTTTTTCAAACGAAGAACCAATGTATTACCATCTTCTTTCTTGATTTTTTGCATTGTAAATTCCTCTGGTTTATAGTCTGAAACAGCAGCAGCAAAAATGGCAATGTCTATTTTTTCATATAGGTAATTACAGGCTGTAAGCATTTCCTCTGCACTCACTACCGGGTGCTTCTTTATTGAAGAATTGAGGCGAAATTCCTCGTCAACAGGGCCGTGGACAAGTTGAACACTAGCGCCTGCATCTGCAAGGGCGTTCGCCAGTGCAAAGCCCATTTTTCCTGAACTGTGATTGGTTAAGTAGCGTACCGGGTCTATAGATTCTCTCGTAGGGCCTGCGGTTACCAACACTGATTTTCCTTGCAGTGGTTTGTTATTTGAAAAGAGCTTGACTGTGTATTCCAGAATGTCTTCTGGTTCTGCCATTCTTCCGGGCCCTTGCAGCCCGCTTGCCAATTCCCCATCGACCACATCAATGAGCATTACTCCTCTGCTGAGAATGGTTTCGAGGTTTTGGCAGGTAGCTGGATGGTGCCACATATCCAGGTCCATTGCCGGGGCAACGATGATTTTTGATCTACACGATAAATAAGTGGCCAAAAGCATATTGTCTGCCATTCCCGTGGCCATTTTTGCAAGTGTATTGGCGGTGAGTGGGGCAATGAGAAAGGCATCTGACCAAAGTCCCCATTCGACATGGTCACTCCATTCATCATTTTCTGCAAGAGATATTCTAACTGGATTTTTAGAAAGGGTAGCAAAAGTTACCGGCCTTACAAATTGAGTAGCAGAAGGAGTCATGATTATTCTGACTTCAGCACCTTCTTTGACAAGAAATCTACACAGGTAGACGGATTTATAAGCAGCTATACTTCCCGTAATGCCGAGGAGAATTTTTTTACCCTCCAATCTTTTTTCCGGACTAGGATTTTCAGAATCCATGCACAAAAACCATTCGGTCAACAATTAGTCTTCATCTCTGTACCGATAATCCAGGTCTTCATTTAGGTATTCTTTCATTGCAATAATTACGGGATTGGGAAGTTTTTCGTAGAACTTGCTGATCTCAACCTGCTCTTTGTTTTCCTGGATTTCCTCTATGGTTTCTGAAGTCACTGCAAACTCTTCGAGTTTGGAATGAAGTTCCGACTTGAGGTCCTGCGAAAGTTGGTTAGCTCTTTTGGAGATTACTGCTAGAGTTTCATAGATATTTTGGTTCCTCTTTACCATTTCTCCGAGATTCCTTGGAGAAATATTGGGATCCATTTCCTGCACTTTTGATTTGATATCACTCATTTGTCAATTCATTTACTTTTTGTTCAGAAATTGCGTAGTATTCTCTTAGTTCATTGATGTACTGGCTATTGCCATGCCTTCGCTCGAATCTGCGATATGCGGTCATTGTATTTCCATAACGCTCAGCTTGTCTGGCTAGAATGCTGTTTTCTGCCAATCGAAAATTGGATTTCACAATGAGGTATCTCACCCTTTCTATGTCCTGAGTCTCCGGATAGTCTTGCAGCAAATGCTCAAAACTGGCAATGGCAGACTGGTATGCGCCCATTCTAAAGTACAAGTCCGCCTGATAAAATGCCTTCCTTTCCAGTTTTCTCCGCAGTTCATCCATAAAATCGTTTATTTCAGCAACCCTCTCACTGGTAGGATATCGGTTTACATATCGCTGAAAAGCATCGATGGCTTTGACAGTATATTCCTGATCCAATCTGAAAGAAGGGGAGAGCAGGTAATTTGAATAAGCTGCCATAAAGTCAGCTTCCTGTCTATTGGGGCTGTTTGGAAATGTATTGGCAAAGTTATCGAAATAGAATGAGGCTAAAATGTACTGCCGTAAGTAATAGTGGGTATAGGCAAATCGGAAGAATAGTTGTTCGGCCTCAGCCCTTCCCCTGTATGAATTCAGGATCAACTCATAAAGAGTTTTCGCCCTTGTATATTCCCCCTCATCGTAATATCTATTGGCAGCTTCGTAGATCCTCTGTGGATCACCACTTAGTCTGACGCGCTCAAACTCCCCCCTGCACGAAGAGATGAGGAAAAATACAGTAAGTACCAAAATGACTTTAAAAAAAACACTTTTTAACATAGGGCCGCAAAAATACTACAACTTATTCTAATACAAAGAATTTTTAAAATAATGTTTGCAAATTGGAGGCGAAGACTTTCTTCAATCACCAAACCTACAAAATTGGTTACATAATCAATTTGATTTCAAGTAAGAACGATTTACCATTTAATCTATTATCGACCCGGGAATTTGATTATAGCGCATATTTGAAGTCAATGACAAAGACCAATCTAAAGCAAATTCCAAATCTTCACCATAGTTCCCTATTACAGCCTGGTTTCCATCGACTGGAAGGGATTGCAAAATCCCGATTGTGATGACTGTCCGCTGGTCTGGGATCAGCCGCTGGCCTCTACTACCTACTCTGTCACCATAACGGATCGGGATGGCTGCATTGACAATGGACAATTTTCAATGGACAATGGACAATGGACAATGGACAATGGACAATTGTACACACAAAAAATGGAGAATTGACAAAATGGAGAATTGAGAATTTTTGCGTTCCATAGGTTCGGGGGGACTCCTTTGGGAGTGGGATGGTCAGTAATTTTTACATACCTTTAAAATTCTAAATATTATTTTTCTTACAAAAGAATTTAAATTCTCCAAATTTTTACTATCTTTATAGCTCTGAAATTTGGAAGCTATGAAAACGTTCTATTTTTTGGTCATAGGATTTTTGTTTTCTTCAGCCATTTCTTTAGCTGGCGAGATCGACAATAGGGGTATTTTTGAGGATACAGACCCACTTGGGTTGATTGAATCACTTGAAGATCCTTATAGAAGCCAGTTTAAGAATTATTGGCAAAGTCGGAAATATCATCAGCTATCCGCCGAAATTCAATCCATTTTAGATAAAACTCAGCCCGAACTTAAATCCAATAGTAAAATTCTCCTGACTTTACAGCTGTTTGCTCTGATTGAAGATGGCCAATGCAAAACAGCAAAAGAAAAATTGGCTGAACTGGAAAGGCTAAAAGGTAAGGGCATTGGTGGATTTTACTGCCTTCAGATCAAAGCGCGAGTCTTCTCTTGTCTAGGGGAGGTGGAAGAAGCTATGAGTAGAATTGACTCCATGCATCTTTTTTTGGACCATACGAATTATCTGCAGTTATTTCACTTTCATGAAACCAAAGCCTATTTCTTCCGCAATCAAGGAATGTATGACAATAAACTGGAAGAGTCAAAGAAAGCACTGAAATATGCCGAATTTGACAATCATCCCCTGCACAAGATGAAATCTCTTTATCACCTGGGCTTCGTGCTTGCAGAGCTCAGAGATTATCCGCTGGCTATTGAATATCTTCAGAAGGGGAAGGAACTGGCAATCAAGCAGGGAAATTCTGTTAAACTTTGGAGGTTCACAGCTTGTGAAGGAATATGTCAGGTGGAATCTGGAAATTATACTGAAGGTAGGAAGCTGTTGGAAGATGCAAGAGATTTGGGATACGCCCTCGGAATCTCACTCTGCTGCGGTAATTATGCTTTTCTGGCAAAGTCTATGTTTATGACGGGTGATACTGAAGAAGCCCTCCAAGAGGCCTACAGTGCTTGGGGCGCTATAGAGAATACAGATGACTTGAGGGACAGAAGGAATGTCCTACATGCCATTTATGATATTTTCAAAAGTGCCGGGGAGTATCAAATGGCGCTTGAAGTTGGCGAGCGGCTGGCACAAAATAAAGAAGCGCTTTATCAACGTAATTTTGATAGAATGGTGGCCGAAATGGAGGTTCGATTTCAGGTTAGGGAAAATGCATTGGCCCTGGCTGAGCGAGACCAATTGTTGGCTGTGGAAAGAGCAAAGACCATTCGCAATAAGGCTTTTATTTGGATTGGCTTCGGCTTCTCTCTGCTGCTAATGGCCTTGCTGGGATTAATTTATTTCCACCTGAGAGAGCGGAAAAAGATCGCTTTGGAACTTCAAAACAAAAATCGTGAACTCTGCAATCTTGATGCTTCCAAAAATAAGTTTTTCGAAGATTTGTCTCATGAGTTTAGAACCCCGCTTACACTCATTATCGGTGAATTGGAGCAACTCAAAAGCTCTGAAAGGAAACCTCAAGCATTGAAAAGGATAAATCAAGCCCTGAGGAGTAGCGGAAGACTCAAGGATCTATTTACTCAGATACTAGATATTTCTGAACTCAAATCAAATGAGCTGGAAGTTACAAGGGAAATGGTTAAGTTTAAAGATTGGTTTGAAGTGAAAACCGCTTCATTTCAAACATTGTTCGATGGTGTTGGTGCTAAAATAAAAGCCAAAGTTGAAATTCCTTCTAACTTGTTAATTTCTCTAGATGTTGACAAGATAGCGAAAGTGGTAGACAACCTCATTTACAATGCCTACAAACACATTGGTGAGAAAGGGGAGGTATTGTGTTCAGCGATAATAAATTCATCAGATAAGATAGAGTCTGAAGGCAGTGGCACTCTCGAAATTTCAATATCTGATAATGGTCCGGACATTACTGATGAATTGAAAGATCAAATTTTTAAAAGACGGGTTAAGGGCGAATTGCCCACTGCTCTGATAAAAGGTTACGGCCTAGGCCTTTCCCTCTCTTTTGAGTTGATTGAGATGATGGATGGTGCAATTAGTTTGAATGAATGTCAGGCCTCAGGTGCCTGCTTTGTTCTGTCATTGCCTGTTACCTTTTCTAAAGAAGTTTTAGTGAGCTCAGAGCTATCTAATTCTGGTAAAAGTCAGGCGGTTTCGTTTGATCGAAATGGTTTTCCAATCATCCAGAAGCAAGCTAATGTTCTTATAGTAGATGATCACATGCCAACGGCAAATTATTTCAGTGATGTGATTAGCGAGAAATACAACAACCTTGTGGCCAGCAATGCCGATGAGGCGTGGAAAATTTTAATGGAGCGGAAAGTAGATCTAATGCTGACTGACATTCAAATGAATGGTATGAACGGACTCAGTCTCATTAAAAAAATCAGATCTTCCCATACAGTTTTTCGCCACCTTCCTATTGTGGTTGTTTCTGGAGCTGCAGGGCAAGAGGATAAATTGAAAGGGTTTGAAGCAGGTGCGGACGAATATCTCACCAAACCTATAAGCAAGAAATTGCTGTTGACCAGAATAGATTGCCTGCTGAATCAATGGCAGGAAAGAAGCTCATTATCTTTTCAATCAGGATTGAAGAATTCCGACAATGAAGAATATCAAAACTTAAAGCAGGCTGAGGAAATCATATTAAAAAATATAGGAAATGAAAATATGTCTGTTAAAGGGTTGGCTATGCAACTCGATGTTTCATCCAGAACCCTGGAACGCCTCTTCAAAAAATATTTGAGAATAAGTCCTGCCAGCTATATCAAAAAGAAGCGGCTTGAAGTAGCCTTTCAGTTACTGGACCAGGGGCGCTATTCTTCAGTTGGAGAAGTCAGAGAAATAGTGGGAATACCCAACGCCAGTTACTTTTCACGAGCTTTTCGCCAAAAGTATGGATTCAACCCCTCGGAATTGTTGGAAAGAAAAATTTCAACAGAGGTGAATTGATCGGAATGGAATGATGGTTCTGAAAACTTTTATTGAGTTCTGATCCAGGGGGTAACCTTCTTGTTACAGACTCTTTCGAATATTCTGAACTAATTGATTAGTTTGACTGGCTTTCTTCTCTGATACGACATTAACTCCAAAAAGTTTCTATGCCTCATATAAGTTTGTTCATCGCTCAACCTTTTATCTCCAAATAACAAGCTACTCTAAGCAAATTTTAGAATATCCACCCCATTCATTTACCTGACTGACATGAGGAGGAGGGACTTCTACACTAGAAAGATAATTTTCAGAGATTTATAGCACCATATACCTGAAGTAAGGTAAAAAGTCTTACCTTTGCGCCGCTAAAATTATTTCATAACCTTTTAAAACTATTCTTCAATATGTCTGAAGAAAAAAAGAACGAAATGGAGTCCACAGAAACTCCTGAAAATCAACCTGCTGATAATTTAAATGTCAGTGATAAAAAGGTTGGTGATTCTGTAGAAGAAACCAAATCAGAGCCTGTAGAAGAAAGTGCAGTTGAGGAAAAAACCGAAGTTGTCGCTGAAAAAAAAGAGGAGGTAAAAGTCGAATCCCAAGAAAAAGTCGAAACTGAATCAACTGCTGAGGAGACAGAAGGTGAAGAAGAAGTTGAATACAAAAGAGAAGATGTACCTCACGATGAATTTGATTGGGGATTGGGTAACAATTATGAATTGCCCTATTCCGAAAGTGAAATCGAGGCTCTAATTGAAACCTACGAAAGCACACTCACCACACTTGATGAAAGCGATGTAGTCAAAGGGAGAGTTAAGGCAATTCATGACGGAGATGTAATCCTCGATCTAAATTTCAAGTCGGATGGATTGGTCTCCCTTTCTGAATTCCGCGATACTCCTGACCTGCAGCCCGGAGACGAGGTAGATGTATATGTGGAGCGAAAGGAAGATGAAAGAGGTCAGTTGGTTTTGTCGAGGAGAAAAGCCAAATTGCTCAAAGCCTGGGAAGCAATTGTTGATAGCTATGAAAATGGCACAGTAATTCGTGGTAAAGTTGTCAGTAAGACCAAGGGTGGTTTGATTGCCGATTGTGGAGGACTTGAAACCTTTTTGCCTGGTTCCCAAATCGATATCAAACCAATAATCGATTATGATTCATATGTTGGCAAGACGATGGACTTCAAAGTGGTGAAGATCAACGAAATGATCAAGAACGCAGTAGTCTCCCACAAAGCCCTCATAGAAAGTGATTTGGCAGAACAGCGAGATCAAATCATTGCAGGACTGGAGAAAGGTCAGGTTTTGGAAGGAATTGTCAAGAATATTACCGATTTCGGTGCTTTTATGGATCTCGGTGGAGTGGATGGCCTTCTTTACATCACTGACATCAGCTGGGGTAGAATCAATCATCCCACGGAAGTACTCAACCTCAATGATAAACTCAATGTAGTAGTTCTCGACTTCGATGAAAACAAAAAGAGAATTTCTCTTGGGTTGAAACAGCTTCAGCCACATCCATGGGATGTAGTTGGTGAAAATATCAAAGAGGGCACCGTTGTAAAAGGTAAGATTGTGAATATCGAAGATTACGGTGCTTTCCTTGAAATCGAACCGGGTGTTGAGGGCTTGATTCACGTCTCGGAAGTTTCCTGGAGCAATCAGCCCGTGAATGCAAGAGAGTACTTCAAACTCAATGAAGAACTGGAGGCTATGGTGGTCTCTATCGATAATGAAGACCGAAAAATGTCGCTGAGCATTAAAAAGCTTACTCCGGATCCATGGGCGGAGATCGATGCTAAATATCCGGTAGGAAGTAGGCATAGTGGAGAGGTGAAGAACCTCACTCCCTACGGTGTGTTTGTTGAGCTGGAAGACGGAATTGGAGGGATGGTTCATATTTCTGATTTGTCCTGGACCAAGAGATTCTCACATCCTTCTGAATTTACTAAAGTTGGTGAGACTATAGATATTGTAATTCTTGAAATAGATAAGAATGGCAGAAAATTGTCACTGGGCCACAAACAAATAGAGGAAAATCCATGGGATACCTTCCAGACTGTTTTCCCGGTGGGTAGCTATCATGAAGCTACGATTATCAGGAAGGATGATAGAGGAGCTATCGTTCAACTGCCATACGGGCTTGAAGCATTTGCCCCGATCAAGCATATCAGGAAAGAAGACAATACCATGGCTGAGGTTGAGGAAGTGTTGACTGTTAAGGTAATCGAGTTCAATGCGGATGACAAGCGAATTATGGTTTCTCACCTTAGATATCTCGAAGATATTCAAAAGGAAGCAAAGGATGAAGTTCGAAAGGAAAAGGCAAAAGAACAGGAAACGACCAGAAAAGCTGTTAAGCAGACTCAAAGCAAAGTCGAAAGAACAACTCTGGGTGAACTGGATGTTCTTAGTCAACTCAAAGAGCAGTTAGAAGACGAGGCTCAAGCAGAAGTCCCTACTGAAGCAAAACCGGAGGCTGAAACGACGGAAGAGGCAAAGAATGTTGCTGAGACAACTGAAACTGAAGAGAAAGAAGCAGAAGGGGAAACTGAAGAGGGAGTTTTAGAGTCAGAGGAGTCCAGACAAGTTGCTGATGCTTCTGAAGAAGTTAGCGGCGAAAGCGATGCCAATGATGAATCTTCAGATGAAAAAGAAGAGAAGTAACCATCCTCTTTTTTTCTCTAATTAAAGCGAATATTAAAAACCGGCGGGCATTAGTCTTCCGGTTTTTTTTATGCTCCATTTACTTTGAAGTTTATACTCCTCTGGTCTAATTTTATTCCTTTCTTTTGGTAGAGTACTAGAATTGTTATAGAATTTCGCTAAAAAAAAGCCCCAAACTTAAACAAAAGTCAGGCATTCAAGTTTTTGAAGCATAAGATACTTGGATGAAATCAAAGGTAATTGTTATTGGGAGCGGCTTTTCAGGATTGGTTGCAGCAGCTTCCCTCGCTCAAAAGGGGTTTTCAGTAAAATTGCTTGAGAAAAATTCAAGCATTGGGGGGAGAAGTCGGCAATTCCATGATTCTGGGTTCACCTTTGATATGGGTCCGAGTTGGTATTGGATGCCAGAGGTGTTTGAGAATACCTTTTCTTATTTTGGGCATAAAGCCTCTGACTTTTATGAATTGCAAAGATTAGACCCCTCCTATGTGGTGAAATTTGAGGATGGTCAATTTGATGTGCCTGCTGACCTGAATGAACTAAAGAAAAAGTTTGACATAATTGAAAAGGGCAGTGGTGAGGTACTACAGAAGTTCCTTGATGAGGCAGCATATAAATACAAGGTAGGAATGGAAGAGTTTGTTTGGAAGCCCTCTCATTCCGTAGGAGAGTTTATCGATCCCCGAATATTCTCCAGTGTATTAAAGCTTGATATGTTGCAGTCCTTATCAAGCGTTGTCAGAAAAAAATTTAAAGACTCCCGCATTAGACGCATACTTGAATTTCCCGTTCTATTTCTTGGGGCTACTCCCTGGAAGATACCCGCCATGTATAGTCTCATGAATCATGCGGATCTAAGTCTTGGTACCTGGTACCCCAAAGGTGGGATGTTTGAAATTGTAAAAGCTTTAGAAAAAATATGCATTAAGGAAGGAGTCGAGATTTTTGTAAATTCTGCGGTTACGAGTCTCCACTTTTCAAAAAATAAAATCACTACCGTTTTAAGTGAGTCAGGTGAATACGAAGCAGATTTTGTCATCAATTCAGCCGATTATCATCATTTTGAGCAAAATATTTTGCCCCTCGAATTTCGAAATTACAACGAAAGGTATTGGGAAAAGAGGGTGATGGCCCCCTCTAGCTTGCTTTACTATGTTGGGCTGAATAAAAAAATCCCCGGTGCCGTTCATCACACTTTGTTCTTTGATGAGGATTTTAACCGCCATGCAGTTGAGATTTATGAGAAACCCGACTGGCCTGAGAAGCCACTCTTTTATATGTGTTGCCCCTCTGCTACTGACGAATCTGTTGCTCCAACCGGCCATGAGAATCTCTTCTTTTTGATTCCCATTGCACCCGGATTAAAAGACGATAAGACGAAACATGAGTACTATTTCAATCTCATTCTTTCCAGGGCGGAAGAGAGGATTGGATTTCCCATTCGTAAACATATTATTTATAGAAGAGACTTCAGCCTGAATGATTTTTCATCTGATTACAATGCTTTCAAGGGCAATGCATACGGATTGGCAAATACACTGAGGCAGACGGCATTTTTTAAACCAAAAATGAGGAATCCAAAAGTCTCAAACTTGCTTAATTGCGGACAGCTGACGGTTCCCGGCCCGGGTGTGCCTCCCTCCCTGATCTCTGGTAGGTTAGCTGCCATGGAAGCAGTCAAAATGCTTAAAAACTAATCGAAATGGAATACAATCACTTAGAGTTATATCACTCAGTGTGTACGGAATGTAGCCGCCTGGTTACAAAGAGGTACAGCACTTCCTTTTCTCTAGGGATTAGGATGCTTGATAAGTCAATTAGAGACCCTATTTATTCTATTTATGGTTTTGTGAGATTTGCGGATGAAATTGTGGATACCTTTCACGATTACCCAAAGGAAGCCCTCTTCAATTCCTTTAAGGAAGATACCTGGAGGGCTATCCGTGATAAGATCAGCCTGAATCCCATATTGCACTCATTTCAGGGAGTGGTTAATCAATTTGGTCTGGAGGATGAGTTGATCACGGCCTTTTTGCAAAGTATGGAAACCGATCTCTATCAATCAGAGCATGAAAAAACAACCTATGAGGAGTATATTTACGGCTCTGCAGAAGTTGTGGGACTGATGACTCTCAGGGTGTTCTGCGCTGGAGACAATGCAGAATACCACAGATTAAAACCTTATGCGAGGAGTTTGGGTGCAGCTTTTCAAAAAGTAAATTTTCTTAGAGATTTGAAAAGCGACTACAAGGAGAGGGGAAGAGTTTATTTTCCAAATGTAGATTTCGCTAACTTTTCTAATTCCGACAAGAAAAAAATAGAGGAAGATATTCAAAGAGATTTTGACCACGCTGCTCAAGGGATTGTCCAGCTTCCACCAAATGCGAGGTTTGGAGTGTACATAGCCTATAAGTACTATCTGAATCTATTTCATAAAATTTGCTGTCGTGATGCAAGTGAAGTGACTACCAAAAGAATTAGAGTCAATGATTTTAAGAAATTATATATTTTAATGAAAAGTGCTATCACAGTAAAATTGAGATCTTTTTGAAACTACATAAATCCGAATCCGTTCCTCTGTCCTACTTTATTCTGTGGATTTTCTTCGGCATCTGCCTTTTGCCTTATATGCTGTTATTCGGCTACCAAAACTTCGATTACGTCCATGACGTTCCCCTTGTCACACAATTGAAATCTCTTGAGACTTCATGGCTCTATGCCTGGGTTCATATTTTCGTCTTTTTGCCGGTTTTTCTACTTAGTTTTGATAAAAAGGTTTTCTATGCCAGTCGCTGGAAGCAGCTTTTTCCCGCCATTATTCTCGTAGCTATTCCCTTTTTGATCTGGGATGTGTTTTTTACGGCTGCAGGAGTCTGGGAATTTAATGAAAAGTACATCAGTGGAATACGTGTTTTTGGTTTGCCGTGGGAGGAACTCATGTTTTTCGTTACGGTCCCCTTTGCCTGCTTATTTTTATATGACTGTTTGAATGCCTATTTTCCGTCTAATCGGATAATTTTGTGGGAACAATCTGCAACTATTCTCTTGTCCCTGTCACTGATTGTATTTGGCCTGATTTTTTATGATCGAATTTATACCGCCTCTGCCTGTCTCATTGCCCTGTTGAGTTTAATATGGGTGAGATACAAAGGAGAGACTGCATTCCTGTCTAATTTTTACAGAGCCTTTCTGGTGGTGTTGATTCCTTTCTTTTTCACCGATGGCATACTGACCGGGGGCTTTACTGAGGAACCCATTGTCTTATACAATACGGAGCATTTCAGTGGGTACCGGGTGGTGAGTATTCCCATTGAAGATTACATCTATGGGTTTGCACTGCTGCTTCAGGCCAATTATTTATACGTGCGATTCAGACGCTGATTCGGGAGGGTTTTATTAACAGGATGGAGGTTTTACATCTGAGCCTGGAAATTTTAGAGTAACTCCCGGGCCTAGTAAATTAAGCAATCAGAGATCGATCGCACTGAGGAAAAAAATATCTCACACATCATTTTGGAACTCAATAGATTGAAAAATTTTTGAAAAAATTCAGTGAAAAATTTGCCCATAATGTTGCCGGGTAAAAAAACCGAATCTATCTTTGCAGTCCCTTTGAAAGAAAGGGGTTAAACTAGTCAAAAAACAATGTTGGATTTAAGAGTTTGACATTGTTTTAAGAAAGATCTTTGAAGATTGGGGAGAGAGTAAACAGGATAAGGAGCCTTGGATAATCATCTCAAAGTAATTCGCGAAGGAATTCGCGGAAAGATTTTACTATGGAGAGTTTGATCCTGGCTCAGGATGAACGCTAGCGGGAGGCTTAATA
>REEI01000136.1 GCA_007695145.1 Saprospirales bacterium | reverse complement strand
ACCCACTCGCAGTAAGTGTCTTCCGCATTTTCGTTGCTGACGGTGAGGCAGACGTGGTACTCCCCGTAGCCTGGAAACTCATGTACGCCCGGATGCTGCCCATAATAGGTGGTGCCGTCGCCAAAATCCCACTCCCATTGCTCCGGCCTGAAGTAGGAGATGTCCGTAAAGCGCCTTTCAAACTCAGTCAGATTGGCACCATTATATTGAAACCATGCCCTGGGTAGATTGTCTATGCCCAGAGTATCACAGGGACTGCCGTCTATAGGACCAATGCGGTAGTTGGCGTTGTTGGGGAAGGTGCCAGCATTCACCCAGGGCGTCACTATAAATTCATCGCTAATTATAACATCCTCTCCACTTAGTTCAGGGTTCTTGATAACCGTAATCTTATCACTTGCCCAATGTTGCAACCACATTTCTCCCCGGGGGGTAATTTTAGGTTCGTATATACCGGGTTCGGCATTCTCCATGGTAAATATATTCAGCAAAGTGTCCGCAGTGGCCTGTACATCCTCGGCCCAAGTATCGTACTGGATGAGGTATCTTCCGCCCAGGCCTCCATATAAATATCGACCATTGGGGCAAAAAGTAAGTGACTTAAGGGAGTATTTGTGAGACCAGGTTTCCAGCTCAAAAGTGCGGTTGTACTCAAAAGTACCTGCGCAGCGATCAAAATCATAGATGTGGAACTGGTATTCAAAGGGACGATCATCAAAAAAACGCCATGGATAGAAATGATCTCCGGTCATACAAATGTATTGATCTTTTATATCGTTATACATTACGAACCAGCATATATGTTCACCAATTTCTAGAACCAATGATTCATGGGCCAAATGAATCCCCTTATCATCTAAAAGGAAAACATACCACTTGTTTTCCAGAAATCCCCTTATCGGTATCCACCAATCTCTACCATTAGCATGTCTTATAGCTCTGAGACCTTTGTAATTTGTTTTGGTTTCAATTAAATTAATATTCTTCTCCACTACCTCACCCAGACCAACATTTATACTCATATCTATTTTAGAATAGTTCAAACCGGCTCCCCTAAGGTGATGTGGATAGACCTCATCGTCTTTTATCCCTACATAAAATAAATAATATATATCCCCTTCTAATGGGCATGGAATAATAATTGTCCAGTCCGGCACGTTCACTCCCCCTGAATTCTGATATGCATTTGCCAATAATTCCCCACTCATTGCATGTACTCGATCTCCGTTTTGCATAATTCGGTGATTACGGTTGTAAACATCAAAACCATCGGTGTAAAATAGTAAATTTCCTTCCTCATCTGCAATGGTAGATTTTCCTGAACCGTCCCTTATAGTTTGGGAGGAACCAGATATAATGGAATTCATTACAAACCCTGTATCCGTAAAATTAAAAAAATTAACACAGCAATACCCTCCTTGAGATCTACCCGTAAACCACACAAAATCCTGCTTCTGTGAATATATATCAGTGCTAATTAAAAATATTAAAAAAAAGTATATGAAAATAAGTCTTGTATGTATCATGATATTGTTCTTTTATAAAATATAAAAAGAGGGGAGCCTAAACCCCCCTCAATTATATTATGGTGTTATTTGGTGATAATTAGGGATTGCGTGTCTTCTTTACCTTTCACATTTACTTTAATTATGTATTGACCGGGAGAAAAATGATTCACTTGAATTTCTTTTATTTCTTCTGCTGAATCAATCTCTCCATTGTAAACCAACCGTCCTGACTGGTCAAATATCACCACTTTACCTGCCCCGTCAATTGAGCTGTTGAGTCTAAGGTATATTGGGCCGGATCCGGGATTGGGGAATACTTTAAATAAATCGGGGGAAAATCTCTCCTGACCTATTCTCCTGTCTCCTTCAGATTCTGTGCAATTTAACTCAAGCATATCGGGAAAATAATCCAATTGCTTCACCAAAACCTTTGCGTCTATTACTGCCGGGCCGTGTTCTAACAGGCAGCTTTCAGACAACACTATCAACGATGATCTCAATGAAGTGCTGATTGAATCCAGGCCTTGGGCCATCCTAACCGTAGCTTCCATTATTAACTTTTCATTGACCGCATATAGATTGGGTTCGCTCAATAGGGCAATGTCCGGAAGCAGGGCTGAAAGATTATTTATTGATTCCTGACGCCAATGCTGAAATGCTGCAGAGTTTAAATTCCAAATAGAATCAATTTCTTCATAAATTAGGGAAATTTCATCAATCAAGTTCATACTATCAGGTTCTCCCAACCAATTGTTTACGGCAATTTCTAAATCCTCCATTAAATCTTCGTAGTAGGTGTAATTGGCTTCCCACTCAACAGACAAAGTTTCAGGTATGGATGAGAATTCTTCAATCTGGTCCTGCAACTTGTGATATTCCCACAGACTCGAACTAGTGGCATTGGTCAAAAAACTATCCATTAAGGTGCCACTCCCGCCAACAAGACCAGGAAAATCGATCAAATTGCGCAGCAAATAGCGCTCTGCCTGCCATATCCTGCTGTCCTCAAAATCGTCAAATTCCAATTCTCCCCTAGCTACCAGCGTATCCACGGAAGTCAAAGAGGACAATTCAGGTTCATCTTCATCCAGGCACTCATAAATTGAACTGCTCCAGCAATTTCCTTGACCTTGGACCGGATCAAACCAGCCCGGATCCGGACTAATGCTAGAGGGCCAGCAGTTGGTCATCTGAAGATTTTGAAAGTCGTAATACTTAGACAATTCAACATTCCCCTTATTCTCTGCACCCCAGTCTTCATAGCTTCCTAGCCAACGATTCCTGACAAAATATTGGTCGCCGGTAATACCTGATTCACTTATGTAGTATCCCACATCGTGATTTGACATAATATTCTCATCCTGAAGGGTATTGCTGTTCCAATTTGAGAAATGCAAGCCAAATTGAGTGTTGTTGACATAGTTGGAAACCAGATTATTTACCTGGCTCTGTACTATTTTAATTCCGTTTACCTCATCTATCGTAGAGGTGGAGTATAAACCATTAACAATATTTCCATCCAACAAATTTTGGAATCCACCAATAATTTCAATCCCTGAGGCGTAATTAAAGTCCTCAATAAGCTCCATGATATTTACAATATTACAGGAAATGTTATTTCTATTTGTAAAATTACCTATCGTTTTGATCCCATAATGGCCTGAATTCAGGTCAATACTATTGTTTCGAATATGTGATCTGAATCCGTTGTTAGGACGGATTCCCTCAACCAAAATTCCTCCAGATAGACTGTACAGGTTGACCTCATCGTCTATTTCAACAGTTATTTTATTATTTTTTATAGTCCCATAAGATGAAATAAAAGATAGATTATAAATGCCTGGACCATTGGTAACTTGAATCTCATTCCCCTCAATATGGTAGCGAGCTAGCGGGCTATTTAATCCCAGTCCCATATGGGCATCGTCTATAATATTATTCCTTATATCGGAGAAGGTTTCAATAGTTTCTATAGCTGTTCCTACACTACTAAATGTTTCAATATCGCTAGTAGGCCAGCCTGTTTGGACCAGGGAACTTGACCCAACTTTTCCAAATATCGTCTCTGAAAATATTCCGGTGCCCTCAAATGCTCCAGCTTGCGGCTTTTCAGGCCTTCTAAACTCATAAAACAAATCTGAATGAATTTGGGATACTGAATTCCTCAATTCATATCCTCTTATAAGTCCAATAAAAATGTTTGTACGACTGCAAGGGTCTGAGTCGACTAAAGAGTTTACAATTGCAAAATAAGTCCTGACCCCATAACTCTCTCCATGTATAGGCCTTGGAGATTCATCCCAATGTAACTTTAACTCATCATTCTGGCTAAAAATATTACCATTCAGCGTCAATTCTGATCTTCTGAATTCGACTTGCGTAATATCTTCCAGACTTATTGCATATCGATTATTGTTGAATATGTTATCATTGATAAAACAATGAACCGGGGCATACTCGCTGTGTATTCCATTCAATGCATGTTGCATAGTGTTGCCCCTAAAAAATAAAGTATTCAACCACCCCAATTCAATACCATCCCAAAAATAATCGCCACAAGATTGTAAATTGCACTCGATAAAAGATATCGGGGAAAACATGGATTGAGTCCTTATCAAAGCACCGGCATCCATTATGAAATCACAATTCTCAAATCGAATACCATGATCAATAACCAATGTGCCAAACACCTCAATACACTCGTTTTCAACCAAAGGCCCTAATTGATAAGTACTGATTTCAACAACCTGATCCTCCTCTCCCAGCACCAATGGATCTGCACAACTGCATTTATCCTGAATATTGCTCAGGTCCGTCTTAATCTGCTCGATATCAATGCAATCCTGTGCCTGCATGGGTAATACATAAAAGATCAGGAAAATTGGAATTATGCCTGTTATAAACGATTTTAGGGCTTTTACCCCCCCCCTCGGGTCTTTTTACACAACAAAATTTGGTTTTTTGATGTTCTTTTTTTCATAACTTTTGATTTAATGTATTTATTAAAATTATTTAGTGTTAGAATGAAATTATATAAAGCCTAATAATTAATTACACAAACATTTAGCAATTCCGAGTTTGGTTTTTGAAAGTG
>REEI01000037.1 GCA_007695145.1 Saprospirales bacterium | reverse complement strand
CCCTTATGGTTAGTTTGGTCATTACTCATCCCGACTGTTTTGATGAGCAGACGGGTGGAATTCAGGTGCTGGCCTCGGGAGGAGTGCCCCCTTATCGATTTAGCCTCAATTCAGACGATTTTAGCGAAGAAAATACTTTTGTGGGACTACAACCTGGACTTTACGAAATTGCCGTACTGGACGCCAATATGTGTCTTCGCACTGAAGCAGTGCTCATACAATCTCCGGAACTGCTTGAAGTCAGTCTGGGGGAAGATAGAGAAGTTGCCGTCGGGGATTCTGTTCTGCTGGAAATCATCACCAATGTACCTTACGACAGCCTGGTTTCCATCGACTGGAAGGGACTCCAGAATCCCGATTGTGAGGACTGTCCGCTGGTTTGGGATCAGCCGCTGGTCTCCACTACCTACTCTGTCACCATAACGGATCGGGATGGCTGCATGGCTTCCGATCAGATGACCGTAAGTGTGGATGCTGCCAGGGACATCTTCGTGCCCAATGCCTTTTCTCCCAATGGAGATGGGGTCAACGACTATTTTACGGTCTATGCCAATGAGCGCAATGTGAAGCAGGTGCTCTCACTGAAGGTCTTTAACCGGTTTGGGGAGCAGGTTTTTCATCGGACCCATTTTGCACCCAATCAACCTAACGAGGGTTGGGATGGAACCTTTCGAGATCAGCCCTTAAATCCGGGGGTCTTTGTTTGGATGGCAGAGGTGGAGTTTGCGGGTGGGGAGGTAGTGGTTTTGAGTGGGGAAGTTTTGGTGGTGAGGTAGGAGGTTTCTTCAATTGACAATTGACAATTGACAAGGGACGGACAAATTGACAAAAGGGACAAGGGACAATTGACAATTGACGGACAGGGACAATTTTTGGGTTCCATTCAGTCCCCTTCAGTCCATTCCCTCAGGAGGTTCGCCTCCTGAGGACAGCTTCGCTCTGTCTGCTTTGAGCCTCTCCAATTCAACCTTCAATTCCTCCAATTCACTTTTTATCTGGTTGATACTTTCTGCAGTGGATTGTTTGACTGATTCAATTTCTCTATCTGCAATCTTCCGCGCCTCGTGAACCCTCATCACCTCTTCTCTTTGAATTTGCTCGACCCTCTCATCAGCTAACTTTTTGGCATGTTGGATTTCGGCCAAAAGCTCTTCACTGACCTTTCTCTTTTCGTTGACCAGTGATTGTATTTCTGAGGCATGTTTCCTCCGAAGGCTGTCCAGACCTTGCGCCCTTAGATCTCTGAAAGTGGCAAGTTCAGCATCAAATGCCTCCCTTTCTGAGGCCATCATCTCCATTCTAGCCAATCGCTGATGATTATAAACCCCCTGTAAACTATCCATAAAATGACTTTGCCTGAGCCTTAATGCATTTGAGTGTTCTACAAAACCAATTTCCATTCTATTCAATGAGTCTGAGTACTCCATTCTGCGATTGTGCAGTTCTGAAACCATTCGTTGACTTTCATCTAGAAAGTTTCCCCTGATCCTTTCCATCTCAGCCCTTTTTTGCTCTAATTGGATATCACTATCAGCAAGCATTTTTTGCTGAATTTCAGTAAATCGCTCCCGTTCAGCCTGAAGCTTAAAATGGTGATCCTTCTTCAATTTATTCAATTCAGTATTATTTCTTGTCCGGGATTCCTGTAACTCACTCTCAAGGGAATCAATTATTATAGCATTTTTCTGTCTAATTTTACTGATTTCTTCTAGCGATTCCAATCGTGCATCCCTGATATTTTCAGCCAATCGAACCCTATATTCCCGACCTTCATTTATAGCTATTTCCCTTTCCAGCTGATATTCTTCCATGATGGAGGCCAATTGTGAAGACTCCATTTGTTCAACTTCTCTTAGCCGTTCTGCAACTCGCGCATTTATGGACTCCAGTCTCTTGAGGTGATTCCTTCGAATTTCTTCCTCTTCGGATAAAAATTCCTCAGCAAGTCTCTTGTGCTCTAGTTCAATTTCAAGCTTTTTTGCTTGTAAAGCTGCCCTCCTTTCTACAACAAGTGCCCTTTCAGCTTCCAGGGATGCAAGAGATTCAGCCTTCATTGAATCTCTCATGGAGGCAAATTCCTTTTTCCAATCCAAAAAAGCAGACTCCAATTGTTTTCTTTCCCTCAGCTTTTGTTGAAACAGAATTTCAGTCTGTTCATTGAGTTGATCCAATTCGGCCTGTCTCTCCTTCGTCATCCTATCTCGGGCTGAATTAGATTCAGCCAGGCGGGTTTCTGAGAGCATCCTTGCCTCAGCAAGTTTCATGGAATGCCCTTCTCTCAATTGGGAAAGCTCAGTTTGTTGTTGGTTTGCCAAAGAGTCCATTCTTGAACGGTGACCCTCTAATAAAGCGGCGACTTCAGCCCGGTTATTTATCCCAATGGCAAGCTTTGAAGCTCTTAATTCCTCAACCTCCCTCAATATTTCTTCCCGTTCACGGGCTTGCAACTCCCTCAAGTGAAGAAGTTCACTCTGGTGATTTTCTGTTACTAAGGCCTTTTCTTCGGCAGCTCGCTTTCTTGAAGCAATTACATCCCTGGCAATGGATTCAATGGCAAGGGCAGCATCCAATTCTGCTTTAGCGATTGCATTTGCCGCTTCTTCCCTTGCTCTACGCACCTCCATTGCGGCATTCTCTCTTGCTACAATCACCTGTTCAACTCCCACATCCCTCTCAGCGTCCGCAGCTAGACGAGCCTTCAAAATTCGCTCTTCCAACTCCCTATTTATTTCGGAAATTCGGGACGCAGCTGAACTTCGGACATTCGAAACCTGATCGGCAAACAACCTTTTTTCCTCCTCAAGATTATTAAGTATCTTTTCCTTGGCCAGTTGGGCATCTTTTCTGATTCGATCAACTTCTTCAGCAGCCCTGAATCTCATATCGAGTATTCGCGCTTCAGCCCTTCGCATTTCAGCAGTTAAATATTTCTGGAGTGAGTCTCTGATATCCACTGAGGTAGCTCGCTCTGCTGCTATCAATTCTGCTCTTTCGGCTCTCAATCGCATGACTTCAGTAGTGGTTTTTGCCCTTTCATCTGCAATGGCTCTTTCAAACTCTCTAAGCGCTTCTTCTTTATTTTTTCGAGCAATGGCCACTTGCTGCCTTATCTGTTCTTTTATTTCATCAGCCCTTTTATGTTCAGCTTCTATTTCTCTTCTAAGCCTTTCCCGGGTTTGCACGAACTCAGTTTGAAGCTCTTGAATTTCAGAATCATCCGAGGGAGTAGTCCCCGCAGGTCTTGAAGCTGGTGTAGAGGTTGGGGGTCGGCTTGAAGGCGCAGAAGCATGAGTGATCTGGGCGGGCTCAAACACAGCGATATGATCCAGGTCAATAACTTCCAAAACACAGCGGACCATTTGTTGAAACTCCCCTCCCCTGCTTGAATGTACACTTATTTTTCTCATTACATTCTCATGACTCTTGCGCAGAAAAAAATGCGGAATTCTTACTTCTGACAACCACTCAAGATCACCTATACTTAGGGAGACAAAGTTTTCCGAAACAGGTATATTGTTATTGTTGGTCACGGTACCTCTTTCCGTAAATACCAGACTCTGACGCTTTCCTGTTTGATCAATCAAAATTAACTCATCACCTCTCTGGAGAAGCATACCGTCAACGGAAACCATTTTTAACATTATTCCCCTGGCATCTGAAACCAATTGAACCCGGTAAGTAAAATCTCCACGCACTACTAAATCGCGCTCAACGGTTGTAATAAACTGAGTTTGACCACGCAAAAAATTTGAGCGGATCAATTGATCGCACTGATTATAGGCCGTGGAAGTAAAAGTGAAGACAAATAATATCGAGAGAAAGAGTACGGTGCATTTCATGATAAAAGCATTAAGATATTAATTAGTACACAATTACGCCAATCATATTTTTAATATTCTTAACACTTACTCATAGAATTAATTCCATTTGTTAATTTTTTTAACACTTTTTTCTTCTGTAGTCCCGGATATTTAATATTATTGATAGGACCAATGCCATAAAAAATGAGCTAACTGTCAGATAGTCGGCTGTTAAAGGAGTAATGGACCACCCTATTAGTCTTTCAAAAAGGTACTGCACATAGGACGCGGGAAGATGGGTATGGCCCAATTCTTGAAGAACAGTCCAGTGCCAATCAGTTAGTGGGCAGTATCCTATGCCGTAAAAAATACCAAGTCCAAACCAGGACAATGCTGTCAACAATAGCGTTACCAAATTCCAAACTCTGAGGGACTGAATAACCCAGCCAAACAGATTGAAAAATATGAGGGATGTGTGGAAAAGGAGAAAAAAATAATCTGCAAGTTGCAACCAAAGGTCAGCCATTTATTGGACATTAGGAATGGGTTGTTGAATAAATTGAGGGTTAAAAACTATCACTATTTGGTCATTTTTTTCCATTGATGAATTGAGGGAAATCCATTCTTAAACAAAATTGTATCGACTTGAAAACAAATCCTAAAAAATTAATTCAATACACATTTTTTCAGCCGGTTAAACATACTAAATTATATTCATTTATTGTACCAAACATCCGGATGTGACACTCGAATATCAGTGTCGGGAAACTGCTAAATTGCTTCATTCAACACCAAAGAGATAGCTAAACTCTTAACGTCAAATCCCTGGCGGACGTTCTTTTAATTAAGGAATTAAGCAAGTCAATTAACAACAACAATTAAAAATATTATTCAATAGTCAAAACCCCAAGAGTCTTTATCAGCTCTAACAAAAAATGATCCGGCTACCTGGGAGATGTATAATTATCATTCCCTCTTCGACCTATTAAATTACTATGGGTGCAAGTTTGGCAAATTATAAAATGCAGAATACTGCTATTTTCTTTACAATAGGTTACAATTACCTATTTTTGCGGCTCAAATTAAATTTTTCCTTAATACATCACTTTTCTATGATCCCATATTTTAAATGGCTGTCGTTGATACTATTGACTGGGTTTACAATCGGGCAGCAGGAGGTTCAAGGTCAGATATTGAATATTGAACGGCACAGATTACAGGTAGACACTGCCAAAAGCTGGATGATAAACGGCACAATAGGGCTAAGGATATACAACCGCAGTGCCGCAGCAGACTCTCCGGTGGACATGTTCGGATACAATGCAAACATCAACACAGTATATTTTGCAGAGAGACACTCATACGCCCTCATTGGGCAATTAGACTATCTAAAGATAAACGATGCAGATTTTCTCAATTTTGGTTTCTTACACTTGCGGACAAACCTCTTTCATCGAAATCCATCCAGCATAGAAATTTTTGGGCAATTATCGTATGACAATTTTCGCGGTTTGGATCCGAGAGTTCTCTTTGGGGCTGGTTTGAGAAAGCGATTGGTATATAGCGAAAATTCAACTCTGCACCTTGGTGTAGGCGCTTTGTTTGAATCGGAGTGGTGGAACCATCCATCTCTGGAAAAAACAGTTGACGTTCAATATCTTAAATCCACCAATTACCTTTCTTTCAGGCATACCTTTAATGAGTATGTAGACTTCAATGCAATTATATATTATCAATTGGGATATGACAGGGACCTGAGTTTAGCTCGCCACCGCACAAGTGGTGTAGTAAACCTGAACGCCAGGCTCAGTCGCATTTTTTCACTGACCAACTCCTTCGAATTCAATTATGAGAATAAACCTATTGTGCCCATAACTCGATTTATTTTTCACTTCAAAACGGGATTCACTATGGGGTTTTGAGTATAATCAATTCGAACTATGTGCCTTTTACCGAGGATAATCTAGTGCACTACCGGTGCAGCATGGGCCTTCATTTTTTGCACAAATTGAATGTGAAATCAAGTTTTTCTTTCCTTCTTGGTGGCAGCAGGGAAAAGTATGTTATTGAGAATGAGCCTATAACCGGGTGAATTGGGGTGAAGGTTCAAATCTACCTCAGGGTCACCCACGCGGTGGGTATAATCTTCAGGATCGTGTCCGCCATAAAAACTCCAAAATCCCTCTCCGAAGGTACCGTGGATGTATCTAGCCTCATTTAGCGCCCGGTTTTCGCCCAATATAATGACGCTAGGCTTAATCAAGTCTCTATCAAAAGAAGTGGTCTGCCCCATAAATCCCTTAACAGTTCGAGTATGATTTTGGGTCAACATAGTAGGAACCGGGTCCCACTTGGCTGAAAAGTCAAAGAGGGTAAAATAATCGTGTTGTGGTGCAACTTGTCGTGTTTTAGGGTCAATATTTGAGTAGGCATAAACCATAGGGTCCATTACAAGCTGGAAGTCCCTAAATGCAAAAGTTCTTGAAAAATCCAGCTTCTCATTAGCCCTTGGATCTGCAGGGTCTCCATCATAAACCTCCGCTGCAATATCTATACCCTTAGCTGCCAGGGCTATATCGTAAGTATCCGTGGCAGAACACATAGCAAACATAAAACCACCTGCACCGACGTACTCCCTGATTTTCTCTACCACTGCTGATTTGAGATGAGTAACTTTTTCAAACCCCAGCTCTGCTGCCAGATTTTCAAGGGCTGCTACATGATTGCGATACCAGGCATGAGCGTGAAAGGCTCGGTAAAATTTCCCATATTGTCCGGTAAAGTCTTCGTGGTGAAGGTGCAACCAATCATACTCAGCGAGGCGGCCATCCAGCACCTCGCGATCGTAGACCATATCATAGGGAATTTCAGCATAATCCAGCACCTGCGTAACCGCGTCTCCCCAGGGCTGTATTCCCTCCCCCCAGGGATTGTAATCCGGAGAATAAACAGCAATTCTAGGCGCCACCTCCAACTTTATCACTTCCTGATTCACTTCAGGATTAGCAATCTCCTGACGGATTCTATTGAATTGGGAATTACTGATCAGCTCGAAGCTAACATCCCTTAGAATGGCCTCTCGCTCGAAGGCCCTGGTGTGTATGAAGGCAAAGCTGCCCCCCCGGTAATTCAACAACCAATATGCCTCTACATCTTGTTCAAGCACCCAATAAGTCAATCCATAAGCTTTCAAGTGATTCTTCTGACCTGGATCCATCGGAATGAGTATATACCCTGCAAAGGCAGGAACAGTAAGTAGAACAAAAAATAATGTAGCAAAAAACTCCCTCATAAAATCGATTTAACTATGGTGATTTGGGCGATCCTTATGTATGTTAATTAATACAATCCAACTAACGACCTACCCTAAAAATCATTGCACAAATAATGACCCATTCAAGAATGAATTCAGGAAGCTTTAAGCTTTTTTTCGCCGAAAAGGTTTAAGTTTGTTTCCTAGGCTAAAACACTTTCGGCACCGGGGTTCATATGCATCCAATGCACCGAGCAAAATGGTCTCATCGCTCTCTGCAAAACGATAGGAGTGTGAGGCCAGGTTCCCACAATGTGGGCAGATGGCATGCACTTTTGTCACGTACTCAGCCATAGCCAAAAGATCGGGAATAGGGCCAAAGGGCCGGCCTAAAAAATCCATATCCAGACCCGCAACTACAACTCGTTTTCCGGCAACCGCCAGCTCCTGACAAACATCCGGCAGGCCCATATCAAAGAACTGAGCTTCATCAATGCCGATTACCTCTACTCCTCCAACATATTTTAGAAGGTCCCCTGAATGGGTAATAGTGATGCACTCCATGGCATTTTCATCGTGAGAAACTACCTCCTTCAACGCATACCTCTTGTCTTTTTCAGGCTTAAACAAAATGTAGTGCTGACGAGCATACCAGGCTCGCCTCAATCTTCTCAATAGTTCTTCCGTTTTACCGGAAAACATGGACCCACAGACTACCTCAATCCATCCTGCAGGTTGTAACTTTACATTGGATTCTAAAAACATGGCCAAATTTCACATTAATTTAACTATTTTCGGCAAGGTATTGGCAATTAATATATTCGAAAAAATTTTAATAAGTAAATTTGCTCGAATAATTCTGTGAGCAATAACGTTAACAAATAAAAAAACATGAATCTCAAACTCGCTCAAAAGAAACTCAACAAGATCAATCGATTAATCGACACCTTTGAACCCGGCGAAAGTGCTGTTTCAAGGCTGGAAAGGGATCTGCTATTGAATTATGTAAGAGATCTCTACGAGGCCTTGATGGACGAACCTGATTCCACCACTACCGATCGGGCTACAAAGGAGCGAATATACAAGCAAAGTGTCGAAGTACGTCAAAGAATCGAACCAAAAAGATCAGAAGTCGGCAAAAGATTGCATTTTGAAGAGCCTCAAGTGCACGAGCCTGAGATCGAAGACGTAATTGAAAAACCTGCAGCTGCTGAACCAACATCCCAGGAACAAATATCTGTAACGGATATCCCTCCACAACCTAAGGTTCAGGAGCCTAGAACCACCAAGCCTAAGACTGAGAAGAAAAAAGCAGAAGTAATAACTTCCGAGCAAACAACCACCATTGAAAACAACCCTGAACCTGAGGTCATGGTCACTTTTGAAGAAGCTCCAAAGCAGGAAGTAGAAGAATTGTTCCTGATAAAAAAAGCTAATGAAATCTCTGAAAAGTTATCTCAACTACCAATAAGTGATCTGAATCGCGCTATGGGTGTAAACGAAAAGATATTCGTGAAAAATGAGCTATTTGCAGGAGACGACAACGCTTTTAAACAAGTCATTCAAAAACTCAATTCCATGAGTTCATTTGAAGATGCCAAAAGCTTCCTATCATCTGAAGTCGCTTATACTTATCAGTGGACTGATCCTGAAAAAAAGAACAAAGCGAAGAACTTTATTCAACTAGTCTACAGAAGATATAAGGACAACTAGGAAAATGTTTCCTTTTGACGGATAAGTCAGATGTGTTCACTTCTTGCTCAATGCAACCCATACATTCTTTTGTTGAGTCAACCTTTTTGAAACAACGTGATTTACCTGGTATTCCCCCTAGGAGGCAATGACCGATAAATTAGTCGTTTGAAAATCCTTTCCATTCTTTATTGAGGGAGGTTATTCAGCTCAAAAAAGCTAGGGTGCATTATCACAGACTCCTGGTTCTACCACCATCCACCGGAACATTAATCCCATTGACATAACTCGCTGCAGGTGAAGATAAGAAAGCAATTACGGCTCCAGTTTCCAATGGGTCTGCAAATCTCCCAAGCGGTACAGCTGCTTTCATTTCAGCTGCGACCTCCTCCTCAGTTTTACCTGATTTTGCTGCTTTGGCTTCAATGATGGAACTGAGCCTTTGAGTATCCGTATAACCGGGGAGCACATTGTTTACTGTAATTCCATGCCTGCCCAATTCCCCGGCCATTGTCTTAGCCCATGATGCCATTGCGCCGCGAATGGTGTTGGAAACTCCCAAGCCAGGTATGGGTTCTTTCACTGAGGTTGATATTACATTAATAATTCGGCCAAAACCTTCCTCAATCATAAATGGACTCAATAGGCGTGTCAATAATTGCGCAACAACTACATGATTGTTAAATGCAGATAAAAACTCCTCGGTTTCAGCTTGAAGAATTGGGCCCCCTTTAGGCCCACCTGTATTATTCAATAGGATATGGTATTTTTTCTGCAGGAGCAATGTTTTGACGCGCTTTGTAAGTTCCCGGGTATCGCTAAAATCAGCAACCAAAAAATCATGTTCCTGAGAACTATCTCTGTGCAGCCGATGCACCAATTCAGCTAAATGATCTCCACTCCTGGCTACCAATGTAATATTTGCCCCTAATTCTGCCAACTCGATAGCAGCTGCGAGGCCGATTCCCCTGCTTCCACCGCATACGAGGGCATTTTTTTTGGTGAGATTTAAATTCATCAAGTATTTTTTTAGAAAATTTATCGTCTATTTCACAAAAAGGTGAAATATTGCGTAAAATTCCGTAAATTCACGAAAATTTTAGGAATAGTACTGCTTAATATGTAATATCAAAATTTTTTTAATACGTACAAATATCTGCTTTAGACCGTTATTTTAATCACTATAAAACTATTTAAAATGTTACCACCCATTGACTTTAAGAAATGGATAGATGATCACCGCCACCTATTAAAGCCGCCAGTAGGCAACAAGCAAGTCTATCTGGGAAACGAAGACTTTATCGTGATGGTGGTTGGAGGACCAAACGGCCGAAAAGATTACCACTGGGAAGAAGGCGAGGAGTTATTTTATCAATTGGAAGGTGATATCACCGTAAAAATTATTGATGAGGAGGGAAGGAGAAAAGATATTTCTATCAAGGAGGGAGAAATGTTTTTGCTCCCCGCAAGGATCCCTCACTCGCCGCAGCGACCTGCTAATACCATAGGTTTGGTAATTGAGAGGTCAAGGAAACAAAACGAAGTGGATAAGCTAATGTGGTTCTGTGAAAACTGCGACAACAAACTTCATGAGGACACCTTCGAAATGACAGATATAGTCAACCAACTTCCGCCTGTCATGAACCGATTTATGAATTCCGAGGATTTGCGAACTTGCAATGCCTGTGGCACGGTAATGGAAAAACCCAGTTGATTAAGAAACCAGCTACCTTGAAGAAAATTTATTTCGCTTCAGACTTTCATCTGGGGTTGAAAACCCAAAAATTGAGCGCGAGAGAGCGTGAACTTATCGTTTGCAACTGGTTGGACCATATTTCTGATTCAGCAGAGGAAATTTTGCTCGTGGGTGATTTATTTGACTTTTGGTTTGAGTATTCCTCTGTTGTTCCTAAAGGTTTTACAAGGTTTCTTGGCAAGCTTGCTGAAATTTCGGACTCAGGAGTACCGGTAAGCGTATTTACAGGAAATCACGATCTGTGGATGTTTGGATATTTTGAAGAAGAATTGGGAGTAAATGTTTTTCATAGCCCCCAATATTTTGAGTGGTACGGTAAAAAGTTCCTGGTAGGTCATGGGGACGGACTGGGACCGGGTGATAAGGGATACAAAAGAGTGAAAAAGGTTTTTACGAACCGCTTTTGCCAGCTGCTATTTTCGTGGCTCCATCCAAACATTGGCGTTAGGATTGCGCACTATTGGTCAGGTAAGAGCCGAGAAAGCTCAGGACGGGATCGCTTTCTCGGACCGGATTCAGAATGGCTCATTCAATACAGTGAGAGAAAATTACAATACCATCCGGAAATAGACTTCTTTATTTTTGGCCACAGGCATCTACCGATTGACCACACCCTTTCCAACGGAAAAAGCAGATACGTTAATTTAGGAGACTGGTTGAAGTACTTTAGCTATGCAGAGTTCGACGGAAAGAATTTAAGCCTCCTTCAGTTCGATTACAGACAGCCCAGTGAGCGCGTTTTTCTCGAGAAAAAGAGCAGGTCATGAAGAAAGTTCTTTGCTTCTTGTTGAGTGGAATGGTAATGGCCTCTTCCTGCCAAAACAAAAGTTTCGGGCAAGCCGGAAAAGTTTCGGAAATAAGGGTTGAGGCAATTCTTTCCGGTCTTGATATCTTTCACAATATTTATGTCATCGACTCGGACAATCGATTTGTAAAATATAGCAAAGACGGAGTAAAGCAGCAATTCTACAGCAATCATCGCTTAGGAGCTCCTTCCGCATTTGATCTCTCCAATCCCCATAAGATAGCCGTCTTCTATCCCGATTTTCAAACCGTTGTATTCCTCGATCGGAATCTCACTTACACCTCTTCCCAGGATTTAAGCGAACTCAATCTACCCGAATCTCGGGCTATTGGAATGACGAATGACAACAACCTTTGGGTTTTTGATGAATTTGAGAGTGTTCTAAAAAGAATCATACCCGGTGGAGGAATTGAAACAGTGAGTGAAAACAGTTGGTCACTCTGGGGAAAAAATATTCGGCCTACACATTTAGTAGAGCGATTCAATAGAGTTTATCTGAGCGATCCGGAAAAGGGCATTTTCATTTTTACCAATTTAGGAAGTCCGGTGGACTTTATAGAGCGAAAGGGCATTGTGCAGACTGAACCTGTTTCAAGGGATCTGATCATTACAACAATGAAGGACTCTAGTCCTGAATATTACTCATTTAGGACTGCTGCCTTCCTACCCATGCAATTTCAAATGGGAACAGAGGCAGAGGAAATCATCCAAATCAGTCAGAGGGAAGGCTTCTTCCTTGTAAGGACATCAAATAAAGTAAGTTTACATAGCAATTGAGTCCTTAACGACCATCAACATTCAAGGATTTTATTTTATTAGCCGAATTCGATAAATATAATGGATGAACCTCAAGTGTTCTGTGAATTAAATGGTCATCACATCTTTTTCTTTAGCGGCTACGATTTCGTCTGCTTTTTCAGAGAAGGCATTTACCATTCCCTGAATTTTATCCTCTAATCTCTTCCCTGCGTCTTCCGGAAAACCCGCTTTCACTTCCTTTCTTAAGGCATCCATCAACTTCTGGCGGGTAGAGCGAATAGAGACTTTCGCATCCTCTCCCAATGATTTAATGTGCTTTACCAAATCTCTTCTTCGCTCCTCTGTCAATGGTGGGATATTTATCCTGACCACCTCTCCGTCATTCATGGGAGTCAGTCCCAAATTTGCTTCAAATATGGCTTTTTCAATGGGTCCTAACATGCTTTTTTCCCAAGGTTGAATAGTCAGTGTCCGCGCATCTGAAGTAGCGATATTGGCCACCTGATTCATTGGAGTAGGAGTACCGTAGTAATTTACCAGTAGTCCGGAAAGCATAGATGGAGATGCCTTCCCGGTTCTAACCTTTACCAATTCCTTTTTGAGGTGGTCAAGAGCTTCATCCATTGCCACGCCACCATTCTGGATAATATCATCAAGATCTTCACTCATAACTTCAATTTTTTGCCAAAGATAAAAACTTCTATCTACTCTGCATATACCTAAGAACAAGATAAAGCAACATAACCAGGGAAGCAAGTGCAGCTGCCACATAGGTCATAGCCGCCCACCACAGAGCTTTTTTTGCACCGCGATACTCGTCAGCTGAGGTAATTCCCGCCCGATCAAGCCAGACCAAGGCTCTTTTGGAGGCATCAAATTCAACAGGAAGAGTGATAAGGCTAAAGAGAGTGGTTGCTCCAAAAGCAATAATTGTAATCAGCAGCAATTCCGGGAAGGTACCCATGAATAGAAGAGCTGCCATTAACAGGTACTGTTGCAGGCCAGAGGCAACCTGCACAACTGGAACAAGCCTTGACCGCAATTGCAGCATTGGATAAGTAGTTGCGTGTTGAACTGCGTGGCCGCACTCATGAGCAGCAACAGCCGCTGCAGCAATACTTCTTGAGCTATATACGGCTTCACTCAAGCTAACGGTTTTGGTCATCGGATTGTAGTGGTCGGTTAAATATCCCTTTCCGGGCACTATTTTAACATCCCGTATATTGTAATGTCTCAACATTCTTTCGGCTACTTCTGCCCCTGTCAATCCAGAGCGCATTCCCACTCTGCTATACTGATCAAACACAGATTTCAAGCGACTTTGGACAGCCCACCCAACAAGGGAAAGCAACCCTGCCAATACCATGTACATCATATATTCTGCAGGCATACTATTTATTGTTTAAAAAACTGGTTAGGGTTCTAAAAATCATTATTTCCAAAAACAGCATTTCTACTCCATTCAGTTCCCGGCCATCAAAATTAACTGTCATTATTGAATTAAATCAAAAGAAGTATAAGGGACCAGTACTTCAGGAACCCTTATGCCCTCGCTAGTCTGATTCAATTCGAGCATGGCCGCCATAATTCTTGGAAGTGCAAGTGCGCTGCCGTTGAGCGTATGGACGAGCCGGGGTTTTTCCGTTCCCTCGCGATATCTTATTTTCATTCGGTTGGACTGAAAGGTTTCAAAATTAGATACGCTACTCACCTCCAACCATTTTTTCTGAGCAGCAGACCAGACCTCAAAGTCATAGGTGAGCGCTGAAGTGAAGCCCAAATCACCTCCACACAGTCTCAAAATTCTATATGGCAGATTAAGATCGTTTAGCAAGCCTTCCACATGTGATAGCATCTCAGTGAGTTGATCGTAAGAATTATCCGGATTGGCAATTTGTACAATTTCGACCTTATCAAACTGATGCACCCTATTGAGACCTTTTACATCTGAACCATAAGATCCCGCTTCCCTTCTGAAGCAAGGGGTATAGCCCACCATTTTTATCGGCATTTCAGCAGCATTGACAATATCATCGCGATAAATATTGGTAATGGGCACCTCTGCTGTTGGAATGAGATAAAAGTTATCCTTTTCAGCGTGATACATTTGGCCCTCTTTATCCGGCAATTGCCCTGTTCCGCGAGCGGTAGCCTCATTCACAAGCAGAGGCGGAATAATCTCTGTATACCCAGCTTTAATGGCCTTATCGAGAAAGAAACTTATAAGGGCTCTCTGCAATGCAGCACCCTTTGCCGTGAATACAGGGAATCCGGATCCGGTAATCTTTGTACCCAGTTTAAAGTCGAACAATTTATACTTTATGCCCAATTCCCAGTGTGGAAGGCCATCTCCACCTGGAGTGGGAAGTTCCCCAGAAACTTTCTTAAACACTTCATTGTCATCCTCTCCGGCTCCGGATGGCACCAGAGAGTTGGGCACATTGGGAAGTTCATAAAGATGATTCTGTATGCTGGTTTCAATCTTACTTAACTTTTTTTCGTAGCCAGTGATCATCCTTTTTAATTCTGTAACCATTTCCTTTCCGGCAATGGCTTTTTCAGCACTCTCAGTGGTTTTGGCCTGACCGGTCCGAAACAGCTCTCCGATCTCTTTCGACAATCTGTTTACTTCGGATTTGGACTCTTCAATCTTACCAATGAGTGCTCTGCGCTTACCATCCAACATAATGATTTTGTCCACATAACCCAAAACCTCAGTTGACAAATTGCGCTTCTTTAGCCCCTTTAGCACCTCTTCCCTATTGGCCTTAATGTAATTTATCTCCAGCATCTTTACCTATTCTATCCATTTAAAGAAAACACAAAGATAAATTTGCTCCATAAATCTGTTCGCATCTTTCCGCCTTTATTCGATATTGGCGCATTGAGTATCGTCAAGGTCACAGACATAAGCATATTACCTCCAAAGGAGTAGCTACCTGAAAAACTCAATACTTGATAAACTATTCGCTTACACCTGGCGTTTGTAAAATGACTGCTGACAAATTATTACAAACTTTTTAAAAAAAATCACACTTAGTCACTTCGTATTGGAACATATTTATACCTTTGCGACATCCTCTGAGAATAATACTCAATTTGTTAAGCATTTTTCTCAACATCCTGCATTAATTATTCGCAATACCAGAATCCAATTTATCAGGAATTTTATCATTTGATATCCATTAATAATTTACCTATATTAATATTAAATACGCTAATACCATGTATGACATACTACAGCTAAACGATATGCTGGTCCCCGAATTGAGGGAATTAGCAGAATCTCTTGGACTCAAGAGAATTTCAAGACTCAACAAACAAGAATTAATCTATAAAATATTGGATCAGCAAGCTCTGGTGGAACGCAAAAATGTACTGGAGGAACCAACTGCTGCCAATAGGTCTGAAACAAAAGCGGAGTACTCTCCTGCGCCAAAAAGGAGAGGTCGCTCAGCCCAATCGGCAAAACCCAACGAGAAGAGCACATCCCGGGGTCGTGTAGAAAAAAGTAAACCCGAAGAGGAAAAAATCTCGGCCGCAACTCCTGCAAAAAAACCAACGGATGGTAAGGAAGTTAAATCCTCTGATGATAGCAACAGATCCAGAGGCAGAAAAAGGAGAAAGGACACGCCTCAGGAAGAAAGACAAAAGCCACAAGCTACACAACCTGCGAAGTCGGAGAATTCCCCTTCCAGTCAAGAAAAACAGAAGGACACCAAACGGACAGAAGAGCGCGATCCAAGAAGAGGAAAAGGTCGAAGCCAACAGGTTCAAGATTCTTCCCCTAAGGAATCCCAAACTGAACAAAAATCAAGAGGAGAATCATCCTCTCAAGGAAAAGACCCAAGGGGCCAATCTTCCAGACAGACCACTGATAAAAAATCAACCCCCAAAATCAATGTCGATCTCGATGGAATAGTTGAAGGCGAGGGCGTATTGGAAATGATGGCAGATGGCTACGGATTCCTCAGATCTGCAGACTTCAATTACTTGTCTTCACCGGACGACATCTATGTTTCACCTTCTCAAATTAAACTATTTGGGCTAAAAACCGGGGATACCATCAATGGACCGGTAAGACCTCCAAAAGATGGTGAAAAGTATTTTGCTCTGTTGAGGGTGAACCTAATCAATGGATTGAGCCCCCAGGATATAAAGGACAGAGTTCCATTCGACTATCTAACTCCCTTGTTTCCCCAGGAAAAATTCACGCTCACCGCAAAGGGCAATGGTCGCGATTACGGCAATCGCATGATTGATTTATTTACTCCCATAGGAAAGGGACAAAGGGGTTTGATCGTAGCACAGCCAAAGACCGGAAAGACCTTTTTGCTGAAAGACCTCGCTAATGCCATAGCCGGAAATCATCCTGAATGCTACATGATCGTATTGCTCATTGACGAAAGACCGGAAGAGGTTACTGATATGGCTAGAAGTGTAAATGCCGAAGTAGTAGCTTCAACTTTTGATGAGCCGGCTGACAACCACGTAAGAGTGGCAAATATAGTATTGGAAAAATCCAAGCGACTGGTAGAATCGGGTCACGATGTAGTCATTCTGCTTGATTCTATCACCAGATTAGCCAGAGCTTACAATACCGTTGCACCTGCAAGTGGAAAAGTGCTTTCAGGTGGGGTTGAAGCCAATGCACTACACAAGCCCAAGAAGTTCTTTGGTGCTGCCAGAAATATAGAAGGAGGTGGATCACTCACTATACTTGCCACCGCCCTTATTGATACAGGATCAAAAATGGACGGTGTGATATTTGAGGAGTTCAAGGGAACTGGCAATATGGAGCTACAGTTAGACCGTACTTTAGCCAACAAGCGTCTGTATCCTGCCATTGACCTCACGAAGTCAAGTACAAGAAGAGAGGATCTTTTATTTGACAGCAATACCCTCAGTCGAATGTTCCTCCTTAGAAACTTATTGGCAGATATGAAACCGGATGAAGCCATTCAATTCATTAAAAAACGTCTTGAAGGAACCCGCACAAACGAAGAGTTTCTGGTTTCGATGAATGGATAAACAGTCACCACAGATTGGTAATTGCCAAAGCTCCTCTACTGGCTTCTGATGTAGGTAGCTTTCACATGTGTAAAGAATAATTTTTTACAAAATGGTGGTATTTTTCACAAATTCCATTATCTTTGCGGGCTCAAAATTCGTATAACCTCAATTAGTCTGAATTATTTCATAAGCGGTTTTTGAGAGCTCAAACATTTTTACAATAAACAGCATTGTTGCAGATTTAAAATAAAGAAAGATGAAGCGTACTTTTCAGCCATCAAGAAGGAAAAGAGCCAACAAGCATGGTTTCAGAGCCAGAATGGCGACTAAAAACGGCCGCAAAGTTTTATCCAGAAGAAGGGCCAAGGGAAGACACAAATTGACCGTCGCAGATGAGAGAACTTCCAAATAGTACAAGGGATTCTCACATTCGCAAATTGTACCGTCAAGTTAATTACCCTTAAAGGTTTTGACTGGTACATTTGGTTCAATATTCAATTGTACCTCAAACATCGCTGAATTTCAGCTCTTTCGTTTATTTCCGACTGCGAATACCCTTTAAAGCTATCCACCATTGCTTTTTTCATTATTCATCTGATTAAATTCAACGGATGAAAGTTGATCGACTGAAAAGTTTTATATCCATCCGGGAAATTTTTTCGAATGGTCGATCCCAATTAAAATTTCCCATATTGGCAAAGTGGTCTATTTCACCCACTGAAAATAAGGGACAGGCAGGTCTGTATTTTACTCCCACCGTTTCCGTAAAAAAAATCCGAAAAGCTGTTGATCGCAATCTGATCAAGCGGCGCATTAAGGAAGCCGTTCGAAATGACCTCAAGAAAAGAGGTAACTTGAACTTAAGCAGTCGAATTGAGGTGGTTTATATTTTTCTGCACAACCAGCCACTACCCTACGATCAGATTTTGAAGGCTGTCACTAAAATCAATAGCAAAATTTTTAGTCCATCGGCCGATTCTATACCATAAACATTGGCCACCAAACATAACAAATAGGCTCTTGAATCAAGCAGATGATGATTAGATTGTAGATATACTTCAAATTGAAGGAATCAAATTATTGGAAAGGAAGCGTTCTATAGCCAATCGATATCCATCCAGCCCTTTGCCATTGATTGAAAAAACACAGACGTCCCGCAACATACTAATTCGACGAAAGGGCTCCCTTGAAAAAATATCTGATATATGAACCTCTGCGACTGGAGCAGAAACAGCAGCAACGGCATCTCTTAGAGCCACTGAGGTGTGGGTGTATCCGCCGGCATTCAGTAGCATACCCAAATCAGCTGCAAAACCATGTTCCTGAATTTTATCTATCAGTGCCCCTTCATGGTTGGACTGAAAGTATTCCATACTAATATCCGGAAATCTGGAGCGAAGTTCTTTGTAATACTCTTGAAATGAAATGGTTCCGTAAATATGAGGTTCCCTCTTTCCCAGTAGATTGAGATTGGGACCATTGATGATGACAATTTTTTTCAACACATAATTAATTTGCCAAATCAGAGAAAAACTTAATCCTCATCAGCCTGATCTCCTCTATGGTGATATCGTCTTCCTTAAGTTCGTGATAAGCAACTACCGGATCATCTGTCTCAGCATCCATGAAATAATCGTATATCTCTTCTTTAGCGTAATCATCCACTGCATCTTCAATATAATAATCTATATTGACCTTAGTTCCGGAGGACACAATCATCTCTATCTCAGCGATAAGATCTTCCATACTTAGGTTGTTGGAGAATGCAATATCTTCCAGTGGTATTTTTCGGTCGATGGATTTTATGATAGCAATTTTTTTAACCGACTTTTCAGCCACTTGTTTGATCAAAATATCATCTGGTCGCTCAATTTCATTTTCTTCCACATATTCGCGGATCATGTCGAGAAAAGGCCTGGCATACTTCATGGCTTTGCCCTGACTCACTCCTGAAATTTTGGTCATGTCCTCCATCTTCAAGGGATACTGAAGGGCCATATCTTCAAGTGATGGGTCCTGAAATATTACAAATGGAGGTAGATTGTGCTGTTGAGCCACCTTTTTTCTCAGGGACTGCAACATTTTTAGCAGCGTTTCATCCAGGGCGGCAGAACCTCCGGCAACCTCATCATCTGAGCCCATTTCATCTTCATAGTCTCGTATGATGCTAATCTCAATAGGTTCCGGATTCTTCAAAAATTCCTTGCCCTTAGCAGTTATCCGCAACACACCGTACTGCTCAATATCTTTTTGCAAATAGCCCAGCAAGACTCCCTGTCTGAGAATAGTATTCCAAAAAATTTCTCCCTCATCTTGGCCCTCTCCAAATCCATCTTGCTGATCAAATCGATAGTCGCGATTGATTTGTGTATTTTTTCCTATAAGGAATTCAACCACCTCTTTCTCTCCATAATTTTCCCCCATGGTGAGTACAGCCTGAATCCCAATACCCATCTCTTCGGTGGCCTTAATTTTTTCCTTTGGGTATTTACAATTATCGCATTTGTTGGAGCATTGCTCCTCATCGTACTCTTCACCAAAGTAATGCAGTAAAAATTTCCGTCGACAGCCGGATGTCTCCGCGTAACAAATCATTTCTTCCAAAAGGTGGGCACCCATTTCCCTTTCAGCTACTGTTTTATCCCTAAGAAATTTTTCCAGTCGTCGGATATCTTTATAACTATAAAAAGCTATGCATTCCCCTTCCAGCCCATCACGTCCGGCTCTTCCGGTTTCCTGATAGTAGTTTTCGATACTTTTGGGTATGTCATAGTGGATGACAAACCTCACATCCGGTTTATCTATTCCCATTCCAAAGGCGATGGTGGCACAAATCACATCGATTTTTTCCATAAGAAAATCATCTTGCACTTTTGTCCTGCTTTTGGAATCCATACCTGCATGGTACGGAGCAGCCTTTATATCATTGACTTTCAAAAAATTAGCAACCTCTTCAGTGCTTTTTCTGCTCTGAACGTAAACAATGCCGGATTTGCCCATCTTGGTTTTTACATACTGAACTATGCTCTTCTGTGCGTCCGACTTACTCGGTTTTGGTCTAACTTCATAATATAAATTATCCCGGTTGAAGGAGGATACAAATTCCTTTACATCAGTCATCGCCAGATTCTTAATGATATCGTGACGAACTTTGGGGGTAGCGGTTGCTGTAAGGGCAATGACTGGAATGTCCCGACCTATACCATCCACAATTTCCTTAATCTTTCGGTATTCCGGCCGAAAGTCATGTCCCCATTCAGAAATACAGTGAGCTTCATCAATGGCTACAAATGAGACATTTACATTTTTGAGGAATTCAACATTCTCATCCTTCGTAAGGGTCTCAGGCGCCACGAAAAGTAGTTTGGTGGTGCCGGAAAGTACATCCGCTCGAACTTTCTTCGCCTGAGTCTTATTGAGGGAACTATTTAAAAAATGTGCTACATTTTCCTCCTTGCTATAACCCCTGATTGAATCGACCTGATTCTTCATGAGTGCAATAAGAGGTGAGATGATAAGTGCCGTCCCCGGCAACATGAGTGCAGGTAATTGATAACAAAGGGATTTCCCTCCACCTGTTGGCATAATAACAAAAGTGTCATGCCCTTCCAATACACTTTTTATGATGGGTTCCTGTAAGCCTTTGAACTTATCAAACCCAAAAAAATCCTTCAGTGACTGTCTAATGTCCGATACTCCTAATTCCATCAATCAATTCCGGGTTTATCGTATATGTGTAAAAAAATAAGTCGTGGCGCTTTAACGCCGGAATAAAGATAATAATATTGCTTAATATATGAGGGACTTTCCAAAAACTTTTTTCAAAAAACTACTCAACATATTTCTGAACGTACTCCGGAAAGTTCCATTCAATCTCTGAACACCATCAAATTGGATTATTCAATTCAAAAATAGCACATTTTCATTGGGTACCAGTAATGTTGCTCAAAAATTTTCCGATGCATGGTTGAACAATAACAGCATCAAAATTTTGGTCAATTTCAGGGAGGAAAACCAGTAAAATCGAACGGTTTAAGCCGCAGAAGTAGAATAACCTGCTAAAAGTCTCAGCATTTTTTTGGTAATTTGGACCTATAGAAATACTGGAGTGAGCATGAGCTCGATTTTTACCCTAAAACGGTATCAGGCCCAATTCGAATTTGGTTTGGTTAACTGTTGGACAAAAAACAAGGCAAAAATTTGTATCTATGCATTTTGAATTAGCTTGCTAAGGATACTGATATGACTCAAGATGATCTTTTAAAAATTGCTGCAAAAACCATCAAAATTGAAGCGGATACCTTGTTGGACATGATACCCGCACTCAATGGGGATTTCCCTAAAATGGTAAATGCTGTTTTCCAATCACCGGGGAGACTGGTAATCTCCGGAATTGGAAAGAGTGCCATCATTGCTCAAAAAATTGTTGCCACTCTAAATTCTACCGGCACCCCTGCTCTGTTTCTTCATGCAGCCGACGCTATTCACGGGGATCTAGGAATGGTTGGAAGCCATGACATTGTATTGTGCATCAGTAAAAGCGGTGAAACCTCAGAGATAAAGGTACTGGCTCCAATCGTCAAATCAAGGGGAAATTTACTGGCGGCCATAACCTCTGCACCAGACTCTTACCTTGCCCGTAACAGCGACCTTGTGCTGCATACGCCTGTAAAAATGGAGGCCGATCCCAATAATCTCGCACCAACCAGTAGCACCACGGCTCAAATGGCAATGGGAGATGCCCTTGCCACTGCCCTGCTCGCCCTCAGGGGATTTAGCCCCGGGGACTTTGCGCGATATCATCCGGGAGGAGCACTGGGAAAACAGTTGTACCTTAGAGTGAGTGATCTGGCCAGGGAAAATGAAAAACCCGCAGTTTATCCCAATACCTCTCTGACAGACCTCCTACTGGAAATTTCATCCAAACGACTGGGCATGACCGCCGTCTTAAATCCGGATACGAATAAACTTCTCGGAGTCATTACCGATGGCGACTTGAGAAGAATGCTCTCAGGTGCAGGAGAAAAATCAACCGTAAAAGCCTCAGACATAATGAATAGTGCCCCTAAAACCATTAAACCGGATACCATGGCCATCAAAGCCCTCAACAAAATGAAGGAATACAGCATCACCCAATTAATCGTCTCTGAAAACGAAGAATACATGGGGGTAATTCATTTGCACGATTTACTCAGGGAAGGCATTGTTTGATTAAATAATGAACATTGCCTGAATGGGTAGTAAATCAATTGGACAATCAAAAACTCATTTCCTCACCCAGTAAGGTGTTGAAGTGAAAACAACTCCTAAACTACACGGTCTGGACGATTTTGTGGGCACAATGAGGGCACAGGGCACATAAAAACTATGCACTCTAAACTACTTAGGCAGGGCGTGGCCGAAGCAAAATCTTCAAAACACCACCACCCCCTGACTAAACACCTCTCTCCCTGCTCGTATCCTCACCACATACTGCCCCGGCTGCAAAT
>REEI01000094.1 GCA_007695145.1 Saprospirales bacterium | reverse complement strand
TTCATGAGGGTATCTATTACATGACAAGATCGCGTCATAAATGGGCACTTGCTCGATTTCCTGTCCTCACCGTAGCTACGGCTACGCCTCCGGAAGAAAATCTTCTCAAGCCCCCATTTCTATAGCCATCTGGCCTCTCATGACGAAACCCTCATGAATACTCCGGGTAAACGTTGTGGAACCCATTTTTCTTAACGCCAAATCCTTGAAGGCCGGGATAGGGCTATTGAAATTCGAAAATGTTATGTCTCTTAAATTTTGCTTCCATTATTCAATTGATTGCTTTGATAACCATCATCATTCAAGCTTATTATTTATTAGCCTAATTCGATTGACTTATTCAATCATTGAATGAATAATTGGCTAAGATTTGAATGGTGGAATGATAGGTATTAAAAATCTGTAATCGTTACACGGTGTTTTTTCTGGTTCTTAAATCAAAATTGCCAATAGGTGCCGGGATTGTTATTTTTACTTGATTTGAAGGGGCAATAAAGTAATCATGAGGTGTTTTTGTCATAACTTATGTGCCTAAAACGATTTTTTTTAAAAAAGCAATGCCCCCAGGTTACCTTTTACCTCATTTGTGTAATTAGGTTATGCAAGTGTATTTGAAGGCTTATCCAATTGAGGTAAATTGCTCATCAGGATTCTAAAAGTATTCTTGAGATAAGATTGTAAATGGCTTCTCAGATTGAGAAGTTTGGAGGTCGGACCAAAAATAGAAGTACCCAGCGGGCTGCACATCAGATATGGTGCCCTCTAAAGATAATTGTTATGGATTTTACTTCCGGAGATCAACCAGATAGGGGTTGGTTTCCGGTTTTTTATGTAAAGGTGTTAAGAATCCCCAATAAAAAAATGCAAATATTGCTAAAGCTCCCATTGCCAAAATGGCTAGAGCCCATGGGACAAAATCAAAAGTTTTTTCAAAGGGTTGTTTTCCACCCCCGGTTAACACAAATCCACCCCAGTAGTATGGCGGATACTTCTCTGATAATTGCAATTGAGCCTTCCTAAAGGCGTTCCTGATGGATTTGCCTGAAATCCACTGTGTGTAGAACACTTCCATGAGCTCCGAGGTAATGATGTCGGGTACTTTCCACTGGCCCATGATTAAGTAGTCTGTCCCAGCAATTTGGAACGCTCTTTGAAGCCCAAATACTCCTTCACTTCCCTTCAAGTCACCCAGGCCGGTTTCGCATGCGGACAGTACTACGAGCTGGGTGTTCGACAGGTCCAAATTTGAAATTTCCATAGCGGTAAGTATTCCGTCCTCTTTTCTTCTTTTCGGAAGCGTTCTACTCCAGGCCTGATTGCCTCCCGCCAATACAAGACCACTTCTCAAAAGCGGATTGTCAATTTGAAGGAAATCTATAAGCCGGGTATTTGCACCATCCAGGGCATCATCCTGCCCGAAGAAAAAACCATGGGTTGAAAGATGTAAAACCTGAGGACTGGCACCATCCAGTTTTTTGATGGCACCTTCTGTGGCTTGATTACCCGTGAGTAGTCTAACCTCCATTTGGTCAGCCAGTATTTCAGCTAAATTCTCTACCTCAATGAGCGTTCCGGGTAAAAATTCCCATTCCTTTGAGGAATCTCTCTCAGTTGCTCTTCCACCTGAAAGCTTATTTTCAGAAAATTCACTTTCAGACTCTGGAATAAGGTTGTAGTCTGGAAACCCACCTTCATAATAAATTCCGCCGACAAGAAGGATGGATTCAGGAGGCCTCTCCTGACTATCATATCTTAAAATATCCGCAGTATTTCGCAATCGAATCATGTGATGTTTTTCGAGAATAAATCTCCCCTGCTTATTGATGATGGCGTTGAAATTGATTTGGGAAAGTCTGCCGGAGGGTGCATAGTAGATGGTGTGTTTACCCCTCATATAGGGTTCTATTTTCTCAAAAATTAACTCATAAAGGTTAATTTCGCTACCACTGTAGATGCTATTGATGTAATCCTTTTCCGACAAATCGTCGGAGGGATCAAAAAGATTGATAAGAGCGCTTCTCTCAAATAGGGGAATAATGACAGGGCTGGAAGCACCAGCTTCAATCAGAATGGCTGTGTATAGGACCTCTTCTGAACTTTCAGTTTTTTTAAAGCTTGAGAACTCTATTGCTAGCTCACCCCTGCTCAGTGCTTTTGATATATCTTGCCATTGTATCAATTGCATTGTTTGCGAAAGAGTGGCTGAAGATCTGGAAAGTTGGCCCTCCCATATTTCTACCTGTCTTTTGAGGCTATCGAGATAGACTACTCTTTGATCTTCGGCTTGAGTATATTCTCTTGCAATGCGATTTTTTAAATCCCTCCATTCATTAAATAGATGAAGTGTTTCTTTATTTTCGGTTCTTCTGACCTCTCGCATCATCGAGGCAGTACTATTAAAGATGAGACTATTGAGCGCAATAGCATTTTCATAAATCAATTCCCTCAAAAAATCCTCCTCATAATTGGTTAAATACCCATAAGCCTGGATTTGATCAAAGAAGTTGGAAAAAGTATTCAAAAAATTCCACTTTTCCTCCTCAGACCCCATGGCTGCTACCTGTCGCAGTTTATCCTTAAAAATGGGATTTGCCTTTTGGAATGCCTTCATGGCTGAGTCGTAATCCTCTAGTTTTATATCTATGGAAGCAAGCGTACTGAGTCGTTCTCCATATAAAAAATGCCTTTCTCCAAGGGTATTTTTGGTTATGCTCAGTGAACGCTCTAAAAATTCCCGAGCTTTCGCCGGATCTCCCATTTTGAGATGGAGTTCTGCTAAATTTTTTAGACGAACAGCGTATGTGGGATGGTCTCTGCCTTTACTGATTCCGGTTAATTCCCTTGCTTGCTCATACAGTGAGATTGCCTTTTCATAGTTTCTTAAATTGGCATAAACTCCTGCCATATTGTCAAGGGCAACAGCGTACAACGGATGGTCTTTTCCGGGATTTGTCGAATAAATTATTGCCGCCTCCTCATAAAGATAAAGGGCTTTTTCATATTCACCTCGTTGCAAATGCAAGCTCGCCAAATTGTTTATCCTGGCACCATAGCTGCTGTGAGTTTTTCCCTGTGTTCTGGCGGTGATTTCTTTCGCTAACTCAAGATTGGTCAGCGCCTTATCAAGTTGGCCGGTCCTCAGATAAAAAAGTCCCAGATTTCCAATTCTTCTAGCATAAGAAGGATGGTCTTTCCCTTGAATTTCTCCGGAAATCTCTACTGCTTCCAAATAGTAGTGATAAGCCTCGTCCAGCCTTCCCAAAGTGCGATAGCAATTCGCAAGATTAGACAATAGTGCAATGTAAATATTGTGCTCCCTTGGAATCTGATTGGAAAAGTAACCATAGGCTTCAAGGTATAATTCCAAAGCTTCCAGGGGCCTGCCAGCTTGTGTGAGTGTACGCCCCAGGTTGTTGAGAATTACAGCATACTGCCTGGAATTCCGTCCGTAGTTGGCCTCCGCATTGGCAAGCGCCTCGTAAAATAGTGGTATGGCTTCGTGATACCCCGCTCTTCCCCTGTGAAATTCTGCTAGATTATTTACCCTGTTGCCATATTCAGGATGGTCTTTCCCTAAGTTCTCTCTTGCATGATTTATTGCTTTATGGTAATAGGGGAGTGCTTTTTCGAGATTTCCCGCTCTTCTGTAAAGAACGGCCAGGCTATTCGTACTACTTCCATAAAGTGAATCGCGGGTTCCCAGGTGAATCTTGATCCCCTCTAGTTGCTCCTTATTTATCTCTATGGCTGCATGGTAATCTCCTGACCTGAAAAGGCGAAGGATGTCAGAATAAACGGCCCCAAGCTCCTCTCTAATTTCTCCTAAATCTCCTTCATTACCTTGGCATTGTGAAGTAGGATTCATAAAGAAAAGAAGGATAAAGCTAATGCCCAAACATTTTATCATAACCTCTCAGTTAAAATGACTACCTTAAAGGTACAAGTTTATTTTATTTTGCTTGTTCGTCGTAAAGAAATAGATCTCAAAATAAATGGTTTATTTAGGGCTGTTTGATATGTCTTTGTATATCCAGATGTGTATGAAGAAGTTGACACAGTTTGACGTCGGCGGGACATTTCTACCAGAATAAATGGGTCTCCTTTTTTAATCTTTTGACAATGAAGGCAGTATTTTTTTTGAAAAAAAAAGCTTGTTTCGGTTACTTTTTGACAAAAAAGGTAATGTATAAAGTATAAGGTATCCTAAACCTGGAGATTGAGGAATAGCCCCTGAAGTTTTGCTCGCTATTCATACTCCTTCCCCTTTTAGGATGAGAATTAAGTTTACAGGCCTTAGGTTTAAAAATAATGTGGTAATTTTGCTTTGCCTAAAAATATATTTGTTGCAGCTTAAATTATCCGGAGGTGTTGTTTTTTAGAAAGTTGAACGATGGAAGACTTTAAATGGTGGGAAAAGTTTGAGAGTTATTACAGGAAGGAAATGAGTTCCAAAGAAAAAATGGAATTCGAAGCTGCCCTGAAGGGGAACCCTGAGTTGAATGAGCAGTTTGAGGAGTATCTCAGAGTGGCAAATGCATTGAGTTGTATGGTTACCAGGGCTAAGCTCGCTGCCAATCCTGAATTCCGAAAAGCTATAGCTATTGATTCAAACAATAGGAACCGAAAGCCTTTTTTCAGAAAGTGGGGATTGGCTCTACTCGCGATTGCATTTGTAGTTTTCTTCTCACTGTGGTGGTTCATCCTTCGGCCACAAGCTATAGAAAGCTCTGAAACGCCTGCTACATCCGTTGAAATGGCAAAGGCAGAGCATATGGATTACAGGCAGATTGCTATAGAATTTGCCGGCAAACGTCCTTTCGATGATGGTATGACGAGGGGGGGAGCTATGGACTCTCGGACGAATAGCCTCAAAGAGGTATTGGATAAATGCCATGTTTTACTTTCAGAAGGGGAGTTTGCTGAGACTATTGAGTTTATGAAAAATCATCCGGAACTTACTCAGCGATCAGAATTTACATGGATTTTTGGATTGTCTTACCTTGGAAAAGGAGAAATTTCCAAAGCTCTGGTTTACATCGAAGAGGTTGCTGATAACAGATTTAACGATTACTTTTCTATAGCCAGAGAATTGCAGACTCGATTGACTGAAAATTGAAGGTAGAATCCTCAAGTTTCCAAGCCGGAAATGAATCGGCTACTTGCCTGATTATTTCCTTAATAAATATTAAAACCCTTTGCTTAAGAATGTTTTGATGGTTTTCAAGCTTATATTTGCCAGGTCTAATCCGATATTTTGAGATTTGGGAAAAAGTAGGAAACCTAATGCCAATGTAAAATTATTACAAAATGTGGCTCGTGGCGACAGTTTTGTGATTTCCGGTTTGTTGACTTCCCTAACCCAAAAAATGAAAGGTCACCTGCTTGCTATGGGGCTCGATAAAAGAGACGTAGAGGAGGTGGTGTTGGATTCAATGGCATTTTTTGTGGAAAAAGTGAGAGCCGGGGAGTATTCAGATCAGGGCATTGATGTAATCCATTATCTTTCTAAAGTCGCAAAATTTAGGGCATATTATTACCTCAGAAATAAGGGACCTGAATTTCAGCAAATCCGCGAAGACTTACCAGTCAGTAAAAGTGAAACTACCGAGCTTTTAAACTGGGAACTGGTAGAATCCGGTCTAAAGATGATAGGCGAGAAGCACCGAAGACTTATTGAGCTCACTTATTTTGAAGGTTTCTCAGACAGGGAAATTGATGAACAGAATTTGTCCGGTTTTAATGGCGTAAACTCCATAAAATCCCAGAGATACAAAGCGCTAGGAAAACTCAAAAAAGCGATCGAGAAAATTGAATTTTCAAAGAGTGATCGCTAGTATCCCCCTTCTAGAAAGAAATGGGGCCTTTCAAAAGTGCTCCCTTAAGGTTACCATCTACTCAATAAGTGTAACGAATTAGGCTATTAAATAAGAAAGATCAATTAGTCATTGTTAATTACACTCTAGAAAAATCAATGAGGGCCTATCATAAAAAGTAAATACTGATTAACGGACGCCCCTTTTTAGGATTATTTACTAAAGTTTTCCCCCACTTAACTACTTTAAGTTCACAGTTATTTAAACAGTAATAAAATGCATAATTTAAAAGCCTTATCCATTTGTGCATCAATGACTTGTGCATAATTTTTGCTTCTCATCAATCAAGTCCTTTTTGCAATTGAATAGTTATCTCAAGTTTTCCTTTATTTTTTGTCTTGATGCTTCGATAAACTCAGCACAAGTGCTACGACAGGCTCAGCACAAGTGCTTCGACAAACTCAACACTAGTTCAAAAAGTAGCAAAAAATCAAGGCTGTCAAGTATTTGGCGGTTGGCTATTGGCTTGGTTGTGCACTCATTAAGTTTAAATGGCTCTTACAAGGCTGTATTTTTGGCTGTCGTTTTCCACATATCCAAGTTCGTAGCAGTATCGCTGAAGTTTCCCGCTGTCTTTTTTCTCATTGGTATAATAGCCAAAGGCGAATCCCTCCTGTAATAGTCTGTCCCTGTCGATTCTGGTTTCACCCCTGCTGTAGAGTTCGAAAAGTATCCGCCTGTTTTTTCTGAGGATGCTGTTGACGGATCGCATAAAATTATTGGTATCTCTTCTCATGCGATTGTGGTGACTTGACCTGCAGTCATCAGAGCAAAACTTCTTGTCTATTCTTCCCTTGATCGGGCTGTCACATTCCTGGCAAAATTTACCCATCGTTAATGCTTTTTTTCTGATTCAGCATTAGGTGTAATTTCTCAGAAATGTGTACCCAAAAGCCTCCAAAAATTATTTTGTAAGATAGGATCTACTTAAAGCCAAGGGCAATGTTGTTTTTGGAGGTGGAAGTAGATTTTTTAGGATTTAGACTCATTTTCTGCTGTTGAGCGTTTCGGATGCGGAAGTCTAATCTTGGTTTCAAGCACATATTTTCCATTCCAAATCTTCCATTAAGGAGGGAAGCACTGCTACATATAATTAGATAGGAGGATCGAAGAGAATGATTCTATTGACCTCCTCAGAATTTGAACCACTTTACCAAACCGACCAAAAGTTGTTTACAGGGCTTTCAATGGCGCATGTCCCCATTCACAGTTGAGGTGAGAGAAAGTTCATTTGAAAAGTGTGACCGCAGTCCTTCTAGCTTTACCAATTTAAAACATGGGCGAAAATGAGTGGGGCGACAATGGTTGCATCCGATTCAATAATGAACTTTGGTGTGGTTTCGTCCAATTTGCCCCAGGTTATCTTCTCATTGGGAACAGCACCTGAATATGAGCCAAAGCTGGTGGTACTGTCGGATATTTGACAGAAATAGGCCCAAAAGGGGATGTCTTCATATTCAAGATCCTGATACAACATGGGTACCACACAAATAGGGAAGTCACCGGCTATTCCTCCCCCTATTTGGAAGAAGCCCACACCTTTTCCACTGGAGTTTTTGAGGTACCAATCGGCCAGGAAAGTCATGTATTCGATACCGGACTTCACTGTGGATGGATTTAGATCACCCTTTATGCAGTAAGAGGCAAAGATATTTCCCAGGGTACTATCCTCCCACCCGGGCACTAAAATCGGGATGTTCTTTTCGGCGGCCGCTACCATCCAACTATCCTCTGGAGGTATTTGGTAAAATTCTTCCAAATCGCCATTTTTTAGCATCTGGTACATATATTCATGTGGGAAAAATCGCTTTCCGGAATCTTCTGCTTCTTTCCATCTTTTAAATATTTTTCCCTGTATTCGCCTGAATGCTTCCTCCTCCGGTATGCAGGTGTCAGTGACCCGATTGAGTCCCTGGTCCAGTAACTCCCTTTCCTGAGTTGCAGTGAGTTCGCGGTAATTTGGAATTCTTTTGTAGTGATCGTGCGCCACAAGATTCATAACATCCTCTTCGAGATTTGCTCCGGTACAGGAGATGATGTGCACCTTGTCCTGTCGTATCATTTCTGCGAGAATTTTCCCCAACTCCGCTGTGCTCATTGCGCCGGCGAGGGTTACCATCATTTTTCCACCATCCTCCAATTGGTGGGAGTATCCTTTGGCTGCATCGACAAGGGCTGCAGCGTTAAAATGTAGGTAGTACTTTTCAATGAAGGAAGAAATGTTGTAATTCATGTTTATATCTTTTTGCCAACTTACAAATTTTTCTGCAAATAGGCCAGCAATTTGTAATAAAGTTTTGCTGCCATGAAATCCGGCGCAGGATTGTTTTCGTTGGGGCACAACTCAACAATGTCAAATCCCACCACTTTTTTGTGGCTGCAAACGCGTTTTAATAAATCCAGAGTTTCATACCAGTAAAGCCCTCCGGGCTCGGGTGTGCCTGTAGAGGGCATGATTGAAGGGTCAAATGCGTCAAGGTCTATGGTAATATAAACATTTCCTTCGCACTTGTCGACCACTTTCTGTATCCAGTTCTCGTCTTGCCTGATTTTGTGGGCAAAAAAGACATTTTCCTTTTTCATGGGTTGAACTTCACTTGTGTCCATGGATCTGATACCCACTTGAATTAAATTAGTTGTGTTGACTGCTTCGGCCATAGCACATGCGTGATTGTAGGGAGTGCCCTCATACGAATGACGCAAATCTGCATGGGCGTCAATTTGAAGAACAGTTAAGCTGCCGTAGTACTCTCGAAATGCCCTGATAACCGGAATAGAAATGCTGTGTTCTCCTCCAATTATGGTTGGAAACTTGTCCCTTTTGAGGTGAGATAACACCTCCTTGTGCACAAACTCAACCATCTGGGCCGGTTTGTCAAATTTCGGGGCTGCATCCGCGAGATGAACTCCAATTTTGTAAGGTTCGGTCCCGGTCTCAATATCGTAGAGCTCCATATTTTCAGCTGCGTTGAGCATCGCATCAGGACCTTTGTCGGCACCTTTTCCCCAGGTGCTTGTCCCATCAAAATTTACCGGGAAAAGAACCACCCTAGCTTTATCGTAATCATGATATTGCTGAGGAATTCCTGCAAAAGTTTTACTCATTTGTATGATTGTATTTTATGGTTTAATAGCCGAGAAGTTTGAGCATGGACTCCGGACTTTGTTGCTCTGCAAAAAGGTCGTAGACCAGGTCGCCGTTTTTGTCTTTGTCGATCAGTAGTATTTTCGGGTTGGGTATCAAACAGTGTTGGAGGCCACCGTACCCCCCAAGGGACTCCTGATAAGCACCTGTGTTGAAAAAGCCTATATACAAGGGCTTCGATGGCCTGTATTGAGGCAGATAGATCGCATTGAGGTGTTGTTCGCTGTTGTAGTAATCATCGCTATCACAAGTGAGCCCCCCCAGGAATACTCTTTCGTACGAGTCTTCCCATTTGTTCAATGGCAACAAAATAAACCTTTTTGAGAGTGCCCATGAATCCGGCAAATTAGTCATGAAGGAACTGTCGATCATATTCCATTTTTCCCGATCGTTTTGCTGTTTCTGATTGAGTATTTTAAATACTGCACCTCCACTTTCACCTACTGTATAAGAACCAAATTCAGTGTAGATATCGGGCTCTTCCACTCTTTCGTCCTTGCAAAACTTTTTGATCTGAAAAACGATTTCGTCTATCATGTAAGAGTAATCGTAGTTGAATGCAAGAGAGTTTTTGATCGGGAATCCACCACCAATATTGAATGAATCAAGTCCGGGAGAAATTTTCTTCAACTCTACATACAATTTGAGGCATTTGAAAAACTCATTCCAGTAATATGCATTGTCCCTTATGCCGGTATTGATGAAAAAATGGAGCATCTTCAGATTGAGGCGCTCATCTTTCTGTATTTTGCTCTTATACAGCGGCAGTATATCCTTATATCCTATCCCCAGGCGCGAAGTGTAAAACTCAAACTTAGGTTCTTCCTCCGAGGCAATTCTAATCCCAATGTCAATGGGCCCGGCAATTTCGTCTCGAAGTTTTGAGAGTTCTAATGGACTGTCAATTATAGGCAAAACCTGAAATCCATCCCTGTGGAGTTCTCCTATTTTGGCGAGATATTGATCGGTTTTAAATCCATTGCAAATAATTTTCCTCTCCTTGTTGAAGTCTCCACTTTTAGTGAGTTTTTGAACAATTTCTAGATCAGTTGCATAGGAGGTTTCAATATTGATGTCGTTCGCGAGCGCTTTTTTCAGTACAAAAGAGAAGTGAGAACTCTTCGTACAATAGCAATAGTGATACTCGCCATTGTAATTATTGTCCCTGATCGCCTTGTTGAACCACTTTTTTGCCCTTTGAATATTTCGACTGATGTTGGGAAGGTAAAAAAACTTTAATGGTGTACCGTATTTCTCGACCAAATCCATCATTGAGATGTCATTGAAAAATAACTGCCCGTTTTTGACATTAAACTCGTCCTGTGGGAAGTCAAAAGTTTGCTGAATAAAGTCAATGTATCTAATCTTCATCCTGTGAGTTAAATGGTTATTGATCCAACTATTTGATTAAAAGTTAATGATATGGAAAAGGCTTTTTTTTCCGAATCAGCGGCTAAAATACCAAGAAATTTTTAAGGTTCACTTGAACCTCTAGCCATTTTTCTTGAACATGCGAATATGATGGATTTTTTTTGATAAAAGAATTGGCCTTTTGCAAATTGAATATCAATGGGTTGTAAATCCTAACTAAAATTTTGAGAAGCATTGGCTTACTCCAGTTTGGCAAAGGTCGTATATTGCGATTAAATTAAGGCACTATGGCTGAAAATCTCAATGAATATATTGACCATACACTATTGAAACCCGACATCTGCGAAGAGGATGTGAAAAGGTTGTGCGAACAGGCAACAGCCCACCATTTTGCAGCAGTTTGCGTGCCGCCGTATTTTGTGAAATTATCACATACTATCCTCCGCAACACCGAGGTAGGTCTTGCTACAGTAGTTGGTTTTCCAAATGGGTACGACCATATCGGTACTAAAGTAGATGCTATAAAAAGATGTATAGATCTGGGGGCTGATGAACTGGACGTGGTAATCAATATTTCTGCCATTAAAAGCGAACGCTGGCAGGATGTTGAAAGTGAAATTGATAGTCTTGTCACAGCCTGTAAGATGAAGGGAAAAAAGATCAAATTGATCATCGAGGCAGCATTGTTAAGTGAGAGTGAATTGGCACAGCTTCTTCCCATTATCTCTGCTGCCGTACCTCATTTTGTAAAAACCAGCACAGGCTATCATGTTCCGAAAGATCAACTTTCACTTATTCAACATTTGAGGGAAAACCTACCTGACACCATTAAGCTCAAGGCATCCGGAGGTATTAAAACTCCGGAGATGGCCAAAGCATTGATTCTGGCCGGCTCAGACAGATTGGGTACTTCCTCGGCTATGAAATTGATTGGAGTGGAGTGATTTCAGAATTGATTTACCTGGAGTCATTCGAAGGATGGAAAGTGGAAGGTCATTGGATTTTAGCTGCCCTGGTTTTTCCAGTTCTGGTGAATGCAAGTCAGCCTATTATCTTGTATGCCTTCTCCTGCGCTAACTGCATAACCCGGCCAAATTTTTGAGCATTATGCCAATATTTTGGAAGTTCAAATCTTTTCTCAAGTGGTACCGTTCTGGCATTACCATCTACGACATTCATTCCCCTTCCGTATATTCTCTGGTAGAATCAGTGGAAAAAGGGAGTATCCGGGACGAGGATGGGCGAGAAATTTTGGAATTCAGACAAATGCTCAGAAAGGACAGGAAGATGTTCAAAAAAATGGGTGCAGGGCCGAAAGATGGCATGAGTTCCTCGATGAAGGAAACAGTTGGAAATTTTGCAAGGAAAAGTCAGGCACCGCTCTATAATTACAGGAGACTCTATCGGCTTGCTGAATTCCTGTCTGCAGAAAATATTCTTGAATTGGGAACTGGAAGTGGCCTGGGACACTACATACTTAGAAAGGCCAGGCCTGAAGCCATGATTACTTCAGTTGATGCTGACCCATTTCTCACTGAAATGGCAAGGGCCAATATCGGGCGAAACTACCACAAGAGTAGCTTTATTTGCGAGCATTTTTCGTCATTTTTGGAGGACGAATCAGTGCGACAAACTGCCTGGGACCTAATAGTTTTAGACGGTGACCATCGCGGTGTTGCCCTTTTGAACAACTATCACTTGATTAATAATTTTTCCCAAAAGAATGGAAAGTTACCAGTGTTTTTTATCGATGACATCAGATGGTCGGAGGCAATGTTAGCTGCCTGGAGCGAGCTTTATTTAATGCATGAAGGTATTGCACTTGATTACTTTTTATTTGGAATACTCGCACCGCATCAGCAGGAGGACTTTTTATTCCGTGCGGGTATCTTACCCTACAAAGGAAAGCCCTGGCGGGCAGGATTCTTTGGAAAGTAATTTTTGATCCACAACGCCTCAGTTGTGAAGTTGTTAATCCTTCTGATTTTCTATCATCCCGGCAATACTTCTGCTACAGTAAAAATGCTACCACAAACTAATACAAGGTCATGGGGTCCTGCTTCATTTTGAGCCTGAATAAATGCGTGTTCAACTCCTTTGTAAACACCACCACTTAAGCCGCATTTTGAGGCAAGGTTTTTAAGCTCTCCTGCATCCATACCTCTCGGGATGTTTGCCCTGGCAAAATAGTAAGTTGCATCCCTGGGAAGTAAGGATAATAGGGGAGTAGGGTCTTTGTCTCCCACCAATCCAATAACAATTTTTAGTCGATCAAATTCTATAGTGGAAATTTCGTCTATCAGCATTTGTATGCCCTCTCTGTTGTGAGCACTATCTGCCAAAATGAGGGGACCGGTGCCGAGAATCTGCATTCTGCCGACAAATCCCGTGAGTTGCCTCAGCCTGGAAAGTGCTCGACTGATTGCGTTTTCACTAATTTTGAAGCCCCGATTTTTTAGCGCCATTGCGGTAGCCAGGGCAGTGTTTAGATTTTCTTCCTGATAATTTCCCATCAGATCCACTTCTAACCGTTCGTATATCTTCTCATCGGATTCAAAAAAATCTAAAACACTGCAACCCATCGATTTTCGGGTCAATTTAGTTCGGTATCTCTGGTCGGCAAAAGTCAGAGGAGAGGACTGGGAGTCGGCCTTTTGTTGGAATACAGAGCGGGTTTCAGATTGAGTTTTTCCAATGACTATGGGTACCCCTTTTTTTATTATTCCAGCTTTTTCTTCTGCTATTGCTTCCAGTGTATTGCCGAGAAACTGTGTGTGATCCATTCCGATATTGGTGATCACACTGATCTCCGGAACTATAATATTGGTTGAGTCCAGCCTGCCGCCCAACCCGGTTTCAATTACCGCAACATCAACCTCTTCTGATTTGAAATACTCAAAGGCCATGGCCACACTTATTTCAAAAAAGGAAGGACTCAACTTCAAACTAAGGTCCGATATGCGATGGACAAATTGTATTACAAACTCTTGATTCACAACAGTGCCATTGACCTTAATTCGCTCTCTAAAGTCTTTGTAATGAGGGGAAGTATACAGTCCGGTTTTGTAACCGGCAGCCTGGAGGATGGCGGCAATAATGTGTGAAACGGAGCCTTTTCCATTGGTTCCAGCTATGTGAATTGACCTGAATTTTTTTTCAGGATTACCCAGGTGGTCCACCAGGTCGCGAATATTGTTTAGGTTTGCTTTGAAAGCCTTTGGCCCAACCCTTTGAAACATCGGCAATTGGCTGTAGAGAAAATCCAGGGCCTCAGAATAGTTGGAGGGTCTAAAAGATAAATTGCTGTTCATCTGAGTAGAAAGGAGCAGTTGATAAAAATGTAAGGGGTGGATTTTGGGTCAAAATTTAACGGTGGTGGTCCTAAGCTCACCATCTCGTTTAAAGCCTACTTCGGTTTCATCTCCGGAGATGTAGTCACTCAAAGCCTCCATATAATCATAAATAGTCTCAATTTCCTTTTCCCCCATTTTAATAATAATATCCCCTCTTATTAATCCTGCATTTTCAGCAGGTCGCCCTGAGGTCACTCCTTCTATTTTTAACCCACCCCCTGAGAATAAATAGTCGGGAATAACTCCCAGGCTTACAGAGTATCGAGGAGCCGATCGAGACTCCTCCTGAACGGTTTCAGAAAACACCAATTTGTCCTCCCAGTCTAACAATCCGATCAAGTTAAAAGCAAAGGAACCAATTTCTGCCATACCCTGATAATTGATCTTGTCCGGAGTATCCGACGGCCTGTGGTAATCTTCATGAGTACCGGTAAAAAAGTGAATAGCAGGCACTTCTACCAAATAAAAAGAAGTGTGGTCCGAACCCCCCACTCCGGATTGGGTAAAGCGAAGGTTGAGATTGGCTCTGTTTGCTCGCTCCAGTCTTCTCTCCCATACAGAGGAAGTTCCGGTACCATTGATCATGAGCGTCCGGTCTTCATTCAGTCGACCCACCATGTCGAGGTTCAACATGTAATTCAGGTTTTCAATTTCAACTACTGTTGGGTTTTTTGTCCAATGGCCGGAGCCCCAAAGCCCTTTTTCTTCTCCGGAAAAGGCGATGAACAGGTAGTTGTTGCCAGTGTGGACATCTCGCAGTCTTTCCGCCAGATAAAGCATTAGTGCCACACCACTGGCATTGTCATCTGCGCCGGGATGTATGGCGGGGTCTCCTGTGTGTAGCGAGCCTCTTACCCCAAGTCCAATATGGTCGTAATGGGCTCCAATGACTACTGTATGATCTGCTGCATTATCGATAAACCCCAATACATTAATCCCCTCGATTACTTCTCCTTCTTCAGGCCTGGCATGTGGATGGGGTAGTTGTGTGCCTTCAAATTGCTGGTAAAAAGTACCGTGATCACCTGCGGGGAGTAGACCAAGGCTTTCAAGTCGGTCTGCAATATAAGCTGCTGCGCGCTGTTCCCCCTCTGTTCCAGTCTCTCTACCCTTCAACTCATCAGATGCGAGAAACTCTACGTCTGCCCTGAACTGCTCGACCGGGCTTAGTGGTTCGGTTGTGGGTATGACGGCCGTACTCGAACAGCCAGCCAATAACCACAGATACCCGAAAACAAAAGAAATTGTAAAATATTGGTAATAAGCCTTCATTATTGTGTTTTTTGTCGTCAAAGGATATAAATTTACGGCAAAATTACGATTATGCTCTTTAAGTTCAGTGTTTTATTTCTGTCATTATTCGCAATGACCTTTTCAACCGAGAGATATGAAGTTTCAGAAACAAAAGAGGGTCCGCCATGGCAAGCCAATGCCAATGAACATATACACGAAGATGAAAAGTACTTTAAAAGTCTCCATCAAATGACCTTTGGCGGAGCTAATGCGGAGGCTTACTTTAGCTACGATGACAGCCGGCTTGTTTTTCAGGCAAAAAATGATGCCTGGGATGTGCAATGCGATCAGATTTTTTTAATGGAGCTTGACGAAACATACTCCAATGAAAAAATGCCCAGAAGAGTAAGCACCGGTCTGGGAAGAACAACCTGTGCTTATTTTTTGCCAGGTGATTCGCTCATATTGTATTCCTCGACCCACCTCGGAGGTGCTCCCTGTCCTCCTGAACCTGAAAGAAGGGTTGGCGGACGCTACAGTTGGCCGATTTACAGAACATTCGATATTTTTGTGGCTGATTTGGAAGGTAATTTGGTTAGTCAGCTCACCGATAATGTTGGCTATGATGCAGAGGCAACTGTATCTCCTAAAGGAGACAAAATTGTTTTCACTTCACTTCGAAGGGAAACAGGAGACCTGAATCTGTACACTATGAATATAGATGGTAGTGATTTACGGCAAATAACAACTGAGCGCGGATATCAGGGAGGTGCCTTTTTCTCCCCCGATGGCTCTCAGATTGTTTTCAGAGGATCCGCCTTTACTACGGATGAGGAGGTTGAGGAATACAAGGAGCTATTGGGAGAGGATTTGGTACAACCAACGAAAATGGAAATATTTGTAGTGGATGCAGATGGATCAAACTTGAGACAGGTCACCCGACTGGGAGGGGCTAATTGGGCGCCGTTTTTTCATCCCTCGGGAGAGAAGATTATTTTTTCCTCTAACCACCATACTGAAAGGGGCCATCCCTTTAACTTGTTTATGATCAATGTAGATGGTACCGGCTTGGAGCAAATTACTTTTGGTGAAACATTTGAGTCCTTTCCTATGTTTTCACACAACGGAAAATACCTCGTGTTTTCCTCATCAAGGAATAATGCTGAGGGTACACGCGATATCAATGTATTTATAGCTGAATGGGATGATGAAGGAGGAATATCAAAAGACTGAAAGCAAAACAAATAGACAAGCATTAAAAGGTCGCCTGGATTACTCTGATCCGGATCGAACTGATGGGGTAGGAGTCTGTCCGGTCGGTACCATTGCAGACGATTCAAAAGAAGTGCGGGATTTGAGTTGGAGACCCAAAGATTTTAAGCGTTGGTTACTCGCTGGTCTCGGACTCATTTGCGTGGGGCTTGGAGCACTGGGCACTATAGTTCCGGGTTTGCCCACAACCATATTCGTCATTATTGCCGCCTGGAGTTTTTCCAAGAGTTGCCCCTGGCTTGAAGACAAACTGCTTCGAAATAAGATGTTTGGCCCCTCAATGGAGATTATTGACGGAAAAAGACCGTTTACCAGAAAAGCCCGCGGTATAGCCATGAGCATGATGTTCTTTTTTGGGTTCACAAGCATTGGCTTTTTGCATTTTACTGAGGCTGTTCCTGCTTATGTTCTTTGGATCATATTTTTTGCGCTCATAGCCGGGGCGATTTCCATTATTAAATTCAATCCGCGGCCATCCCAATCGGACTAGAATGAGTATTTAAGAGTTTTTTATAACTTTATACTGTCCATCATTGAAATCCCCGCTTTACATTAGCGTTGTCTTTGAATGATCTTATATCCAATTCTATGATTTACAGATTAGCCCTTTTCTTCTTCCTTGCGACACTGATCGCCTGCTCCAATGATTTTGACCTTTTCACTGAGAGAGAAAATATACCTGTAGTCTTCGGACTCCTTTCCAAAGCGGAGGAAAATCAGTATATTCGCTTAGAAAGGGCTTTTCTAGATGAAACCCGCTCCGCATTTTTGGTAGCCAATGAACCGGATTCCATTTTCTATGAGAATGCAATAGTGGAATTAATCAGAGAGTCCACAGGAGACCGCTTTACTTTAGAGAGGATTAATGCTGCGGATATCGGTCTTCCCAGAGAAGAGGGGGTGTTCCCCTCCGACCCCAATTTTTTATACACGATTTCATCGGACAGCCTGGTTTTGAGCGGTGGGGAAATATACAGAATTGAGGTGAGAGATATCAATGATTCGCTGATGGCATCCTCGTTTTCTCCGGTATTGAGAGATATAGACTGGAGGTCTCCACAGTCGGGTACTTCCCTGAACCTGCAGGGAATTTCTTTGGCCAGGTTTTTATGGGCAGAGAATCCGGAAGCTTCATTTTACAGCCTAAGGTTGATCTTTAATTATCTGGAGAGGTCTCCTGCAACCGGTAATGAATTTGAAGCCCGGCAGGCTACCTGGACGATGACCAGCAGAACAACAAATAATAATTTCAGCGTGAGAGGAGAGGAGTTCCTTCAATTTGTGAGATCTGTGGTGCCCGAGGACCCCTCTGCACAGAGACGATTTAATTCCATAGATTTAAGGCTGGATGCAGTTGGAGAAGAGCTTGCCAATTATATAGATGTCGGGCGCGCCAATCTCGGAATTACTTCTTCTAATGAATTGCCCCTTTATACCAATATAGATGGAGGTCTCGGAGTATTTAGCTCTACTAATTTTGAGCTTATTCGCGGCTACAATCTTACCACCCGTGCCCTCGATAGCCTTACAATGGGGAGTACAACTGCCAATCTTAACTTTATTCGATAGAAATCTGTCTAATTGTCAGTACCTGTTTCTTTTTAAGAAGCCTTTTTTGTCCATTTTGGCAGTATAATGTCAATGGCACAAAGGTTGATCCATAATGAATAAAAAATCTAAAAATTTATCATTATGGGTAAAATAATCGGTATTGACTTGGGAACAACCAACTCCTGCGTGGCAGTAATGGAGGGAAATGAGCCACAGGTTATTTCCAATGACGAAGGAAGGAGAACAACGCCATCTATAGTGGCATTTATGGATAACGGAGACAGAAAAATTGGTGACCCTGCCAAGCGTCAGGCCATTACAAATCCTCAGAGAACAGTGGCATCCATCAAGCGATTTATGGGAGCCAGATTCAATGAGATGGCTGAGGAAATTGAGAACGTCCCGTACAAAATAATCAAAGGTGAGAATGATACGGTAAGGGTTGAAATCGATGATCGCAACTACACTCCCCAGGAAATTTCAGCCATGATACTTCAGAAGATGAAAAAAGTGGCTGAAGACTTTCTAGGACAAGAGGTTACTGAGGCGGTTGTTACAGTACCTGCTTACTTTAATGATTCTCAGCGTCAGGCGACTAAAGAGGCAGGCGAAATTGCAGGTCTTAAAGTTAGGCGTATAATCAATGAGCCCACTGCAGCTGCCCTGGCTTATGGTTTGGATAAAAAGGGTGAAGATAAAACTGTTGCAGTATATGACCTCGGAGGGGGAACTTTTGATATTTCAATACTTGAATTGGGGGATGGTGTCTTTGAAGTGAAATCAACCAACGGTGATACTCATTTAGGGGGTGACGATTTTGACCGGGTATTGATCAACTATATGGCCGACACCTTCAAAGAGCAAGAAAATATTGACCTCAGAAAAGATCCGATGGCTCTTCAGCGCCTTAAAGATGCTGCAGAAAAGGCTAAGATTGAACTATCATCCTCTTCAGAAACTGAGGTAAACCTTCCCTATGTCACAGCTGTGGATGGAGTGCCCAAGCACCTTGTACTAAAGATTACCAGATCAAAGTTTGAGCAACTTTCGGATCATCTGGTTGAGAGAACTTTAAAACCATGTGAAGCAGCTCTCAAAGATGCCGGACTGTCAAAAAGTGATATCGATGAGGTGATTTTGGTAGGTGGTTCTACAAGAATTCCCAGGATACAGGCTGCTGTAGAGGAATTTTTTGGAAGGAAAGCCAACAAAACTGTTAATCCGGATGAGGTAGTTGCAATTGGAGCTGCCATTCAGGGAGGAGTGCTCAGTGGCGATGTGCAGGACGTATTGTTACTGGATGTTACGCCCCTCTCTCTTGGAATTGAAACTATGGGTGGAGTTTACGATGTAGTTATTGAATCCAATTCAACGATTCCAACCAAGAAGTCAAAGCTCTATTCAACTGCCGGGGACAATCAGCCAAGTGTTGAAATCCATATCCTTCAGGGAGAGCGCCCCATGGCCAAGGACAATAGAACAGTAGGGCGGTTTATACTGGATGGAATTCCAGCTGCTCCGCGCGGTGTTCCTCAGATTGAAGTGACTTTTGATATGGACGCCAATGGTATATTGAATGTGAGTGCTAAGGACAAGGGCACCAATAAGGAACAGAAAATACGAATCGAAGCTTCAACTGGCCTTAGCAAAGAGGAAATTGAGAAAATGAAAGCAGAGGCGAAAGCCAATGCGGAATCAGATAAGCTGGCCAAAGAGCGGGTTGAAAAACTCAATGCTGCAGATACTTTGGTATTCCAGACTGAGAAACAATTGAAAGAATACGGCGATAAAATACCGGCTGATAAAAAGTCTGCAATTGAAACTGCTGCAGCAGAGCTGAAAGAAGCTCATCAGTCTCAGGACGTTGCTAAGATTGATGCCGCTATGGAAAAATTGAATGCAGCCTGGAATGCTGCAAGTCAGGATATCTATCAGGCTTCACAACAAGCTCAGGCTGATCCAAATGGTGCTGGAACAACTGAAAATACAGGAGCAGAAGATTCAACCAGCACTGCTGATGGAGACGATGTGACGGATGTAGAATTTGAAGAGGTGAATGACAACAAGGACAATAAATAGTATTTTATAAAGAATTGAATGCTGTTTGCTTCCTGTAGCATTGAAGCAAGTAGATAAAGAGTCAGGGGGAGCAATTTGCTCCCCTTTTTAATTGGGCAAAAGAAGTTGAATCTAAGGGCACAGGTGGTGCCTTAACTCGCTGCCCCCTTGAAGAACCCAATCAAGAGAAATACGATTTAGAATCGCTCAATTATGCCGGCTATCCCCTGTCCTCCCCCAACACAGGCCGTGACCATGCCGTATTTTTTATTCCTTCGTTGGAGTTCATTCAATATCTGCGTGCTTAGCTTGGCCCCGGTACACCCCAAAGGATGGCCCAGTGCGATTGCACCACCGTTTACATTGACGATTTCGGGATTGAGATTGGCTTCTCTTATAACAGCAATTGACTGAGCAGCAAAGGCCTCATTTAGTTCAATCAGATCAATGTCCTCTAATTTGAGATTTGCTCTTTTAAGAGCTCCAGGTATGGCAGCACAAGGTCCAATTCCCATGTAAAGGGGATCTACTCCGGCCACTGTACATGATACCAATCTTCCTATGGGCTCAAATCCATATTCCCTGACCTTTTCCTCACTCATTACCAAAACGAAAGCTGCACCGTCTGAGGTTTGAGATGAGTTTCCCGCTGTAACGCTTCCCCGGTTTGCAAAGACCGGTCTCAATCTGGAAAGCGCTTTGATACTAGTGTCACTCCTCACACCTTCATCGGAATCTACAGAATATGTCTCTTCCTTTCGCTTTCCCGACTCAACCACCACCCTGGGAACTCTAATAGGAATGATTTCAGATGCAAAGTATTTCTTTTCCAATGCATTTGCAGCTTTCATGTGAGACTGATACGCAAATTCGTCCTGGTCCTCGCGCGAAACTTTGTACTTTTGGGAAACGGCTTCAGCAGTCAGTCCCATGCTGATAATATAGTCCGGCGTATCTTTTGCAACATTGTAATTGGGTGCGAGTTTGTATCCGGTCATTGGAATCATGCTCATGCTTTCGGCACCGCCTGCAAGGTATATATCTCCCATGCCCGCCCTGATTTTTGCAGATGCGATAGCGATACTTTCAAGACCTGAGGCACAATATCTGTTGATAGTTATGCCCGGGACTTGTTTTCCGATGGCTCTTAGGGCGATTTGTCTGCCAATCTGCAACCCCTGCTCTCCCTCAGGGTTGGCACAGCCTACGATCACATCATCGATGGCGTTGTGGTCAAATTCCGGGAAGCCTGAAAGCAGGCCTTTGATGACTTCCACAGCCAGATCGTCTGACCTGAAGTTTGCAAAACCGCCTCTTTTAGCTTTGCCTACTGCTGATCTATTGGCGGCTACAATAAATGCTTCTCTCATTTTTTATGTTTTTGGCAGGTCGTATTCGCCTGCAATTTTTTAATGTCTTAAAATTGATTAACCAATCTCCTGAGCTGACCCATCCCTAGTTTCTGAGCGGCTTTCGATTTTCGAGCATATACTGAATGCGCTCCATGGTTTTTGGCTCGCCGCAAAGACTTAAAAATGCCTCCCGCTCTATGTCAATTAGGTAGTTTTCGTCCACTAATTGCTCTCCGGTCAAATCTCCACCGCAGAGTACCCAGGCAATTTTATGGGCAATTTTTACATCGTGCTCACTGGCATACCTCCCTTTAAATATTTCGTTGGTAGCAGTGTAAAGAGTACCCAGTCCTCCTCTGCCAAGTACTGTGATATCCTTTCTCAATCTGGGTTGCACATAAGTTTCAGCCAATCGCAACACCTCTTTTTTTGCCTCACTAATATTTCTTCTCACATTGAGCTCCCTCCTGTCTTTGGTCTTCAACAAGTAGCCTTTTTCGAAAGCCTCATCGGCTGATGTGGCTACTTCACCCATCGCTATAGTCTTAAAGTACTTTACCAGAGTAGGTACTTTTACATCTCCTTCAAAAAATGAATCAGAAATCCTGACTGCAAATTCTTTGGTGCCACCCCCCCCGGGAAGTAGACCGACTCCCACTTCTACAAGCCCAATATAAGACTCAGCTGCTGCAACTGTAGCATCACAATGCATAATCAATTCACAGCCGCCGCCAAAGGTGAATCCCTGAGTAGCTGCCACAACTGGAATAGATGAGTATCTGCATCGCATGGTCGCCTCCTGAAAGGTTTTTACCGCAAAGTAGAGTTCATCCCACTGTTGCTGGAATGCCATCATTCCAATTAACATGAGATTTGCACCCACGGTAAAGTTGCTGGAATTGTTTCCGATAACAAGCCCTTTCCAGCCATCATCTTCTGCAATTTGTATAGATTGGAGTAATCCATTCAGTATCCCTTCGCCAATGGCATTGCTCTTTGATTGAAATTCCAGACACAACACCCCGTCTCCTATATCGTGCAAAGTGACCTCATCGTTTTGATATACCGGACTTTTTTCGCGGTAATTATCCAGTAAGATAAAGGATTCCTGTCCCGGCACTTCAAGGTAATTTCCAGAATTCCAATCGACAAAGTATCGCTTGCCACCCTCCTTTTTATAAAAACTTTCGAGTCCGGCCGCAGACAATTGATGAATCCAATCAGGTAGTTCCATTCCAAGCGATTCTATCATTGAGATAGAGTCTTTTAGACCTACTATATCCCAGTATTCAAAAGGGCCATAGCCCCACCCAAATCCGGTCTTCATAGCTTGATCTACACTGTAAATGTCATCAGATATTTCAGGTATTCTCATAGCAGAGTAAGCAAATAAGCGAAGCAGCGACTTTTTTATCAACTCGGCCCCCTTGTCCTCCATTTTGAAAAAACCCTTTATTCTTTTTTCATCTGATTCAGTTTGCCTGGAAAAAATAAGACTATCTAATTTAGTGGTTGAAGGTTTTTCATACTCTTTGGATTGAAGATTTAAAGAGAGGATTACTCGTTTGCCGTTTTCGTCCTTTTCATCTGTTTTTTTGTAAAAACCCTGACCCGATTTATTTCCCAGATACTGATTTTCTATCAGGTAGTTGAGGTAATCAGGTATTTTTAGTTCTTTCAGCATTTTATCTTCCGGGCAGTTTTCGCGCATCCCCTTCAATACCTTTACAGCAACATCAAGCCCTACGAGGTCACCAAGTCTGAAGGTGCCTGTTTTGGGCCTTCCAAGTGCGGGTCCGGTGAGTTTGTCAACGGTATTTATATCCAACTTCAAATCTTGGGTTATTCTAAAAATATCAGACATTGCAAAGACGCCGATACGGTTGGCGATGAATGCCGGTCTGTCTTTGCAAAGTACGGTCTCTTTGCCAAGTAAGCGCTCCCCGAAATGCATAAAGAAATCAACTACCTCAGGGTCAGTATCTTTGCCCGGGATAATCTCTAGTAGTCTTAGGTATCGGGGAGGATTGAAAAAATGGGTGCCGAGGAAGTTCTTTTTGAAGTCTTCAGACCTGCCTGAGGCCAGCATTGCAATTGGAATACCTGAGGTATTGGTAGTTATTAAACTACCCGGCTTTCTATACTTTTCAACCTTTTCAAACAGTCCTCTTTTTATCTCAAGGTCCTCTATTACAGCCTCAACAATCCAATCGCATCCTCCGATCTCCTTTAAGTCATCAGTGAAGTTTCCTGTTTGAATATGCCCGGCAAAACTTTTGATGAACAATGGGGACGGCCTGGATCGGATACTTGCTTGAAGCGAGTCATTAACCACTTTATTCCTTTCCTCGCGATTAGAGCTCTCCAAAAATTCAGGCAGCACTCTATCTAGTAAAAGTACATCAAACCCACAATTGGCAAAGTGACAGGAGAGCGCAGAACCCATTACACCACTTCCCAAAACTGCAATTTTTTTTATCCTTATCATACTATTCTTTCAGGTTGAAATCGTTTAAAGCAACATATTGATTAAAAACTACCCACCAAGTTATAAAAAATTTTTTACCTGAAATTGTTTTTATAGATGAATTCCCCAAAAAATAAAGCAGGTGAACTGATTTTTGAGGACTTAAAATAATGCTCGAAATTGTTAAAGATATAATAATTACAGATTAACGAATATTTTAATATCTTCGCACTTGTTAATATTGTTCCTTAAAATATTATGAATAAAAAGACCTTATGAAAAACTTGATGATTTTCCTTATTCAGGACCCTGCAAATGGAAACGGTGAAGAGACCCAGAGTTTGGTTGATTTGATCTTACTCGGAGGCCCCCTCGGAATTGCGATAGTTGCTATTTTGCTGGTACTTTCTGTAATTGCAGCCTATATTTTTGTAGAGAGGTACTTTACTATACAGCGGGCAGGCAAGGTAGATGAGAGTTTTATTGACAATATAAGAGTCAGGGTACAATCTGGAAACATAAAAGAAGCAAAGTTGCTTTGTCAGACCAATGATTCACCTGCATCCCGGATGATTGAAAAGGGATTGATGAGAATTGGTAAGCCCATGCGGGATATCAACGCGGCAGTTGAAAACGTCGGTAATTTGGAGGTGTTCAAATTGGAGAAAAACCTTTCGACCCTTGCCAGTATTGCCGGTGCTGCCCCGATGATTGGCTTTTTTGGAACGGTAACAGGTATGATCATTGCATTTTACCGAATGGCTACTGAACAAAATGTAACTCCTGATGTACTGGCGGGAGGTATCTATCAGGCTCTTATTACCACAGCAGTTGGACTTTTTATCGGCATTTTGGCGTTTATTGGTTATAACATACTCGTTGCCAATGTAGAAAAGGTAGTTTTTAAAATGGAGCGCACAAGTATGGAATTCCTGGATTTATTGCAAGAACCAACTGAGTAATTAACATGGGCCTCAAAAAAAGATCAAAAGTATCGGCAGAATTTAGCATGTCTTCACTTACAGACATCATTTTCCTTCTGCTCATCTTTTTTATGCTTACTTCCTCTCTTGTGCAGATCAACGTTGATCTGCCCGAATCGGATGCGCGAACCGTTGCACCAACTGATGTTACAGTTGCCATTACTGCGGCCGGGGTATTGACCTTGAATGGCCGGGCCATTACTAAAGCTGGTTTGGAAAATGCAGTTAGACAAGCCATTGAACAGAGCGACAACAGACAAAATGCCACTGTGACCATTGTGGCCGAAAAGGGTGTAAATTGGAGTGAAGTGAGCGATATTACCCGCCTGGCCAATCGACTGCAAGCCAGGGCTATTATTGCCACTCAACCCAAAAGTTCATAATTATGGGTATCAAAAAGAAAAGCCGGGTTTCAGCTGAGTTTAGTATGTCATCCTTGACAGATATTATTTTTCTGTTGCTGATATTCTTCATGCTGACCTCTTCATTGATTGTCCCGAATGCCCTTAATTTAAGGCTCCCGGGTACTGAAAGCAGAGCTACCGTAAGCTCCGACCCTTCTCAAATCAATATTACCAGAGATGGATCCATTGTCTACAATGGCGATAATGTATCCATTAACCAATTGCAGCGAGAATTCAGACGACAGATTGATCGGAGAACCGGAGATTCAAGATATACTGTCGCCGTCACTGTACACCCTAATGCAAAGATTGAAAAAGTTGTGGAAGTCCTGGATCTTGCTTATACCATGCAGGTCAATACAATAATGGTAGACAGGGCCCGCTAAGCCGGTATTTTGGAATGAATTCCCGGATTATAATGTTAGGAGACTATGAGCTACGAGGAAGAAAACGAAAGGGAAGATAAGAGGAAAGGTCTTTATTTTAGCATAGGGTACTCCCTTTTGCTGATTGCCGTTTTGTTCTTACCTCTGCTTAGTTATCAATATCCTCCTCCGGGCCAGGAGGGAATTCTGGTTAGTTTCGGAATGCCGGAAGTGGGCCAGGGGGATGATTTGCCCGATACCCAACAGGAGGAAGAAGTAGAACCTACTCCCCCGGTAGAAGTGGAAGAAGTGGTGGAGCCGATTCAGGAAGAAGTGGTGCCCCCGGAACCGGATGACAATATCATTACCTCTGAAATGGAAGAGGAAATACGGATTAGAGAACAACGAGAACAAGAGCGGCAAAGGGAGGACGCAGAGAGAAGAAGAATAGAAGAACTTGAAAGAGAGCGAAGAGAAGCTGAAGCCGAGCAGCGCCGTAGAGCAGAGGAAGAGGCTCGAAGACAACAAGAGCAGTACGAACAAGCCAAGCAACAATTTGGAGAATTTTTGGGTACAGGGTCGGGGAGGACCGGTCAATCAGGATCACAGGGAGTGTCAGATGGCGATCCAGATGCCTCCCGTCTCGAAGGAATCAGCAGTGGTAGTGGAATGGTTGGTGGCGGCCTCGGGGACAGAGGCGTGCTCTTTGAACCTTCCATACAGGACAATTCCCAAAAAACAGGGAGGGTAGTGGTTCGTGTTTGTGTGAATGCTGAAGGCGAAGTTGTTTCTGCTGAATACACCCAAAGAGGATCCACAACCACTGATGGCGAACTCCGTCAGAAAGCCATTGACAGTGCCAGGAGGTTCAAATTCACTAAATCCAATATCGACCGACAATGTGGCACCATAACCATTGATTTTAGGTTAGAGTGAATGCTGTGATGGCAGTTGATTAAGTGGTGTCCCAGGGATGCATTAAAACCTCATATCAGCTTAGACCTTTTTTAAGTTTTATCCTTCTCGTTTGACTTTTCCTCTTAACACACTTAGTTTTCATTTGTTATCAAAGGCGGTTTTTTTGATAATCTTGAGATGGGATTACTAGCAAATGAATTGTGTGTGCAATGAAATCCGGCATTAGCTTAGGTTGTATTGCAGAGGGTAGAATCTCAGAAACTTTTCGCGCAATTTCTTGGAGTGTATGGTATTTGTCCATTAAAATGTATTTTTCACCTACGGAAGCAATAATAAGAAAGTGAGGTAATTTGTGTAGTATCTTCCGCAAGATACTAGACATTATGGGTTTGATTTCTAAAAGGGATTAGCCACTTAGTATTAATGTTTGCTGTTGTGTAATCGTGATTTTTTCCTTTCGTCCGTGCGTTGGCTTAGGCGCACTTATTGACAAGCTTTGGCTGGTGCGGCTGCTTTGAGCGGCTTTTGGTCCCGAAAGCTTTTGGGATGTGTGGAAGATGAGCGTTGGCATTTCCTAGTCCGTTGTTAATTCTTTTGCAATCATTTCCGCCTGTTTCAATACCGTTTCGGTTGCCAGTTTTTGCATGTCTGGTGGATAGCCGTATTGTCTCAAAGTTCGCTTGATGATTACTTTCAGTTTTGCTCGGACACTTTCTTTTATTGTCCAGTCGATGGAAGCGTTTTGTTTGACACGTTCGGTCAAAATCACAGCCAGCTCTCTTAGCTTGTCTTGTTGCATGAGCTGTTTGGCTGAGTCGTTATCGGCTACTGCTGTATAAAAAGCATATTCAAAGTCAGTCAGTCCAAGCTTTTTAGCTTCACTGTCCATGTTCACGATTTCCTTACTCAACTTAATAAGTTCGTCCATCACTTCGGCAGCCGTCAAAATCTTGTTGTGGTATTTCTTGATGGAATTTTCCAACATTTCTTTGAGTGACTTACTTTTGACCAAGTTCTTTTTGGAACGTGCCTTTATTTCATCATTGAGCAATTTTTTCAGGACTTCCAAGGCCACATTTTTATGCTCCATGCCTTTTAGTTCCATCAGGAAGTCTTCGGATAGAATAGAAATGTCTGGTTTCTTGATTCCTGCGGCATCAAACACATCAATCACCTGTTCAGAAACTAAGGCTTGGTCAATAACTTGGCGAATGGTTGTCTCAATTTCTTCATCGGTTCTGCCTGAACCGGTGCTGTCAAACTTGGCCAATCGTGCTTTAACGGCCTGGAAAAATGAAACTTCATCTTTCACGTCCATGGCTTGCTCGTGCGGAACGGCAATCGCAAAAGCTTTGGATAAAGCTGTTACTTCATTGATGTATCTTTTCTTACCATCTTCTAAACCAAGAATATGTTCTTCGGCTGCCAGAATCATGGAAAGTTTCTGTCCTGTTTCTGCTTGGAAGTAATCTTCATAAGGGAAACCGCTATACATCTGCGAAACCACTTCCAGTTTTTCCAGCATCAGTTCAACGGCTTGGGCTTGGACAATGGTTGGGTCGCCTTTTCCTCCCGCATCTGAATAGAACGAAAGTGCTTTTTTCAAATCAGAAGCAATACCCAAATAATCAACCACCAATCCGCCAGGTTTGTCTTTATACACTCGGTTTACTCTTGCAATCGCTTGCATCAGGTTATGGCCTTTCATCGGTTTGTCGATGTAAAGCGTATGCATACTCGGTGCATCAAAACCTGTGAGCCACATATCCCGAACAATCACCAGTTTCAATTCATCTTCTGGGTCTTTCATTCGGTCGGCAAGGGTTCTTCTTTGCTGTTTGGTGGTGTGATGCTTGGCTATTTTCGGTCCATCCGAAGATGAAGAAGTCATCACAACTTTAATCACACCTTTGTCCAAGTCGTCTGAATGCCATTCAGGTTTTAATTTGATAATTTCGGCATACAAATCCGCTGCAATTCTTCTGGACATGGCCACAATCATTCCTTTGCCTTCAAATACTTCTTGGCGTTGGCCAAAATGTTGAATGATGTCGTTAGCTACATTCTTGATTCGGTTTTCACTGCCGATTAATGCTTCCAACTGTGTCCATTTGGCTTTGGCTTTTTGGGTTTCGGTTAGTTCTTCACCGTCCAACTCATCATCCAGTTCCTCAACAAGTTTTTTTCCTTCTTCGCTTAGGGTCACTTTTGCCAAACGGCTTTCGTAGTAAATACGAACAGTTGCACCATCTTCTACCGCTTGGGCAATGTCATAGACGTCAATGTAGTTTCCGAAAACGGCCGGGGTGTTTACATCTGTGCTTTCAATGGGTGTGCCCGTAAAACCAATATAGGTGGCATTGGGCAAAGCATCACGCATGTATTTGGCAAAGCCGTAAACAATCTTCTTTCCAATTATATTTCCTTTCTCATCTTTGTCATCAATTGTTTTCCCCTTGAAACCGTATTGGGTTCGGTGTGCTTCATCGGCAATCACCACAATGTTTTCCCGTTCAGAAAGGGTTTCATACACATTGCCTTCTTCGGGTGAGAACTTTTGAATAGTGGTGAAAATCACACCACCAGAAGCCACTTTCAGTTTTGCCTTTAAGTCGTTTCGATTTTCTATTTGCTTCGGTTCTTGTCGCAATAGCTGCGTAGAAGAAGCAAAAGTGTCAAAGAGTTGGTCGTCCAAATCGTTGCGGTCGGTGATGACTACAACGGTGGGATTGTCCAAGGCCAACACGAGTTTCCCAGTAAAAAACACCATGGAAAGCGATTTGCCACTGCCTTGTGTGTGCCACACCACACCGCCTTTTCGGTCGCCCCTGGGCTGAGTTTTTACCCCGGGTAAACCATAACTCTCAGGGTCTTCCTGCACATTCCCCTCCTCTGGAGGGGTGCCCTTTAGGGCGGGGTGGTCATAAAGCATATTTATCACCTCATCCATCCGCTTCATCACATCCTGCACAGGAATATGGATTACCGAAAGCCCTAAAGATTCCAAATACGCATCTCTTTCAGCATCATAGTCCACCTTGTGATCATGACTACTGCCATCTATTTCAATAACTACATTACAGTTCGAACTATAAAAATCAACGATATAATTACCTATGATTTTCTGACGGTCGAAATCAAAACCTTTGAATTGCTTGTTTTTAACTTGATTCCAAAAGAGTACTTCCGGCAAGTTTCCGGCTTTACGAAGTTTTCGTGCTCGATCTTTTAGGTCAGGATTGTAGGGGAGGTTGAAGTAGTTCTTTGAGGCTCTTTTTACCACCCCGTCATCACCCTCTGGTCGATGCAGCCCCTCCAATGGAGGGGAATTTACCACCCCGTCAGACTTCGTCTGCCACCCCTCCAATGGAGGGGAATAACCTGTGGCTCTCAAAGTAGACTCTACTGCCCGATTCACCGCATAATATTGATGATAAGCCGCCAACTTTTTAACGGTGGTAATTGTCACAACACCTGTTTTTGCATCCTCTTTTTTTGATTTTTCAAAAACAATGAAATGGCGAACCAAATCCAGTAAAGTTTCTTTGTTGAGCATTCCATTAATAAGCGTTTCCATTTGGCTCACCAAGTGTGAAGCTTCTTCTTTGCCGTCTGCCGATTTCCAAGCCATAAAACGGCTCATGCCCGATGAAAGCGTTCCTGCTTTGGCTTCCAATCCATCTGAAATAATCGTGAATGCATTATAAGTAAACAGACTTGGAATGACCGCTTTGTAAGTTTCTATCTGGCGGAAAGCGGATTTGACAGTGGCGTTTTCATCTGCTGCATTTTTAAGTTCAATTACCACCAAAGGCAACCCATTGACAAAAAGAATGACATCTGGGCGTTTGTTTACGCCATCTTCTACCACCGTAAACTGATTGGCAACAATAAAGTCATTGTTTTCAGGTGTATTGAAGTCGATTAACCACACCAAATCACCTCTTTGCTGACCATCTTTCTGATAGCTGACTTTGATACCTTCTGTCAATAAGCGATGGAAGCTTTCATTGTTGGTCAATAATTCTGGCGAATGGATGCGCTGAATCTCCTTAATGGCTTCTTCTTGTGCTGCAGATGGCACGGTGGGGTTAATTCTTCGCACTGCTTCTGCCATACGGTTGGTGAGCAGAATTTCTTGGTAAGAACTCCGCTCGGGATTTTCGCCATCATGGGCAATATTTGGGGCATAGATGTATTCATAGCCCAAATGCTCCAACAATTTGATGGCGAAATCTTCTATGCTATGTTCGGTGATTCTTGTCATTTGTTATAAAATTCATCGTCAGACCATTTTAAGGGATTGTTGATGATGTATTCCGATATGCGTTGAAATGATTTTTCATCACGAATGATGTGGTCATGAAACCGGGATTGCCAGGTGAAATCAGGATTGATTTGCCGGGCATTTTTGGTCACACCAATTTTAAATCCCCGAATGATGGATGCCAAATTTTTGGATTGGGGGCCGAATTGGTTTTTGGGTTTGTTGGACGGTGGTTCCGGTGGTTCGGACGGTTCCGATGACATATCCGCGTTTGGTAGTAGAGACGCAAAATTTTGCGTCTCTACGGTGTGTTCATTAATACGTTCATCGGTGCGTCCATCATCCGGTTTATTAATTATAACTATACCATGCACATGATTGGGCATAATAATATGCGCCCCCGATTCCACAAATGGAAAATGGTTGGGTATTTCATGCCAACACGAATTGGCAATATGCCCAATGGGCGATAAATCCATCATCCCATCCACCACATCCCCAAACCAACATTCCCGGTTTTTGGTGCAGATCGTCACAAAATACGCGGCATTCCACCCGTAATCCCAAAAGGAGGCACGGGATGAGGGGATGCGGTATTTGTTTTGATAGCGGTCTGACATAAATCAATAGGTATATAGGTTTTTTAAATCAATTATGGCCTGTTCAATATTTTGGGCTGAAAATTCCGGCAGATCCTTTTTGTGTTTCCAGTCTTTTGATTCCGAAATATTATCCAGCACATTAAATGCAGACAATTCTTTACCTTCCTTTTTTAATTCCAGCAAGGAATAATCTACCGTGGCATAAACCCCTAATTTCTTAACCGGAACAAATCGGAAATTTTTCATTGTCCAGTTTTCAAACAGTTCTTTGTTCCAGTATTTATCAAAATAGTTGTCTATCTTATGAATGTCTTCGGATGGCATGAAAGCATAATCATTGACCGCTACCAGATACCTATTCTTTAAACAAATACCTTCTGGCCCTTGATAGCGCATTTTCTTTTTATAAGGACCGGCCGCTTTTTTACTGTATTCCGTAGTTAGTTCAAAAACAGATTGCTGTTCGGACTGCTCTTTCAGTTTTCGTTTGTGCAGATAGGCTATCTTTTGATACCATTGACGGCTAACGCTACCAATCTTGGGTGTAAACAAAGTCCGTACAATAGCCGCTATAAGAATAGCTTCTTTAAATTCTGGACGTGCTTCTTTTGATTTCTTCAGCACATGAACAGGTATATCAACAACCTGCACCTCCCCACTCATCAACTTAGGCAGCAGCGTATCCCGCAAGGCGGTGAGGGTGCGGATTTGGGTTTGGTTAATTTGTTGCTTTAGAAAAATCGGTTTTACTGAATTCGCATAATCCTCTAGTACTTCATCAGAAACTCTTGGTGCAGAAAATGTGAAGATTTCATTTGGTGATATCCTCTGATGACTTCCACTTGTACCGCCAACGCCTGATGAGATTTCTCGATAATTGTCTGAGTTTGATAGCCATCCATATAAGAAATACAAATGATTATCATTATATGGTTTGACAACTTGAAATTCCGTTGAGCAAATTGCGTTTTCAGGTACTTCGCCAAGTATCAACCAAACTCTTTTGTCCTTATGTGGATTTAGCTTAGAGAATAAAATGGTGTATTTGAAAACCTGATACTTGTTGCTTCTTATTTCTTGTCCGAGTTCATGTATAGGTTCTTTGTCATTATCAAATCCAGGGATGCTGTAATGAGCATAAATTGACAAAGGATTTGCACTGGGTTTAATTGAAATCTTCGTGTGTTCAGCATAATCTGCAATCGTTGCTTCCTCCCACCCCTCATCCGCTTCCTCCACAAACCACTGCCGAAACAGCGTCTCTGCCATTTGCTCCAGCGTTTGGTTTTGGCGGTGCAGCAGGTCTATTTTATCGTCTAAGCTGGAAAGGACGGATGCGATGGCGCGTTGTTCGTCTTTTTCTGGAATTAGAGCATCTATCTTCTCAAAATCACCTTTATTAACTATTGGAACTGCAGTGCCGTCACCACCGTAAATTCTCAAAGTTTCATATAAGTCAACAAGTAGGTAATAAGCAAAATCAGAGTTGACAACATCAGTGTTAGGAATGATGGAATTGATTTGTTGATTTGTAATTGCATCTTCTCTATTCATTACAACCTTACCCATATCTGAACCTATGCAGGTTACTAAGATTGAACCAACTGGTAAGACTTTATTAAATAATCTTTCAGCACCATCAGCAGATAGTTTACGAATGCTATCATCTGCCCATTTCCGATAGTTTCTATAGTCAGAAGGTGTGATGAACAGAGTATCATTCCCCCAATCTTCAGGATTATTTTTAGAAGGTGTTTTACCTGTGACCACTGTTCCAAGGTCACCCAACTTTATTTCCTTCCACTCACTCATTGACTCACAAGATTTTCATTTCGCAAATAAAGAAAGGATTGCGGTGGGGTGAGGTTAAAATGCTCCCGCAGGCATAGTGACTCTTTATATTTCTTGGTCTTTTTAATTTTGATGGCAAAGCCCATTTCCCGATTGGCAAAATATTCGTAAAAGAAATGCTCTTCTACTCCTGCAAATTCTTTGGTTTCATTCCAGAGCATTTCCGGGCTATCGCTAATGATCGTCTCAATCTCGAATTCTCCAATCACTCGTTGTGTAGGCGAAGAAGCATATACGACTACCGTTTTGATGCCACTGTTCTTGAATACCGCTTTGCGGAACTCATATTTCTTGGAACCATCAAAAATTCGCTCCGCAAATTCCGGTTTAATCGACAATAAGACTTTCATTTGTTCCTGTTTCATTCAAAATCGTTTTAAATTGTTCGTGTGTTATTTGTTTCAATCCCCTTATCTCGTTTTCCTCACCGGATAAAATACCCAGTTCTAAAAGTCTTGCCCTGTTTATCCGGTTACCTAAACCAAATGACCAGACGTAGAGAAAATTGATAATAAACGGTCGGAACCGGGGATTCCAGTTCCAAAATTCTTTTAACCCCTCACTACTAAAAACACTTCTTTTACGGCACTTGGCGATAAAGTCGCTTTCATCCCGGATGTCTTCTATCACTTCCTCACAAATGGCGATAGTTGTAATGACACTGCTGTAATAAGCGCTTTTACCTCTTTCCTTTGTCCGGTAAAACACAATGATGTCGCCTTTTTTGATACCTCTTTCTATGGAGCGGCAGATGTAAACCTTGCTCAAGGCGTTCCGGTGGGGCTCGTGCTCAATGAAGTTTTGCGGAGATTCCGTTTTTAAGTAAGAATCGGGCAAAAGTTCCGTGTGGTAATCGGGATATATGGGGATCAGAAAAACATTTTGCCCGGCACTAAGGTATGGAAAGGTCAGTTTGGGATTTTCCGTATTTGCTTGTGGAGTAAAGTCGCGGACATACACCAATTCTCCGTCCTCTCCCTTAGTGCCGTGCTTATAAAATCCCCACTCTTCCAATAAGGTAATCAACCGCTGCTGCTCGTCCCGCTGTTCAAAGATGGTTACGTAAATTTCATCCACTTTTCGTGCAAGCGCATTGTCGAAAATAATTTTCATGAATCGCTCCCCCAATCGCACACCATTGCTGATGACTTTGAAGGTGCCCACTTTCAGTCTCTTTTTGGGTTTAAAAGCAGGATTTATGTCCGGATACGCTTCGTCTTTATCCTCTGTTTTGATGTAAAGAAAGGAAAGTAATAAACCATTTTCATTATTGATGGTGACGTAGGCCTTTTTATTTGCCTTTCCATGATACCATTTTTCAAAACCGGGGTAATCTTCTTTCAAGGTGTCAAAAAATGGATCGTTTATGCTCAATTCACCAAATAACTTTTGCTGAACACCTAATACTTGGTACTTGACAAGTTCAGGGAATTCAGCAAAGACCTTTTCGAGAAATGTATTTATAGTAAATACCTGTTCTGAAATTCCTAACGCCTCTGCTTTGGAATGGATTTTCTTGTCTTCTGAAATCAATAAATCCACTCTGCCTACAAATAGCTCATTTAGCAAAATGGTATCGTTCCGGTCATTTTCGTTTTGGTCAAATTGATCCGAAACAGCATTTACTTCATCCGTCATTTGAGCCGTTGTAAGCAACTGCTCATAGCTATCCATCTTGATTTTAAAGGTATCGACCGTGCCGGTATTGGGATTTTTTTCGATTTCCTGAATGGTCACCGGATGAATGCACTTCTGATATTTTACCTTATCGAGCCACTTAAACAGAATACCAATATCCTGATTGGCCACCCGTCCGGCTTCTCTGTGAATAATGATATTTGTGTCTAAGAGGGCTTTCATTAGGACTGGACTTTACTTAATTGGTTTAAGACAGCTTTTGTCATAGTATCCATCCTCGAAAAAGCAAACCACTTCTTCCCCAAATCTTTCAGAGAAGCGCCAAAGTGGTACAGTTCCTTTTTATCCAAAATCAAAAAGCGGTCGTGGGCATCTTTAAACTCCACAACCTTTATTTCCGGATACTGGCTGTTGTGTTTTTTTAGGTCGAGTTTGAACTGCTTGCTGACGGCTTTGGTGTAAATGGTGGCGGCCACGTTCTTTTCGCGTTTGCTCAACAAGGTTAGCACCGATTCTTCCACGTAGTTGTCGATCAGTACGATGCTGCTTTTGGCTTTTTTAACGAGATCAGCGACAAAGACATAGGCGTCAAAGATTTGGCCATCGAAGAAGATTCCTTGTTTTGGTGTAAGGTTGGTGTTTATCTGCAATTCTATTTCTTCCATTCGTCCGATTAGGCCATGAACATTATCTTCTATCCTGTCTATACGTTTAGCAATGGAGTATCCTTTGAGAAGATGGTCTTTGAGCACTTGATTTGCCCAAATACGAAATTGCGTTCCCCGCCCTGAGTTTACCCTGTACCCCACTGAAAGTATAACGTCCAGACTATAATGGCGTAATTGCCTACTAACCTCTCGGTCTCCCTCCAAGCGAACTGTTCGGAATTTCCGAACAGTTGAATTTTCCACAAGCTCACCTGAATCAAAAATATGTTTGATGTGCTCACTAATATTGGCTTTACTGCTTGCGAAAAGGTCTACAATCTGGTTTTGCGTAAGCCAAATGGTTTCATCTTCGAGCCTTACTTCAATATGCTCAGCCAGCTCATCCGATTGATATAAAATAAGTTCGTTTGTGCTACGCATTGGGAAGTTTGATTTTAGCAAGGTTCTCTTGGATTCGCTCATTAAGCTCCGCTTCTTCCTGCAATTGCGCTTCAAACTCCGCTTTCAAACTTCTAAAGCGTTCGGCAAAATCAAAGTCATCTTCTTCTTCGGCCAATCCTACATAGCGTCCGGGAGTGAGTACATAGTCCAGTTCGGCTACCCGTACTTTGGTTACGGATGCGCAGAAACCTTTGATGTCTTCGTAACCACCCCGCCCTTCGGGCACCCCTCCATCGGAGGGGAATTTGTTGCGCCAGTTGTGGTAGGTATTGGTAATGGTTTGGATATCTTCCTCAGAGAGCACTTTGGTCCTTCGGTTTATTAAATGTCCCAGGTTGCGGGCATCAATAAAGAGAATTTCGCCTGTTCGGTTTCGGAACTTGCCATTGCTGCGGTTACGGCTCATAAACCACAGCGAAGCAGGAATTTGGGTATTTAAAAATAACTTGGCCGGCAGGTTGACAATACAATCAATCAAATCGGCTTCCACTAGTTCTTTTCTGATGTCGCCTTCACCGCCGCTTTTAGACGTCAAAGCGCCTTTTGCCAAGACAAAACCTGCTTGTCCGTTAGGTGCCAGGTGATACATGAAATGTTGAATCCAAGCGTAGTTGGCATTTCCGGTGGGTGGTGTGCCGTATTTCCAGCGGCCATCGGTACGCAGTAAATCACCGCTCCAATCGCTCACGTTAAACGGTGGGTTGGCAATGATGTAATCGGCTTTCAGGTCTTTATGGGCATCATTCAAAAACGAGCCTTCGTTGTTCCACTTTACCTGAGAGCTGTCAATGCCTCTAATGGCCAAATTCATTTTTGCCAGTCGCCAGGTGGTTTGGTTACTTTCCTGTCCGTAAATGGAAATGTCATTGATTTTTCCTTGGTGGCTGGTTACAAACTCCTCGGATTGGACAAACATACCACCAGAGCCACAGCAAGGGTCAAAGACACGGCCTTTGTATGGTTCCAGCATTTCTACCAAAAGTTCAACAACGCTTCTTGGCGTGTAGAACTGTCCGCCCTTTTTACCTTCAGCCAAAGCAAATTCGCCCAAGAAATATTCGAACACATGTCCGAGAATATCTGCACTTCTAGCTTTGGCATCACCCAAGGCAATGTTTCCAATCATGTCTATGAGTTCGCCTAAACTGGTTGGGTCAAGATTTTGTCGGGCATATACTTTGGGCAAAACGCCTTTCAAGGAAACGTTTTCCTTTTCAATGAAGTCCATCGCTTCATCAACAGACTTTCCAATGGTCGGTTGTTTGGCTTGTGAGAGTAAATAAGACCAACGGGCTTTCTCCGGCACAAAGAATACATTTTCGGCTTTGTACTCGTCTTTGTCTTCCGGATCAGCTCCTGCATATTCGCCTTCTCCCGCTTTAAGTTTGTCGTAGAGTTCCTCAAACGCATCCGAGATGTATTTTAAGAATATCAGCCCGAGCACAACGTGTTTGTATTCCGCAGCATCTATGTTTTTCCTTAGCTTATCGGCCGATTTCCAGAGTTGCTTTTCTAAGGGCTCCTCTGTTCCGTTACCTTTCTTTTTTGCCATTTATTTTAAGTTCTTTTTATCAGTTTCAAATTTCATCATAGTCCAGCTTCTTTTTGCGCATATAAGCAGAGGGGGTGTATACACGCATGTTTTCCGTCATTGACCTCCTGATTAGCTTTCTTTGTCTTCCGGGTCATTCCTGGGCAAACTTAAGAATATTTTGGTAGAAAGGAGTTTTTTTGGGGGGAGGAGTTTGCTGGCTTTTTGGTTTTTTCTCCAACACAGGGGTCAATATGCTCCGGATATTCTAAATTGGGGTCTGCATCTAACGGATTGTCTGATAATTCTCCCGGTAGAAAACTGCAGATTTGAGAGGGTAGTATCACCAGAATAGCCACCTAAAAAAAATGGACACAAGTAACTAAACTCGTGCCCATTTTTCAGTATAAACCTTGATTCAGAACTCTATCTCAGCTCTTCATATCCTTCGCGGATTATTTCGGGAATGGCCTGTGTGCAATCGATGATGGTAGAAGGGACTGTTTGACCTATGCCGCCGTCAATAACCATGTCGAATTGATTTCCGTAGCGCTCAAAAATAAAAGAGGGGTCGGTGTAGTACTCCAAAACATCGTCATTTCTCTTGAGTGAGGTGCTGAGGAGGGGCCTGTCCAGCATTTCAATCATACTGAGAACGATTTTATTTGATGGAATTCTCACTCCTATTGTTTTCCTTCGGTTCTTAAATATTCTCGGTACAGCACTGTTGGCATTGATAATAAAGGTAAATGGACCGGGGGTATTTCTTTTCATCAACCGAAATACTTCATTGTTGATTTGTGCAGCGTATTCTGAAATTTGGCTGATATCCTTGCACAAGAAGGTCATATTGGCGGTTGTGGGGTCTAAATTTTTGAATTGATAAATGCGCTCTACCACGTCTTGTCTTAAAATGTCGCAACCTACCGCGTAAACGCTATCTGTTGGATAGATTACCATGCCACCATCTTCCAGCACTTTGCAAGCTTCTTCAATTTTTCTACCCTGTGGGTTTTCCGGGTGAATATTTAATAGTTTTCCCATGATTACTGGTTTTTGTGAATAATTAAGTCATTGCTTAATCAAGAGATCGGCTCTCCAATTCCGGATTAGCTTTTCTCAACTTAAAACAAACCCGGGATATTTTCATCTTCCTTGTAAAACACTGGCAATCCCGGTCATCGGCTCAATGTTTTTGGACCAATAGCATCCTTCAATAATACATCATTTTCTGAAACCAACATAATTTTGTCAAATTTTTTCTCAGGTATTTTTTTCTGTAAAGTGCATTTTTTATCAGCATTTCCTGAATAAAGATGGAATTGAACTAAGCTCTAATTTAACCTGGTAGGAATGTAATTAGGTCAGCAGGAATTGATTGTTCTATTTGCCAGAATACCTTCTACGGGAATCATCTCACAATCGACCAAGCTCATTTAGCAATTCGCTAAAGTTCAACTTTTGAATGTCGGGTTCTCGCCGGCAGAGTTCTAAAAGGAATTCATCTTGTTTTCTCCCTTTTTTCAATGCCTCGGAATACCTCATTTCATCGAGGAAAGTAACCATGGAGTATTTGGAATAGTATTCGGGAAAGTTTTTCTCCAATTCCATTTCTAATTTGCGCTTCTGCATAAACACCGGATCAGCCACCCGATCCCGCATTTCCAGGAAATTGTCTATTGCAAGATCTGCAATCGCATCTGCATCCGGCTTTCTCACCCTCTGAAATTGACTAAATGTGCGCTCCCAATCGGAGCCGGTTTGGTCCATTATTTTATCGAGGACCACTACATCTTCAAATGCACAATTCATGCCCTGACCATAAAAAGGGACAATAGCATGGGCCGCGTCACCTATCAGCAGCGTCCTTTTGCCCGTTTGCCAGGGGAAACAGCGAATAGTGCCAAGACTGGAGGTTGGATTATCGTGGTATTCTTCGATCAAATTTGGCATATGCGGAATGGCATCCGGAAACCATTTTTTGAAATAGTTGAATACGTCCTCATCTGACCTGATTGCATCGAAGCCATCCTTTCCCTCAAAGGGCAAAAACAAGGTCATTGTAAAAGTAGCATCGGGATTGGGGAGTCCTATCATCATAAATGTCTTCCTGGGCCAGATGTGGAGTGCATTTTTTTCGATTCTGAAGCTTTGGTTGGGTCCAGGGGGTATCGATAATTCCTTATATCCGTGTGTAAGAAAGTCCTGACTAAAATTAAACCTGATGAGATTGCTCCTTTCCATAGCTGCCTTGCGGATGGCACTTCCGGCCCCATCTGCACCAAAAACGGCTTCGGCCACAATTTTAGTCATCTTTCCATTCTCATCCTCGAATGTTAACCAACCGGAATCCGGGTCGGAGTCAACACAACCCATATTAAAATTAATATTAATGCCGAGCTTTTCAGCCTCATCATATAGTAGGGAATTCAGCTGTCCTCTTGAAATGGAGTTGATGTAATCTCCTTCTCTTCCGCTATAGGGTGAAAAAAATAGTTCCCCCTCTCTGTCGTGGAGCATCCGACCCCTCATGGGTATCGTTATCTTCCTTGCTTTCTCTTCCAGACCAATCATTTTCAGGGCCTTCAAGCCGCGGTTGGATAGTGCGAGATTGATTGAGCGCCCTGCACTTATTTTGGCTTTGCGCATATCCGGCCTCTTCTCAAAGAGTTCCACATCAAAACCTCTTTGCTTCAGACGAATGGCCAACAAGGAACCGCAAAGTCCGGCACCGATTACGACTATTTTATGATTGCTCATGGATACTTTCTTTTAGTATTTCAGAGAATATATAAATCTCTGAATAGGTGTTATAAAGAGGTACCGGCGCTATTCTGATCACATCAGGTTCTCGCCAGTCTGCTATTACCCCTTTCGATGATATGGTTTCAAAAAGTTTGCGATCTGAGATGATCACCCTGAGGGACAATTGGCACCCCCTTTCGCCGGGATTTTCCGGGGTGATGAGTTCAATTCTTTCACCGGGGATTGAGTTGATAAGATTTTCGCAAAGACTGACCAATTGCTCACTTTTTTTTCTCAGACTGTTCATCCCTGCTTCGTGAAAAAGTTGAAGCGAAGCTTGCATACAGGCCATCGGTAGAATTGGAGGATTGCTCAATTGCCACCCCTCAGCACCTTCCATTGGGACAAACTCAGAACCCATTTTAAACCGGGTTTGTTTATCGTGTCCCCACCAGCCTGCAAATCGAGGCATATCGAAGTCCTTGCCGTGTCTTTCGTGGACAAAAACTCCTGAAAGCGCACCTGGTCCGGAGTTGAGATATTTGTAAGAGCACCAGGCGGCAAAATCCACCCCCCATTCATTCAACTGCAAGGGAACATTTCCAGCTGCATGTGCGAGGTCAAAGCCGGCTACTGCCCCATATTTGTGAGCCAGTTTGCTGATTCTGGGTATGTCGTAATACTGCCCGCTGTAATAATTTACTCCCCCAATGAGCACCAAAGCGATTTCATCGCCATGCTGTTCAAATTTCTGCTCAATGGATTCCATGCTTACATAAGCAGAACCGCTATCCGGCTGCAGCTCAATAATGGCGTCCTGTGGATCATATCCGTGGAACTTTGCCTGAGATTCCACTGCATACCTGTCCGAGGGGAAGGGGTGGAATTCAATAAGGATTTTGTATTTTTTTCTGGTAGGTCTGTAAAAGGAGACCATCAAGAGATGCAGATTTACTGTTAGGGAGTTCATTACCACGACTTCCCCGGGTTTTCCCCCTACGATTTCAGCCATTTTATCAGTCAAAAACTCGTGATACGGCATCCAGGGATATTTTCCTTTTACATGACCTTCTACCCCCATTTCAGCCCACTTCTTCATTTCCAATTCAACAAAATCAACTGCCCGTGATGGCTGCAAGCCAAGCGAATTTCCGCAGAGGTATATGCATGGCTCTCCATTGAAGGTGGCCGGCCTATTAAATTTATCTCGAAAATGGCCAAGAGGATCTCTTCGGTCCATTTCCAATATTTCTTCGGGAATTTTTCTCTCCATAAAGAGTTTGTCTAAGATTAGGGATTGAGGAAATTTTGTTTTGAAAGGCCTAGCCAATTTAGGGCATTTCCGCTGAGAAGTTTTTCTTTGGTTTCTGTGTCCCAGGGCATGCCTTCAATCAATTTTCCGGGCTCGAGTTCTCCCAGTGGGAAAGGGTAGTCTGTGCCCAGAGCAACCTTATCTTTTCCAACCAAATCGACTATGTAATCCAGCATTCTGGGATCGTGAACAAGGGAATCCAGGTAAAATTTACCGAGGTATTCTTTGGGATTGACATTGTTGTCGATGGCGCATAGATCCGGCCTTACATTGAACCCGTGCTCAATACGGCCAATAGTGGCGGGGAATGATCCACCTCCGTGGGCAAATGCCACCCTCAAGTTTGGCAATCGTTCAAAAACCCCTCCGAATATCATAGAGCAAATTGCTAGTGAAGTTTCGGCTGGCATTCCTACCAACCACGGAAGCCAATATCGGCTCATCTTGTCTTTGCCCATCATATCCCAGGGATGAACAAAAATGGAAGCTCCAAACTCTTCAGCCGCCTGGAAAAAGGGAAATAAAGCAGGGTCTGAGAGGTTCCAGTCATTGATATGGGAGCCGATTTCTATGCCTGCAAGACCGAGATCCTTGACGCAGCGCTCCATTTCTTTAATGGCAAGTTCAGGTGCCTGCATGGGGACTGTTCCCAAGCCAACAAATCTTTTGGGGTATCGATCTACAATACCTGCAATATGATCATTGAGGAAACGCGATACATCCAGGGCATCCTGAGGCTCTGCCCAGTAACTGAACAAAACGGGAATGGTAGATAGTACCTGAACATCTACATGGTGTTCTTTGCATTCTTTCATCCGGCTTTCCGGATCCCAGCAATTGTCCATTACCTCCCTGAAGAATTTGTCGTCCTGCATCATTCGGGCACAACAGGGCTTGTGGTGATCTAAATGAATAAACCCCCCATAGCCAAACTTTTCTGCCCATCGCGGCATATGCTCCGGCATAATGTGGGTATGTATATCAATTTTCAAGAGGTCTTTACCATCAACGTTAATCATCATTCTGCTTTTTCTCGGTGAAATAAAAACCCAACTCCATTTTTAGCTCGTTGGGTAATTTTGGCAACATGGAACGGGGGATGAGTAGAGTGGAAATATTGTGAAGATCACTGAAGATTTTATGTTTATCTGCTGTTTCCCTAAGGTATTTATGCCCGGATGAACCACCTGTGCCAGTTTTCCTGCCCAGCATTCGCATAACCATCTGAGCGTGCCTAAATCTCCAGGTGGTCAGCAGATCATCAATCTCCAGCAACTTGGAGATAAACAGATAGGGCATTTGAAGAATTGGTTCATCCCTGTACAAGTTTATCAACAGTGCTGCCATAGTAGCCTTGTAACTAAGGCGAAGCTCGCCTTTTTCTATCAGTTGATTGTGGTGAGTCTCATCCAATACAGAGGCAAAATAGGTGTCCGTGTCACCCAGCATAGTTAACCTCATTTTTTTTTCATCCTCTTTAAGAATGGGAGAGGATCGGATGGCCTCTGACTCCTCATTAAGCATATTTTTTACCGCTTCCTTGTAGGCAGTTAAAAAGTTAAAATTTTTAAACTCGAGAAATGGCGTTCGCTCTAGCCAGGCCTCCAATAAATCGAGCATGGATTTTGAGCTTTCCAACTCTTTTAGTCTTTGTCGTTGCCTGCCCTCAAAGGCATCCGTATAGGGCGCCTGATTGTAGGTAATGCGCTGACCGGATTTTAAGCCCAACATTAATTCAACCATGCGAAATTGAAAAGACTGGAATCCCGAAGCCGGAAAGAGATAATTTCGAAAATCCAGGAAATCCAGTGAGGTCATGGTTTCGAGAACACGTATTTGAGCTATCAGCACTTTCAGGATTTCAATTACGCGGTCAAGTCTGGCCACAGCCAGACCGATACTTTTTTCATCCACATTATCTGATTCAAACATCCCGGTAACTGATCCTAGGTCGTGACCTATTTCTTTAAACCACAACTCATAGACTTGATGGATGATAATGAATAGCATTTCATCATGGGCAGCTTCCCCGTCCATTGCACTCCTCAAGTCCTGAGCGGAGAGTATCTTGTCTAATTGCAGGTAGTTGTGGTAGTGAATACTGGTATATTTTTCACTCATTGTCAGTTTTTTTATTGTTTTTTAGCAGCAATCCGGCCTCTAAGGGGTAGAGTTCTGCGTCGTTTCTTGCAGGCTCTATTCCCAACAGGTAGGAAAGGAGTGGATAGATGGAAATATTTTGAAAGGACTCCAGCACCACTCCTCTTTCAAAGGCAGGACCCATAGCGTAGAAAATTCCATGCATATCGGGCTCAAAATTATCGTAGTTGTGGGCTCCTATAAAGGTGTAGTTCCTGCTACTCCAGCCGATTAGATATCCAAGATCGGCCAGGACAACTATATCGTGAGTTCGGGGATGTGTGCCGTAGTGAAATCGCTCAGGCACTTCTCCTGATTTCCAGACTGAGAGCTTATCAATTGCTTTAAGTGAGTGGTAGAGTTCTTCTTTTTTTCCCTTTCTGGCCTTAATGTTCATTATTGCTCCTCCGCCATCAATTAATTCGATCAGAGAAGTGTCAACCAATAAGTCGAGATATATGATTTCATCCCTGTTTATTTCCGTCATCCCATGGTCCGAAACCACAATAAAATTAATTTGATCCCTATAGGGTAAATCATCAATTTTATTGAGAAAAACCCCGATCAGGCTATCTTTCATGCGGACAGTCATTAATAAGCTGTCTGCCAAAGGGCCGTATCTGTGGCCATCACTATCAATTTGGTGATAATACCACATGATAAGATCGGGTCGATCAGGTTCGGGCAGTGACAACCAGTGGGCTACAGAGTCGACCCGGTCTCCGTAGGGAAAATCATTGGAGTATTTTTTCCAGATATCTGGTCTGATTCCCATGACATCGGCTTCGCTCCCGACCCAGTAAAAGGCAGCTGTGCGCAAGCCATGCTTGTTGGCAGTGACCCAAATTGGCTCCCCACTATAAAACATACCCTCTCTTACTGTTGACCGATCTCCTTTGTTGTAATCCCTCTGCAAAATGGGGCAGCTGAATCGGTTTGCGACTATTCCATGGTTATCCGGATGCAGACCTGTTGCCATACTGTAGTGATTCGCAAAAGTGCCACTGGGGAAAACAGGGATCAAAGATTCGGCTTTTACACCCTTCCGGGCTATATAGTCCAAATGTGGAGTAGGGGTGTGGTCTGCGTAATCCCACCTAAAGCCGTCCAAAGAGAGAATAACGGTATATTGCCTGGAAGTTTGAATTACTTCCTCATTTGAGCTTCCGCAGGCCTGTAAAAGAATTATAGACATACAGGTAGTAAGAATGAGTAGATTCCGTTTCATTTGGTGAGAGATTTAAAGTGGCTTATACGCAATGGCCTTAATTTCTATCAATAAGAGGGGGTGTGGCAATTGATGCACTGCTACCGTAGTTCGGGTGGGGCCACTGTAGTCAAAAAAATCCGCGTAAACTTCATTGTAACCTCCAAAATCATTCATATTCACAAGAAAGGTTGTAATATCAATGATGTCGCTGAGTCCGGCTCCCTCAGATTTTAGTATATCTTCAATGTTTTCGAGTACCGCTCTTGTCTGTTGGCGGATATCAAGTTTTGTAGTCCCCACTTCATCCACCTCTGCACCGACAAAAGTATTGTCAGGCCTCCTGGAACTTGTGCCACTCACATAGAGGAAGTCTCCTGCTCTTTTGATGTGAGGAAATTTACCCCTGGGCTTGGCTTTTCCCTCAACCAGTTTGCTATTTTTCATTCTGAAGTTTTCTTTGGGGTAAAGGTACGAAGAAGTGACGGCTTTTGCAAAATCACGAACGGTGCAATTCAGGTAGGGAAACATAAAATGGCATACTAAATTTAAGGAGCACCAGGCCTGCTACATCGATTAAATTTTTACCTGAATCCATTCATTCACTTCTCTAAGCATCTCTAAAAAACTCAAGTTTCGCATTTCTCAATGAATCAGATATAGTTTGCTTTACGAGACTGTTTATCGAATCCTAAGAGCAAGACTAAGGGATATTTCTATTAAATTTCTGTAGCAGATTACATCAAAATTAGCGTATCGGCCCGGAGTCTTCTACCTTCTTTTCCGGCCTAAAAGAATTTGATTGATGAGAAGTGGAAAATGAGCATAAGTCATGGACAAACCAATGAAAAAATGATTAAATCATGCATTTTATTGCTATATAAACTACTGAATTTATATTGGTTAGCTCGCGAAAAACTTTAGTAATAAATTTCCCCTTATTCATTGATTGTGAAAAATGTTCCCAAACTCGGGAATTGGGTCGACCAGGTTTTTGGAGTCTCCATTGAATTGTTGTCGGTCAGAAATTTCAAACAAAAGGATATGTCTTTATCGTTATTGGGCAGCAATTTGGTCGCTATAAGAATAATCCTTATTTTGTGCCGGAAAAATCATTTCAGGTGAAACCCCTTTGGAAGTATACAGTCATATCCGTTATAGCGCTGTTGCTGGCCTTGCTACTGGTCAGCATTGTCCTCCCCAATGAGTACCAAACAGAGGAAAGGATAAGTGTAAGGGTGCCGGCCAGTGGGGCCTTTCGCGTGCTTTCTTCCTTTGAGACCTATAGAGATTGGTATTTTCCCAATGACACCGGATACAAAATTAAATTGACTGAAATAGAAGGGAGTTCCAGAGGACAACTTAACTGGCGGTCTGAAGTTTGCGACCGAAAAGGTGGATTGATTATCAATGAGCTGGGAGGAGGAAGGAATGCTAAAGTATTTCAACACTTGAGTCTTATATCAGACAAACAACTCAACAGCCGGTTTTTGGATGTGGAGGATTTTGAAATTATTCCCGGGACAGGCGCAATGATTGATATTAAATGGGTGAGGAGAAGGATTTTCTCCTTTCCATACAATATTCCCGCCTGGTGGAATGAATACGGTAAGAAACACCTTGAAAAACACAGGAAGGCTAGCGAGCGATTGAATCAGTATTTGAAAGCTCACTTTCCAACCAATGTATTTGATGGTTTTGAGATAAGCAGGATCAGGCACCCCGGATTTCACTTGCTGATCAATGGCCCTGTTCCGGTTGCTGCACCGGGTTCCGGTTTTGATGATGAGTTGCTCAATGATCTGGCGGAGTATGTGGCGAAAAACAATTTGCGTTCTGCAGGAATGCCAATTGGGTTGATACAGGATAGTGAAGTTTCCGACAGTTTGAATAAGTTCATGGCTATTCCTCTTCAGGATTCGCTGCCCAATCGCAGCTTTGACTATCTCAGGATAGAGGGAGGAACGACTCTTCAGGTGCTTTTCTCGGGTAGTGGGGATATAGAACGGAGGGCTGCCGCCGCTCTTGAGGATTATATAGATACCTACCGGGTATCATTTCGGGACCCAATTATTGAACAGTATTTCTACGATCCAAGACTGGCCTCAGATACCATTGGTCGAAGAACGGTACGTATGGTTTTTATTGAATCATTGGATTAGAGCTTGGAGGAGGAGTTGAAAACTGAATAAGGGGTTGATAAGAACTTATGGCTTTTTTCACCGCAGTGGGTACCTAGCCAAAAGTAACATAACTAGACCGGGTAAATCTCCGAGGGTTTTGTTTCTGAAGGCACTTTTGTAAAACAGCTCATTTATGGGTGCAAATGATGTGTGAAATCCATTTCACTTTAATTTCCCATCGATATAAATATTTTCTGTTACCAGATCAATACAATCCTCCATGGGCATCATTGCATTGATTAACTTTATTTGTTCAGCCTGATTTAAAAGGATTTCCGGGCTGATGGGAATTGGGTGGATAAGACCGGAATTCAATAAAAACTGTCGCTGAACTCCTTTGAGGAGGGGGTGAGAAGGCGTGAACCACCGGCCATTGAGTTTAACCAGAATATTGCTGTAGGTGCCGTCGGTAATTTGGTTATTCTTTACAATAATAAAATCATCGAAATTCGGATGATTGGTTTTTAATCCTTCGAAAAAACTTCGGTTCGCCAGTTTAAGGGAGTAATTTAATGAGTTTTTCGCGATGAGCAGAACTCTTTTGGTTTGGGCTTTTTGGTAGGGTAGCCACTCAACATTTTTTATTTCCGAATCGTACAATACCCGGACCTTCCATCGGCCTTTTTGAAGGCCGGTCGGAGGAGTGAGATGTTTTTGCAGATCGGTTGGTATCGGGAGATTCAGTTTTTCACAGGAGGAGCGCATTCTTTCCAGGTGGTATTCCAGTAGATGGAAGCGACCATCCTGATATCTGATACTTTCAAGTAAAAGGCACATATATTTTTTCTTTGAGTTCCTGATACTCTTTATCCGAATTGCTCTGAAAAGTAATGCCTCCACCACTTTTATAGAAAAACTGATTCCCTCTTTTTTCAATGAATCTTATGAGCACACAACTATCTAGTATGCCATTCTTGTAGATGCCTGCAATGCCCGTGTAAAATCCCCGGTCAAAATTCTCGGTTTCAGCCAGTATTTCTACTGTCTTCTTTTTTGGGGCTCCGGTAATGCTTCCTGCAGGCAGCATACTAAATATTATGCTTCCCAAACTATGGCTGTAGTCCTCAGGTAATTCACCGGAAATGGAAGTGCTTGTCTGGAGTAGCCTCCTTTTGCCGATGTTAATCTCATCCAGAAATCTGAATTTGTCTACCCGAACTTTCTTTGAAACAATGGATAAGTCATTCCTCAGCAAATCCACAATTGTGTAATGCTCTGCCATTTCCTTTGGATCGTTCAGAAGCATTTCAGCGGCACCGGGCAGGTCCATGTTTATTGTACCCTTCATTGGATAAGTGCTGATTTTACGGTCTTTTATATGGACAAAACGCTCAGGGGAAAATACAATAAATTGATCTTTTAGCCATAGTTTGTAAGGTGCACCGGCCTGAATGAAGATGTCGGAAAAACTGGGGCAATTCAGCAGTCTTGATTCAAAGCACAAATTAATGAGATAGGTGTTCCCCAGACGAATTTGCCCCATCACTTTCTGAAAAGCATTTTCATAGACCTCACGGGACGGAGGTATAGACTTCAATGAGGTGTTAGCAAAAACCTTTGAGCAATTGCTTATCTGTGTTTTTATGTTGGTCTGATCTTGAAACTTGTAAAAGATACCTGCCTTTTCAGCATCTTCCGGTGGCAAAACGAGGCATTTTTCCATGCTATAATCGATGAGAAACAGAAACGAATCACCCTTTCCGGCCATTTCATTCATCTTTTTCTCTGCAGTCTGCCTGTCTTTAAACTCAATACTCATCAATTATTCGTTTTCCGGCTCAAAAATAGTAAATCGAACGGTGTTACGAAAAAAGATAGGGACAGCACAAATGGCAGAATAAGCTTCGCTAACTACAACTAATTTTGAAACATCCATTCGGATTTTTATCTTTGGGATTTAAACAAAACAAGACCCATTATGCAGAATTTATTAAAGTTTACTATTCTAAAGGCAGTGTTTTTTGCTGCATTTAATTTGTTTGGTCAGTGTGATGTTTTGCCCAAGATAGAGGGTGACCTCATGCTTTGCCCGGAAAGTGATGGAGTAATCATCACAGGATCGTTTGAGTCCTATCAGTGGTACAAAAGGGCTTTATCAGGAGGAGATGATCCCGTGGCTATAGCGGGTGCTACGGATAGTTTTTTGACTGTCAACTACTTTGATGATGTTCCAGCCTGGTTCAGCGTGGAGGTTACCTACGATACTTGCAGAGTGAGGTCGGAAGAGGTTCTTTTGGATGGCTATGTTTTTCTCCTCCCATTTGTAGAATCTGTTGGAGACCATTCTGTTGGACCCAATGGGGAAACTATTCTCTGTAATGGAGATACTCTGGTTTTTATTTTTTCTATGGATACCAATATACAATGGTTTCGAAACTTTGAGCCCATCTCCGACGCCACGGACAAAGAGCTGATTGTTACAGAAGGAGGAAGTTACCATGCAGAAGGGGCTCCTGAAGAGTGCCCTGATTTCATTATGAGTCTGGGATTGAGCCTGGAAGTGGAATTTAGAAATGTAGATGCCATAGTTCCTGAGGTAGAATACTTCTACCACCTAGGGGATACATTTAAAATTTTAAATGTGGATGATCTCATCTTTTGGGAGTGGCATTGTTATTCCTTCTGGACCGATGAGTTGATCTTTGTTTCCAATGAAAGCTCAATTTACTGGTTTGATTCTTATGATGAGTGCGCATTTGGCCCTTATCTGGTGCGATCTATTGATGATAATGCTTGTGTGGCCTGGTCTGAGGAGGTTTCCGGTGTAATCACTTCTATTGGAGAAAATGAGCCTATCGGGGTCAGGAGGATCTTCCCAAACCCCACCAATGAGTTTATAGAAATTGAATATAGTAAACCCCTAAATGGTTTGCAGTATCAATTGTTTGACATCAAGGGACAATTGTTAAAGTCTGCTTCTCTTTCAGGAATGGATGTAGATCGGATCGATTTCTCTGATTTGGAGCCGGGCACCTATCTCATCTTTCTAAAAAATGATGAAGTGCAACAAGGGTTTAAGGTGATAAAAAAATAAAGACTTTCCAATATATGGTCTATTAAGAATGGCATCAAAATTCATAAGGTTGGGTTGGACAATATGAGCCAACCACAATCTATCTAATGTTCAATCGCTTAATTCCTGAGATTTGGCCTATTAGTACTTTATTTTATGAACTATCATGGTTTTTCAAAGAGTTTGTGGATGATCCATGAGCAAAAGAATTGGTTGCTACTAATGTTTCCCGGAATAACTGGTCATTTGGAATTGGCTTTAATATGTATGGTCATTTCAGCTTTCTGATTTTCATATCCAGGGTTTGATGGCAATGGACCAACCAGCCAATGACTAATGATAAATGGCCGGCCTAAAGAGATCGGGAACTGCTGGTGAATCGAATTCAATCCAGTTATATGTTCGAAATGAAATTATTGCTTAGGTCAGAGGAGATTTATATTGATACTTCGAACTTTTAAAGTTGTGTGTAAAGTTCCATTAACCCATCGAATCAATGCTCAGTGTGTTGATGTTCAAAATTCAATGATTCGCAATAATTTTGCCTGTGAAAGCTTTAATAAGAAATGAATGTTTTGGTAATTGAGGATGATGCTACCTTGAGTAAAAATATTTCTGCAGCACTGAAGGCAGAGGGCATGAATGTGGAGGTAGCTTTTGATGGAAAACTTGCAGAGCGTATGATGCTCAAGCAGAAGTTTGACTGTGTCGTGATGGATATCAATCTGCCGGGTAAAAACGGATTTGACCTTTGCAGAGAATATCGCAAGGTCGACTCATCTACTCCGGTAATTATGCTTACGGCTTTTGGAGAGCTGGAAGATAAAGTAATCGGATTTGATTGTGGAGCCGATGACTATCTCACCAAGCCCTTTTACATGAGAGAGTTGATGGTAAGGGTTAATACGCTGGTGAAAAGGTCGAGGAAATTTGGAAGTCGTGAGGTGGAAAATGATGTCATTACGGCCGGAGATTTATCTATTAACGATGCCCAAAAGAGGGTTTACCGCAAGGGGGAGGAAATAAGACTTACCCCTCGTGAGTATCAAATCTTGAGAAAACTGGCCGAGAAACCCGGGGAGATCGTCTCAAAAAATGAGTTGATCGCTGAAATCTGGGGTCGCAGTTTTGATACCAATACCAATACGATTGAGGTGTATATCAATTTTCTCAGGAATAAAATTGACAAGCCGTTTGGCACATCCTGCCTGAAAACCAGAGTGGGTTATGGCTATTTTCTGGACTTCAGTTAAAGATGCCTTTTTTTCTCAAAATAGATTGTTGCCGAAAATCCTACCGCGTAAATTAAATGCAGAATAATACGGAAAAAAGCTTGTGTGATCATGAAAATCCGAAACAGAATACTGCTTTCCTACTCCATCGCGATTAACCTCATTACCGGTGTGACACTCATTATGATTTACCTGCTCTTTGCTGAATACCGGGAGGAGCAATTTTTAAAACAGCAGCGAGAGAGGATAAAAACCACCCTGCAGCTTTTTAGCGAAATCACCCGGGAAGATAACAATATACAGCAGACCATGGATATTCTCACGGTTTATGACTACTACGATGAAAAGCTGATGATCTTCAATAGTGAGCGACAGCTGCTGTATGTCAGTAAGGAGGATATACCCTCTCCAGATGTTGAAGAAATTTTTCTCCATCTGTCTCCCGGAAATCCGGTTTTTAAAACGAGAGAGGGTAACTTTGAAGTGGTGGGCATTTTTTTCCAGAGCAGAACAGATGAGTTTTATGCGATCAGTAAGGCCTACGACGAATTGGGCTTCACCAAGATGCAGTTTCTCCGAAATATCTTGATGGGAATATTTTTCATCATAGCTGTCATAGTGGTTGTCATCTCGCACTTTTTATCCAAGGTGATATCGAGACCCATCACAGAGCTGACCAAAACTCTTCAAAATTATGACCTGCAGAAAGAGGATACAGAGTTGATCAAAGCGGATACCAAGACTACTGAGATATTGGAACTTACCGATAAGTTTAACCAAATGCTGGAAAGAACGAGAAAGGCCTTCGACTTTCAAAAGCACACAGTTCACCACATATCTCATCAGTTAAAGACCCCAATATCAGTGTTGGTGTCCGAATTGGAGCGGTTGAGCGATCGCGCTGCCGATACCGAACTGGAGATTGAACTGAATGATCTAATAGTAAAGACAAAATCTCTCGGTAGTATCATCAATGTGCTATTGGAAATATCCAAGTTGGAGTCCGGCAGGGAAATTGTCGAGAAGTCTATCAGGATCGATGAATTGATATTTGACATCATTGATGAACTTTCCATCGTCTCGCCCAAATTTAAGTTTGAGGTGAATTTTATCCCGGAGGAGTTTGAAGAGGATAGACTTTTGTTAAAAGCCAATCCTGTACTCATGCGACAGGCTTTGCTCAATTTACTGAATAACTGTATCATTTACAGCGACCACCCCAAAGCAGAAGTGACTATTGATTGTTCTTCCAGACAAGGATTGAACATTCAGATTAAGAATTCGGGTGATCCAATAAAGATAGAGGAGGAAAAGCTACTGTTTAACCACTTTTTCAGAGGAGAAAACAGTCGGGAGGTATCAGGTTTTGGCCTTGGGTTAGTATTGACCAAAAAGATTTTGGAACTCCACAAAGCGGGAATCACTTATTCCAACCCCAATGATAAGTTGAATGTTTTTGAAATTGTTTTTGACTGAGGATACATAACCGATTTTTATCTGAAAAACTAAAAATTAATGGGAAATTGTCTTCGGAAAAATGTGAGTTCATGTCCGGTGGTCCCAATTACTGTGAACCTGTTTTTTTTGATTAGAGAATAAATGCTTACTTTTGGTGGAAGTTTTAGAATTGCAAAGGTCAGAAAAGGGGATTGAACCGTTTGTTGTACTTGTAAGGCTTGCCTTTGCGGGCTTGAATTTGGTAAAAAATAGATATTCAGTAAAATGATTCTGAAAGAGCGGATTGACAGGAATAAAGTTCCCGGACATGTAGCGGTAATTATGGATGGCAATGGACGATGGGCCAATTTGATGGGAAAACCAAGAGTTTTTGGACATCAGAGTGGTGTGCAATCGGTGAGAGAAGTTGTTGAAGCTGCAGGTGAAATAGGGGTAGAATATCTCACGCTCTACGCATTTAGTACTGAAAACTGGAAGAGGCCAGCCTTTGAGGTGAACGCATTGATGACTTTGTTGGTACAGACCATCAGACAGGAGGTGAATGAACTGGTGAAAAAACAGGTTCAATTAAGGTCGATTGGCGACATATCAAAACTTCCCTCAAAATCAAGAAAGGCCCTGAAGGAGGGAATAGCAGCAACTGCGCACAATACTGGTCTTAAAGTGGTACTGGCATTGAACTATAGCGCAAAATGGGATATGGTACAGGCTGCTGCGAATTTGGCAAGAGAAGCCGCCAGTGGAAAAATAGATCCGGAAAGCATAGATGAACATTCTTTTCGCTCTCACTTGAGCACGGCCCAAATGCCTGATGTGGAACTTATGATTCGAACTTCCGGAGAACAGAGGATCAGTAACTTTCTGCTCTGGGAGCTCGCCTATGCCGAACTGTTTTTTTCACCCAAATTTTGGCCGGAATTCCGCAAACAAGACTTTTTTGAAGCTATTTTAGACTTCCAGGGAAGAGAACGTCGATTCGGTAAAACCGGACAACAACTGAAGTCTATGAAGATTGGGTGAGAGTGAAAGCCAATAAATTGTTTCCTCAATCATTTCCTGATTCGAATGTCCCGCTGGTTTACCGGGCTCAACCAATGGTTGTTCAACTGATATTTTGTAAAACTCCCAACCCAGTTTTTCCTAAAGTAAAAACTCGACTATTACGATGCCGGGTATTCCTCCAAAAAAGACTTTGAAAAGCACTAACAGTATGAATAGGAACTTCCAGCTCAGGGTTTTTAATGCAGACAGTCCCTTCACTCGGAAAAGAGAGTAGGGAAGTGCCAATATCAGACTCAAAATAAAAGCTGAGCGCAAATACAAGCCAATCTTATAAAAATGTTGTGTGGTATCGTTCTCAACCCAAATCAGGCCAAGTAGAATAAGTGTCAGATATAGGTTAAAACTACCACAAAATCCAATGGCTTTCCTCTGGCAAAACAGGCACTATAAACCCCATGATATAGCTTGCTACCAGCATGCCAATAAAAGCCCGGGTCTTTTTGTTCGGCTCAAATATCCTATATGGTCCATCTCTTCAATGCTGAAAAAGTTCCCCCATTCTGCAGCTTTTTTGTTCCGGAATTTGGACAAGTTCTTCTCTGCGAATATTGTGCGGCCGTAATTTTATATAATTTTTGGTAAGTTTCAATCACGTTAAACAATTTCGCCTCTTACAATTATTTCCCCTCCAACAAGTTAATCTATACGTGTTGGAATTTTTTATATTTTTGCGCTCAAATATTCTCAATAGGGATGACATTAAACAAAATTATTACTTTCCTGATTTTCGCTTCCATCTTTGTGCTTCCATCAGCCTTTAGCCAGATGGATAGGCTCGATACTCTGGCATTTGCTGATTTCACTGGAATTGAAGAGGTTGAAATTGGTGGGATAACGGTTACTGGAGCGGAGTATTCTGATCACAATGCCATTGTGGCTGTAACTGGACTGCAGGTAGGAAACAGAATAAGAATTCCAGGGCGGGATATTAGTTCAGCTATACAGAAGCTTTGGGACCTGAGCCTTTTTACTGATATTTCTATTGTGCAGACTCAACGCGTTGGCGAGGTGATATTTTTGGAAATCCAGTTGGTGGAGATGCCGAGATTTTCCAGACATTCCTATCAGGGAGTGCGCAGGACCTACCACGATGACATGAACAAAAAGGTGTCTCGCTACCTCAGAAGGGGAAGTATAATTACTGAAAATGCACTGAAGAACGTGGAGCGGGATTTACTGCATTTCCTAAGAGATAAGGGCTATTTGGATGCCGAAATGGAAATTGTTCAGAGGCCGGATCCCAGGTTGCCTAATTCTATGGAAGTGGAGTTCAATGTAGAGCTGAACGATAAGGTTAAAATCAGAAATATAAGATTCAGAGGGAACGAGGAAGTCACAAACAGGAGGCTTAGGCGGGAAATGGACGACACCAAGGAGCGAAGAAGACTTTTCGCAAAATCCAGATTCGACAGAGAGGCATTTGAAGAGGACCTGGAGAATGTAGTCCGCTACTATCAAACTCTCGGATATAGCGATGCCCGTATAGTCGACGACTCCATTTGGCGTGACGATAAGGGATTGATTAATATACTTGTGACCATCGAAGAGGGCAATCGCTACTATATCAGAAATATTACCTGGTCCGGAAATACGCTTTATGACGATCGGACACTTTCCTCTGTTTTGGGGATCAATAAGGGGGACCCATATAATAAGGAATTGATGCAGCAACGCCTCAATTTTTCAATGGATGGGAGAGATATCAATTCACTCTACATGGACGACGGGTATCTTTTCTTCAATGTCCAGCCAATTGAAGTGGCCATAGTCGATGACTCTATTGACTTTGAAATGAGGATATTTGAAGGCCCTCAGGCGACCATTGACAGGGTGGTTATTCGCGGGAATGACCGCACACACGAACACGTTGTTAGGAGGGAGTTGAGAACCCGCCCCGGAAGAAAATTCAGTAGGTCGGATATCATTCGTTCACAGCGCGAAATCATCAATCTTGGATACTTTGATGGAGAGACCATGGATATCAACACCCCGGTCAATCCTCAAAGATATACAGTAGATATTGAATACGACCTTACAGAAAGACCCTCCGACCAGGTGGAACTGTCTGCAGGGTGGGGTGGATTTAGTGGATTGATCGGTACCATTGGAGTGCAGTTCAATAACTTTTCTGTGCGCAACCTTCTCAACAGGCAAGCCTGGAGGCCATTGCCGCAGGGAGATGGTCAGAGATTGTCCTTAAGGGCCCAAACAAACGGGCGCTTTTTTCAATCGTACAATCTTAGTTTTACAGAACCATGGCTGGGGGGCAATAAGCCCACCTCTTTTTCCATTGGGGGATATTATACTAAATTTACCAGTCTTTTTGGTCAAACCACTCGCGGTAGTAGAGGTTCGCTCGCAATTGCCAGAGGATTTGTGGGATTGGGTACGAGACTGTCGTGGCCAGATGATAACTTTATACTCAATGCAACGGTGAATATCGAGAATATCCGTTTGAATGACTACGGAGCTTTCTTCTCTTTTGAAGGCAGACCGGTAGATTTTGGTAGCTATAATAATTTTTCGATCAAAACTACTCTGGCCAGAACTTCTATAAGCGATCCTATATTTCCCAGAACGGGATCCCGTATTTCGTTAAGTGTACAGTTCACTCCCCCTTACTCACTATTCCGGGGAAGTCGATTTTGGCAACTGAGTGAGGACGAGCGCAAAAACCTCATCGACAAGGCAAATATGGACAGAGACAATCCCCTGTCTTCAGCAGAAGAAGCCAATTTGATCCAAAGGGAGGAGCTCTCACAGCGATTCAGATTTTTAGAGTACCACAAGTGGAGGTTTGACCTCGAGTGGTTCACACCAATTGTCGGAGATCTTGTTTTTAGGGCATCTGCAAAAATGGGTTATCTAGGTTATTACAGCCGCACCATTGGCCTCTCGCCTTTTGAGCGATTCGAATTGGGTGGTGACGGCTTGAACAATCAGCAAACCGGGATTACCGGAAAGGACATTATACGCCTCAGGGGTTATGAAGTTGATGATATCAGAAGAGGGCGTCTTACTGATGACGCCTCAATATTCAACAAATTTGAATTGGAGTTGAGGTATCCTATTTCGACCAATCCGAGCTCAACCATTTTTGTGCTTGGTTTTCTGGAAGGTGGAAATGCCTGGAATCGATTCAGTGATTATAATCCATTTGATCTCAGACGATCCGCTGGTCTTGGACTTAGGGTCTTTCTCCCCATGTTTGGATTGCTCGGGTTTGACTATGGCATAGGATTCGATAAGCCTCAATTACGAGGCGAGTCCTGGTCCCAATACGGCACCTTTAGTCTTATCCTTGGATTTGAACCGGATTAAGAGATATCGTTTTTTCTTTTGGCAAAAGGTAGGCCTAAGGATTACCTGCTTGCCAGGTTGGTTTCCCTTGTGGTCGTGGATCAGTGTGGATCCAAGTTGAGATCAGACCTCTAAAGACCTAATTTTTCCTAAGGGTAAATGTTTTAAAATTCTTCCATTGACCTCCCTAAGTATTCAGGTAGATTCATTCTGCTAATTGGAAAACAACTAACAAAGTGGAGTTTTACGAAGGTACCCTGTGTTCACCCATCACAGTATTTTCCGAATAGATAACAGGGCGAGACAGGGTTAATATACTTCCTGGCTTACACTCAATCGCATTTAAGTCAGCAGGAGCTTCAAAAGTTTAAATGATCAAACCAAAGATAGTACAGCTTTTCAGTAAGCAAGCTTTCAACAGTTTTGCCAAACATAAGTTGACATCTATTGGTCATGATCGATTCCAAAAGAAATTTACCAATCACCAAAATTAAAGTGAGTTGACTTTACTCTTCTTCTTCCTTACTTGCGAGCTGGGAAAAGTCAATCAATTCATTGTCTCTGAGAAAGCAGTACCACTTGATGACCTTCTTAATGTCACCACCTGAAACCTGATCGGGATCGTAGTCGGGGATAGCTATCCCAAAAACCAACTTTTGCGCCTCTACAGAATCCTGATCGGAGACATTGTGCTCCTCTGACTGGTCGGTATTGTAAAGTGCCATCATCACCTCATCCATTGGTGTGGCATCGGTTACTGTGTAAATAGATACTCCTGCCATTGGGGTAAATTGGTGCTTTCGAACCGAGCAAAAACGCCTTTTTCCATCAAGTAGGCTTTCCACTATAAGACCATTGGATCGATTGGCAACCATTTTGTAAAGTCCGGGCAAACCGGAAACCGCAATTAATTCCTCAAATTTCAATTCTTTGCTCATCTTAGTATTTTAATAGTTTTTCCAGTTTTTCTTCGAATCTTCCCACAGGAAGAAATTGGCTTTCCAGTTCAGCGGAAAATGGCACAGGCGTATCCAGACTTCCTACTCTCATCACGGGTGCGTCCAAATACTCAAACAACTGCTCGCCAATGAAAGCAGAAATTTCCCCCCCGATTCCTCCAAAGAGGGTGTCCTCGTGCAGTATAATGACCCTGCCAGTCTTTTTTACGGTCTCTTCAATGGCATCGTAATCCAGGGGAACCAGGGTCCTTAAATCCAGCACATCACCGGATAAATTCAATTTCTCCAACTTGTCAATGGCCCAGTGAACACCACTTCCATAAGTGATAATGGAAAGTTGATCACCCATTCTGTGTAGTCGGGCTTTTCCTTCAGGGATGTTGTAATACCCCAAAGGCACCTCACCACTCACCTTTCTATAAAGGGCTTTGTGCTCGAAAAACATCACTGGATTGGGGTTTTCAAATGCTGTTAACAATAGGCCTTTTGCGTCTTCAGGGGTGGAGGGGTAGTAGACCCTCAATCCCGCTACATGTGTGAACCAGGCCTCATTACTTTGTGAGTGAAAGGGGCCTGCACCTGTGCCAGCTCCGGTGGGCATTCTCACCACCACATCGGCATTTTGTCCCCAGCGATAGTGAGATTTGGCCAGGTTATTAGCAATTTGGGTGATGCCGCAACTTACAAAATCTGCAAATTGCATTTCAATCATACTCTTGAACCCTTTTACAGAAAGGCCGAGACCAATACCGAGAATAGCACTCTCACAAAGAGGAGTATTCCTGACTCGATCCTTACCGTATTTTTCCATAAGACCGTCAGTAATCTTAAATACTCCTCCGTAGTCTGCAATGTCCTGACCCATTAGTACCAGATTGTCGTGTTCTTGCATGGCCACATCTACAGCATCAGCGAGCGCATCGACATAACGCATGTTCTTTTTCTCACTGGATGCTTTTTTTTGCTCCTGATCAAAAGTGGCATATACATCCCGCAATTCTTCCTCTACATTTGCTAACGGTTCCGGCTCTGCAAATGCAATCGCTACTTCTGATTTGATAAAATCAGTCAGCTCTTTTCGCTTTTTTTCCACATAATCCTCAGTAAGGAATCCTTCCCTTAGTAAAAATGTTTCATAATTAGCTATTGGGTCCTTTTTCTCCCAGAGCTCGAATAACTCTTTAGGTACATACCTGGTTCCTGAAGCCTCTTCGTGTCCGCGCATTCTAAAGGTCATACATTCAATGAGTACCGGCCTAGGATTTTGCCTCAAGTCTTCAGCAAGCCTCTTTACCGTTGAGTATACTTCCAAAATGTTATTTCCATCGAGGACTATACCTTCCATTCCATATCCCGGAGCCCGGTCGGCCAATTGATCGCAGCGGTATTGAGTTTTAGAGGGAGTGGAGAGTCCGTAACCATTGTTTTCAATAATGAAAATAACCGGAAGCTCCCAGACAGCAGCTACATTGAGCGCTTCATGAAATTCACCCTCACTTGTTCCGCCCTCACCGGTAAAAGCCAGGGCGACCTTATTCTCGCTCTTTAGTTTGTGGGCCAATGCAATACCGTCGGCCACCGATAATTGTGGACCCAGATGGCTGATCATTCCAATGATGTGATGTTCGTTGGTTCCAAAGTGAAAAGATCGATCGCGGCCCTTGGTGAAACCTGTAACCTTTCCCTGCCACTGTGCAATGAGTTTACTCAATGAAACATTTCTGGAGGTAAAAACCCCCAGATTCCTATGCATGCTGAATATATATTCATCCTCTGCAAGGGCCATTGTACATCCAACTGATATGGCCTCCTGTCCAATTCCACTGAACCACTTGCTGACCTTACCTTGCCTCAGCAACAACAACATCCTCTCCTCGATCAGTCTAGGCAGGAGCATGCCATGGTAAAGAGCTTTCAATTCCTCTTTCTCCAGACCTTTAATCTCATACTTTATGCTGCTTTCTTCCACTTCAATTAAACTTTTAAAATTCACCCGGATAACTTAAACGATCCAGGTATAAAAATTGTGCAAAGATAAACGCTTGACAATAATTGCAATTCTTTATTCCATTGAAACCACTAATGTGATGCAACTTCACGAGAAACAGCTGGGTTTGGTATAGTTTAAACAGTATAATTTTAGCCTTAACCCAATTACTATTATGGCATTTAATAAATTATATGCCATTTCTTTGTCCCTTGCAATGAAGTGGCCAACGGCAGCACCCGGCAAGGATCGAACCAGTTTAAATTGAATGGACTCCTTTCGTTTATACCAAAAATACGGTTCTGAATATTTCTGTACTCTTAAGGGGCTTCATGCCGTCTATATGTATCATATAATAATCCATCAAGCGGTTGAATAAAGTTCTCCGCATTTCATTGTCTATTGACAAGCTTACAATGTCTTCGGGGCTGCCCTTTAAAAGCACCCTTACAAGGGCAGTTTTTTCTTCATCTAAAAAGTGGGGGTGGACAGGTTGGAAATTGGTGAGAATTCCTTCTTTTAGATCGAGGAATCTTCCATTGCGGTCAAACTCCGGAGCAATGCCCAGTTTTGGGGCTAGTCCCAGAATGAATAAGAGAGGAGTATTTGGGTTTGGCTTTTGGTCATTTTCAAGTTTTAAAATATGGTCTTTTACAAAAGAAAATAGTCCGGGGTTCGGAGTGGTTTCCCTTACGCATTTTTTTACCAATTCAGCCATGAATTGAGCAATGGCTATTTTTTTCAACTGTTCGTGGGTGCTCATAAGTGGGTGAGAGGATCTAATTTCTTTGAGTCTGTGGAGTTCAGTATTTTCTTTGTAGTAGATGACTGCGTCCACAAGGGAAGCCGGTTGAAAGAGGTTGGCGTGCATAGTGGATTTGCTCTTTCTTACACCTCCTGCAATAATCGAAATCATACCTTTACCAGGGGTCAGGAAGTTGGAGATAACACTTGTTTCGCGGTACTTTATAGTTTTGATTACTATTGCTTCCGTTTTCAGCAACATAATTTTTATTGTATTTTTGAAAGCTGCGGATGCATGCTCCTATCAAAAGGAGGCCTCGGGGTCCTCAATCTTTGGCTGTGGAAACATCTTTCTGGTTTTGAGGGACACTCGCTGTCTCTCAATGATCAATTCTGCCAGGCTCTTTTCGACCTGCCCTCTTTTCCCTTCCAACACTTCGTGAACAGCATTTTCTGAGACATCCATGCGGTAAAGCGAGCTCAACAACAATTCCGGTTCTCTCCTGAGCATTTCCTCAATGACCTGGGTGAGATACTCCAGCAATTTAGATACCTCACCTGACTCAATGTCCCGGGCGATTAGCGATTTAAAGTCTTGAATATTTTCAGTGGAAAAAGGATCCAAAGTTGACAAAATTTGAATGAATTTAACGATTTGGAAGATAGGTTGCTTTTAAATTACTAAACCTTATTGCGCACTTTTAGAAAGTTGAGAATTTCTTCTATATGTTTTCTGTCATTGGACAATCGCGGTACTTTATTCTGGCCACCCATTTTTCCCTTTGATTCCATCCATCGGTGGAAAGAACCAGCGGGTAAGACCTCCAATTTGAGGCATTGTAAGGCGAGGTCATGGGAGCGCTTTGCATCGTAATCTGAATTGAGCTCTCTGAGAGTTTTGTCCAGAAAAGAAGCAAATCTAGTGGTATCAGGACTGTTTCCTGCAAATTCTACCAACCAGTGGTGTGCACCTTTTTTCCCTTTTTCAAGATAAATGGGCGCAACGGTATAATCCACCAGTTCAGTTCCAAACTCCTTGCAGCTCAGAGCGATGGCTCGATCTGTATTGCCAATCATTACTTCTTCCCCAAATGCATTGATGTACTGTCTGGTACGGCCTACGACGGATATTCTATAGGGAGCGGTCGAATGGAAAGTGATGACATCTCCGGGCATATAGCGCCAAAGCCCTCCGTTGGAACTTATAATGATACTGTAATTTTCTCCTTCTTTTACGCCTTCTAAAGGGACAACTGCATCCAAAACAGGCCCATCGGGACCCATGGGTGCAAATTCGTAGAAGATACCATTGTCCACTAAAAGGTACATTCCTTTTTCGCTAAATGAACCCTGAGCCGCAAAAAAACCCTCTGAAGCATTGTAGACCTCCTGAAAAACAAAATCTCCATTGGGGAAGTATTCGTGAAAACGAGCTCTGTAGGGATCAAATCCAACTCCACCATGAGCATACGCTTTCGCATTTGGCCAAACCTCGTACATGTTTGACTTGCCGGTCAGTTCGAGTATTCGGTCGAAAAGTACGATAGTCCAGGTGGGAACACCTCCAAAGAAACTCACGTCCTGGTCCTTTGCAATTCGCGCAATTCGCTCGATTTTTTCTTCCCAGTCCTCAAGCATGGCAGTTGGGATATCAGGGGTAAAGACGAGTCTGGCCAGAAAGGGCATGTGGTAGAGCATTACGGCTGAAATATCCCCGATTTTGGTTTGTCTCGCGTGTTCATACTTCTCGAGATTACCCCCCATGATGAGGTTTTTTCTCTTAAAAATATCAATGCCTGGATTGTTGTGGTAGAGAAAACTAAGCACATCCGTAGACCCCTTGTTGTGGCAGAGTTTCAGATTTTCCTTGGGCACTGGGATGAATTTGCTTCTACCCCCGGTGGTGCCTGAAGATTTTGAATACCAGTTGATCACGCCCCGCCACAATACATCCGATCTGCCCTTCATCATTTCCTCTATGTAGGGTCTGAGGTCTTCATATTCGTGTACGGGTACTCTTTTTGTGAACTCATGGTAGGTTTTGACGGACTTGAATTCGTATTTCTTGCCAAATTTGGTTCTGGATGCCGCCTGGGTGATATAATTAAACCAGTACTGCTGCCTTGCATGGGGGTTTTCCAATGCAAATTCCAGTTTGCGGTAGTTTCGCTCTAATATTTTACGAACAGCAAAGTTGAGCAACCCTCTCATGAGGTATGTTTAATATTTTGGATAAAGGTACAGCTATTTTAGTAATTGATTGCGCTCCAAAAAAGTTTTTTGGAACAATTGTTTATTGAAGCGAGAAACAGCGATTTGGCAAGACAGTTCAAGTTTCGAGGGGCAATCTTTTCAAGGCTGGATATCCTTTTAGGATCTGGTGATAATGCCCATTGATATTTTCGGCCCTTTTTGTTTGGAAACCTTCAGAGGAGTGTATAAAGTAGGGTGAAAGTTTGTTGTTCAAGAGTGCTTTCTCGCCAGGTTTGGCCATAAAATAGCGATCCGATGATATTCTTTTGATAATGAGAAAGGTTTGACCCCAGGAAAGAAATTCAACCTAAAGGTAAAGTTCTCAATGATTCTTCTGGTAATTTTCTTCCAGCAGTTCCATGACTATTTCCCACATATCTTCATACCGGATTATCTCCACATCAGCTGAATTATTTGACATTTCAGGGGGGGTATTTTTCAGTTTCCAATAATCTTTTTGAACATATCCACTAACCCTCATTGGGTGAAAACTGTATTTGCCCACCTTAGTCATCATCCTCATTATGCAATTGGCACGAAAAGTATTGGGTTCTTTGAGGTAGCGCTGTCGGTACTGATTGAGTGCATCAAGTCGGTCTATGTACTTGGGGTAATCATTTCTCGCCAACAAAAAGAGTAGTTGCACTAGCAGTATAGCTACATTATTGCCCTGTTTATCTTTCTGAAAGTTGGGTACTTCATTGAGGAACTTATTGAGGCGGAAATTCTCCTCGGCCCCCTGAATTTTACCGATTGTTTTTAGAAAGGCCAAGTAGGCGTTGAGCACCTTCCAAGATTCAATTATTCCTTTAGATACATATTGTTGAGTTTTGTTTGAAAAAGTTTCTAATTGGAGCTGGTGAGCTGCTTCAAAATCTTTGTTGTGAAGCAAAAGTAAAGCTGTGTCATACCGTGTTCCAAACCAGTTGTGAGAACCTTTTCTTGTGTAGGATTCCACTTCACTCTCCATCGATATAGCTTCACTTATTTCTCCAAGATTGAATAAGGCATTTCTTTTCCTCCTGAAGAAAACAAAACTGATGGGCATCACATTGATGGTCTTTTCTTTGAGCAATTGTAACGCATGGCTGCATAAATGGACAACAGTGCCGTAGTCCTTTTTCAATTCGCTCAAGGTGACTTTTGAGAGGAAAAGGTAGAGTATGAACCGTGTACTCTTAACTTTTTTCAGTTTCTTTTCAGTTTCGCTAAGTTTGATTTGTAATTCCTCCCATTCTTTATCGCCAAGTTTACCATTTAATATTTTGATGCGGTCAAGGTGGACTCTGTTGATCAGTTCATTTGCCTCGCTTTCGGCTATGATTATTTCTTTTAATTCCTTGTGCAAATCGCTGTAGAAGTTGAACCTGGGCCTATTTGAACTCAGCCATCCGTAGTGATTTTGCAAATCAATTGAAAGGAGGAAGGAAATATCGTTTAACTCATACTTGCGCGTGTACTCCAATAAGTTTTCAGCCAACCAAATGGCAGTTCCCCGCGCTGATTTGGCCAGAAGAATTTTCACCTGCGCATATTGTTGGTAGCAGTTCATAACTGCAGTAGAATAGTCAGCGTATTTTGAATGGTTTACATCAACAAAAAAGAGGGTATTGAGCAGTCTATCCCTCAACCTTTGCTTTAGCTTCTTGAAAGCGGAGTTTGAAGAAGGCTTTCCGTATATTTTTTGGGATGCTTCTTCTTCAGATGAATAAAGTCCGTCCTTTATGCCAAAGTAAAGTTGACCAAGTCTTGTTTCCCGATCAATATCCGAACTAATGAGTTCAACCTGACTGATTTTTTCTGGAGGCAATAGTCTTATGAGTTCTGTTAGTAATTTCATGGGGATGAAGGTAATATATTGAAAAACATTATAATAAGTTATTTTAGCCCTAAAATTATTAAAAAAATGATAGTCCTCAAAAGTAGTATTTTGTTTCTGTGGGAATTGGTTGCCTCCTTACCTTTGTGAAAGAAATGTATAAGAGCCGAGAGGTAATTTGTAAATTATTCTAAATCAGAAGAGTAAGTTTTTTCTGGATTGGTGTATATGTAATAATAGACAGTCTTGCTATTAGTAAAACTGTTTATGGCAACCTCTTTGCTGCACTTACCTTTGTACTGTTAATTATATTTATCCATAAAAAAATATACAGTCATGGAAATGTTGCAGCTAATTTTGATGCTCTTAGGAATTATCACCGAAGATTTTGATGGTTTGTAAGTTATTCCATCAACTTGGAAACATATTAGAAAATACTCTTAAAGGAAAGGGCGCGTATTGCCCGATTTTTGGTTGTCAAAGGGTGTTAAAAAGAAAAGGCGTGTATCGCTAATGATACACACCTTTACTTAAAAACCCCAAAATAACCAATTTCCGTTGTGATGCAAATATACTCACATTCCTCTGGATTGTGCAAGTATTTTTTGTGAAAATTTTCGTAATTTTTTTGATTTAATGTGTTTTTCCCTCACATTCAATTGCTTGCGTTATAAATTCCAATAAAGTTTTTTATAGCCTGATTTCATTCCTGCTTCCCGCCACTCCCTTTACTTGTGATTGGTTGTGGTTGATTGCAAGTCTCTATATTTCTAAAGTATCAGTTGAAGATCATTAATAAGTATTTCTCTTGTTTAAAACTACTGTGATAGAAGAGATACTTATCCTTATAATGCATCTGAAAGGAATGCTGTATCATTTAGACAACCTCTTTGATGGAAAATAAGAAGGATGCCCAAAGATGAAAAATTAGGGATTTATTCCTGATGTAGTTACCCCACTTTAATCAAATGGAGGCAAATCCAGTCGGTACTTTTGTCTGTTAGAATATTTGAAAATCTCATATTCGAAGCCGAATTTTCCACAAATTCCCGGTCTTTTTTTAAGAACCCGCTCAAGATCATGTCTCCTTTAGGATAGAGCGAATCAACCATATTTGATAGATTTTCTACTATTACATTTCTATTGATATTGGCAAGTATGATGTCGAACATCTGATCTTCGCTGTAATCTGCGTCACCCTGAAAGCTGCGTATTCTGCTGCAATTATTTAGATGGGTATTTTCCATCGTGTTTTCTACAGAGAGGGGGTCGTGGTCAATAGCAGTCACTTCTGCAGCTCCCAGCTTTTCAGCAGCAATGGAAAGTATTCCGCTACCACAACCTAAATCCAATACTCGTTTACCTCTGAAATCAAGACATTGCATCATTTCCAATACTAATTTTGTAGTGGGGTGGTGCCCCGTGCCAAATGCCATTTTGGGTTCTATTGTAATCGTGTGTTCGTATCCTTTGCGAATCTTGTGAAAGGGGGCAATGATTTGCCATGTATTTTGAATATAAACAGGATCAAATGATGCCTCCCACTTTGCATTCCAGTTGGTTGGTTCGATATTTTTCAAACTGAAATCAAGTCCTAACTCCTTGAGTCGACAGCTTATTTTTTCGATGGCCAACTTGTCTTCCGCTGGTAGATAAAAGCAGTAGAGACCTTCTTCTTCCACCGTTCCACTAATCTCATCTCTGGAAGCAATTGCTTCCAGGTGGTCTCGTAGTTCTGACTTTAATTCTACCTTTATTTCAGTGTAGGTAATGATGTTGTCCTTCATAAATTAGGGATATATGGACCTTTTTCTGGCCAACATGGTATTTTTTAGTAGGGCAGTTACTGTCATCAGTCCAACCCCACCGGGTACAGGGGTAATAAAGCTACATTTTGCAGCAACCTTTTCAAAATCTACGTCTCCAACTATCCGGTAGCCTCTCTTCCTGCTGCTGTCCTCCACTCTATTGATTCCTACATCTATAACTATGGCGCCTTCTTTTACCATGTCCTCAGTAACAAATGACGGTTTACCAATTGCAGCTACTACGATATCTGCTCTTCTGACTTCCTCTGCAATATCTTTTGTTCTAGAATGAGTTAGCGTTACTGTACAGTTTCCTACTTTGCTCTTTCGGCTCATAAGTATAGACATCGGACTGCCGACAATATTGGACCGACCAATAACCACACAATGCTTGCCGGAGGTTTCTATTCCGTATTTTTCCAGGAGCATGAGTATGCCATAGGGCGTGGCCGGCAAAAATGCAGTCATCCCCTGGGCCATCCGTCCAAAATTCATTGGATGAAATCCATCCACATCTTTTCGGTGGTCAATGGCGAGGTTGATTTTTTCTTCATTGATGTGTTTTGGAAGGGGCAATTGGACAATGTACCCATCAATTTCAGGATTTTTATTTAATTGATCAATCAGCTCAAGTAAATCCCTTTCGGAGATATCAGCCGGCCTCTGAAAAAGGGTAGACTCGAATCCTATTTCTTTACAGCTTTTAACCTTGCTTTTTACATAAAAGGAAGAGGCGGGATCGTCTCCAACCAAAACAGCTGCGAGGTGAGGGGGGCGCTCTCCTGCACTTATTAAATCCTTTACTTCGATTGCGAGTTCTTCCTTTATTTGACTTGATATCTTCCTTCCATCTAATAGTTGCATAAGCCTAGATTTAATTTTTCGCGAAAATAAGAAGCAAACTGCTTTTATCATAGATTGTCGTCCAGATTCGGACCATATTTCTTTTTTTGCTTTCATCAATGAATTCTTCTGTTGTATTAGGCAATTAAATAATAAAGCTCATTTAGTCCTTGTTAATTTCACTCGAGACAAGTCAATGAGGGCCAATCTTAAAAAGTAAACACCAATTAGTGGATGCCCCTTTCAGAATTTTTTACTAAAGATTCCTCCCTACTTAAATACTTTAA
>REEI01000079.1 GCA_007695145.1 Saprospirales bacterium | reverse complement strand
TTCACAGCTATTCGCATCGGTTACCGTCACGGAATAAATACCATCCATAGCCAAAGTGGCATTGGGTATCGTCGGATTTTGATCTGGAGAGCTAAAGTTATCTGGTCCTTCCCAACTGTAGGAAGTACCTCCTGATGCAGAAAGTGCTATGGTCTCACCTTCACAATAGGGACCACCGTTTGAGGCATTTACAGAGGGAGAAGCATGAATAATTACTTCAATAGATTCCTCACAACCATCGCCTGATGTTATTTCATAAGTCACAATATAAGTTCCGACTAGTGAGCTGCTTAGATCAATTTCTCCACTTGTACTATTTATAGCAATGTTTGAGTTATTCACTGAGAATTCTCCGCCTAGCTCTCCAATAACAACCGGACTAGGATTAGATTCATTTTGGCAAAATTCAACGGTGTTAAAAGGAGGATCCTCAAGTGAACTCACGCCTTCGTACTCAAAAGAAGCGTCGCAGCCCGTAACCTCCAAAGGTTTGAAATTGTCGCTTAATACAGCACATTCTATACCAATGACATCAAAAAGAGGCTCGTTAATCCAGTCCGCAGGGTCTGTAGGTGAAGGGTCAGGTCCGGCACCACTGTAATAAGCCACCCCATATATCTCATAATTGCCCGGACTCAAAGCCGTAAAGTCTGAATCTTCGTCCTCTAGCACTATGATCCCACCACTGTTTACTGCTATGTAAGTGTAGGTGTAGTCGGGAGGGAGAGCAACTCCATCATAAATATTAGCCATAGGGGGGCTTGAAAAAGTGATATTGTAATCAAACGGATATGTTGGAAGTTGATTAGAAGGGTCATCATTAAAACTACTCACCATTAATACATAAAGCATCCCTGCTTCAAGGTTTGCATCCAAACTAGGAGTTAAAATAACAGCCCCACCATCAAACTCCCCACTGCTTGAAATATGGTTCGTACAATTTGTTCCCTGAAAAGGGTCAGAATATAAATTAAGGACTGTTCCAAAGGGACCTCCATGAGAAATGGTGTAGAAACCCGAGACATCTACTGAAAAAGTATGTACATGGTAGTGAGTTGGATTACTACCCGTACCGCATTGAGGAGGAGAATTATTATCTATAAACACAAGATTACCGGCTTCATCATCAGTAGTAATGGTACCCTCAAAATTGGTGACGATGGATCCGAGATTATTTTCGAGATCAAGATTGAGATCGGGATCTCCCTCGCTAAATGATGCGGCATCATCGGAAGAAATGGTGGTATTGGGCGCTTCACAATCAGATTCAATCTCAAAGTTATCCGCTGAGATGGTGAAAAATACCACACAGGGATTGTCTGCACAAGCCACTTTTACACGTGCATTGTTGGTATTGGGCAAGCCTGGAGGCAGATCAACATTGGCTGAGCCGTTATTAGATAAGCTTTCACCGATCTGATAGGGAAAGGTTAGCCCTCCATCAACAGACAGGTAAATATTGACATCATCGCAAAATGCATCAGTACCATTGACACTCCAGGTTACAGCAATATTGTCACCGGCATTGAGATTTTCACTTCCATTAGGAAATGTTATATCAAAGGGGCCTGTATCCTCAACAGAAATAGAGATCACATCCATTCCCAGGCCACCATTTCCATCCCTCACACTCAACCTAAAAGTCAAATCTCGCTCAACTGTTGGGAGGGGCTCAAAGGAACTATCAAATATCCCATCGAGAATTAAACTTTTTGATGGAAAATAGCGCGTAGCCGAGCTGCTCGGAGGAAAACTCCTAAATAAGGGTGCCAAAGGATTAGCAGCAGCTGCAGCACCTATAAGTCCCTGTGTGGGTCCTGAGGGTCCATCATTGTCGTACTGTTCCCAAACAAAAGAAAGGGGATCTCCATCAACATCTGAACCATCCCCTATAATTTTAAAAGGAGTACCTGTGGGGATACTGTAGTTCATTAATCCACACGGATCAGCTTCGGCCACCGGCGGAGTATTTCCAATGTCCTCATCATCGTGACAATCGCCTAAGTCAAGGATATAATCGATCATGCTTTCCAAACTGTTGGCATGAAAGTAATTATCAGCAACACCCGATGATGGAACATTTTGACCTGCACCACAAAGCCCACCATAAGACATAATGGTAGTACCTGACCCTATTTCATAATTCGTATTCGGGCTAAAATTACCACCATTGCAAAAACCACCGGCTCCATTAAAAGTGTGATTGGCATTAAACATATGACCAACTTCGTGGGTAAGCAGTCGTATCCAGAAATTACCTGTATTATTATTACCACTACTCCACCCTGCTCCTTTAGCTACACCAGGTCCACCAGACCAAAGGAATTCTCTACATACAACCCCCAATCCAGCGACACCACCAGTTGCAAAACCGGGATCAATATTGTTGTGAAAAACATGCCCAATATCGTAATCTTGAATATCAAAATTCATATCTACGGCATTGGCAGCCTGCACTGTAAGACCGGGACCATTTGGATCAAAAGGATCCGTGTCGGGGTTATCATAGATAAAGGGAGGTAACAGCACAAAATTTACTCCCATGTCAACCTCAAAAATAGCTTGCATAGCATTTACTGAAAAAATGACCGCATCTTCAGCTGTAAGAATAGATTCCCCATTACCCAAGTAGAACTCACCAGTTGTAACTACTGCAAGATTGTATTTTCTGATGATACTCCCGAATTCCAACACATCGTTATTTCTCATATTGAACCGTCTCATAGGTTCCTGATATTCAGGTGCTTTTTCTGCTCCAACACAGGAGGGTCTCAGTAAGGGTTGATCTCCCTCCCTCAAAGGGTTATCATTCAGATAAATGTAGTATTGATCTGCATCAGCCCTACCTGCATTTTCAATATATATAGTCCCAAATGGAGTAATCATCAAGGCGTGCATATCGTTTTTTGTGATGGCTAATCTACCCCTGATATACGGATTGTCCTGATCCACTATTCGAAAGGTCCTGACATCGGGACGCTTTGCTCTGAAATCCTCCGACAAAATATTGGACTCCGTAGCCACATATTGACGCCATACATCCATATGATTGGGAAGCTCAATAATAGTTTGTCCATCCTTTGAAACTGAGGACAACTGGGCTCTCATCTCATCCCACTTTAGGTAATCAGAATCAACTAATTGCTGAGTAAAAAGTGAGGGGGAAAAAAAGGATAAATTGAGGAGAAAAAATGTGAAGAGAAGTTTAAGCAGATTTTTCATTTCTTGTAATATTTAATGCAAGTCAAAATAACAGATAATTTAACAACTTTTAACTTAATTCTGGCAGAAATTTATAAAAATGAATAAGCAATTCTACCGCCATCTCCCCAATCCCCGGTATTGGAAATTACCTCTTCAATGGTGTTGTTTTCTATGTTGAGATTTGAAAGTGTGCCCTGACTGGTGGATTGCAGAATTCCAATACCACTGGCGCTGTTGAAGGTATTCCCAATGTGGCTGATATTACTGATACAGTTGTTAGAAATGTCAATATTGCTATAAGTTCCTCCATCCAGTTGATACCTAATGGAGTGTACTGTGTTGGTATTACCTGGAGGTCCACCAAAACCGGAGTCGGTGCCGATATTTTGAACCTTGTTGTATAGAACCGATACATCACTGGTGTTGCTGAGTTCAATTGCGAAACCATGATTGGGCGCGTTGATTTCAAAACCATTGACGGTCACATTGTCTGAAGAAATAACAATAGGTGCTCCTGAAGAGGGGGAAATGGTGGATTCATCAGCTCGGGAACTACAATCATTTCCGGCATTTGCTCCAGTTAAGGTTAAAGGCTTATTGATGTTTACATTTTCTTCATAAGTGCCTGGCAATACTGAGATCACATCTCCAGAAACAGCCTGATCAATTGCATATTGAATAGTTAAGCATGGAGACCCCGAGTCAGTGCAATCGCCCGAATCAGCTCCGATTGGAGCAACATAGCGGATTGTTTGCCCAATAAGGTCAACTTGAAAAAGCAAAAAACTAAGGGTAAAAAGTGCCACTCCGAATGCCTGGTAAAAATTTTTCATGATAAAATATTTAAAGTTTAAATGTGTCAAATGCCGCTATCGAACCAAAAGCACCAAAGTGGCATTTTTATTGAAAAGTATTCTTATTAGGTTTATTCCATCCACAAACATCCTTTTTAAATTAATTACTGCAGATACAATAAGACCCTCATGGGATAATTGCTTGTTGGCAATGTCCCTGATATACAGAAAAATACATCCCACAACTAAGACCTATGTCAAAGTTGTAAGGCTAATTGCTATGAATTAATTGTTATGGACAGGCTCATGAAATAAACCAAAGTGCGAGGCGTAACTTTTACTAAAATTAAGTCTTACAACTTAATTACTCCTAAACGCCAAGTTGGTTGTCATGGGACTTACATTGGCAAAAGTGATAAAACAATTTCACATTTCCAAAATTTTCTTAAAATATTTTAATGCCATTCAAGAAAAAAATCTGGACATGTCATTTCACTACTGAAGTGACAAATATAAGTCATTGATTTGCATTGCTTTCAAAAATCATACAAGTGGTTAAGAAAAATAGATAGGTGGTTGTAATTTACAGCTATCCGGTAAATTCCGTAAATAAAAAATTAGTTTACGCGTAAACTATTGTATATACATCTATCGAATTAGGCTAATAAATAATAACCTTGAATGATGATGGTTATCAAAGCAATCAATTGAATAATGGAAGCAAAGTTTAAGAGACATAACATTTTCGAATTTCAATAGCCCTTTCCCGGCCTTCAAGGATTTGGCGTTAAG
>REEI01000014.1 GCA_007695145.1 Saprospirales bacterium | reverse complement strand
AAGCAGTCGATAGTGGTGTATCTCGGTACCCTGATCGGGATGGTGAATGTGCTTTTTATATATCCCTATTTTCTAAAGCCGGAAGAGTTGGGTCTCGCTCGTTTTTTGATCGATACAGCAGGATTATTTGCTCCATTTATTTTAATGGGAGCCTCGGGTTTGACTGTTCGCTTTTTTCCGGAATTTAAAGATGAAGAAAGAAACCACCATGGATTTCTGAGCCTATTATTTTCCTATACCTTATTCGGTCTTTTGGTTTCCGGATTGGTCTATCTGGGATTTAAGGAGGGCTTGCAATCCTATTACGGTCAAAGGGATCCACTATTCAAAGAGTATTTTTGGGCGCTCTGGTGGTGTACGGTTTTCTATTCCCTGAGTTTGTTGGTCCAACAATACACTACCAACTTTAAAAGGATTGTGATCCCCACACTAATCCGGCAGTATCTTATAAAAATATCGCTTCCTACGTTGGCTGTATTGTATTACTTCGAATACATCGACTTGAATATACTGGTATATGGAGTGGTCTTTACATTTATAGCAGATTTCCTTTTACAGCTGATCTATCTGGCGTGCTTAGGGGAGTTGCGTTTCGGCAATTTCATCCCGCATCTGAACAAAGATAGGCGTCAACAGATGATAAGTTTTGCAATGTTTGGATTGTTTGGTTCAATAGGCAATAAGATTATCAACTACATGGATTCCTTTATGGTTGGTACGTTATTTAGTCTTGAGGGTCTTGCGGTGTTCTATATCGCCTTTGTTATCACTTCTGTGATGAATGTTCCTTATTTGGCCATTAACAGCATTTCGGGCCCAATTATAGCCAATGCCTGGCACAAGGATAATCGCAAAGAAATAATGGACCTCTACAGTAAGTCTTCTCTGGTGTTGCTTACTATCGGATTTGGTCTTTTTATCTTAATCTGGACCAATATAGATAGTTTTTACTCCATAATGCCCAATGGTGATTTGTATGTGGCCGGGAAATCGGTCATTCTCATCCTGGGGATATCCCGATTGCTTGATTTGGCCACAGGGCTCAATTCTGCTGTTATTGGGTACTCTAAATATTACCGGTACAATTTTTACTTCATGGGAATACTGGCAGTTGCTAATATTTTATTGAATCTTTGGTTGATTCCTATTTTGGGTATCAATGGGGCCGCGCTCGCTACGCTGGTTTCCCTCGGTCTTTTCAATCTCGCGCGCTACCTCTTTATTTGGAAGATGTTTAATATGCAGCCTTTTTCCACCGCTACGCTAAAAATATTTATCGTCTGTATGATGCTGCTTGTGATCGGGAGTTTATTACCTTCTTACTACCACCCCTTTTTCAACCTGGTATGGCATTCGGCATTGATGGGTACTCTTTTTCTCTTGATGGTTGTTTTTACCAATTGGTGTCCTGATCTTAGGAAGATGGTAATGGATGTTAAAAACAGGGTAGTTGGAAGGAAGAAGTAGGCTCTTTGCAAAGATGCGGATAGACGCAAAGTTTTTTGGTATTCATTGAAATTCTTCGGCTTCATTAAAAGCTTACTGTATAAATCTCTTATTTAGTTGGTTGAACTCAAAACAAATTCCCAATTGCTGAAGGCATGGTAACAACTCCTCACCAAGCATATAAACCGCCAACCGCCAAAAGCCAAAGTGTCCCGAAGGGACAAAAGCCAACCGCCAACCATCAATCCTGTCTCACCCGAAGAGCTTCAAGGACAAAAATTAAGATATCTTGCTCAATTAGCTCAAGTTTATATTACCTTTGCTTGAAATATATAAGCCGAGCATGGCGAAAAAAGAGGTAAAAATATTGCCCGATATTAAGACAGTGGAAAAGATTCCCGTCACCAAACCTTTCCTGCCCCCTTTAGAGGAGTACATGGAGCTGCTGGAGGGCATCTGGGACCGCAACTGGCTGACCAATAACGGCCCCCTTGTGCAGGAATTGGAGACAAAACTCACTGAGTATTTGGGTTTAGATAGAAATTTGCTCTACGTCACCAACGGCACCATTGCACTGCAACTGGCAATTAAAGCCCTTAAGCTGAAAGGGGAAATCATTACCACCCCTTTTTCTTATGTGGCGACTACCTCTACCATTGTTTGGGAAGGGTGCAGCCCGGTATTTGTGGACATAGAGCCGGAGCGACTGACCATTGATCCCAATAAGATCGAATCAGCCATTACTCCGCGTACCACTGCGATCCTGGCTACCCATGTGTATGGGCTGCCTTGCTTCGTGGACGAGATACAGGATATAGCTGATCGACATGGCCTCAAAGTGATATACGATGCCGCCCACGCTTTTGGCTGTGAGTACAGGGGCAAAAGTCTTTACGACTACGGAGATATCAGTACTGCAAGCTTTCACGCTACCAAGCTGTTTCACACCATAGAAGGGGGAGCTGTGATGGCCCGCGATCCGGAGGTGGAAAAGGAATTGCACCACGCGCGCAACTTCGGGCATGCCGGTCCTGAGCACTTCTACAATGTGGGAATCAATGGGAAGAATTCCGAGTTCCATGCAGCCATGGGGCTGGTGAATCTCAGATATATCGACAAGGTGAAGGAGGAGCGGAAAAGGCAGGCATTTCAGTACCGGGAATTATTGGCCCATTCAGATGTGCAATTTCTCGATATTCCCGAAGGGCTGGATTACAACCACGCTTATGTGCCCGTAATCTTTCCCTCCGAGCGACGCCTGCTGGAAGTGGTCAAAAAAATGGCAGATGAAGGGATCTCTCCAAGACGGTACTTTTACCCGGGATTGGATACCCTGAATTATGTCAAGCCCGCTATACTGCCGGTGACCAATGATGTTTCAAAGAAAGTGCTTTGTTTGCCGGTGTATAGGGATTTAAATAGAAGCGTGGTTAAAATGATTATTGAATTAATGCAAATTTAGTGTACATAATATAAATTTAAAAATGATTAATGATACTACATTGCATAGCCTTGCGAGTTTCTCATTGAACGATGAGTTTAAATTAAGAAAAGAGGTAAAAGATGCAATTAAATTACACCTTATTGATACATTTGGATGTGCGTATGGTGGGATAAACTCAAAGCCTGCTGAAGTTTTGAGGAAAATTGCATCTACTGCCAAATTGGAAAGAGGATGTTCAGTTTTTGGGCTGCCTGATCCAACTACTCCTGAATATGCTGCTATGGCAAATACAGCCATGGTAAGATATTTAGACTTTAATGATACTGGAAATGGTGGTCACCCAAGTGATGTGATCCCAGTAGTTTTAGCTTTGGCTGAATTTTATAAAATAAAAGGGAGTAGAGTACTTAAGGCAATACACAAAATTTATGAGACTTACTGTGGATTAAGAATTGGTGGTCTATATGGTAATCTCCTTAGGAAGAAGCACATTGATCAAATTTATGCCGTGATTGCAGGAGCTGTTGGTGGATCATATTTACTTGGTTTGAACTTAAGAGAAACAGCAAATGCAATCTCCTTAGCTGTTACTCCAAATATTCCAATGAGAGCAACCCGAACTGGTAGAATTTCTTATTGGAAATCTACGGCTACTTCACATTCTTCCTTAATGGCAACAATGGCTGTTAGGTTGTCAAAAGAAGGCATGACCGGACCTGAAAAACCATTTGAAGGTTCAGGCGGATTCTATCAAATGTTTGAGATAGAAAAATTAGATTTAAGTAAAATTGGAGAGCCAATTGATGGACGATATGCAATAGAATCTACAGGTTTCAAAATTTTTCCCGCTAATTATAATGCCCTAGGACCGGCATTTGGGGTTTTAGAGTTAAGGAAAAATTTAGATGTTGAATCAATTGAATTAGTTGAAGTATTTCTTCACTGGGGAGGATGGCACAGTCAAGGCGGTGGGGCTGGAGATAAGGAGGCTAAATGGAATCCAAAGACAAGAGAAGAGGCTGAAAATAGTATGGCTTATGTTGTAGCTGTTACTATGTTAGATGGAAAATTAGATTATGATAGCTTTTCTGAGAACCGTGTTAATTCTGAAGACATTAAGGAATTTATTAAGAAAATTGAAGTGCTTGAAGACCCGATGTTGACTGAAAGTCATAAAGGTGCTCTTCCAAAATGGCCATGTAGGATAAGGGTAGTTTATGGAGGACAAACCAAAGAAGTTTTTATTGAATCGCCGAAAGGTCATCCACTTAACCCCATTTCCAAGGAAGATGTTGTTTCGAAGTTTAGAAATTTAATTGATTCGGTCCCATCAAAAAATTCAGCATCATTAATCTTGGAGTCAATTGAAAAGATTGATATTTTAGACGAGATTGATGGCCTAATGAAAATTATTCGAAACCCGTATTTATGAAAATCTCAAAAAATAGTCCGAAAAAAAAAATATTATTTCTTTCTGGGGGAAGTTTGGTAGGCCAAAATCTTCTGGCAAGTTTAATGGATCGAAGAGATAACCTAACATTAGTTGCGCTGAATAGCATTGCTTTTGAGCCCTCTCTGTTTATGTATGATAGGGTTTATTTGGTTCCTTCTTTAGTTAAAATGAAGGAAGAGTTTGAGCAAATCCTTTTTGGAATTCTTGAAAAAGAACAACCTGACTTAATTATTCCTTGTAGGGATGAAGATGTTTTTTTTCTAGCCGAATTGGTTGATAGGTTTCCGGAGTTTTTACCTAAAGCTATTGTAGGTCCAAAGGATATTGCATATCTCATGCTTGATAAAAACTTAAGTTACCAATTCTCTATTGACAATGGATTACCTTTTGTTCCTACAATTAAGGCCGATGCCAGTAAAGACAATCTTGATTTATTCATCCATGAAAATGGGTTTCCACTATTAATAAAACCAGTCAAAGGATTTGCCTCCAGAGGGGTAAGAATTATTACTAATAAATCTCAAT
>REEI01000106.1 GCA_007695145.1 Saprospirales bacterium | reverse complement strand
CTTAACGCCAAATCCTTGAAGGCCGGGAAAGGGCTATTGAAATTCGAAAATGTTAAGTCTCTTAAACTTTGCTTCCATTATTCAACTGATTGCTTTGATAACCATCATCATTCAAGCTTATTAATTATTAGCCTAATTCAATAAAATGAAAAAACCTCCCTTATAAAATAATCATGCTGCGCCTCCAAAACACCAAATTCATAGCGTCTAAGAGACTTAAATCCGATAAATATAGTGACTTCAGGCGAAAAAGAAAACCCTTCAACTCATCATACGCAGATATTTTTCCAGGACGTATTCATTTAATCTTCAAAGGCTAAAACCACATTTTTCACTCAATCCCCGACCCAATTTTTCAAGTCACTTCAATACATTGCTCATGGTTTAAAAATTCCCTTTTTATGGTTGCGCCAATCCCGTGCTCATCATTTACTATCATTGCACGACCATTAGCTGAAAGGTCCACGCCGCCCTCCACCGGATCGAGACTGAGCATGAGTGGGCTGTCAAGGTCGTAGTGTGCCACTGTTTTCCTTGCCAGTACAAAGTGAACCAGGGCGGTAATGGCCAGGCGGGTTTCTGAAAAACACCCAACCTGACAGTGCAAACCTGATGCCTCGGCTATGGCCGCAATTTTCAATGCTTTGGAAATGCCGCCGGATTTGGACAACTTAATGTTGAAGTAATCACAAGCCTGCATTTGCACAAGTCTGATGGCATCGCGATGATCGAAAAGACTTTCATCTGCCATAATTGGAATGGGGCTGTTCTGTCGAACAAACTGAAGCCCCATCAGGTCACCAGCCTGAACAGGCTCTTCACAGTGCTCTATGTTGTAGGGTTGCAGCGCACGCAGGGTTCGCACCGCTTCACTCACTGACCACGCCTGATTGGCATCCAATCTCAGGGGAGTTTCGGATCCAATGGCTTTGCGAATGGCCTCAATTCTCTTTACATCCACCTCAAATGGACCTGCAAGCTTTACTTTTATAGATTGGAAACCCTCTTTGATATATTTCGTGGCTTCAATTGCCATCTTCTCAGGTTCGCCTACCGATACAGTCCGATCACTCCAGAGTATCCGGTCATTACTGCCCCCGAGAAAGCGGTAAAGGGGCATTTTTGCATAGCGGGCATTGAGGTCGTAAAGGGCCATGTCAAAGGCGGATTTCAACGCCAGATTGCCAATGAGCAAATCGTCCAGCTCTGCCATCCTGTTTTCTATTTCAAATGCACTCTTACCGATCCATAGACGTGCAAGAACCGGGGCTATGGCTAATTGCCCTTCCGGCAGCTCCCCGTTGATAAAAGAATAGGGAGAACATTCTCCCATGCCAATTAAACCCGTATCAGTAATGATTTCTACCAATAAGTTGCGCGCATGCGTTATGGTTCCCAAACTGATCACAAATGGATCGCTTAGCGGCACTTCGAGCGGATAAATGTTGATTCCCCTTATCTTCATTTGTCAGATTTTAGTACAAATATGGCAATAAGAATAGATTCATTCATAAATGATTGGACTGTTATAGCGAAATAACAGCCTTCCCGACAATTTCTGTTTCGAGCTAATATGTTAAAATTTTTTACCCTTGAAATTGTTTTTATTATTTTAGCACTGAAGCATACCGCTAGTTAAATTAAAAAATCATGGAAGACATAAATGAAATTTCGGTAATTATACCTACATCTTTGGTGCAAAAATCCTATTTCTGCAATGATAACAACAACTTTATTGGGGAGTGTCCCTAAACCAAAAGAATAGGATTGCTCGCTCAATTTCCTCTGCAGTTGCCGTGTAAATAAAATCACCTAAATGGGCGCATCCAAGAATTAAAATTGGTGGCTTTCCGAATTGATACTTCTTCCGGGCTTTCCCTTCCCTACATCTCCGACTTAAAGAAAAACTCGATCTCTGGATGGGCTTCCTGAACGCGCTGCAAGGCCCATTGGGATTCTGCTAGAAAAACGAGCTGGCCCTTTTTATCCAGTGCGAGATTGTTTTTTCTGCGCTTTCTAAACTCCTCCAGTGCGGTCTTATCTTTGGACTTTACCCAGCAGGCCTTGTGCAGGGAAATGGGTTCATAGCCGCATTTGGCTCCGTACTCGTGTTCGAGGCGGTACTGGATTACTTCGAACTGGAGGGCTCCCACGGTGCCAATGATTTTGCGGTTGTTGTCCATTTTGGTGAACAATTGGGCCACCCCTTCGTCCATGAGTTGATCCAGACCCTTGTCGAGCTGTTTGGTCTTCATTGGGTCCTGATTGACCACGTACCTGAATTGCTCCGGGCTAAAACTGGGTATGCCGGTAAAAGTGAGTTCTTCGCCGGAAGTGAGGGTGTCGCCTATTTTAAAATTGCCGGAATCGTACAGGCCAATGATGTCGCCGGGAAAGGCCCGGTCCACCACTGATTTTTTCTCGGCCATGAAGGCAGTGGGATTGGAGAACTTCAAGCTTCTATTCAATCTCACATGGTGGTAATTGGTATTGCGCTCAAAGACACCGGAGCACACCCTCAGAAAGGCTATGCGATCGCGATGGCGAGGGTCCATGTTGGCGTGTATCTTAAATACAAATCCCGTGAATGCCTCCTCCTCCGGCTCTACGGTCCGCACAGTAGTCGGCCTGGGAAGGGGAGGTGGAGAGATTTGGACAAAACAGTCGAGTAGTTCCTTTACTCCGAAATTATTGATGGCACTTCCGAAGAAGACAGGTTGCAACTTTCCCGACCGGTAAGCATCCAAATCAAACTTTGGATAAACCGTATTGATGATCTCTATTTCCCCCCTCAACTCCTCCGCTGCATTTTCTCCGACCTGTTTGTCCAATTCTTCGTCCTCAATATTTTCAATAACTATGGCCTCCTCTTCTTCCCCCTTTCCGTGAGGTCTGAAAAGCACCAGCTTTCGCTCGAAAATATTGTACACCCCTTTTAGACGCTGACCCATTCCAATGGGCCAACTCAATGGACAAACTGTCATGCCCAACTTCTCTTCCAGTTCGTCCAGGAGATCGATGCCATCCAGGCCTTCGCGATCGAGCTTGTTGATAAACACAATCATGGGGGTGTTCCGGTCTTTACAGACATTAACCAGCTTTTCTGTTTGCTCCTCCACACCCTTAGCCACGTCAATTACAACTATAGCGCTGTCTACTGCTGTCAGCGTTCGGTAGGTATCTTCTGCAAAATCCTGGTGACCGGGAGTATCAAGAATATTGATCCTCTTTCCCCTGTAGTCAAAAGCCATGACAGAGGTGGCGACCGAGATACCACGCTGACGCTCTATTTCCATGAAATCAGAGGTAGCATGCCGTTTTATTTTGTTTGACTTTACGGCACCTGCCACCTGAATGGCCCCTCCAAACAGCAGTAACTTTTCAGTAAGCGTGGTCTTTCCGGCATCCGGGTGACTGATGATGCCAAATGTTCTCCTCTTTTCCAGTTCTTTGTTTAATGACATGCCAGAGTTTTGAGCCCGCAAAGTTATAAATTTTCACAGGAAAACTATTTCTGCATTAGGGTGCGAACTCAGGGAGGAAAAACTGGGACCCTGGATTTGAGAATTGAATATACAGCTGAACAATGGCGTATGATCCCTAGAACCTTCAAATTGAAGCAAAAGGTAATATAAACCAATTAGGTGCAATTGCCCGATTCAACGGATCAATATTTACTCAATTTACTTTCCCTTTGGAGGACTACTTATCCTTAGACTTGAAAGAACTGCCGAGATCATTGATCTGCTTCTCCATTTTTTCAAACTCTTCCTTAACCTTTTTGGATATGGCATCCACGTCGATCTTTTCTCCGTGCATTAGGAGTCTGTCCTTAGCGCTTTGAGCCTCTGGAGTGATCACCCAAAGTACGATGTAAAGAATAAGAGTGGTGCCTGCAGAAATCAGGGCAGAAATTACAAATGCCAATCGAATCCATACTGGATCGGGAACTCCAAAGTAAGCAGCAATTCCAGAACAGGTACCGGATACAATTTTATTGTGAGGATCTCTAAATAATCTCCTGCCGGTTTTATAGCGTCCCTGACCATCTCGGGCATTATTTTCTGCTGTTGGATCAGTGGCTATCTCCTCCCACTCCTCCTCAGCACCCAAATCCTCAGGTGTACCCATTATTCCAATGGCTACATTCACATCCTCAGTACTCACTATTTTCCTGTCCTTAAGTATGTCGCTGAATATTTCTGCCATGCGGGCCTCAATATCTTTGAGAATCTCATCAGAACCCTCTGTCTTTTCAAAATGCACCCTCAATAACTCCAGGTATTTGGCCAATTGGGCATATGCATCCTCATCTATGATCATCGGATGACCACCCAGATTAACGTTGACTACTTTTTTCATGATTTAGATTTTTTTAAAACGATGTCATTTACAGAACCCACTAATTGGCTCCATGATTTTTCCAATTCTCTGAGAAAATCATTCCCCTTCTCAGTCATCTTATAATACTTACGAGGTGGCCCTGCAGAGGATTCCCTCCATTGATACTCCAGATATCCGGCAGATTTTAACCTGCTGAGCATGGGATACAAGGTCCCCTCAACAACGATTAATTCAACCTCCTTCATCCTTTCAATAATATCGGAAGTATAAACCTCCTCCTTTGAAATAATGGCCAGAATGCACATTTCCAGCACACCTTTCTTCATTTGCCTGCTTATGTTTTCCGTTTTCATACTGCAAATATAGCACACAATATAGAACCTTGCATTACAAAGTACCTTAGATCACCCATATTACCGACCAGGTTCACAAAATAATCGATCAATGTGAATATTTAATCCATAGTGGGGGGACAAAAATTAGCTTTAGCCATTATCACTTTGTGTAAAGGAATGAAACTTTCAACACCACCATTATCATCTGCCTTACCATCAGGGATTTCAAGATCATATTTTTGGCATTAAAAGGTTCATAGAAAAAGAACCGTGGCCGAATCGAGATCAAGACATTTTTGAAAAAAGAATTTCTAAGCTGCAGGTATATGCTTTACTTTGCAATGCAAAACCATAGTATCACGGATGAACAAGAAGAAAATTGCAATAGTAACTGGAGGCTTTAGTGACGAGCGGGTTATTTCCTTAAAAAGCTGCTCCTTTGTATTGAACAATCTAAACCGGAAGAAGTACGACCTCCATACCATCATAATCGATAAGGGCAGGTGGTACGAGGAGTCAACGGGATTGGATATTGATAAAAATGACTTTTCCCTCAATTTGGGTACAGAGAAAATCCTTTTCGATGGAGTCTACCTCATCATTCATGGTCCACCGGTGGAAGACGGACAACTTCAGGCTTATTTCAATTTACTGGGTATTCCGCATTCCACCTGCGATACCTTTTCCAGTGCATTGTGTTTCAACAAACAAGCCACCAAGTCCTATCTCACTCCTTTTGGAATTCCAATGGCGCAATCCATCATGCTCCACAGACCGGGTCTACCGGATGAATCTGAAATGAAAAAGCTCGGATTCCCTGTTTTTGTAAAGCCCAATTGCCACGGTTCCAGTTTTGGGATATCCAAAGCCAAATCTTTTGAAGAACTCCTGACTTCCTGTGAACTGGCCTATAAGTACGACTCAGAAATATTGGTTGAATCTTTCATGGAAGGGAGGGAGTTTTCGTGCGGTGTCGTCAGGTACAAAGGGGAAATCACCGCTCTGCCTGTAACCGAAATCATCTCTGAGACAGAATTTTTCGATTTTGCTGCCAAGTATGAACACAAAAGCCAGGAGATCACCCCGGCAGATCTCACTGATGAGGAGGCAATGGAGTGCCGGAGCAGAGCAGCAGAAATTTACCGGCTACTCAACTGCAGGGGTATGGTAAGGGTAGATTTTATCCTCCACCAAGGCACCTTTAAAATGCTAGAGGTCAATACCGTTCCCGGCTTATCACCGGAAAGTATTATTCCAGCTCAAGCCAGGGCATACGGCTGGACTTATTCAGAATTTCTCGAAGTGGTACTCAATGATACTCTTTTCTGACCTCATTGGGGACTGCGAGCTACCGAGTCTTATCTACCAATTTGCGGTGGTACGGAATTTCATTTGAAATATGGAACTCACAAAATGACTCCCATTTGGGTAATTAATTGCAGGTGAAAATTTGTGTTTTCTATATTTCAGGTGCGAGAAAAAGTGAAAAAATGAATTTTCACCCAGTTTAGTTGCACGCAAACGACCTGATTTTTTACTGCCAAGATAATTTATATACTTTTATTCTTCATCAATCAAATCCTTATTGGTATTAATAGTTAGCTCGCGTTCTCACTTACTTTCTGTCTGGATGCTTCGACAACTCTTAAGTGTAAATAGTTTTGAGTTCTCCTGATGTCCCACGAAATAACAGGATAGATCACCTTCAGGTAGCAAAAAAATCAGCTTCATTGAAACATCAACCTGGTGCTCACAGAATAATTTTTCCGGCTGTAAGAGAAGTACAAAAATGATTTATCAGTCACAGAGGCTGCTTCCTGGCTCGAAGTCCATTCTGCATACCATCCTCATAAAGTCATTGGGGCGGGTGAAAAATGCCGTTATATTCTTATTTTTGCTCTATGAAAAATTACTTAAATGAGCTCAATGATGTTCAAAGACAGGCAGTTACACAAACTGACGGGCCTGTAATGGTCATCGCAGGACCCGGCTCGGGAAAAACCAGGGTGCTGACATACCGCATTGCTCATATCATCAATTCCGGAATCCATCCCAACCAAATTCTGGCTCTTACCTTTACCAACAAAGCCGCAAGAGAAATGAAAGAGCGGATAGAAAAGGTAGTTGGCAACAAAGCCAGGGGTGTTTGGGCGGGTACCTTTCACTCACTTTTCAGCCGAATATTGCGGATCGAGGCTGAAAAAATCGGATACCCTCCTACTTTTTCCATTTACGATACAGATGATTCCAAAACTTTGCTTAGAGACATCATCAACCGACTCGGTTTAGAAAAAACGAACTATCCTCCCAATACAGTTCTTTCCAGAATATCCAATGCTAAAAGCAACCTGATCACCTGGAAGGCCTACTCCACCAATGCTGAACTCATTTCCAGAGACCAGTTAGATAAGCGGCCCCAAATGCACAAAATATACGAGCAATATGTAAAGCGGTGTATGAAGGCGGGTGCCATGGATTTTGACGACCTGCTACTGATGACCTTTCGTTTGTTTTACGAAAACAAGGAAAATGTAGTTGAAAAGTACCGGAAGCGTTTTAAATATGTGCTCGTTGATGAGTTTCAGGACACCAATTTCTTGCAGTATGCCATAGTTAAGCAGCTCACCCGCTATTCAGGCAGCTCCTGCAATCTGTGTATAGTGGGAGACGATGCACAGAGTATTTACGCTTTCCGCGGGGCCACCATCAGCAATATATTCGATTTCAAAAAGGACTTTCCGGCCCTAAAAACCTTCAAACTGGAGCAAAATTACCGCTCCACCACTCATATTGTAGCCGCTGCCAATAATGTAATTTCTCACAACAAAGGGCAGATCAAAAAGGAAATATGGACGAGCCTATCTGAAGGCAATAAAATCAACTTAATCAAATCTCTGTCCGATGCCGAAGAGGCCAGAAGGGTTGCAGGAATGATTGTGGAACAAAAGAATCGTTTTCACTACAACAATCGGGATATCGCTATACTTTATCGCACCAATGCCCAGTCCCGTGTATTTGAGGAGCAATTGCGAAGACAAAACCTGCCTTATAAAATATATGGCGGGATGTCCTTTTATCAGAGAAAAGAGGTGAAAGACCTCATGGCCTATCTTAGACTGGCAGTCAATCAAGCAGATGATGAGGCGTTGAGGAGGGTGGTCAACTATCCGAGAAGGGGTATAGGAAAAACTACCTTAGACAAAATAATGACCGTGGCCACAAACGAGGGAATTTCTGCCTGGGAAGTGCTTGACCGACCATTGTTCAACACCCGCACCACCGGGCTGCTCCGCAAGTTCAAACAGTTGGTAGAAACATTTGCACAATCGGCACTAATCATGGATGCATATGATCTGGCTCGGCAGGTCTATAAAAAATCAGGAATGGAGGTAGACCTAACGGCAGATAATAGTATTGAAGGGCTGAGTAGGCAGGAAAATGTAAGTGCTCTACTTGATGGAATAAAGGAATTTATCGACAGCGACGAGTTGGTCGAAGGTGATGTGGAAAAACAAGACCAAAGCATCAGTTCATATTTGCAAAATGTGGCCCTGATTACCGATTTTGACGACAAAGGAGAGGATGATGATGATAGATTGATGCTAATGTCTGCTCACTCATCCAAGGGCCTGGAATTCAAATCGGTCTTTGTGGTGGGACTGGAAGAGGGACTTTTCCCCTCCTTTATGGCGAAAAGCACTCCTCAGGGAATGGACGAGGAGAGGAGGCTCTTCTACGTGGCCATCACGAGGGCGATGGAGCACCTCACGCTGACCTATGCCGGCAGCAGGTATCAATTTGGAAGCATGAGGTACAATGAACCCAGTAGATTCCTTGAAGAAATTGATCCTAACCACTACGCCAATCCCGAATTGATGGTGAGAGAACCGGTGGTACAACCATCAGTATCGAGAGTAAGCGGATCTTTTTCCACAGCTAAGAGGGTTTCAGACAATCGAAGCCCAGCTCATGCGCCTGCTGATTTCAAACCGAGCAATCCCGATGAGATACATCCCGGCATGAAGGTATTGCACCTGAGGTTCGGTCAGGGCTCAGTATTGAGCGTGGAGGGAAAAAACCAAAATAAGGTAGCAACCATTCTCTTTGAGGCAGTGGAAAACCCGAAGAAGAAAATCATGTTAAGATTTGCTCGATTGCAAATTCTAGGCACATAGAAAACAGGACTCTGCAAGCCAAAACCATGAAAGATCCGCGGAGACAAATAAACATTTGGGCCAAAGAATTGGGATTCGATTCAGTCCATTTTGCAAAAGCAGAGAGGTTAGAAGCTGAAGCCGTAAATCTGCGCAAATGGCTAAACAGGGGGTATCATGCAGGTATGAGTTATATGGAAAACCACTTTGAAAAAAGAGTGGATCCTACCAAATTAGTTCCGGGAGCAAAATCGGTGATAGTGCTTACTTACAATTACTTCAATCCCATCAAACAAGAGGACCCGCAGGCACCAAAAATATCGATGTACGCACTTGGCAAAGACTACCACCATATCATCAGAAAGAAACTCAATGAACTGAATAATAAAATAGAGGAAACATATGAGGAAGAGACCGGACGTGGATTTGTAGATTCAGCTCCCGTCCTGGAAAGGGATTGGGCGGAAAGAGCAGGAGCAGGGTGGAAGGGTAAAAACACCTTATTGATTCATCCTAAAAGAGGGAGCTATTTCTTCCTTGCTGTTCTGATTACCGGACTGGAGATAAAACCCGACCAACCCATGCGGGACTATTGTGGCAGCTGCACCAGATGCATTGATGCCTGCCCTACAGATGCTATTTCCAAAGAGGGCTATCTTTTGGACGCTGGAAAGTGCATATCTTACCTCACTATAGAACATAGAGAAGAACTACCTGAGGAATTCCATGGTCAGATGGAAAATTATATGTTTGGTTGTGATATCTGTCAGGAAGTTTGTCCCTGGAATCGCTTTTCTAAAGAGCACACAGAACCGGAATTTTTACCCAAGGAAAAGCTCCTCAAGATGACGAAAGAGGATTGGGAGCAGCTCGACAAAAACACCTTTGATGAACTCTTCAAAAAATCGGCGGTGAAAAGGACAAAATTCGAAGGATTAAGACGCAATATAGATTTCCTCCAAAAGGCAGAAAGTAAAAAAAATAATGAATGAGCTAATTTTGGTGCCTTTATTGCAGTTGTATAAAATGTGCGCAATTTTTGCAGCACTTTTTTTCATAAAATATTAACAACATGATCGATCTTTCCAAATGGGGTTTCATCGCGACTTTGGCTTGCTTCATTCTCGTATTGAGCAATTGCGGTCTTAGTGAAGGAGACCATTCCGGTGATGCCGCAGGAAAAACTACAGCAGCAAAAACAACAGGATTGACCCTGGTGGACAATAAAGGACTCAGTGCTGAGCAAGTTGAAAACTATCACCGCAGAGGTGTGGAAATTGTAGGAATGACTTTTTCAGCTCTAAATACTGCGTTGATGAATGCCATGCAGGGCGACTCAGCGGTTTTAAAGGCAATTGAGTACTGCCATACTGCAGCAATGCCCATTACAGATTCATTGGCAGAGCATTATGGAGTAAAAGTGGCGAGACTTGCCGAGAAAAATAGAAATCCTGAAAATGCCATTGTTCACGCAGCCGATAGTGAAATTTTTCAAAAGTTTAAGGATACTCCGGCCACTGAATTGAGAAATGCAGAGACATTACAACGACTGAGCGACGGATCGCTTGTTTTCTACAAAGCCATACCGCTGCAACCGCAATGCATGGCTTGTCATGGTCCGGTTTCTACTATTGGGCCGGATAGTTATTCGGCCATTACTGCCCTTTATCCAAATGATAAGGCAGTAGGATTCAGGCCGGGAGAATTGCGCGGAATGTGGAGAATCACCCTTGCGCGAAACTGAGTAAGAGCAGTATACCCAACAAATTAATTCTATTCAGATGAACTTTGGAACGTGGTTGAAAGGCAGTTATGCATTTTTGATTTCAGCAATAATCGTGACCTTCCTGGCCTTCTACTTCTTTGCTGATGTAGTAACCTATGTCCTGGTTTCATTTGTGCTTTCCCTCATAGGCCAGCCCCTTATGAGATTCTTCCTGATTCGTCTCAAGTTGGAGAAAATCAGATACGGCTCGCCGGTGAGTGCAATTCTCACACTTTTTGTATTTATACTCGTCTTGCTGCTGATGCTTTACACAGTAGTACCTGTAATGATTCAACAGGCCATTTCCATAGGTGAGGTAAATTTTCAGGCCATTGCTATAGCTCTGGAAGCACCATTAGCTGAATTTATTGAACGCATGGAGCGTTTTGGATTGACAGTCATTGAAAAATCACCCTCGCAGATTATTGAAGAAAACCTGAATCAAATTGCTGAACCGGCTGATATCGGACAGTATCTAACTTCCATTGTCAGTGTTGCAACAGAGATTTTTATTGCCACCTTCGCCATCTTTTTCATTACCTTCTTTTTTTTGCAGGATCAAGGTATGTTTATCAGCTTTATTCTCGCTCTTGTACCCGATCAATATGTAGACCAGGTAAAAAACGTGCTCAGTGACACTACTTATTTATTGAGGCGCTACTTTGCGGGAATACTGGTTCAGATATCCATCATTACCATATACCTGACCATACTACTCTCCATTTTTGGAGTGCAAAATGCTCTCCTGATTGCATTTTTTGCGGCTGTGATCAACCTGATTCCATATATTGGTCCCATTATTGGGGCTGCTTTTGGGGTCTTTTTGACCATTTCGGCAAATGTCGACCTCGATTTTTATACCGAAATGCTGCCTCTGATCATCACAATCATTCTGGTGTTTGCCAGTATGCAGCTCCTGGACAATCTGGTATTGCAACCTTACATTTTTTCCACCTCCGTTCTGGCCCACCCTTTGGAAATTTTCCTCGTTATACTAATAGCGGGAAAGCTAGGTGGAATAATAGGCATGATCCTGGCCATTCCCTCCTATACAGTCATTAGAGTGATAGCACGAAACTTTCTCAGTGAATTTAAGATTGTTAAGAAGATGACCAGTGGTATTGAAAAAAAAGCTCCCCGACACTAAAAAAAGGGAGGCTAAAACCTTAAAACATTGAAATGCGCGAAGCAAAAGACAAACATTTTCTAAAAAAACCCATCTATGAGGGTGGTCCTCAGGCCATGAAGCAATTCGTCGCGAAAAACCTTAAATACCCAAAAGCAGCCCTTGAAAACAAAGTGGAAGGGGTGGTTGTGGTACGCTACAGTATTGACAAAACTGGCAAGGTAATCAAAACCAAGGTAAAAACAGGTCTGGGCTATGGTTGCGATGAGGAAGCAGAAAGGGTGGTCCGATTGCTGAGGTTTACCGTACCAAAAAATCGCAAATTGAAGGTAGTGTTTCACAAGACCATCCACATCCGCTTTTCCCTGCCGAAAAAAAATACCGGAAAAGTCGAAATGCAGGTGAGTTTTGTCTCAAGCACAAAGCCCTCAACCGATGAAAGCAATCGATCCTACAGCTACTCCATCGATCTGGATAACCAAAATTCGAACTAGGGCCGTGTCAAACTTTCTTTAGCTTCCCGGGTCTTTACCTTTTCCCCACATTTTTGGTTGAGAATAAGGAAGTATAGATTGAGCTTCCAGATTGACAGAATTTTAGAGCAGTTCACCTTTCAATGCACCCTCCTTGTGTTCATCGGAAATCGACAGTACCTGAAAAGCGTCAGCCGGAAGGGAGGCTCAGGAAGACTAAAGGCCAGATACTAAAATCACCCCATTCAGATTTGAATCAATATTCTGCACTCTTATATTCCACCGGAACTAAAATCCTAAGTAGCTGATTATTAAAATCCTACAGAAGTGCCACACAAACAGAAAAAAACGAATTACAGAAAAAAATATATTAATAAATTTACACCATCGGCTCCCACTGAAATCCCAAGGTTGTCCACAGGTAAATTAATTGTTAAGAGGTGTTCATATTAAAAGTATACATATAAATTAATTTCATCATGCGTTTTGTTAAATTCTTTAAGAAGCTGCAAACCAGCAAGGTGGGCAATAAATTTTTCAGATTAATACATTGGATAATATATACATATGATTTTTATGCCGATTTTATAAAAAGTTGTCTGTGGATAACTTTTAAGATATCCACAGTGAACTATGTTTTATCCACAGCTCGTTAACAAGTCGATGAAGGCAAACAAATTAAAGGTTTTATAAATGTTAATTAGTTTTGCACTCTCATGTAATCACATGGAAGTCAGTTAGGGAAAATCAGATCATTAAGGATGGCGGAAAAAACGGTAATTACCAGCAGTGGAGCGGAAAGGAAGATAAAACCATTGCGCAGGGAGGACGACCTCAGCAGCATAATGTACGGAAAAGTTCAGCCACAGGCTGTTCCTCTTGAGCAGGTATTACTGGGCGCAATCATGATAGACAAAGACGCCTTCCCCATAGTTATCGACATTTTGAGATCGAGCAGTTTTTACACCAATCCCCACCGATTGATCTTTAAGGCGATGCTGGATTTGTTCGAAAAATCGCACCCCATTGACCTGTTGACGGTAAAGGAGGCTTTGACAAAAAATGGGGATATTGAAGCGGTTGGAGGTGTTGCATATCTAGTAGAGCTAACCAATATGGTGGCCTCATCCGCCAATGTTGAGTACCATGCGCGCATTATCTCTCAAAAGTATATCCAAAGGGAATTGATAAGAGTTTCCTCAACTATTATTACCGATGCTTTCGATGAGACGAAGGATGTATTTGAGTTGCTGGACGAAGCGGAAAAGAATCTGTTTGAAATCACAGAACAAAACCTCAACAGGGGTTTCGAGCAACTCTCCTCTCTCGTAGTGCAGGCGCGAAACCAATTGGAGGAAATATCTAACAAAGAGGATGGCCTTACTGGCGTTCCATCGGGCTTTACGGGTTTGGACCGCTATACATCAGGATGGCACCCATCGGATCTCATTATTTTAGCTGCTCGTCCAGGTATGGGTAAGACTGCCTTCGCATTATGTCTGGCCAAAAACGCTGCTTCGGACTACAAAAAACCCGTTGCTGTTTTCTCTCTTGAAATGTCGGCATTACAGCTTACTCAGAGATTGCTCTCCATGGAAGCGGGTGTATCGGGTGAAAAGCTCCGAACGGGCAGACTGGATGAAAGTGAATGGACGCGTCTTCATTCCGCCATTGAAAAACTTGGCAATGTGCCTCTTTATATTGATGACACTGCAGGAATCAACATCTTTGAACTACGGGCTAAATGCCGTCGCCTCAAAATGCAACACGATATACAGATGGTCATGATCGATTATCTTCAATTGATGAGTGGGGGCCCGGATAATAAGAAAGGGAATCGCGAGCAGGAAATATCTTCTATCTCCAGGGCACTTAAAGGTATGGCGAAAGAGTTGAATGTGCCGGTACTGGCACTCTCTCAGTTGAGCCGTGCAGTAGAGACCCGCTCCGGAAGCAAACGGCCCCAACTGTCCGACCTGAGAGAGTCAGGAGCTATAGAGCAGGATGCAGATATCGTCACTTTCCTCTATCGACCCGATTACTACGAACTAGAAGAGTCTGATGTTCAGGATGGTCATACAGAGCTGATACTTGCAAAACACAGAAATGGAGCTCTGGGCACTGTGGACCTAAAGTTCATCAAGGAACACGTTAAGTTTATTGATGGTGGGGGGGATTCATTCGATCAAATGATCTCAGGCGACTTCTCATCTGCACTGGATTCCTCGGGATCTGATGACTACATCACTTTGAGCTCCAGAATGAACGACGATGAGGATGTACCTTTCTGATCCCAGGACTAAGAAATAAACAAAAAGTTGTGAGACTGAATAAGTTTCTGTCGCATGCCGGAATGGGGACACGGAGAAAAGCCGAGTCTCTGGTAAAAAGTGGAAAGGTCGCCGTTAACGGCATGGTAGAACTCAATCCTGGCAAGCAGGTCTCAGAGGATGATATTGTTATCTGCAATGGGAAACGGGTCGTGCCAGGAGTCCAACATTTCACCTATCTGTTGAACAAGCCCAAAAATCTACAACTCTCAAAAGCCCAACCAACAAGTTCCTCTGCGAGGAGTTTGGCGGATATTTTTGATGCAAAGATAACCGAAATAGGACGCTTTCCTGAAGAAGTTCCTGAACGAATGGCCGGTTTAATGATTTGGACCAATGACGAAAAACTGATCAGTCATTTGAACGACCCCGGTACTGAAGTAACTTCCGTCTTTTTGCTTCATCTTGAGCGGGCTGTTGATGCGAATCAACTGGATGAGATTGAAAAAACACTTACTTCAGGGAAAGGGCCTTCAAAGTGGAAGTCCATCAACCTACCTTTGGGCCAAAATCAGTCTGTACTGGAAGTCGAATGGTGTGGCAAATCACCTGCAATAATATTTGAGGATTTCAAATCCCTTGGGTTCGAAATAAAAACTGCCGATAGAACTTACTATGCCGGGCTGACCAAAAAGGCCCTGGGCAGAGGCCACTACCGGGAACTCAGTAAAGAGGAGAAAATCAGATTGAGTCACTACAGGTTTTTATAGAAGTCTCGACGAATATTCAAAACGGATAATCATTGGCTTCTATCATCATTTTCGCTATTGTATTCTTGTTATCCCTGACATTGGGTGTTGGGTATTTGCTGAACCGCCCTACGCCCATGCTCATAATTCTGAGCTCATCACCTTTTGCAAAAGAGTGAAGTGCATCTAGCGCATTTTTGCTTACCCTTGCTTGTGCTTCTGAAAGAAAGGAGGTAAGAATGGCGCGATATTGCTCTAAATTTTCAGGTAGGGCCTCTTTCATAACCCTTAGTAAAAGTGATTCCGCAACGAAAAGATCGATGAGGATGTCAGCTACATTGCTGAGGATCATTTGCTCATTTTTCAAATCGTGGGCTCCATCCATTTGATATTTTACCGCTGCTCCGGCTGTGAGGAGAAAATTTTTCTTCATGTTTTCAACCGCTTTTATCTCTCCCTGCCATTCCCCAGATTCTCCTTCAAACGAAGGCATTTTTGTGAGCTCTTTTTGCACTGCCCAGGCAGCATCCGTGAGATTTAATTCCCCTCTCATTGCCTTCTTCAACAGCATATTGACCATCAGCAGTCTATTGATTTCATTGGTGCCCTCATAGATACGATTTATTCGAGCATCGCGATACGCCTTAGCAGGTATATACTCTTCGGAGAAGCCATACCCGCCATAAATCTGTACCCATTCATCGACCACATAATCCAAAACTTCGGAACCAAATACTTTAATGATGGCACATTCCACGGAATACTCCTCTGCTGATTCCTGAAGTGATTCGGCATAGTCCTTGCCGTCTGATACCAGCTGAGCCCTTCTTTCCTGCATAAGCTGAGATACCCTATAAACAGCAGATTCCAGTGCAAAAATTCTTATGGCCATTTCCCCCAATTTAAAGCGAATAGCTCCAAATGAGGAAATTGGTTTGCCGAACTGATGGCGTTCATTAGCGTATTTTACAGCGTCAGCGGTGGCGTATTTTGCACCTCCCATACACATAGTTCCCAACTTGAATCTGCCTATATTAAGCACAGCAAAGGCAATGTGATGACCCTTGCCGACCTCCCCCAGTATCTGGGCTTTGTCCACCTTTACATTTTCAAAAAACACTTGCCGTGTAGAAGAACCCTTGATTCCCAATTTATCCTCCTCAGCCCCCAGACTGATTCCCTCCAGACCGGCATCTACAATAAAGGCGGTGAACTGCTCACCTCCTATTTTTGCAAAAACGATAAAAACACCTGCAAATCCGGCATTAGATATCCACATCTTTTGGCCGTTCAGTAAATAGTGACTTCCGTCCTCCGAAAGATCAGCTCTGGTCTTTGCTGCGAGAGCGTCTGAACCCGATCCCGGCTCCGTAAGACAGTAAGCCCCAATGAGGGAACCATCGCTCATTGGAGGCAGGTACTTTTTTTTCTGCTCTTCCGTGCCGTAATACAAAATGGGTAACATGCCGATTCCCGTATGTGCCGCAAACGAAGTATCGAAAGATCCCCCACCCTTGCCGAGCTCTTCTAGTATGATAGTGGTAGTGTTAGAGTCCAACTCCATACCACCGTATTGTTCGGGAATGTGAGCGCCCAAAAGTCCTAAATCGGCCGACTTCTTTAGCAAATCGAGCTGATTTTCAATTTTATCGCCTTTGCCCTGAACTTCATTACTTACAAAGTCCCTGCAAGATTTTCTGATCATCTGTTGTTCCTCATTCGCCTCTTCAGGAAACCACAAATCCCCCGGACTGGAATCAGCAACAACAAATTCACCACCTTTTAAAACTGTCCTATCGCTCATTTGGATTCTTTTAACCTAGAACGAACGGGTATGAGTGATAATTCTTTTTTTGATAGAGGGATTTAAAGAAAGTTTAATCCCTGTCACTGTATAGGCTCCAATAGAGAAAAAGACAATCGGTAGGCCCCTATAGCATTGGTTTCCAATTCCCAATCAACAGAGCTACCATAAATCATTTTCTCCCAAATAAGGTTTCCCTCTGAAAAATACAATTTGCCGGAGTGGAAGGATGTCTCACTACAGAAAAAAGACCGATTGCTAACAGCAGGGTTCAAGCCGTGACCAATGTGCAAGGTATCATTGTCATGATATTTTGTGTATCCGTACAAATTCCTGCTAAGTTGGCCATAGAAATTGATTCTGAAGAAACCCTGCTCAGCATCAGGAATGGCGGGATGTGGAAGCAGTGGCTTAGTATCCAGGTATAAGAGCAGATAATCAGATCTGCCACAGGTCAGAAAATCAGCCTGATGGCTCAATAGAATATATGGTTCCTCTTCCTGAATAAACTCGTGAATGCAGATCCTTAAATCACTCCACTTTCTCATGAGTTTATTAAATGTAGTTCCCCTGACACATTCACACTTGCAATCAATTCCCGATTCTAAATGAAGAGCCTCACTACAAACATCGGGACAAATTTTTTCCTTACAGGAGATACACAACAGACTTGTCCAAAAAATGATGCACGCATATACCACTAACTTACCCATAGCTCTACTCAATTTCAATTCTAGAAAATACAAGGCGCATATAAACAGGATCATAAGGATCATGGGAGCCCTCAAAGGGAACAAACGCAAATTGAAACACTTCCTCACTAGTCAAATTGTGATAGGCGTGAAAAAAATCAGCGAAATAATCATAATCAAAGTAATTAAACCTCATTTCACTCATATCCTCGCTGAACTGAATGACATCTAAGCCCTGAGCTCTTTCAGGGAAAAAAATTCCGTCAAAGTTCCGATCCCAATACCTAAAAAGGCTATTTACATTCCAACTGTAAATCTCCGGAGAACCGTTATTGACAAATTTATTGAAATGTAAAAAAGCCACAAACCTTGTATAATTCAACTTCAAAAATGACTTCCTGGTATTACATTCAAAAAAGAGGAAAAATGGTGCGAAATCCCAATAAAAAAACTTTCCATTATTTGCTAAGTTGAACTTAAACAATATCGCATCTTCAGATATATCTCCGTTTGTGATAGGTACTGTGAGGAATCCGGTGAAAAGCTTGAACTCCATATCCACATTTAGAAATGGTAAATCTATTTCATCAAAATTAAACTTTTTGCAATCCTTTTGCCTCAACGCAAATTCCTTCATAGGTTCAATGAAATTGCAAAGATGGTAGACCGGACCACTTTCGAGTACTTGATTGTCTGATGGACAATCACATTCGAAATTGGTGTAAACTACCACAAGGCCTGTTATCCTAGGGCACTGGATATCGCAGTCATCCTCACCACAAGCATACGAGAAATTTGTAAAAAGGAGCATCAAATAAAATAAATGCAGTCCTGTTGTATTCATGGTTTACTTAAAATTCTAATCTTGAAAAAATAAGCTGTAGGTGAAGTGGATCGTAATGCATTTCCAATGGATCCCTTGGAACATAGGGAAAATTAAATATATAGTCTGGGGCAAGATCGTAAAAAGCATCATGCATATGGGTAAGATTCTTATAGCCTAGATAATGAAAAGTCAGGGAGTCCAAATTTTCACTTAGTTGAACCAGTCCAATGCCAGAGGTCTTCTTGAATAAATTGTTGTGAATCTCTTTCATTGCACCCTGGTTAAAAAACCTTTCAATTCCAAAGATATATATCTCCGGGAGAAAATCATTCTTCAGCCAATTGATAGGAATGATCCTATCCCTAGTATTAGCAGATCTGCATCGTTGATTACCAAACGGTTGTATGTAAAATTCAAAATAGAAACTGTATTGAGAGTCCTCGTACCACTCTATGTAAAAACTCTCCAAAGAGTCCACAAATTTTGGAACTCTGGATATGAAAATTTCCGGGGGACTACAATAGTCAACTTCGCTTAGAATCCAAGCTGGTGCATTTAAGTTTTCTAGAATATAAATATAATGGGTTTTTGATTCTTCAAAACAATAAATATAACCATTGATTTTAAATGGGGTTTGTTTTTCCGGACAAACACAACTACAGCTTGTTTCATCCAGGATCAAAGAAACCTCCAAGCAAATATCCATACATTCCTCTTTACAAGAAGAAACGGTGATGGTGATGATAAGGCTCAGAAAAAAAACAATAGAGAGCGCATTTTTTGTCATGTGCCCTCCATTGTGAACGGTAGTTTCAGTACAATAACTATTCCTCAAGTTCATAGCTGCTAAATTTTCTATCGAAGTTTAAAATCTCCGAGTAGAGGTATTGATCTGGATGGTTGTAATAAGCACCTTCGTCCAGATAAAAGAAGAAATGCAAAGATATCAAATCCTCACTAAAGTAACCCTTTGCTCTTGCAGGTCTTCTAGTATCTTCACAGCCGTTGAGGTAAATGGGTTTAGCCTCCTCCGCGGAATTGACCTGGGCTATGCCCTGTTGATCATAAATCAACAATTCGCTTCTGTCCCCCTCATTCTGAGTGACTGCATTACATAAGATGCCATCACTTAGAATTTGAAATTCACCATTTTTAGCGATATTTAATCTAAAGATCAAAGTTTCCTCTTTTATATCCTCCAATTCATATGGAATTTGGAGGAAGCCGGTAAAAAGTTGAAATTCTGGGTATACATTTAAAAACGCCAAGTCTATCTCATCGCAATTTAACCTGCTGTAATCCTCAAGCCTTAAACTGTAGGTGTGATTCGGATAAATAAAATTGCAAATGTAATATACAGGCCCGCTAATAAGTACTTGCTTTTCTGTAGCACAATCACATTCGCACTCGGTGTTAACTAACACAGGGCCTGCTATTCTAGGGCATTGGATATCGCAGTCACCCTCTTTACAGGAGATAAATAGTAGAAATACCAGAAGCAATAAAAACAGTTTAATTTTCAAGGACTCCATATTTTTTATCGTTGTACAAAAACAGATTTTACAATATTATACTTGTCCTGTACTTCTAACTCAATAAAATACATTCCACCAGATGGAAAAAAATGGTTAGGTATATTAAAAATAGTAAATTCACCTTTAATTAAACCATTCCCAAAAAAACTTCTAATTAATTGACCATTACTATTGTATATGTGAATGTTGGATACTTTTGTTGCGATTTCCTCTTCTGAAATCCGAATATTCAAGTCATTAAACCCCAGAGGATTGGGATAAAATTTAATGCATTCATTTAACTCCCTACATTGGTAGCGAATAAACTCTTTGTTAGAAATAATCAAAGAGGAACCACCTGAAGCTGAATTTGGGATGCAGTAAATATAAGATTCCAAAGGCAAATGGAGGTGGTTCTTGTCCAATGGCAAATACCCTCCAATTAGATTTTTTAAATCAACAGGAATACTTCCTCCAATATCAGAGATGTGATCCGGGTATTTTGTCACAACTATATTCTGGTCAGCTAAAAATGTAGGATTGTCTGGAAAAGGTATCCCATTTTTTCCAACATATAAAGTATCGTGGCTTCCGACAATATAGAGAGACCTAGAGAAAATACAACAAGAATCTCTGTTTGATTCATACTTTTCTGAAGTATATCCTAGGTCTCCAATATTCAACAATAAATGGAAATCAGTAGCTATTTTTGTTCTTGCTCTAGCTCTTAACACCCGACTACCAATTCTTTGTTTAGAGTATAGGGTAAATACAAATTCATCTCCATGACCAAGCTCAAAGTGATATATTTCATCTTGGGTATTTAGTTCGGTTGATCTGGCTGTTTCATCACAGTTACCCTGCCTTTTGATGAATTCTGTATCTAAAACCTCTTTCAGGCTCTCAAGTAATTCTTTAATGTTATCTGGATCATCAAACAACTCCTCCAAGTCAAACGAAAACCCACCCGATTCAAAATCAATATATTGTGCTAACTGTCCCGCGAAACTGCCAAATACACCGAGAAAATCAGTATTAAAAGATGAACTGCAAAAGTCCTCGACAGCACCTATTCCTGCCCAAATAAGTTCCTGCTGTGATACTGAATTATTTGTATGTCTTACAGTAAGAAATACTTCATCAGCACCAAATGTTCTGGCATAGGAGTTCAAAGTGTTTGCATAACTTTTTAAATCCAGGATATGTTGAGAATTATACCGGTATTTTAGGTGAGCGGAAGTTTTACAAATATTATAACATGGAGTTTTAGTCGATCTGCCATTAACGATAGCATTACATACCAATGAAACTGTTAAACTTGAACTACTTTGAGATGGTTTGGCACTTATGGGCATATTTTCTGCATTTTCATGATCGTAATTTAAGAAATAATTATACCTAGTGCTTTTTCTTCGTCTTTGGGTAAACACCTCTCGGTAGACAGCAGCTCCCAATTTTTGGGTGCGCATCCAACGCCTTTTATTTTTCTTATCCTTGGATACATGTTTAGAAACATCGGGTAAAAGCCAAACTTCATTCGCATAATTGTAATCAGATGCATTATGTATGTCAGAATGTAGCCCCCTACTCTGGGTAACGGTCCTACATTCACAACCTCTATCCACAGGTGGATCATCTGGTTCTGGGTCATCCGGATCTGGGTCATCTGGCACAAAAATTATAAAACCCTCATCAGAATACCATGGATTGGTAGAAGAATCAAATCCTCTTCCGTTATTTATTTTTTGAAGAAGAGCCCTAACTGCAATGGGATTTATGCTAGTTTGTTGAAAAAATGAAACCATATCAATCCCAATACTATTTCTTGCCCACTCCAGTAAAAGCTTATATGGCTTTTCCGGTAGCATAAAGGAAAGATCATTATTCAAACTGTGTTCCAAGATTCGAAAATCCGAATCTATAAAGTCATCTTCTGACTGATCGTATTTTTGTAATAAAATCCTAAATCCATCCCCTAATGGAAGGCCAGTCAAAATAAGTTCATTATTTGAGGTAACTATTGTGTTTTGATACAATTCTGGGGGTGCTACCTCGCCATGGTACTGTTCATGAATAAGCAATCTATAATCGCCGAAAAAAAAAGGATCAGGTTCGTTCCATTTTAAGTATAAAGTAAAAGAACTATCCTCAAAAAGGATAGAGGTGAAGTCATCAAAATAAGGAGTAATAAATGGCTCTTCAATTGGAAGATTTTCTACTACTATTGCATTAATTGTTCCAACAATTACTAAGTCTCCAGATTCAGGCAACAGGGCAGGCCAATCCACCTTAAGGTTTTCAAAGTCAATAAATGAATACTCGACCTCTTTATTATTAAGAAAAATGCCATCTACCTGATTAAGGTTACCACCAGTAATAATATCGCTTCCACCAGCCTCAATCTCAGACGGCATCCAACTTATTTGAAACTCCTTAACGTCCGTGTCAAATTTTTCAATTCCCCAAATATCAATAAAATTTGAATAATCGATCTCCAGGAACTCAACTGAAGAAATTGTATGACCCAATCCTATTGATATCCAATTCAATTCAAATGAATCCTGGTTAACGGAAATAACAGGAAGACCGGCAAATGTTAATCCTAAATAGAAATTGGCCCCTCTAGCCATGACCATGAAATTTAAAATAGAAATCGACTCTAAAGGGAAATTGCCATTCATATGAATATAAAGAGTGTCAAATAGGTTAGAAACCAAGCTGGCACCATGCGATGTTTGCAATTCAGCGAATTGATCATTCACTAAATAAACTTTAAGTAAGTCCTCACCAAGTGCTCTCTCAAAAACAATTTCAACCTCGTCAAAGGATGATCCAAATCTAAGAATAACTTTACTGGAATCTGACCATTCAATACCTGTTGTTTGAAGAAGAAAGTCAGTAGTAGCATTAAATTCAACAAGCACATTGTCATTGCACAAACCTTCCGTAAGGACTAAATATTCCGTTGAATCTTCAAAAAGCAAAGAACTACAGTTCCCATTTTGAAAAAAGTAATCATGCCCATCAAAACTAATTTGTCCATAAACCCCTACAATAGAAATAGCAAGCATAATGAACAAAAAGGGAGCGCAGATAAGACTTTTAATCGGTAATTGATTGGTAATTGATTGGTAATTGATTGGTAATTGATTTTAAGCTTTTTCATAGCAATTTTTTGTTTGTTTTATAATTATGCAAAACTCTACTAAAGTAATGCACAAAAAAGTTAACAAAATGTTATTTTTTAAATTTTAACATTTGGCAATAGTAATTAACTCAAGTTTCGCACTTCCCATATTTAAAATTTTTAGATTGAAACGGACCCAAAA
>REEI01000015.1 GCA_007695145.1 Saprospirales bacterium | reverse complement strand
TATAGGAGCACTGACTACAATCGAGTAGGCGGCTCCGCTCCCTGAAGGGAACGGACTGCGTGCTTCGATCCTACTCAGCAACCTCCTCTCACATTAATACTGAGCCCGTCGAAGTACCACCGTACGTACGGGTCACGTAGCCACCCGCTTCGCGCTTCTCTCTCTTGAAGGTCCACTGGATTGCCAGCCCGCCCGCTTCGCGGTTCCTTCCCTTGAAGGTCCACAGGACCTTCACTCTTCGAGATCGGTCAGTCACCCTTCGAGATCGGTCAGTCATGCTCCATTAGCTAATGAATACTGCTTTCAGCATCCTTACTTTTCCATCAATTAGCTATCTTTGATGGAAGGTTGGCCATTCGTGGCACACACATTGTATAAGCGTAATAGCGGGTGAAGTGGCAAATTCAAGGTCTGTGCATTTAATGAACTTTGGTATTACCGGACAGGTAATCGTCTTGAAATCCGCTACTGCTCTTATACTTGACCTTGGTGGCAATACTAAACGAAAAACAGAAAACAAGTTTAAAGACAAAATATATGAACAGAATTTTTAAAATCATTACAATCTTACTTTTAATAGTAAGTTTAGATGCACAGAGCCAAAGTAATTTTAATTATGAAATTTCATTAGTACCGGTTTCAGTTGACAATTTACCCGGTCTTCATTCTTATGCTTTTGCACAGCATCAAGGAAAATGGGTTGTTATTGGTGGACGTAGGGATGGAATTCATGCGCGCCAGCCATTCAATGCCTTTCCTCAGAGTTTTAATAATTCAGATATTCTGGTAATTGATCCGGTAAATAAGGAATATTGGTCGTCTTCTGTTGAAATTTTACCTTTGGGACTCAGAGAGCAACTTCAATCAACCAACATGAATTTTTATCAGGATGGAGACCATTTGATTATTATTGGTGGATATGCTTATTCCCCTTCTGCGAATGATCATATTACCTTTCCTAAATTGGCTGTTTTGGAATTACCAGAACTGGTGGATGCCATTATTAATGGATCAGATATCACTCCTTTTTTTAGTCAACAGCACGATGAACGTATGGCAGTTACCGGTGGACAGCTTGGGAAGTTGGGTGATTATTATTATCTGGTTGGAGGTCATCGCTTTGATGGAAGGTATAACCCTCATGGTCCTAATCATGGGCCCGGTTTTTCTCAGGAGTATACCAATCAAATCAGGAAATTCAGACTAGGTTGGGGTGAAGGCGAGCCCGCAATTGAGGATTACTCGGCAATTACCGATGCCATACATCTCAGGCGGAGAGACTACAATCTGGTGCCGCAGATCCTTGCTGACGACAAGGAAGGATATATGATTTCTTCCGGAGTATTTCAAATCAATGAGGATTTACCATTTCTTTATCCCGTTTATATTTCTGAAGACGGATATGAGCCGATACCCGGATTTAATCAGTATTTGAGTAATTACCACAGCCCAAAAGTGGGTTTGTATGACAGCAATACCGGTCAAATGCACAATTTGTTCTTTGGAGGCATCAGTCAGTATTACTATGAAAACGGGGAATTGGTGCGGGATGATCTGGTACCTTTTGTAAATACCATCAGTCTGATGACCCGTCACAGTGATGGATCGCATGAGGAATTTGTACTTCCCATTGAAATGCCAGGCCTAAGGGGAGCGAGTGCTGAATTTATTGTAAATCCTGATCTTCCGCAATACCAAAACAAAGCCATAAAGTTGTCCGAGATTGAGGAGGAGGAATTTCTCTTGGGGTATATTTATGGAGGCATATACAGTCCCATTAGGAATGCATTCGCAACAAATCAAACCCATTTAACCGAGGCAGATGATGTAATTTATGAGATCAGATTAAAAAAAGATGAAATCAGCAGTATTATTGGTCCCTTGAATGGGTCAAATCCTTATTCCTTTAGCATATTTCCCAATCCGGCTGATGATAAGTTTACGGTCAGTTTCCCACTGGATTCGCCTCGGAAAGTTGATTATTTCATCACCGATATGCAAGGAAAAATATTTGAAATGGGTTATATAGAAACCATTTCAGGGGAAAACATTCTGGAATTCAGAGCAGAGACAAGTGCCGGCCAAATAATCTTTACACTGGTTTTTGAAAACAAATATTATGTCAGTAAAACTGTTTTTAAACGCAGATAAAGCTTAAGACGGGAATCCTGATTTTTCCTTTTCGTACTAACTTTTTTAAATTAAAGTAAACATGCAGAACCAACTCCTTTTTCCGCTTCCATTGATACTTGTAATATTAATTGGTTTTTTTCAGGGGGAAGTCCTCCATGCACAAAATGAAAGGGCAACTGTTTCGGGACAATTGCGGGCAAGCGACACCAATGAAGAAATTATGTTTGCCAATGTACTGCTCTATGACAGTCAGGAAGAGGAATTTCTTAGAGGTACAGTCACAGATCAGAGAGGGCAATTTTCTTTTTCTGAATTGAGCAGGGGTACTTATATTTTGAAGGTATCTTACATCGGGTACCAGACTTATTCGCAGAGTTTTTACGTAGGACGACTGAGTGAATTCCTTGATCTCGGGATTATCATGCTTGAAGCTAAAGCCTATGAAATCAGTGAACTGGAAATCAGTGCAAGAAGAGATGAAATTGGGAGAAATCTGGACAGAAGGGTGTACAATATGGACGAGCAAATCAGTCAGCAAGGTGGTTCTGTATTGAATGCCATGCAGAGTTTGCCGGGTGTAACCATAAACCGGGACGGAGAAGTTGAGATCAGGGGTAGTAACCGGGTGGCAGTGCTGATAGACGGACAGCAAACGGCTATTACAGGCATGGGAGGTCAAAGCGGATTGGACAATATTCCGGTTTCCTCAATCGAACGAATTGAAATCATCAACAATCCTTCTTCGCGTTATGATGCCAACGCTATGGCCGGAATTATCAATATTGTCTATAAAAAAGGTAGTGAAAAGGGCTGGAATGGAAATGTGAATTTTTCTGCAGGTATAGGCAGTTTGAGTAAAAAAAGAGAAAATATTGCCGATATCAGAGATCAATATCGGTTTACGCCTAAATTGAATCCCGGTTTTTCAGTAAACTATCGTGAAAACAGGCTGAATTTTTTTGCGCAGGGTGATGTACTTTGGCACAAACTGATTACCCGCAATGAATTTATTATCAGGGAATATACTGATGATCAACCGGCAATCAGACAACAGTTTCTGGAGAACAGAACCCAACCGATTTATAACATAAAAACCGGGCTGGACTGGATGCCTGATGATCAAAACAGTTTTACCTTTTTTATACTATACAACCAAAGAGATTATACTGATTTGGGAGACCTGCCCTATCTCAATAATGAAACCGGAGCATTGGTCCGTCTATGGCAATACTATGAGTATGAATCAAATAAAACTTTTATGACTTCGGTCAGGCATCAGTATTCTTTTCCTCAGGCCGGAAGAAAGCTGGAATCCACCCTTAATTATTCTTTCAGACGAAAAGATGAATTGTTCCACTTTACCAATATGGAATCCGGGATTCCGGGGACTGATACTACTGATTTGGTTGCAGATGAGAATATATTTGATCTGGAGCTGGATTATTTTCACCCTTTGAGAACTGGTCGCTTTGAAACCGGTTTAAAAGGGAGAGCAAGAATATTCCCAAATGAAATAACTTTTACTCCGGGCATCAATTCCATACTTGATCTTGAGCTTCAGGGAACGGCTGAATATCGGGAATGGTTGTATGCGACCTATGGCAATTACATTTATGAAAACCCCGATTTTGAGGTTGAAGCGGGTCTGAGAATTGAATACGCCGAGGTGGATTATCTGGTAGATCCCAATCACAGCACTTATGAAAGCGATGGGTATGATTACTTTGGGCTGTTTCCGTCACTGCGCATTGCCTATCTGTTTAATGACGCCAACAATGTCAGCTTTTTCTACAATAGAAGGGTGGACAGACCTGCAGAAAGTCAACTGAGAGCATTTCCGCATTACTCTGATCCTGAAATACTTAATATCGGCAACCCCGGATTGCAGCCGCAGTTTACCAATTCATTGGAATTGGCATATAAAAGAACTTATCAGCAAGGTTATCTTTATTTTGCCTCCTATGCACGGTTTAGCGACCAAATGATTACAACCATTATCACGAGAACAGGCGATGAAAATAGTCGATTGGTCAGAATTAATCAAAATGCAGGTAAAGGAAGCAACCGGGGAATTGAGATGACCTGGTCCCACAGCTGGTCTCGGGATTTCAGGGTGAACCTCAATTCCAATTTTTATGAAAACATCATTGAAGCGTTCACTCTGGCCAATGCCTATCCTCAAATAACCGAATTTTCGCAGGACAGACAAAGGGCCTGGACGGGAAATATAAAAGCAGGTACAACCATATCCCTGCCTGCGAATTTGCAGTTACAGATCTCCGTGATTTATTATGCGCCGGATATCATTCCACAGGGCGAAATCAGCGAAAGATACAGTGTGGATTTTGGGTTAAGAATGCCGGTTCAGCAGGAGAAGGGTGAAGTATTTCTGAATGGATCGGACATATTGAATACCATGAATGTAAAAACCATTACAGAAGGTGGTGACTTTGTACTCAGATCCTCTGATTTCTATGAAACTCAGGTTTTTAGAGCCGGTTACCAGTATAGATTCTAATGCCGGATTTTGCCAGGGTACGCTATTCGTTGATCAAAGCAGGCTTTAAAGCAAAAAAAGGGTCGGAGTGCGTGCTTCGATCCTACTCAGCAACCTCCTCTCACATTAATACTGAGCCCGTCGAAGTACCACCGTACGTACGGGTCACGTAGCCACCCACCCGCTTCGCGGTTCCTTCCCTTGAATGTCCACAGGATTGCCCGCCCGCTTCGCGGTTCTCTCTCTTGAAGGTCCACCGGACTGCCCACCCGCCCGCTTCGCGGTTCTCTCTCTTGAAGGTCCACTGGATTGCCAGCCCGCCC
>REEI01000034.1 GCA_007695145.1 Saprospirales bacterium | reverse complement strand
TAACAATTAATAATCATTAAAATTTTAAAATCATGGATGGAAAAACTAAAGCAATCGTAGCACACATTACCCTAATTGGTTGGATAGTTGCACTGGTATTGAATCAGTCGGATAAAAGAGATGAGTTCGCCTCTTTTTACATTCGCCAAATGCTGGGCCTAATCATTGCCTCAATATTGCTCTCGTTTATACCCATAATTGGCTGGATTCTCTCCATAGTGATTATCGTATTTTGGGTGATGAGTCTTATTGGTGCAGCTGGAGGAGAGCTAAAAACGACACCCTGGATTGGGCATTATTTTCAGGACTGGTTCAAAGCACTTTGATCAGAAAGTAATTGTTCCAGGGGTACGGGGAAATGGAATGACATCGCGTATGTTCCCCATTGCTGTTACAAATTGTACAAAGCGCTCAAAGCCGAGGCCAAATCCCGCGTGTGGACAACTTCCGAATTTTCTGATATCCAGGTACCAAAACATTTCATCCTGGGGTATGTCCATTTCTTCCATTCTGGATTGCAATACCGCCAGGCGTTCCTCTCTTTGAGAACCGCCGATTATTTCTCCTATCCCCGGAAATAAAATATCCATTGCCGCCACGGTTTTTTCATCCTCATTTACCCTCATGTAAAATGCCTTAATGTCTTTAGGGTAGTTGTAAAGGATAACCGGTTTTTTAAAGTGTTTTTCAACCAGGTAGCGCTCGTGTTCTGATTGGAGATCTGCTCCCCAATCTTCTATGACAAATTGGAATTTTTTCTTCTTATTTGGCTTGCTGTTTCTGAGAATATTGATAGCCTCAGTGTAGGTTACTCTTTCGAAGTCATTTTGAAGGCAAAACTGCAATTTTTCAATGAGTCCCATTGGGGATCGTTGGTCCATCGGCTTATTTTTTTCTTCCTGATGAAGCCGTTGATCCAGAAATTCAAGGTCCTTTGAACAATGCTCCAGCAAATAGGCAATCAGGTACTTTAGCATCTCTTCTGCCAGATCCATGTTGTCATTGAGATCAGCAAAGGCCATTTCTGGTTCTATCATCCAAAATTCTGCAAGGTGTCGCGTGGTGTGAGAATGTTCTGCTCTAAAGGTCGGTCCAAAGGTGTACACATCGCTCAGCGCAAGGGCTCCCAACTCAGCTTCCAATTGGCCTGAAACTGTAAGGTGGGCTTCTTTGCCAAAAAAATCTTTGGAGAAGTCTACTTCATTCTCTTCAGTCAGTGGCGGGTATTGGGCACTCAAAGTCGTAACTCTAAACATCTCTCCAGCTCCCTCAGCATCCGAGGCAGTCAAAATTGGGGTATGAAGATAAAGGAAGCCCCTCTCATCGAAAAAACGATGAATACCCATTGCTGCTGCATGTCTGATGCGAAAAACAGCTCCAAAAGTATTGGTCCTAAAGCGCAGATGTGCATTTTCCCGCAGAAACTCCATACTGTGCTTCTTTGGTTGAAGCGGATATTTCTCGGGATCACTTTCACCAATCACCTCGATTTGCTCTACCGTTATTTCTACACTCTGGCCTTTACCCATGGACTTAACTACTGTTCCGACAGCAGAAACTGCAGCTCCGGTGGTCACCTTTTTTATAAGTTCCTCCTCAAAGTCACCTAGTTGAAGGACCAACTGAATATTGTCCAGGGTTGAGCCATCGTTTAGTGCAACAAATTGATTGTTTCTAAAGGTTCTGACCCAGCCTTTTACTGTAACCTTTTCACCGATGGGCTCTGATTTCAATAACTCTTTGATTCTTATTCTCTTCATCGCTGTTTAATAAAGAACTGATTGTGGTTGATTTTGAGCTGCGAAAGTACAACAGTTCGCAATTGTGGCAAAGCCTCAATCGTACTTCCTTCCGGATCGATCAATGAAATTGCTCCCAGCCTGTTGAGTTCCCATCAATAGAATATCCTGAATATTTACATGGGCTGGCTGAGAGTAAATGAAAAAGATGGCCCTGGCCACATCTGAAGCCTTTAATGGGTTGAAGTCCTCGTAAATTTTCGCCTTTTCGGAATCCCCATCAAATCGATTGAGGGCAAACTCCGTCTCTTCCACATGAGCCGGAGAAACTTGACTGACCTTAATTCCATGGCGGTACAAGTCCAGTCTCATTGACTTAGTAAGCGCGTCTACAGCATGTTTGGTCGCACAGTAAACGTTTCCATTTGGATAAGTTTCATGTCCTGCTGTTGAACACACATTTATTATGTGTCCACCCCCTCTTTTAACCATTTCAGCCGAAATGAACCGACTTATATAAAGCAGTCCCTTGATATTGGTGTCTATCATGGTCTCCCAGTGTTCTAAACTACCTTCGTGTATAGGGGCCAATCCCTTTGCTCCACCTGCGTTATTGATCAATAATTCGGGTACAATTCCCTCATGGACTATGTTTTCGATTGCGCTCCTGCACTTTTCCGATTCTCTGATATCAAAACACAAGGGGAATATATCTATACCGTCTTTCCTTTGAAGCTCACACTTTAGGTCACTTAAGGCTTTTTCCCTCCTCCCCGTAAGAATGAGGTTGAGGCCATTTTCGGCAAAAAGTTGGGCACTCGCCTTACCAATGCCAGAAGTGGCTCCCGTGATCATTACATATTTATTCATGGGAAACAATTTTTTGAATCTGTGATCGAAAGCTCTCAACCAAAGATGGGTAAACGCTGGTGGCAGGTCCTGAAAATCCGGTATAGCTCCCCACTATTATGTGATTGGAATCGAGAAAAATGATTGTGGGAAAAGCGTTGACCCTACCCTTAATCCCCATTATTTTGGCAGCATTTTCTCTGTGATAATGTCCACCAAAGTACAACGGAAAACTCAGGTTGAGGTCTTGCGAATAATCCCGCAATACCGGCAGTGCTTTTTCAGCTGCTTCATACCTTTCAAAGGAAATTCCCACTACCTCAAAGTCAAATTCTTTCCTCAATTCTTCCAGCAAAGCTATGGCATCCTTGCAGTTTGGACACCAGGTTCCGGTGATCAAAGCGACCATAGGACTTCCCTTGAAGTCTAAAGAACTGATGTGATTTCCTTCCAAGTCAATCACTTCAAATTCAAGTTGGTCCGACTTGAACTCAGTCATCGTAAGTGGGTCATTTAATTCAGGTAATTCCCCCTTGAACCCTATCCAGTCAGTGGTATAATGAGACCCGGATTTGAAGAACCCCTCTAGCTTATCTCCATCAAAAATCTTTGCACCGATTAGAAATGCAAAGACCCCGTCAAAAGTGGATAACCACAATTTGTCGCCCTCTACATTGCCCTGTAAATACCTGTAATCCCCGGTATTGGTTATAAAGGTTCCCGAAAGATGCTTTCCGGCTTGAGAAAATTCTGCAATTGCAGGTATCGGCTGGTCCCCCTGAGGTTCAAAGGTGACATTCCACTTGCCATCAAAAAGGTTTTCGGAGGGTTCCGACAGATTCACTGGGAGCTGAAATCGGTGATTTAGACCAAATCTGGCATCGAAGGGCACTCGATAATTTGGCCTTGAAGGTACTACCCAGTAACCCTGCAGGGTATTTTCAGCAAATACAGCTTTAAGGTAATTATCACTTCCGGGAAACCTTACTCTGAGAGTATCCTTGGCCAGGGCAAGGTCTGTACCCATGGCAATGTCTCTCACCACCAAATCCTCTTCAGCATTGGTAAAAACCAGTTCCATCTCACCACCTCTGTCATATCTTACGGTAAAATTGAATGGCAATTGGTTGTCGGGAATTTTCTCCACTACATCCCCCGGCCGGGTTACTCTAAAGTCTGTACCCGGGCGAAAAGATGTTTGCTGGTCTAAGTAAAGTACACCTCTCCAGGGTCCTGGTGGCAATTGGTCATAGGGGTCTCTGACCTCAATGCATCCCGTCATGAAAACCGCAATCAGGATGAGTATTGCAGGAATTGAAATCCACTTCATATATTTATTATTCTAAGTCTTTCAAGACAACCCCAAAAAGAGCCCCGGGTTTAAACGGGTATTATTTCCCCCTTTCACCTACGAAATGGTCATCCTTGTATTTAAAAAGGACATTGAAGGTGGTGAGGCTTCCGTAGATGCGTGTGATGTATTGCTGCAGGTTTAATTTTTCTTCCTCAGAAAGGGCTGAATTGTTAATTTTCTGTTCCATGACTCTGAGCCGCTCCCTCAGCATGATGATTTTTTTGAAAAACACCTCAATGGGTATTTCCTTTGGCTTTAAATCATCATCATAGGGCTTTATTAAAAGAGTCCCGCTTTTCCATTTGTCCCCCAATTCTACTACTTCATTTACTGAGTTGAATTCTTTCAAAACCCTTGCCAGGGCCTGTTCTACTTCATTAAAACTTACCTCTTGTGAAGTTTCGATGGCCTCAATAATCTCCCAACCACTGTATTCTTTACCCACCATTTTTATTCCATGTTCCACAAAGCTTACTTCATAAGCAACCTTCCTCAAACCAATAACCACCCCGATGCCATGCACCGGATGATTAATCCTGGAACCAATACCAAGTAATTGTTTTTCTGCTGTCATTTATCTCAAGTTTTTCCAGTTAGAAAATAAGTCTGCAAATATAGTGATTTCCCAAATTGCCCAATTCAGTGTAACCCTCAACTATGAGTTGAACTACTCAATCACTGCTTGCGCTGCGCAAACTAGCCTCAAGCCAAATACTAAACGAACTCTCCACACAAACCCTCTCTCCAAATCCCACTACTTTGTTGTTGAGAATAGATTCTAGCCTGTAACGAAGATATTGGATTTTACAGCCATGCGGAATAGAAATGGCTTTTTGGGTCATCAATCGCTATTCAAATGAATCAAAGCTTGTTCATCCTATCAGCATTCCACTATGTTCCGTGTTCAGTCTTTTATGTTTGAACGAAGAAGAAATTTCTCTGCAAGCGCGCCGGCCTCGCAATTGACTAATTGCAAAGCTGGGAGGCTTTCCTCTCTTCAAAACTTCAAAAAT
>REEI01000016.1 GCA_007695145.1 Saprospirales bacterium | reverse complement strand
CATCAGGAACAAGACATTTGAGAATTTGGTGAATCAGCAAAAAATGCTCGTTTATGCAAGACGAAATCAGGGTGTGACTTGAAGATATTGAAAAATCAATCTCTGAAATTAACGACTTCCTGCCCGAACCAAAAAATTTCATTGAATTTGAGAAAGATTTAAAAACAAAGCGAGCGGTTGAACGCAATATTGAAATTATAGGCGAAGCCATGAGCCGAATTTTAAGAGCCCACCCTAATATCAAAATATCTGATTCAAGAAAAATTGTAGATACCCGGAATCGAATAGTTCATGGCTATGATACAGTTTCAGACGATATTATCTGGTTGATAGTTGTTAGATACCTTCCTGTCCTCGATAAAGAAATAAAAGAATTAAAAAAGAAAATTCGCTGAGAAAGTGTTTTTCAAACCTCACAAAATATATGCGCAAAACCTTACGCTCTATAAGAGCCATCCCTTCTCTTTAACCATTAATTGATCCACCACCATGCCATCCTCCATTCCCCCAACCACATTCTCCCTAAAAGTTTGATTAGCACAAAAATTCAACGTACTTTAGCCGTCTGAGATGCTGAAGGCCGGAAAATCGTGAGATGAAATCCGGAAGGAGTATTGAAGAGTATACTTTATCATTGACGAAAAAATATGGATGAGTTACTACAAACAATTAAAGGAGTTTTTGGCTCTGGCTAAAACCGATAACTTAAAGACCAAACACTTTGACTCTGAATATCTTGGAACGGATGTTAAGGTAAGCTTTGGCCAAGGAACTCCTGCGCGTATCCCTTGGATATCCTTTTTAATAAAGCCCAACACCACCAGCAATGGAATTTATCCTGTTTACTTGTATTACAAGGATTATGATCTACTCATATTGGCATATGGAATAAGTGAGACAAATAAACCCAGAGCCGAATGGAATTTTCAGGACAAGAAATCTATTGACGAGTTTTTCCGAGACAAGTACTCCTCAAAACCGGATCGCTATGGTGCCTCATTCATCTATAAAGCCTATGATGTGAAAAATTTGCCTTCTGAGGATGAAATGAATAGGGATTTAAAGTCAATAATTGGTCAATACAAAAATACCCTTGGTACCTTGCAGAATAATAAGATTGATGCAAAATTTGACATAACTCAATGGCGACCTGAACTTGAGGACGCTGGATTGATGTACTCCAATCTCCTTCTAACTCGCTTTGCTGCTTCCCTACTCACCAAACCCTTCGTAATCCTCACCGGTCTCTCTGGTTCAGGAAAAACCAAACTGGCACAAGCTTTTGTCCAATGGATTTGTGCGGATGCCAATCAATACCGGATTGTGCCTGTCGGTGCTGACTGGACCAACCGAGAGCCTTTATTAGGTTATCCAAATGCACTTAATCCAAATGAATATGTCAAACCTGACAGCGAGGTGCTGGATCTCATTATTCGAGCAAACAATCATCCGGACCTGCCACACTTCCTGATTCTGGATGAGATGAACCTGAGCCATGTAGAGCGGTATTTTGGTGATTTTTTAAGTGTTATGGAGTCAGGGGAATCAATTCCGCTTTACGCAGAGGGAACGGCAGAGAATGGCGTTCCATCCCAACTGCATGTTCCTCCCAACTTGTTTATCATTGGGACCGTCAACATAGATGAAACAACCAATATGTTCAGTCCAAAAGTGCTCGACAGAGCCAATACCATTGAATTCCGGGTTACGGACAGTGAAATGGCTAGTTTCCTCGATAACATAACGGACATCAACATGGAAGCACTGTATGAGAAAGGGGCTGATATGGCACAAAGCTTTTTGAAAGTGGCCGAAAACAAATCCTTTCCGGAATATGATTTGGATGAAACCAACAAAACTCTGGTCAAGTTTTTCGGAGAACTGAAGAAAACGGGTGCTGAATTTGGTTACCGCTCTGCCTCTGAAATGATTCGATTAATCAATCAGCTCACAGCTTTGGACAGTGAGCTCGAGAGCAATGAAAAAGTTGATGTTGCAATTATGCAAAAACTATTGCCAAAGCTTCATGGATCCCGCAGAAAATTGTGTCCAGTCCTGGAAACCCTTGGATCATTTTGTATAAAAGGGGATGTAAAAATCATCAAGGACGTTTTTGAAGCCGAGGACTTCGATTTTCATGGGACTGATGTAATATATCCTCTGTCGCTAGAAAAAATATACCGGATGTACAAAGGAGCTATTGACAATGGATTTGCGAGTTATGCGGAAGCATAGAACATGAAGCCTCTACCACACATAGAAATCAATCTCAACTCGGTAAGCGAGGGATTGCGGCTCTGGATTGATGCCCGCAGGTCTGATTCTTTATTTGATGCAGGAGACAACTCCAAAGAAAACTACGAAGCCAGATTTCAATTGGTAGAAGGTTGCTTTTACGATTATCAACTCAATTTCCCCAACTATATGCTCGGTGATGTGGGTGAAAATATCATTCAACAACACAGACGAACTACCTATTTAGGCACCATTGCGCCCAACATATTTGTCGGTACTCTTTCCATTCCAATTATTGATAAAAATACCCAAAAAGAATGCGGCAACATAGAATTAGAAGTGCAATCCGTAAAATCAGGGTATCGCGATGATTATCGGGATATGCTAGAAACGATTACCGAAAAATGCACCGATCTCCTGCTAAAAGCCAATTCCCCGGTTTCCCATCATTTTGAAGTTGATTATACAAAAAACCCAAAAACCCTTTACCAGAGATTTGCCTTTATTAAATCGGTGATTGGAACTGATGAATTTGTTGAAGCCGTTCACCGAATCGCAACATCTCCAGTTACCCAATGGGCTGAGGTTTCAGAGAGTAAAGACATTCGCAATGCCAGAAGATTTTCCAATGCAAGTATCAAGGAATTGCTGAAGGGAGGCAAGCGAACAAAACTACCTGCATCCCAGTTTTTGAGAGAGAATTATGGCTTGAAAACCTTGCCGGAGAGAATTACTACAGCTCAGAAAACCGATTCAGTAGACACTCCGGAAAATCGTTTTATCAAACATGCATTAGAGAGTTTTTTGAAGTTTTGTACAGAAATCAAAAAGAAAGGCGAAGAATTCGGACACAAAAAGATGCAGAACGAATCAGAATTATTGATTCGTGAACTGGAAAGTCAGTTGCATCATTCCGTATTTAATGACATCTCAAGACCCACCACATTAAAACTCAACAGCCCTGTCTTGCAGAGAAAGGAAGGGTATCGTGAAGTATTGCGCGTATGGCTAATGTTTGACCTGGCTGCAAAACTAATATGGAAGGGCGGTGATGAGGTGTACAGCGGAGGGAAAAAAGATATTGCTACCCTATATGAGTACTGGCTCTTTTTCAAACTCCTGGATTTACTGCAATCCATTTTCCAAATCGAGCCCAGGGACGTATCTGAGCTTATTCAAGAAACTCCCGATGGTTTGAACCTTCAGATAAAACAAGGTAAATTTACCCCTTTGCGAGGCATCTACAATTCGGGAAGCAGAAAATTAAATATTCAATTTAACTACAACCGGTCTTTTACCGGAAGAAAAAATTACCCCGAATCAGGAAGCTGGACCACCGCATTGCGACCAGATTATACGCTTTCCTTTTGGCCTTTAGGTATATCGCAATCACAAGCCGAATTACAGGAACTAATAGTACATGTTCACTTTGATGCGAAATACAAAATCGCCAATCTGACTGAATTTCTCGAGCAAAACTTAGTGGACAATTTAGATGAGGAAAAATCGGAGAACCGCAAAGGCTTATACAAAAACGCCGATCTCCTAAAAATGCACGCCTACAAGGATGCAATCCGAAGAACGGGAGGAGCCTATGTGTTGTATCCCGGTGACAAATCCATTAATCAAAAAGGATTCCACGAAATAATTCCAGGTCTCGGGGCATTTCCAGTGAGACCCTCAAAAACAGACAGCGGAATTGGGGAATTAAAAGCATTTATTCTTGAAATCCTTGACCATTTTATAAACCGCGCATCCCAAAGAGAAAAGATGGCATTCAGGACCTTTGATATTTACCAATACCCACCTGACCCAGATAGTGGTATCCGGGAGTCGCTACCAGAGGCATATCATTCAAACAGAGGATTAATACCGGACGAAACGTATGTGCTTGTCGGGTTCTACAATTCAGAAGAACAGTACGAATGGATTAAATCAAAAGGCCTATATAATTTCCGAATGGGTTCTGGAAAGGGGTCTTTAGTTTTGGACAAAGAAACCGTAAGTTCCAGATACCTCCTATTACATACCCATAGAGACAAACATTCCGGGGACTTGTGGCGAATAGTTAGTAAGGGCCCCAGAGTTTTTTCCAAAGATGACCTAAGAAAAAAAGGCTACCCCTCTCCTTCTCAAGATAACTATTTGGTAATTGAACTGGAAAAAGTCACCGATCCAGAATTTGCAGCAGTCAAATGGAACTTCAAAAACCTAAACAACTATTCCTCTGGAAGAGCTTCTGCCTTTCCGTTTACGACAAGTCTATCTGAATTAATGCGGAATAAGGTTAGATGAGAGCTTTACCAAAAAACACCATCTCCACCCCTCCCGTCCAAAAAAATCCCTACATCGATTATCAATCAACTAGGCCCAAAAATCCCATAAAATATTGATAATTGACCGATTACCAGTATATTTACCTTAGTTTTTTTGAAGAAAGTCCAGTACCCATGCTATGTAGGTGAATATCCAAGCAGATGAAAAACCAAAGCATATTTCGCGGAAAATATACTCCGCTTGAATGCATGGCAAGTAGATCATCCATCGAAAATAGAATATTATGATAAACTTTTCAGAAACCAACCTTTATTCAGACCAACCAGTCACTTGTCCCAATTGCGGATTGAGAAGTGAGATAATTTTGGATCTGTCCCATACCATCAATCAGCTTCAAGTTCATCGGTGTCCTGGTGCTGAATGTCGCGGAGAATTTGTTATGCAATGCGATGAAAATCTTGATCTGGCTATTTCGGTCTGATTGTGCCAATAATTTTCGCGGATTTGCTGGGGGCATTTTATCTGTGGTAAACTTTTGCTGCGGTGGGGAACACAACCGCTCCTTTTTTTCACCACAGATTCTCACAGATTTTCGCAGATTC
>REEI01000017.1 GCA_007695145.1 Saprospirales bacterium | reverse complement strand
GTAGACTATTTCAGAGGACCATTGGATGAATTTGGAGAGGAGATTGGGATGTCATCTTTTGTTTACTATAACAATCCCAGTGGATTCACCGGCCCTTCGGCTATGACCGATCCTTCTACTGCTATTGAGCACTATAGATATTTGACCGGGTCATGGAGAGATGGAACACCTTTTACTTATGGGGGTTCAGGTTATCGTCCAAGTGGTGGTACTCCAACTCGCTATGCATTGCCTGACCCACCGGATGATCCAAATGGATGGTCTATGTGTACTGCAGGGCTTGAACAAGCAGACAGAAGAACATTGCAGGCATCAGGTCCTTTCAGATTGATTCCTGGAGCCGTTAATGAGCTGATTGTTGGTGTGGTTTGGGTTCCGGATATTCCACATCCATGCCCGGATATGACACGTCTGTTCAACGCTGACAGAACTGCTCAGGCACTTTTTGATAATTGCTTTGATTTTCCAAGAGGCCCCGATGCACCTGACCTGTTTGTGATAGAGTTGGATCAGGAGCTGATTTTTACCATGGCTAATGATACCATTACATCGAATAATGCCTTTTTAAGGTACGAGGAGAAAGGTCTTCAAATTCCTGAAGGTGAGCCCGATTCCATGTATGTATTTGAAGGTTACCAGGTATTCCAGTTGAGAAGCGAAAGTATAGAAGCTACCAGAGAGAATTTCGAAGATATTTCCAGAGCTCGTTTGGTTTTCCAAACAGATATCCGCAATGATATTACATCTATTTACAATTGGTTCCCTGTTGATGATCCATTTGCTGACGATGCCATTATGGTTCCAAAGAGAATGGTAGCCGGTACTAATAGAGGTCTAAGGCACAGCTTCCGAATTATAGAAGACGTTTTCTCAGATGACGACCGCGCACTAATTAATCATAAAAAGTATTATTTCGCAGTTGTTGCATATGGTTATAATAACTTTGAACAGTTCAACTGGCGAGAGCCTGAAATCGGCCAGGACAGACCCTATTTGGAAGGAACCAGGAATGTGCGGGTATATACTGTAGTGCCAAGACCGACCGTATACAAACAATTGAATGCGGATTATGGTGATGGTGTTCCAATTACGCGGCTTGAAGGAACAGGTACAGGAAGAAATTTCTTACAGCTAGAGGAAGGGATACGCGAAGCCATTGCAGATGGTACCTTTGATGGGGAATTGCGCTACGCTTCTGGTGGCGGGCCTATTGACGTTATGATTTTCAATCCGCTTGATGTTGTAGACGGTGAATATCAATTGACCTTCTTTGATGAGGACCCAGATTCTGAAAATCTCGCTAGCAATGCAAGATGGGAAGTTACCAACTTGGGTACAGGAGAAACAGTTCGTTCTGAAACCGGTATTGATGTTCTCAATGAGACTTTAATCGGAAGGTGGGGGTTCTCAGTAACCATTGGTCAGGAGACTGCTCCAGGAACAAATGTGTTCATCGATGTAGAAAACGGATTCCTCGGTGCGAGAGTAGTTTATGATGACCCACTAGGACCTCAATGGCTCACTTTCGTTCCGGAAGATGGACCAACCGGTGAGGGACTTCCTCCTAGCCCTTTAAATTATATCAAAACATTCCCTGAACAATCTGATTTCAATCGGGATCCAAACAGGGCCTTTTCAGACCTAAATGAAACTGGCTTTTATCCTTACTGTTTATTTGATTATAGACCACCTAATGCGCCCTTACTTACTCCGGCATGGTTCAACAATTCAAATAACCAGGCATGCAGTGGAGCCAACGGTATTCAGAATATTAACAACGTGGATATTGTCTTTACTTCAGATAAGAGTAGGTGGAGCCGGGCTATGATTGTTGAGTCTTCAAATAGCACTTACGATGCTTCAGGACTCAATTTCAGAGGTCACCGCATGTTTGATATCATTGACAGACCCGCAGCCTCTAAAGATGCTGGTCCGGATGGTCTTCCTCTTGATGATCCAAGCCTTCCTAATGGGTTTGGATGGTTCCCGGGATATGCAGTAGATGTGGAAACGGGTAGGCGCCTGAATGTTTTCTTCGGTGAAAGTACCATGTACAGCCCGGACAACCCAGTTAGTCTTGTCTCTAATCTGCCTGATGATGTATTAACAGGTGATGATAGAATGTGGAATCCTCACAGCGACCTGATTATTCCTGATCTTCCAGGGATAGCTGCCCTTGCAGCCGGTGGTCAGCACTTTGTTTATGTGACGGATCAAGAGTACGACGGTTGTGAACAATTACATACGATTCTGTCTGGAGTCACTCCCGAGCCCATTAGAAAACCGCAGGTTCTCAGACGTATTCAATGGTCAGCGATGCCTATGGCTACTGGATTGCTATCTTATGAAGAGGGTCTGATACCCAATGATGCTGTAGTTCAGTTGAGAGTCACCAAGCCTTATCAGGTCGGTGAGCGCAATGAAGATGGTAGTAAGGCATATAACAGCTACTTCTTCAAAATTGAAGGTAAGCAAGCAGTTGACCTGGTAGAAACTGAGTTCGATAATGCATTGGATCAGATCCTTGCTGTCCCCAACCCGTACTATGCTTACTCCGCATACGAAGAGTCCCAGTTTGACAACACCATTAAGATCACCAATCTTCCTGATGTTGCAACAGTAACTATCTATACGCTGGATGGTAAGTTCATTCGCAGGTATGAGCGCAATGTTAGCAGAGGTGGAAACGAACCCTTCCTCAATAGCGAACCTCCAACAAAGGGTAGGCTTCCCTCTTCTGCTCTGGAATGGGACCTTAGAAACCACAGAGGTATACCGGTTTCTAGCGGTGTCTACTTATTCCATGTAGAGGCTCCGGGTCTTGGTGAAAGGGTGATCAAATGGTTTGGAATTAGCCGCGATTTTGATCCATCTGGATTGTAAATAATTGATTATAACCCCGTCAGTGAAAAACTGACGGGGTATTTTTCCAACTTTTAACTCAATCTGAATGAAAAAATTTATACAACGTTTTATAGGAACCACTTTTGCCTTGTGTTTGGGGGGCATAATGGTTTTTGCCGGTAATCCTGATCGTCAGGGCGAGGCAGGTGCTTATGAACTTCTAATGAATCCCTGGGCAAGGTCCGCAGGTTTACACTCCATGACTGCCTCTATGGTTGGTGGAGTTGAAGCAATGCGAATTAATCCTGCCGGTATTGGGAGGATTGATGGGTCTCAAGCTTTAATTGGACATGCCAGATATCTCAATTCCACCGGAATTTCTAAAAATGCATTGGGTTTGTCTCTCAAAATGGGTGAAAGAGGTGCTCTTGGCCTTTCAATGATGGCCCTCGATTTTGGCGATATCAGAGTTACTACTACAAATCAACCCGAAGGAACGGGTGCAACCTTTAGCCCTACCTTTTTCCATGTGGGCATAGGTTATTCTCATATGTTTGAGAACAGCATCTCCGTTGGATTTTTGGTTAGAGGAATCAATCAGTCAATAGCTGATGCGGCTTCTTTTGGATTAGCCATTGATGCAGGGATACAGTATGTCACCGGACCAAGGGACAATTTCAAATTTGGTATTTCCCTCCGAAATATTGGGTCGCCAATGCAGTTCAGTGGAGAAGGTCTTTCCTTTAGAGCGCCCAACCCAACAGGCGATTTTGATTTTGACCTTAGGTTTAACCAAAGAGCTGCTTCTTATGAATTGCCCTCACTATTACATGTTGGTGTTAGTTATGACTTTTACTTTGGTTTTGCTGAGCGCTATCGCCTGACTCCTGTGGCAAACTTTACTGCAAATAGCTTTTCCCGGGATGATCTTGGAGCAGGAATTGAATTTTCCTTTGCAGAAATTTTCATGTTGAGAGGTGGTTACAAATATGAAATGGGTGCTGGCTCTGCTCTTGAAGATAAAGGTGTTTATACTGGACTTGCAGCTGGATTTTCTGTAATGCTTGGTCTCGGACCGGATGATTCCAATACGGGTATCATGTTGGATTATGCTTACAGAGATTCCAATCCTTTTAATGGAACTCACAATATTACCCTTGGGTTGAATTTCTAATCTGATTCAGGAGATTTTAATGAACTAATATATCCACAGGGATTTTATATCTTTGTGCTGCGGTTGAGAGCGAAGGCACCACCTTCGTTCTCAGCCTTTTTGTATTTATTGATATCAAGTCCTATTTGGATAAAAAGTGATTTGCTTATCCTAAAAAGTTGAAAGAATGAAAAATACATATCTCACCCAAGCTGGTTATGATAAACTCAAAGCAGAGTTGGAAGATTTGAAGTCCAACGGAAGATCTGAAGTAGCAAAAGCGATTGCAGAGGCCAGGGAGAAAGGCGACTTATCTGAAAATGCCGAATATGACGCTGCAAAAGATGCTCAGGGGATGCTTGAAATGAAAATCAATGAGCTTGAGAAAATCCTGATGAATGCAAAAATCCTTGACGAGACTCAAATAGATACTTCGCAGGTTGTACTCCTGACAAAAGTTAAGATTAAGAATCTAAAAGTAGGTAAGGTATTTGAGTATAAGATTGTATCCGAATCCGAAGCTGACCTCAAAGCCGGAAAAATTTCTGTCTCATCCCCTATAGGTGAGGGCCTGCTGGGAAAAAAAGTTGGTGAAATAGCCAAGATTGTAACTCCTGCTGGTGAATTGGACTTTGAAGTACTCGATATTTCAGTGGATTAAACTTTTTCTTATGGCAAGTTTATTTACCAAAATCATTGAAGGGGAGATTCCATCCTATAAAATTGCTGAAGACGATAAGCATTTTGCTTTCCTGGATATTAGACCACTTGCCAGGGGCCACACTCTCGTGATACCCAAACGCGAAGAGGATTACATTTTTGACTTGCAGGACCAGGAGTTAAGGGACTTAATCATTTTTGCAAAAAAAGTAGCCAGGGCCATTGATCAGGTAATTCCCTGCCAAAGGGTAGGCGTGTCAGTTGTCGGTCTTGAAGTGCCACATACCCACGTTCACCTTATTCCCATTAACTCAATTGGAGATATGAATTTTTCTAAAGGCCCCATAACTATCTCAGAAGCTGAAATGCGCGAAATAGCCGACAATATCGCCAGACTAGTGAAGGTTTGATTGATACTTACCCACCTGCCTGGCAGTACATGGAAACTTGTAAGTGAATTTCTTTTCCCCAAGCCCGTATTTTATTCTTTTGTATTTGGCACTTAACTAATATGGAACAAACC
>REEI01000019.1 GCA_007695145.1 Saprospirales bacterium | reverse complement strand
TACGTCTGCCTCACCGTCAGCAACGAAAATGCGGAAGACACCTACTGCGAGTGGGTCAGGATCGATGGACCGAGTGATGTGAGGGAGCAACTGAAAGAAAGGGGCTTTGTGCTTTTTCCCAATCCCAGTCCGGGCCGGTTTCAACTAAAGCTATCCGACCATCTGAGTGGTGAAGGGTATCTGCGTGTGTACAATACGATGGGCCAGCAATTGCACAGGGAGACTTTACACAGCGGGGTTTATCAGGTGCCTTTGGATTTGAGTCATTTGCCTTCGGGGCATTATATCATAAAGGTAGCTTTCAGGGATGAGGTGGAAAGTGGGTCGGTGATTATTAGTAGGTAGGAAATTTTAACTAGTAGAGGGGGGCTCTTTTTTACCATTCAGTTTAAATTGAGGAGCACTGGGGAAAATACTAAGAAGGTGAACACCGATGAACGAAGACCGGTTGGGGCATTCAGGGAAGTGAATGTGGGAAGTGCAGTTAGTTTTACTCTACAATTGTGAAAGAGCGGAAAATTCCTCATCTCTGCTTACACAAGGGCTGGATCCCAAGCCCAGGTTGATAAAAAAAACGGGAAAATGCAAGGGAGTTGCATTTTCCCGTTTAATATTTTAAAAGAGGATATTAGTTCAGATCGTATCTCAAACCAAAGTAGGCTCTTCGGCCCAAAGTAGGCATATAGGCCAGAGATGCATCGAAAAATGGCCCATATGGGTCATCACTAGCCAGAATGGGATTGTTCATCGTTTTGTTGGTTAGGTTTTCAACCCCTGCATAAAATTCAATCCAGCTAAATCTCCTGGTAATCTGGAAATTGAAAATACTAAATGGGGAGGGGCCATCTGAAAAGTTTGCCACAACTTCTGAAGGTACCCCGTGTAGATGGGGAAGCCTCCCAGGTTTCATCCAATGCCAGGTCATGTTGAACATCCAGTTTTGGCTGGTCGATTCCCAATCTACTGCTTTCAGTAAATTCCAACGTGCCATCATTGGTGCGCGCTCAAGATTTCCGTGCATGGTCATGTGGACATCATTGAACTTTACTCCCAGTTTGGTGGCCAAATTATCGGTCCAGGCGTATTGACCGGCAATTAGAATGCTGTTGGCGTAGGACTGCCCGTCGAGATTATAAACTCTGATTTCCCTTACATTGATGTCGCGGTCTGCGACGATCTGATTGCGAAAAAAGGAATGATAGGCATCAAAGAAAAGTGACGCATCCCTTCCTGAAATCTTAAATTCTTTTGCAATATTAAATCCAAAGTTCCAGCCCTCTTCTATTTCCGGCTCATCTTCAATGATCAGTTCTCGATTGCTTGTCATCATTGCAAGGTTGTCGGTAATCACATTGGGTGTGCGAAAGGAGCGCCCGGCATTTATCCTAAATACAGTGTACTCATCCAAATTGTACTTAGCACTAAAAGTGGGAGTAAACAAACATTCATAGCGATTGTGGTGGTCCAGCCGGAGACCGAGCATCATCCCAAAATTCTGCATAAAGGGCGATAAGTCTTCAACTTGACCGCTCATCAGTGGATTGAAGCTGTATTCAGTAAAAATACCAACCTTCCTGTCGACTCTTGAATAATCCACCAAATCCATCTGCTCATCAATATCATCGTAGCTAAATGATAAACCGGAAAAGAATTCATGGGCCGGACCGCCAATATCAGTTTTGAAAAGGGCATTTGCATACCAGCTTTCTTGAAGGCCGCTATGGATTCTTCTTCCAAATAAATTGTCGTTTTCATGGCGTGTATACCCCCAAATGAATCCCAGCGACTGAGAGGGATCATTGAAGCCCGCGTAACCAAGCTTACCAAAAACCTCCCATCGTCTCAGGCTTGAATGGATACTGTAGGGGTCTTCTATATTGGAGCGGATTTGGCCCCCTATAATCTCATCGTCAAGAAAAAATACATTGGCCTGTCCAAAAAAGTCAGAACTCTCGTAAAAAAGTCTGTACAAAAAGGAATAGTGCTCCTTTAGGGGAACATCATAAAACCCATTCCCGTTTTTATCAATGGCATTCTGCATGCGGTTGGTGTGCATTAAAATGCCTGTACTCCAGTTGTCATTGAGGCGGGTGTTGAGATGGACATTGGCTTCAAGCCTTCCTGTTGTGGCTGCAAATAGGTTGACAAAAAGGGTGGGGGAGTTAAAGGGCTTTATGAGTTCAGTATTTATTTTTCCGGTCAGCCCTTCTGTACCAGACAATACTGAGCTCGCTCCTTTTGCAATCTGAATACCCTCTATCCAGGGACCTGGAATAAATTCAAGCGCCCAGGGATAGGCCAGGCCCTGAAAGGCCGGCCTGTTTTCTACCTGAAGTTGAGTGTACAGCCCTCTTAGTCCCAGCATCTCCATTTCTTTCATTCCAATGAGGGAATTGGAGGCACCAACATTGATTGAAGCATTGGATTCAAAACTCTCAGAAAGATTGCAACAGGCAGCTTTTTTGAGCTCGCAGGAGCTAATAAATTCTATGTTTTGATTGGCCAGTGTACTCACCCTGTTGTCAGAAAGCCTGGCACTTACCTCGATAAGTTCAAACACAGCGCCCTCGTTAAGTTGCAAAGTGATTTCATCCTGCCCCGGATGCCAGTGAAACTCAATAGTTTCATAGCCAACATAGGAGATGACCAGGTCACCGTGTTCATCCGGAGCGGCAATTGTGAACCGACCTTCAGCATCGGTATAGGTGCCCGTGTCGCTGTCCTTCCATCTGATAGTAGCACCGGCAAGAGGTTCTCCCTGTTCGTTCAAAAGTTGTCCGTTCAGCTGTTGTGAAATCAGTTCAATTGAAAATAATATTAAAACTATACTTAATATGAAATATCGCATTTTTGTATGATTTATTAGAGTTATAAATTCGCACAACCAGGTAGATGTGCAATAATAAAACTGATCAAAAAATGCGTTGTCTAGCAGAGCATCTCGCCGAGGACGACATAGCGGTGGCTGGAATGGTAATGAGGAGGGTGTCCTTTTATTTTAGTAATTTCAACCGGTTCACCCGCTATTTTCAAATTTGAAAAAACCAGGTATAGTGGAAGATTCCAGGTTTTGGAAGTCTCGTTCAATTCCGAAATGGGGCTGTTTACCAATGAGGCATCCATGTCAATACCGAGCTCAAAGTTAGCCTTTGGAGCATGACAACTTCCGTCATTGGCTGAATGGAGAGTACCTGCAGTGCATTCATCCCCAAGGGTGCAGCAGTCTTCTGATGGCTGATGACATTCTCCAGCAGTACATTCTTTTTCGGCCGTAAGTGAAAGGTGGATTTGTCCGGTACACAGGCAGTGGATTGCATAGACCGAAAGGTGTACTTGCGACATTAGGAGCAATGTCGACAAAGAAATCATAATTGTTTTTCTCAAACCAGTCATAGTCACTTACAAAGATAGTGTTTTGGCCACATCTTTGCCAAATTTTAACGAAATTTTTATTGTACTGGTGCGCTTCCTGCATGAATTTTAGTTTCATTGATGCTGGTCTGTTCGAATGATTTTTTGGTAATTTTACTTCAAAAATCATTCACCGGAAAACATACCACCACTGATTTTTGGGGGTTTTCCAGTGAGCGCATCGGTGAGGAGCTGCGGAAACAAATCGGGACTGCAGCCAAATACTGGTATTCCCAAATGGGCTAAGGCAGCAGCCATTTCCCGATCGTATTCAGGTCTGCCGGTATCGCTAAGAGCAGTTAGGCAGATGCATTTTGTGCCCCTGTTGTGGTGGTATTCAATGGCTGGAATGACTCTATCCGGGTAGTAGCCCTCCTCCAGGTCGGTAATTAAAAACAAGCTTGTTTGATCTGGAATGCTTATCAAATTACGAGCGTAATCAAGGGCCTGACTGATATTGGTACCCCCTCCAAGTTCCAGGCCGAAAATCAGATCGGTAGGGTCGTCCAATTGAGCAGACAAGTCTGCGATATCAGAGTCGAAAAGTACGAGATGGGTTTTAAGGCTTGGAAGTTTAGCCAGCACACAGGCATAGATTCCAGAATAGACCAGTGAATTACTCATTGAGGCACTTGAATCTACTAAAATTACGACGTACTTCTGTTTTTTTCTGGATCGCTCGTAGGAGTAAAGACGCTCAGGAATGATGCGTCCACTTTCCGGATCATAATGCTTCAAATTTCGAATTATGGTTTTACGCCAGTCCAAATCGGCATTGGTAGGGCGCTTCTGAGTGGATCGATGCGTGAGATATCCCATGTAGGATCGCTCCATTTTGGGCTGTAGTTTTTTCAATATTTCCCGCACGATTCGATCGATAATTATTCTCGCTGAACTTCGCACTTTCTCCGGTAAAGAACCTTTGAGGGACAATATGGTGGTAACCAGATGGATGTCCGGTTGAATTTTTTCAGCTACTTCCTGTTCTGCGATCAATTCGATCAATCCCAGTCGCTCAATGGCATCCATTTGTATCATGCTCACCACCCCCTCAGGAAAGTGATTCCGAACGTCTTCCAACCAGGTGTGGACAGTCGGGTATGAGCGCTTTAGCCCCCCTTTTCTCCCCGGACCGTATACCGCTGACAGCGCTTTATCCATTTTTTTTTCCGAAGCGGACAAGGGCACCCTTTCTCCATCTTCGGATTCCTTCCCTAAAATCAGACGCCACCTCTTTTCGAGCAATTTTTTATCCATAGATCAAGGGTGGAAAGCCTCAAAATGCCTTCCTAATTGAACGGGAAATATTTATTTAGCCAATCTCTGTTTATCGGCTGATGATACTTGCAATCCACAGCAAAACAAATGCACCAAAGGCGGCAGTGATCAGAGAGGGAACAAAGCCGCTGCCAGCCTCAAAACCCAAAAGCGAGATCAGCCAGCCTCCCAGCACCCCTCCAATTATTCCTATAATGATATTGAGTAATAGTCCGGATCCCCTTCCTTTAAAAAGCATCGATCCTATCCAACCGGCCAATGCCCCAATGATTATGAAGTATAAAAAAGCTCCCATGTTAAAGTTGTTTTGTAAATAGAAAATGTTGTTTGACACCCTTTTTTAATGGATTTAATCAATCAACAAATATATCCATTTTTTTTGATTGTGCCCTTTTGCTGCCGTTTAATTCTATCTCTGTAAACAGTTTTTAAAAATAAGGATTCCAAACCATCAATCATAAATCCTCAACCAATCTATTTATCCTACCTCACCACCAAAACTTCCCCACTCAAAACCACCACCTCCCCATCCAAAA
>REEI01000083.1 GCA_007695145.1 Saprospirales bacterium | reverse complement strand
CAACCAATGAGTTGGAAGTGACCTTCACCATTTTACAATTCTGGTATTTGAGAACATGGGCGATACTGCTCTGGGTATTCCTAATCATTGGAGGTGTTTACTGGGTAGTTCGCTACCTCTTCAGACGAAAACTGGAGCGGCAAAGGATGTCGCAGCTCGAAGAATTGGACCGGCAGAAGACCAGGCTCTACACCAATATTACCCACGAATTCAGGACCCCCCTAACCGTAATTCTCGGATTGACAGAAAAGGCAAAGGAGATGGCAAATCTCCTGACAAATGACAGCCGAAAAATGTTTCGAACCATTTCTCACAACGGAAGCCAATTGCTGCTTCTGGTCAATCAGATGATGGATTTGGCAGGAGTAGAATACGGCAAAATTCAACTGGACAAAAAACCGGTGCAGATTGCCCCATTTATCAAACACCTTTGCTTTTCCTTTGAATCTATGGCATCCCAAAAAAGAATTGAGCTGTACTATGAATTTTCAGGCTCCGATAAAGCAATTCATCTTATTGATCCCCAAAGATTACAGCAGCTCATTTCCAATCTCCTTACGAATGCCATAAAATTCAGTCCTGCTCAATCTTCCATTTTTATACATGCCAGTTTGAAAGAAAATCAAAGCGGCCACACATTTTCATTTAAGGTGCGGGATAACGGTCCTGGTATCCCAAGTGGTGAGGAGGAAAAGGTCTTTGACCGCTTTCACCGCGTGGACTCGGATCAGACCAGACACCTTCCGGGTTCAGGCATTGGACTCGCGCTGGCAAAAGAACTCGTCGAACTTATGAATGGTTCCATCAGAGTGGAAAACAGCAGCGGTGGAGGAGCCGTTTTTTCCTTCGAAATTCCACTCAAAAATGAGGTGACCGAAACCTCAGTTGTCAAAAAGGAAAACAGTTACATCGACGCCGAAGATCTCAATATAGCTCTGGCCTCTCTAAAACCCCATACCGGTTCCCACAGGGTGGAAAAACGCAAATCCTTTATACGAAGCACGGGAGAAAAACCACTCATACTGCTGGTAGAGGACCACCCTGATGTATTGAGCTACATAGAGTCTTGTATTCCTGACCAATACCAAACTGCAACTGCTGTCAATGGGAAAGAAGGGGTAAAACTTGCTCTGGAGAAAATACCCGACCTCATCATCAGCGATGTCATGATGCCGGAATTGGATGGATACCAACTCTGTGACCAGTTGAAACAACACCGTGCCACCAGCCATATTCCCATATTGTTACTCACAGCTAAAAGCGACGACGAATCCAGGCTTGCCGGACTGAAACACGGAGCAGACGCCTATCTCGCCAAGCCGTTTAATAAGGAGGAATTGCTGATCCGCATTGGGAATATGTTCAAGTTAATCGATCGCCTCAAGCAGATGTATAGCGGATCATTTGAACATCCAAAAAAGCTGGAATCCGAATCCTCCCCCGAGGGTCAGTTTTTGCAACAATTCTACCAAACCCTGGAAGAAAATTACACCCTGAACACCTTTGGAATAGAGCAAATGAGCGATAAAATGAATCTGAGTCGGAGCCAACTTTACAGAAAAATAAAGGCCATAACTGATGATTCACCGTCGGCTATCCTCAAAAAACTTCGTCTTCAAAAAGGTCGTAGGCTTCTGTTTGAAAATCCGGATATGACTATAGCTGAGGTAGCTTATTCTACTGGTTTTTCATCGGGAAAATACTTTTCAGATGCCCATTTACAACAATTTGGTGTTAGGCCCAAAAGGGTAGAAGCCCGCCATATTATTAAACAGGATGAAAATGAGTAAAGCAACCCTATTCATTTGGACGGCAAAGGAAATCAAAAACCTCACTCCCAAAACATTCTTACAATCGGATTACCGCTGATACTGAGCCTGACCTTCCATCAAACATGAATTATCCCCTCTCCGTATTTGCCAAACCGGATTGTTTGTCTTTGAGAAAAACGATAGGCCACTACCAGGCAGATCAAGGCATCCATTTGATGCTCATTTGATGGTTGACTGGTAAGACGGAGTTTTATATTGCCGGGTAGCATAGAGAGAACTGGATTTAAATCGCCTTCCGGCTCTGGATATTGGCCATCCAGTAAGTGATTTACAAATCCCTTGGGATAACTCTCAATCACTTCCACACCCCGATGGCGAAGTCGTCTAGAAAATTTCACCGCTCGCGCTGTTAGCCCCCCGAGGAACAATGGCGACATGGCCTTGAGTTTCTGATCGCATTCTCTGTAAAAGAGATCACCGGTGCCTCCACACCAACCGGCTGGTAGTGAAAGTGGGGCATCTATTGCTATTATTTCAGGGGGAAACCGGGTCACCATAGTAGCTAACCAATCATCTGCGCTTTCTTTTGCCTTTGATTGATGAAATTCTATTGCACTTCCATTGCTGATTGCAATGGCAGTATTGCCAGATTTGTTCGCCCCAAAGTCCAATCCCCAAACGTAGTCCATCGAATTCGATTAAACTTTTAGTGTCGACAATCCTCCATCTACCCCGATAAGCTGACCTGTTATCCAACTGCTTTTATCGGATAGCAGAAAAGCCGTAATCTCAGCTATGTCCTCCGGTTGCCCAATTTTTCTCAGTGGGTGTCTCTTGTCAGCATTTTCTCTTTTTTGATCAGAGTCCAGCAGTTTTTCTGCGAGCGAGGTCCCCGTTAATGAGGGAGCAATTGCATTGACCCGGATGGTGGGTGCCCATTCTGCCGCCAGTGAGCGCATCAGGCCCTCTACCGCCCCCTTTGCTGCGGCAACCGAGGCATGAAAGGGCATCCCCTGCCCTACTGCAACGGTAGAGTAAAGAACTACTGATGGCTGATTGCCTTTTCTCAACAGGGGAAAAAAGGCCTTTAATGCTTTTACGGCACCCAAAAGGTTGACTTGGAAATCCTCAATAAAGTCCTCTTCTTTAAGTGACCTAAAGGGCTTTAGGTTGATGGTTCCAGGAAAATAGACCAATCCGTCCAGAGTTTTTCCCACTTCAAGGCCTTCCAGACTATCTTTGATCACATCCAACTGAAAATGCCGCTTCATCCCCTCCTGAAATGAGGGCACTGTGCGCGAAAGAATTGAATAACGATCCCCGTTTTGATGGATCAGTTTTGAAGTAGCAGCCCCTATTCCCCTGCTTCCGCCTATGAGTAAGTAATTTCGCATGTACTTGTGTTTTAATTTATTATCTATGTTTCTGTTTACAAACAGATAGGAAGCTTTCATTGTTTTGACCATTGATTGATCCTGCACAACAGGATTGAAATTTTATACTGTAATGAAAAAAACCAAAATCAGGAGAATAAGTCCTAAAAAGGAATAGGATGGGGCTGGGGAATTTAGAATAGGTCTATTTGTCAATAGATTCTCAAAAAAAAACAGGCTGGGAGAAGAAAGTCACATCTCGTCAAATTACGAACGAGACGAGTCGATTGGGGGTTTGTTGAAGGATGTCAAAATAGGATTAAATGGAATTGCCCATCAAATTAAAACCTTTACAACTAAGTAACCGATTTCAATCAGTGAATCAGCTTCTGACCGGCATCACTTCATATACTCCGGATAGAGGATCAGGCCGATCATACTCTCATCATTGATGACTTTTTGCAACATCGCCTGAACTTCATCCTCAGTTACGGTTTCCCAAAATGCTTCGAGCTCTTCGTAACTCATACTTTCAAAATCCTCCTCAAAGAGGACAGCATTTCTGATTCCCTGAACCCAATAGCGGTTTTCCTGCAAATCCAATCGCCTGGTCTGCAGTTGTTGTTCTCTTACTCGGTCCAGGTAACCTGCAGGAAGGCCATTATCCCTGATATTGGTGAGCACTAAAAGCGATTCATCCATCAACATTTCCATTTTATCAGGCTCTGAACCGTACATAAAGCCAATTTCAAAGGTATTGGTAAATCGGTTTGCCCCTCCAAACATCCTGATAAAATATACTCCACCCAATTCCTCTCTAATTCTCTCTCTCAATAAAATATTGGAAACGGCATTTGCTATGCCAAGGATTTTAGAATTTCTATCGGTATATTCAAAATCTCCCTGGAATCTTCCTGAACCCATGGCCCTTTCCTCCTGTCCTTTGTAAAGCAGGTGAAAGAGATCCTCCCTTTCAAACTCGATAGGATGTACCACTATTTCCGATGGTTCTTCGCAGGTACTCAAGGTGCCGATATATCTGGCCGTATATTCTTTCAACACATCCATGTCCGCATTTCCCACAAAGAAAAAATTCCAGTCATTGGCACAGTCAAAGGACGACTGGAAGATTTCAAAACCGCGAACCTTACAAATGTCCTCCAGGTCTTCCATTCTCATCGACTTTCTTCTTTCGTTGTTTTTAGAAATGATTTCACTCATTCTGTTGAAGAAGTAATTGTTGGGATCATTGTGCTGATTGATGAGAAAAGATCTATAACTGGCGATATTGGAACTAAAGCCCTCATCCGTTGACTGTGGATCTTCCATTACCAAATGAAGAGTCTCAAAAAAAGCCCTGAGATTTCTAGGCGAGGTACTGCCCATCAAATCCGTATGGGTGCCTCCTATGCTGAAATTCAGGCTCATCACTTTATCGGCATTGAATCTCTGCAGTTGAGACCTGCTCCAGGGACCTAATCCTGAGTTAAATACCGTTCTCGTTGCCAGAGTGGCATTGTACAAATCATCCGCACCCAAAACAGAGGATCCCCCGGGTCTTGCCGCCCTCACCAGAATTTCATCACTTCTGAAATCTGTTTTCTTAAAATAAACCGTAGCTCCATTTTCAAAGGTCCAGAAATGAATGTCCATCTCCTCATTTTTTCCCTCAGAAACAATGGCAGCCGGTTCCGGAATTTCTTCAATCAAGTTTTCAGGAACTTCACCCTCCTCAAGAGGTTCAGGATGAGAGGCCATGATTTCCTTTACCATAGCGATAAGCTCTTCTTCACCGGGTATGTCTATGCCCTCTATTTCAGGTGCCATTACGCTGAGTATCCAATCCTCCGGTCTTATCCAGCTTTCCACTGCATCGTTTATATCCTCCAGTGAGATATTATCGAGGTACATCAATGTCAATTCCTGTTGCTGTTCAGGGCTTAAGAACGGACTTTGATTTAGGAATCTCGACATCAAAGAACTGCTATGCACTCTGGACTGCTGTTGATCTCGCTCCAAAACTGCCCTTTCCAGGTTGGTCCTGATGGAGGCTCTCGCCGTATTGAGTTCAGATTCAGTAAATCCATGAAGCTGTGCCCTTCTGTTTTCGAGAGCTGCCACTGATATTGCTTCTGCCACTTTGTCCGGAGCCATGACTACGGTATTGCTGAACACATCAATGTTTCCTATAGAGGGGCCGTAACTTGAAAATGCAAAATTAAAGGGAGGATCTGCCAATCTGGTATAATCACTCAAGCGCTCCCTCATCATGTTGGTAAAAAGACTTCTCAAAACCGATGTGCGATAGTTTTCTACAGTATTGATATCCTCTCTCTCATGTCTGTAAAAAAGACGTGCTCTTGTGGAAGTGGCCTCTGCATCCGTCGCGACCACTGCAGCCACTCCGGTTTCCAATGGCAATTGCTCTTTTCGCCTCTCAGGTGCATCCTCCGGACTGCTTAAAAAGGCAAAACGGCGTTGTATTTCACTCTCTATGAATTCCGTATCGACATCCCCTACTACCACCAGTGCCATCAATTCAGGACGGTACCATTTTCGGTAGAATTCAGCAAGGGTTTCTCTCTCCATAGATTCAATTACCTCCAGCTTTCCGATGGGAAGTCTCTCTGCGTACATAGAACCCATGAATTCAACGGGGAAAGTCTTGTTCATCATACGGTCATTTGCTCCAAGTCTTCCTCTGTATTCAGCTGAAATCACTCCTATTTCATCGGCTACTTCATCCGGGTCAAATATCAGACGACCCGTCCAATCCTCAAGAATCAGAAATATGCTATCCAGCATTTGGGGATCATCCGAGCGAACATCCATCATATAGACGGTCTGCTCAAAGCTCACAAAAGCATTGAGGTCCCTTCCAAACGTCACTCCCCTGGTCTCCAGATATTCGATGAGGCTGTTTCCTGGAAAATTCTCGGTCCCGTTGAATGCCATATGTTCGACAAAATGTGCAACTCCTCTTTCGTGCTCCTCCTCGAGGATGGAACCTACTTTGGTAACCAGCCTGATAGATACAATATCCCTGGGCATTTCATTTTTCAAGATGTAGTAAGTAAAACCATTGTCCATTTCTCCTTTAATGAGATCGGGATGAAAGGGAAGTGGAGTTTGTCCGACGATGAAGGGGATAGAGACAAACAAAATTGAGAGTAAAGAAAAAAGCCTTTTCATGATTGGATGGTTTAATGATCAGGCCAAATATAAAATGCTTATTCTAGTTATTCAAAAAAATTATTACTTTTAGTAAAAAAGTAAGATTTTCAAGGATGAAATCCCAATCCGGACCACTTAAAAACTAAGTGATTTGCTCACAGGATTTACCCATTCCTCGAGAGCTGAAAGGGCGAATTAACATAGGCCTCTACCGGAAAACACATACCCCACATTCAGAAATTTATAAAAATTATATTCTGCAAGAATCAAAATTCACAAGATTGGATGTTCACTCGCTTTTTCGCTCATTCACTTATTTTTAAAAGTCTCCGCATAAAACACTTTTTTCGATTAATTCGGGGAAATCTGTATTGCACCATACCATCAATCACCAAAAGGTTTGCAAGGTCAGCCAAAGAGACCTAACTTTGCGCCTTAAATTACCACTATTGATCAATAAGCAGATTCATGATATCAATTAAATTCCCGGACGGTCGGGTGCAACAATACGAAGCCGGAACTAGCCCGATCGAAATTGCGAGAAGTATCAGTGATGGGCTTGCCCGCAATGTGCTCTCAGCAGAAGTCAATGGGCAGGAATGGGACCCCGGGCGCCCCATCCATTCAGATGCAGAAATCAAACTCTTTACCTGGAAGGATGAGGAGGGCAAAAAAGCGTTTTGGCATTCCTCCGCTCACCTTCTGGCAGAGGCCCTGGAAGAGCTATATACCGGCATAAAGTTTGGCATTGGTCCTCCCATAGAAAATGGTTTTTACTATGATGTTGACCCGGGTGATCGTACCATCTCCATCAATGATCTGGAAAAGATCGAGCAGAAAATGCGGGAACTGGCAAAAAGTAAAAGTGAATTTACCAGACGAGAGGTACCCAAGAAAGAAGCTTTGGATTACTATCGGGAAAAGGGCGATGAATACAAGGTCGAGTTACTTCAAGAGCTGGAAGATGGCCAAATTACTTTCTACTCTCAGGGAAATTTTACCGATCTGTGCAAAGGGCCACATATCCCTGACACGGGCATCATTAAAGCCATTAAGTTGACCAATGTAGCAGGTGCCTACTGGAGAGGGGATGAAAACCGGAAAATGATGACTCGCATTTACGGGGTAAGCTTTCCCAAAAAGAAAGAATTGGACGAGTACCTCGTGATGCTGGAGGAAGCCAAAAAAAGAGATCACCGCAAACTGGGTGCTGAGTTGGGACTTTTTATGTTTTCAGATAGGGTAGGTCCCGGGCTTCCGATCTGGCTTCCAAAGGGAACTGCTGTGAGAAGTCGCCTTCAAAACTTTCTCAGAGATGAGCAACTCAAGCACGGTTATCAGGAAGTGATGACTCCACATATTGGCAAAAAGGAGCTTTACGTGACCAGCGGCCATTATGACAAATATGGAAAAGATAGTTTTCAGCCCATTCACACTCCAAAAGAAGGAGAAGAGTTTTTGCTCAAGCCCATGAATTGCCCACATCACTGCGAAATTTATGGGAATACACCAAAGTCCTACAGAGATTTGCCTCTGCGGATTTCTGAGTTTGGAACGGTTTACCGATATGAGCAAAGTGGTGAACTTCACGGGCTTTCAAGAGTGAGGGGCTTTACCCAGGACGATGCCCATATTTTTTGCACCCAGGACCAGTTGAAAGAAGAATTCTTAAAGGTGTTGGATCTGACCAAATTGGTGCTCGCAAAAATGGGCTTTGAACAATTTACTGCTCAGATTTCGCTGCGAGATCCGGAGGATAAGTCGAAGTATCTCGGCAGCGATGAAAACTGGGACGCTGCTGAAAAGGCCATTATTGATGCTGCCGAAGAAGCAGGCTTAGAAACCAAAACCGAGTTGGGAGAAGCTGCTTTTTACGGCCCCAAACTCGATTTTATGATCCGGGATGCTATAGGCAGATCCTGGCAGTTGGGAACCATACAGGTGGACTACAATCTTCCGGAGCGATTTCAACTGGAGTATACCGGTGCAGACAATAAACCACACCGGCCAATAATGATTCACCGTGCGCCATTCGGCTCTATGGAGCGATTTATTTCCATACTGATTGAGCATACAGGAGGTCAGTTTCCTCTGTGGCTTGCTCCGGAACAATACATTTTGTTACCCATCAATGATCGGGCACTGCCCTGGTGTGAGGAGGTGAAGAGAAAATTGGCTGAGAGGGATATCAGAGGGGTTATCGATGAGAGAACCGAGAGTATAGGCCGAAAAATCCGGGATGCTGAGTTGAATAAAATGCCCTTAATGCTGATTGTGGGTGACAATGAGGTAGCTGAACAAAAGGTGAGTGTCAGAAGAAAGGGGGAAGGCGACCTGGGCAGCATGGACCTGCAGAGTTTTTCGAGCTTTTTTGAGGGCCTCCTAATGCAGGAATAAAATGGAAAATCTAAAGAAAATTGAGCATCTCGGAATAGCTGTGGAGGATCTGAAACGATCTGAAATCCTCTTTCAAAAGCTCACCGGAAGTGCTCCCTACAAGCGGGAGGCTGTAGAGAGCGAGGGAGTAATCACCTCTTTTTTTAGATCGGGCCCCAATAAAATTGAATTATTGGCAGCAACATCAGAAGATAGCCCCATTGCTAAATTTTTGAAGAAGAAAGGAGAGGGGATTCACCATGTGGCCTTTGCTGTGGACGACATTGAGCAGGAGATGATACGGCTTCAAGCAGAGGGATTCCGGGTCTTGAATGAGGCTCCAAAGAAAGGGGCCGATAACAAACTTATCTGCTTTTTACACCCCAAAGACACCAATGGAGTGCTGATTGAACTTTGTCAGGACATTCCTGAATAGGGTGTGATGGTAGATTTTGAATGGTATCATTGGGCTATTGCTCTATCGGGGGGATTCCTGGCGGGATTCATCAATACCCTTGCTGGCAACGGAAGTGTGATTACTCTGGCTATTCTCACGGACGTTCTCGGCCTTCCCGGCAATATAGCCAACGGCACCAATCGCATAGGAGTATTGTTTCAATCCGCCTCCAGTTCATTCACCTTTAGATACTACGGCAAGCTCAATTGGTCTGAGTCAAGGCTCCTGGTTTTTTGGATGCTGCCGGGTGCCTTTGCCGGGATTCTCACTGCAATGCTCATCTCCAACGAAGGTTTTATGGCGGTGTATAAATTTTTGCTTGTCGCCCTTCTTTTTACGCTGATTTTCAAGCCATCTCGTTGGATCAATCCCACCGACAACCGACAAAAGTTTCCCTATTGGTTAAGACTTGTAGGGGTGTTGGCACTTGGATTTTACGGAGGGTTTATTCAGATGGGCATGGGTTTGTTTTTCCTGGCATTTATGGTGATAGTCCTCGGATATGATCTCATCACAGCCAATGCGGTTAAAATACTTGCTGTTGGAGTCTACACCTCTTTTGCTCTACTCCTTTTTTGGTTAAATGGTCAGGTGGTGTGGCTTGCGGGCCTGCTATTGGCCGCAGGCCAGGTTCCGGGAGGTATTGCAGGCGCATGGTTTGCAAGCAGGGTGCCAAATGCAGGCGTTTATATATACCGATTGCTGATTGTTATCATTATCCTGGCGGTGGTGTCAGCTTTTTCCTAATACCGAAGGTTTTTTTCTTTCTTTTTAGATAGTCAATGTACAGCTTTTGCTTTGAGCCCGGCGGTAGAAGGGCTTTTTCCCTATTGATTCTTGAGGGTTTCCTACAGCCCTTTACAAGACACGCGCTAAACAATCCGACTATAAAGGGCCCAAAGAATGGTAGCCTTTGTAAAAGCTAGTTAGGTTTCCCTTTTGTCCCTACAGGATAAAACGTTTGTCATGTAAAAAAATATAATTGCCATTTACGTCCAGAAGGCTTGCTTTGGGGAATGCTTTGGTGAATTTTTCAAAATAGAGCTCTTCGGCTGAGAATTTGTCCTCCTCAGTTGCTGCAAGGGCGTTGAAAAGTAAAATTCCATCTGGAGATAGCAGGGAATGGCATTTTTTGAGAAATCCTGGAGACTGAAATTTATCGGGAATTTTATCATCCACAAAAATGTCGATGGCTATGAGATCAAAAAATCGATTCATGCAGAGTTCTACAAATATTTCAGCATCCGCACAGATGATTTCTGTTGGATAGTGTATTTTATTCAGTGCATAACGGGATGCCAATTCAACCACATTTTCATCTATATCCACTCCGACAATATCCAGGCCCTGAATGCCTTTTTTTTGAAGGAGGATGGGAATGCTGCCCAGGCCAAAACCCAGAATAAGGGCGCTGCCATTCTTGATGCCTGTCAGATTGATTTGATCAAAAGCCAGTCTGAAATTGTCGTATTTGTCCTCATAGGAGTAAACGGCATTGTGGGTACACAGTTGAAAGCGACCCTTCCGCATGCTTACGTAGAGGTGAGGATTTAAGGGACTTGGATTGCTCTCAATGTGGACTTCCGTCAAATAAGAAAGCGCTCTTTTCCAAAAGGGAACCATCAGTCTTTCTCAGGATTTTGGCTTTCCCACATCCTGAAAGCAGAACTCTGTTTGAATATTTCTTTGAAAATTTCTTTATCCAGATCCGTCAGTGCTACCTCCCGACGACCCATTACGGCTTCAGCAGTCTTCATGGCGCCCTCAAGTTTGTGGGTTTCCCAACTGCTGCCTCCCCCCCAGGAAAACGAGGGTATGTATCGAGGGTGAACAATTGGCCCAACTAGATTGGAGGCAAAGCCCACCACAGTGCCGGTATTGAAGGTGGTATTTATTCCGCACTTGGTGTGGTCTGCCATAAACAAACCACAAAACAGCAATCCCGTGTCAATGGCTTCTTTGGAGGGGTAGTCCCAAAGGCGTACATTGGAGTAGGTGTTTTTAAGGTTGGAATTGTTGGTTCCGGCTCCCAAATTGCACCATTCTCCAAGGTAGGAATGACCCAAAAAGCCATCGTGTGTTTTATTGCTATAAGCAACCATGGTAACATTATTGAGTTCTCCCCCCAGTTTACAGTAAGGACCTGCAGATACAGGCCCGTAAATACGTGTACCCATTTTTACAACACACCCTCTTCCAAGTGAGAAGGGTCCTCGTATGGTAGTCCCTTCCATAATAATACTGCCCTCGCCAATGTATACAGGGCCCGTAGAAGCATTGATGACACAATTGCTGATTTCCACCCCTTTTTCGAGAAACACATTTTCCGCAGCAATTACCTGATTTCCAGGGGGGATGGGTTGTGATTTTCGATCGGTTGTAAGGCGTTCAAAGTCCCTTAGAAATTCTTTCTCCTGATTGGTAATCAAGTCGGGCAGCCTTGCGAGACGTGAGACGGGAGTTGTGGTAAGTTCAAAGCCAATGAGTTCTTCTATGGGTTGGTTGCCTTTTAGGTTTTCAAACTGCTGCTGGTTGAGTCTGGCAGCTATAAGTTCTTCTTTGTGAAGAAGAGCCTCATTGAAATCCAGCTCGGAGATCAACTTTACAAGCCGTTTATTGGGGAGAACTGAGCCATTGATGACGATGTTGTCATTTGAAATGTCGATGGGGTATTTTTTGGACAGGTACTCCTGGGTTATAAAAGACCCTTTGCCCCCGAGATCGCGCTCCCATTTTTCCCTAAGACGAAGTATGCCAAAGCGAAGTTCACTTATGGGTCTTGAATAAGTGAATGGCAAGAGGTGTTCTCTTTCTGCATCGTCAAAAAAAATGAGATTTTTCATGGCAGCTGCTTTTTAAACAAAAATAGCCCCAATAAGATGATTGAGGCTATTTGCTGTTATTGTTCTTAGTCCGGGGTTTCGCCTATTCAGCGCTTTCAGCCTCAGCATTGGCCTTTTCTTCGTCTTTCTTGGCGAAGCGCGAACTCCCGAATTTCTTGTTAAACTTATCGATACGCCCTGCGGTATCAACAAACTTCATCTTACCGGTGAAAAATGGGTGAGATTTGTTGGAGATCTCCAGTTTCACCAATGGATACTCATTGCCGTCTTCCCAGGTGATGGTCTCTTTGCTGGGAGCGCAGGATTTGGTCAAAAAGGCTTCATCACAACTGAAATCCTTAAATACAACCAAGCGATAATTTTCCGGATGTAATTCCTTTTTCATCTTTCTTATTTTTAAAAAACTGACCCGCTGCAAAAATAATACTTTTGATTGTTTCCGCAGCCTGAAAAGATCCGATCACCAAACTTTACATCTGGTTGAGACCTTACTCAAACGCATCTTTAGCAGACGGATTGTCAAATGGAGTGCAAAGATACTACTTTTTGGAATTTCACAAAAAACTTCCCGGAAAAAATGCATCTTTTAAATGTTTCAGCTGATAGTTCAAGCGATCGTGGTAATTGATGGCAATCAAATCAAAGCGAACCTCACCGTCATACTCCCTGTCCGTCATGTAGCAGAAAGCAGCTCTGGCCAGGTGATTGATCTGATTTTCAGTCATGGAAAATTCTGCATTTAAAGGCCCGTCCCATCTCCTCGTCTTTACTTCCACAAAGATCAGTAACCCTCTATCTTCAGCTATGATATCCACCTCCAAAGGCCCTTTTTTCCAGTTGAGCTCTAAAATTTTTACTCCCTGAGATTCTAAATGCTCTGCTGCCAGCCCCTCACCCCAATTTCCTGTTGTTTTGCTCATGCTGTAAACTCCTGTAGTGGCAAAATTAATTAATCGGCTTATTATTTTATATTTGCGCTGTAGATTAAACAGTCAAAAGAAGCATTACCTACTGGGGAACTGCTAATTTTTTACACTAAACGAATCAAATGGATAAACTAATCGCTCGCTTTGCGGAACAAATCCGCGAAGCCATTGAAATAGGAAGAAAGGCTGAAATTGGAAAACCGGCCAATCCAATAAATAAAGTTTACATTGCCGGATTGGGTGGAAGTGGAATTGGCGGAAATTTTGCCGCTGAGTTTAGCTCACTAAAATGTCCTGTACCGATAAATGTCGGCAAAGGCTATACTGTACCGGGATACATAGATGAGCATACGCTGATTATTGTGAGTTCGTATTCAGGTAATACGGAGGAAACCCTTGCCTGCCTTGAAGAGTTGTTGGAAACCGGAGGACATATTGTATGCATCACCAGCGGTGGAAAACTGAAGAAAATAGCCAAAGAAAAGGACCTTGACTGTATTCTCATACCGGATGACTGGCCTTCGCCTAGAGCTTGTCTAGGGTATTCTATGGTCCAGCAGATGTTTGTCCTCCACTACTGTGGACTGATTTCCGATCAGTTCATAGGAGAAATAGAATCTGCGGCGGATCTATTGGACCGCGAGGAGGAAGATATTCAGACCAGGGCCAGGCAAATCGCCGGAATGTTGCACGGGAAGACTCCTGTCATCTACATCGCGGATAGAATGGAATCGGTAGCTGTACGGTTTCGCCAACAGATCAATGAAAACAGTAAAATGCTTTGCTGGCATCATGTGATTCCGGAAATGAATCACAATGAACTGGTGGGATGGAGAGATCAGCGCAACGACCTGGCGGTAGTGATGTTTAGGAACCGCGATGATCATCCAAGGATTCAAATGAGAATGGCCATCAATAAGGAAATCATTACGGAGTACACCGACAGTTGGATAGAAGTTTACTCCAAAGGGAGTTCCCATATTCAAAGGGCCATTTACCTGGTTCACCTCGGTGATTGGATATCTTTTTATCTAGCCGAGATGCGCAACATGGATCCCATAGAGGTAAGAGTAATCGATTTTTTAAAGGGCGAACTTGCCCGGAAATAGAAAGTTTTTATATGAAATTATTGGAAAATAAAGTTGCCATTGTCACCGGTGGCTCACGCGGTATAGGAGAGGCTATAGTCAGAAAATTTGCAGCAAATGGGGCTGTGGTTGTATTTACCTACCACTCCTCCTCGGATAGAGCCAATGCAATCGTTGAAGAGTTGACGGCCGATGGAAGCCAGGTTTTGGCCCTGCAATCAGATGCTGCCTCATTCACTGCTGCAGAGGAACTGATTAAGGAGGTGGTGGGCAAATTTGGAAAGGTTGATGTGTTGGTGAACAATGCGGGTATAACCAGGGATAACCTACTCCTTAGAATGTCTGAGCAACAATGGGATGAAGTGATGAGCGCCAACCTTAAATCTGTTTTTAACCTCACCAAGCAGGTGGTAAGGCCAATGATGAAAAACCGGGGAGGAAGCATTATCAATATTAGCTCAGTGGTTGGGGTGTTTGGCAATGCAGGTCAGGCGAATTACTCTGCTTCAAAGGCCGGCATCATCGGTTTTTCTAAATCCGTGGCCAAAGAGTTGGGCTCCAGGAATGTTCGCTGTAATGCGCTGGCACCCGGATTTGTAGGTACAGATATGACCGATGCATTGGATGATAAAACGAAAGAGGGGTTCATCAGCGCCATTCCGCTTAGAAGGTTGGCCGAATCGGAGGAAATTGCCAATGCTTGTCTTTTCCTGGGCTCTGATCTGTCCAGCTATATTACCGGTCAGGTGCTCAGTGTGTGCGGTGGGATGAATACCTGATCGCACTTCAGTATTCTTTCTTTCTGTAGTCCTCTGGAAAGGAATTCTTTTTTGGAACCTTACTACCATCCCGTTTCTGAGTTTTAATTTGGAGTAAGGAAAAAAAATACAGACATCAACTGTGCGAACAATTCATTTGTAATGATCGAAAGCATATCGCAATCTGAGACCATGAATGAAATCATAAAAGTAATTTTATACAATCCATGAGTATGAAGTATTCAACAGCTTTTTTATTATTGGTCTTGTTGCTGTCTTGTGGAAAGCAACAGAGTAATGCTCCCTCCTCAAATTGGGGAGAAGCCAGGGAATCGGGTATGGGTATTTTGACTGCCATTTATGTGCCCTCTGAGGGATTTGCATATATCGATGAGGCAGGGAAACTCACCGGGTTTACAGTAGAATTGTTGAGGACTTTCAGCGACTATATATTGGATGAGTATAATGTTGAGCTGAAGATACTTTTTGAAGAAGAGACCGACTGGAGGGTATTTTACAACAGAATAAGAGATGGAGCAGACGGTAAAATAGGCATGGGGAATGTTACGATAACGGATGCCCGAAAAGAAGAGCTGCATTTCAGCCCTCCATACATGAATAATATTGCGGCCCTCATTTCCCATCGTGATGCTCCCTCTCTCAATGACATTTCCCAAATTGAAGAACTGTGGCAAGGTAAAACCGGACTTGCTTTTGAGGGAACGCTGCACGAGGAAAGAGTGAGGGAAATTGTTGAGAATTACATATCGAATGGATCGATTAAAATGGTGCACACCAATGACGAGATCATCGAATTAATTTCTTCTTCCAACACCTACTTCGCCTATATCGATCTGTACAATTATCTGCGTGCCGTCAACCGCGGTTTTCCACTTCAACACCACCCTGCAGGTGATGTGTCCGAAGAGACCTTCGGCTATATCCTTCCCCTCAATTCCACTTGGGCAGAGCCTGTCAGAGCCTGGTTCGAATCCAATGGTGGACTGATGAATTCACCATTCTACCGGGAGTTAATGATAGAGCATTTGGGCGAGGAATTGGCACGACAAGGAAAGTGAATTTACAATAGACTTTTTGTTTCTTGTTGGTTTTTATAATCTTATGGGCCTTTTGAAGAAGTACCATCCATCGGTTTGGCTTCGTTATAGCAAATTTAACGATATCGAGTATGTTCTCCGGAAAGTTGAATGTCCCTTTTGCCGTATTGCTGGTGGTTGTAACTGTAAGTCTGCTTATTGTCCAATGTCAAAGTTTGAGGACAGTTCCTCTTGATTTGTCACACTATGAAGTTGAATTTGCTTCGCTGAGCAATCACAATCCTTGTTCACATTGGGAATACTATGTTCCGGACAGTCTTGAGAGGAGGAATGAAGTTTATCCTATGAGACAGATACGGGTCAATTTTCACTTTCTGTATCCTTCTGACAGCTCTGTTAATATCCCGATTCAAAAGACGAGCCACTTTGTTCGACATCTGATGTACAATCTCGATGCCGGCCTCAGTGACAATCGTAGAATGAAGCTTCCAAGAGGCAACAATACTCCCAATTTACCGGTTAATTACCGCTACCTGCTCTATCCTGATTGGGATCACCCGGAAGGTCCCGGGATTTACCACCACTTTGACGACGATCACTACTGGATGCTCAATAAAGGGAGAAGCCGCAACAACTTTGATCGCACGGTTGTCAACAAGTATGCCGTTGGTTTGGATTCTGTAGTCAATGTTTTTCTTTTACCACCCCATCCTGACTCACTGGCTTCCCCAACTTACAATGCTACCATCAATGGGATTGCAATGGGCCATGCAGTAAAAATATCAGCTGACTTTCAGACTGATATGAGCCTGTGGTCCCTAAGAGGTATTTTTGATCACGAGTTGGGTCATGTTTTGGGTTTGCGCCACAGCTGGAGAGGAATGGACGGATGTCCAGATACGCCTGCTCACCCCAATTGCTGGAATTACACCAGGACAGGACCCTGCGACTCTCTGGTTTCCAACAATGTGATGGATTACAATGCCTGGCAGCAATCCTGGACACCCTGTCAGCTCGGACGCATCAACGCCCAATTTCACAATTTGAGATCCAGAGTTCGGAATTTGCTGGTAAGGGACTGGTGTGAGGAAGCGACAAGACCTCCTTTAGAAGTACGCGACAGTATTACCTGGTATGGAGCCGTAGACTTGAATACCTCCCTTATTATTAAGAGAGGTGGTCACCTTTCAATAAATTGCAGATTGTCATTACCTCCCGACGGCTTTATTTTAGTTGAAAATGGCGGATCACTTTCGCTCAATGACGCTTTTATTCACCAGGATTGTGGAATGCCCTGGCGGGGTGTATTCTATGAAACCAAAAACAAGAGAACAGAGCATGCTATCAGTATTTCTGGTGAGAGCTTTGTCGTTTTTTAGGAAGTGAATGCTATTGAGTTGTCAAGACAAAGACCGACTCCTCTGAATTTACTGGCAAATAATTGCACCTCACCAGTTGAGACATCATTTTTTAATCGGTGGAAGGCAGAATACGATAGGTATCATTGCGGTTATCGAAATTAAAATAATTGGGAGGAAGGTGGTCATAATAATAAGTTGCCCATAGAGTAAAAAAAACATTGCTATTTCCCAAGTCTCTACTTTGCACAAAAGTTTCAGGGTCATTTACGATCAGCATAGAATGAGTCGAACTACCATCCATGGTCGAAAGCAGCCAAACTTCATAACTGCTCCCCCATGAAAGCATGATTAGGTCCATGTTGACCTCGCTTTCTGGAAGTATGGTTTTGTCCTGTCCGGCTGCTCGCTGATCCTCAATCAATTCTAATAAATACTGCACCCGGTCGCAGTAAAATTCTGATCGGCTAATAATGGCTCCAATCCTTAGTGCGAATATCAGAGCGATAGCAATAACAAGATGTTTTGCAAACATTCTTTTTGCTGAAAGCAAGTCCACCAAAGGAATTAGTGTCATTACCCCCAGTGGCAGGTACATGTTTTCAAGATAAAACTTTTCAGCACCTGTGGAGGCGTATGAGACATTGATGAGAAAGGAATAAGCCAGGAAGAATGTCAGGTAGAAAAAAAGGGGAATCGTTTTTTTGTACTTCAATAGAAGGTAAACCAAAAGGCCGAAACCGAGAGCCAGCAAATAATAGTCGGTAAGCAACCACCACAAAAAATCTGTTTGTGTATTGAGACTGAAATAGTCCGGAAAGAAGCGTTTAAAATTTCTCAGTCCACTCATCGCCTGACTGTCGTACCCGGTTTTTATAAACAATGTCTTAAGAACAGACATTCCCAAAAAAGCTGCTGTATACACACTCACCCTGGATGTCCAACCATTTGAGTAACTAAAATAAAGTCCAAGAAAAACTACGGGAAATATTAGTAAAGGGTGGGCAAACACTAATACAAACAACAGTATCAGGGAGAAGCAATTTCTCAAGGTTTCGAAGGTGGGATTATTTCCTTTTTTTAATAGGAGGCCATAATAGAGAAACATCACAGCCAATCCCTGTGGCAATTCACTTTGAATCCAAAAGAAGGTATCCGAAACCATAAAGACCTAGGAGAGGAAAAAGGCTATTGCCAACTCTCGCATCTTTAGAATTTCATACAAAATGAGGAAAACCACAAAATAAACTATCGGAAATGCAAGCGAATAGATGAGCATGAGCGACTTAAGAGGAAGCCCCAAATGAATACCTGCAATGGGAAAAATCTGGGTAAGGATGGCCACAAAACGATTGTTTTGAATAGCGATTCCGTCGTGTATCAATTGAAACAAGTGGAAGCTTATATCGACAAAAGCAGTTCGCTCTACAAAAAACCAGGCTGCAAGTGTAAACAAGATCACAAAACCTCCATAAAAAACTAAGCGCTCATTAATGGCCTGATCCTGTTCTCGAAGATTGGGTAGCATTTGGATATCTTAGATTAGCGTTTGCACTTCTGCAAATGTAATATTTTAAGCAATCCCCGGTCATTTTTTATCCCTGGATGAGCCAAAATTAATGACCTTCATATCACGGAAGCCGGATACAGTATAAATTTCAATCAATCTTCAATAATTACCTACCTTTGTATCTTTTGGAAAACAATAGGATAATGGCTGAAAAGAGACTCTTTTTACTGGATGGAAATGCACTTGTTTACAGAGCACATTTTGCATTTATCGGACGACCACTTATCAACTCCAAAGGGCTGAACACTTCGGCCATTACCGGCTTTGTGCGCACACTCTGGGACATTATGCAGAATTCCAACCCCACTCATATAGCGGTTTCATTTGACCTTAAGGGGCCAACCTTTAGAAATGAACTTTACAGTGAGTATAAAGCTAACAGGGACGAACAACCAGAGGACATTACTCTTGCCATGCCGCATATATACGAGATTGTGAAAGCGTTCAATATTCCTGTACTCACAAAGGAGAACTTCGAGGCCGACGACGTCATTGGGACCATTGCAAAAAAAGCAGAAAAGGAAGGCTTCAAGGTATTCATGGTAACGCCGGATAAGGATTATGCCCAGTTGGTGTCTGAGAATATTTTTATGTACAAACCATCCCGACAGGGCAATGGGGTGGAAATTCTCGGAGAAAAGGAGATTTTGGAACAATGGGAAATAGATCGCATTGAGCAGGTAATCGACATTCTGGGGTTGCAGGGGGATGCGAGCGATAATATACCCGGGATTCCCGGTATAGGGCCAAAAACTGCCAAAAAGCTCTTGAAGGACTTCGACAGTGTTGAGGGATTGATTGAGAATGCCGATAAGCTGAAAGGAAAGCAAAAGGAAAGGGTCATTGAGCATTCACAACAAGCTCTTCTATCTAAAAAGCTCGCCACTATAGATCTGGATGTTCCCATTGAGTTCAATGCAAAGTCTGTTGAAATAGAACCTTTCAACAGGGAAAAATTGGCAGAACTTTTCAGGGAATTGGAATTCCGATCCCTTGCAAGGTCCATACTTGGTGAAGGTTCCGACAATCGAGAGGAAGCGGTGCAGGGTTCACTTTTTTCCAATGCATCCGAAAAGGCTCAGGCATCGATAAGCCCCGAACTCAAAAGCCATTCCATAGCCGAAAAAACCATTGAACAAGTCGCTGTGGATTACAAGTTGGCGCAAAGTGATGAGGATATCAATGCGCTTTTAGAACTGCTTAGCGCTGAAGAGGTTTTCGCATTTGACACAGAAACTACCGGCTTGAATCCCCACGATGCTGAATTGGTAGGTATTTCCTTTTCTATTAAGCCCGGGAGCGGGTTTTATGTACCCTTTCCGAAGAGTAAGGAGGAAGCAAAAACGCTGATAGAGCGCTTTCGCGGGGTATTGGAAAGTGAAAAAATTGCAAAGATTGGGCAGAACATCAAATACGATGCCCTGGTCTTGAGGAAGTATGGGTTGAAGTTGAAAGCCTACTTTTACGACACCATGATCATGCACTATTTACTCGAGCCCGGAATGCGCCACAATATGGATTTTCTGGCTGAAACTTATCTCAAGTACAAGCCCATTTCTATAGAATCGCTGATTGGCAAGAAGGGGAAATCCCAAAAGAGCATGAGGGATATTGAGGTAGAAAAGGTGATGATTTACGCTTGTGAAGATGCTGATATTACCCTTCAGCTCAAATTATTTTTGGAGAAAAAACTCGACGAGGAGAACCTTCGCGATCTTTACGATCAGATTGAAGAACCCCTGATAGATGCCATCATTGAAATGGAGGCAACCGGAGTAAAAATTGATCGGGCCTATTTGGAAAAGTACTCCCTGGAGTTGGCTGAAAAAATCGAACAAATGGCAGGTGAAATCCACCGCAAGGCAGGGCAAAAATTCAATATTGACTCCCCCAAGCAGGTTGGAGAGGTGCTTTTTGAAAAGTTAGAAATACCTTACAAGTGGAGGAAAACCAAGTCAGGACAGTATTCTACCAATGAGGAGAAATTGAGCGAGTTGAGTGAAGAATATCAAATAGCGAAAAACATACTTTCTTACAGAGGGCTTACCAAGCTAAAGTCCACTTATGTTGATGCTCTACCTGAGCTTATCAATCCCCGAACCGGCAGAATTCACTCCTCTTTTAACCAGGCTCTTACCACTACCGGTAGATTGAGTTCGAACAATCCCAACCTGCAAAATATACCCATCCGAACCCCGGAGGGGAGAAAAATCAGAGAGGCTTTTGTGCCTTCAGGCCCTGATTATATTCTGCTTGCAGCGGATTACTCTCAAATCGAGCTGAGGCTTATTGCCGAAATTAGCAAGGATGAGGCCATGATGGAGGCTTTTCTAAATGATCAGGATATTCACAGGGCTACGGCTGCAAGGGTTTACAATATGCCCTATGAGGAAGTCACAGCTGATCAGCGACGCAACGCGAAAACAGTGAATTTCTCTATCATCTACGGCGCTGGCTCTACCAATCTTTCCCGTCAGTTGAACATCAATCGAAAGGAAGCCACTGATTTGATCAATCAGTACTTCAAACAATACAGCGGTTTGAAAAAATACATGGATGAGACGGTGGAATTTGCCAGGAAAAACGGATACGTTTCCACTCTTATGAAAAGGAGGAGATTTCTACGGGACATCAACTCCAGAAATGGCATGATGCGAAGTCAGGCTGAAAGAATGGCAATAAATACACCTATACAGGGAACTGCTGCAGACATGATTAAAAAAGCAATGATCGATCTACACGAATACCTTCAGAGCGAAAATCTCCAATCGAAAATCATCATGCAGGTTCACGATGAATTGGTGTTGGATGTCCTCAAATCAGAAGAGGAAAAATTGAGCCCAATCATTGAAGAAAAAATGAAAAATGCACTTCCGGGCCTTAGGGTGCCAATAAAGGTAGAGGTTGGCCGAGGCGAGAATTGGCTGGAGGCCCATTGAACCCCTGGTACTCTTTTCTATTTGGCTCACCGTTGGGCAGGCCACCCCAGATGAGCAAACAAGAAAAATTAAACAGAAAGAAAAAGCAATACAAAAGATCAGAGGTAGAGGCAAAAAACACTTTACATTCTTCATTAATCGGTATTCGTTAATCAGTCACTGTCCTGTGATTCACCTTTACTTTTTTAGATTGGCGCTCATTCACTGGTCTCGCTTGAAGTTGCCTGTTGACTATTTAATCTTTATTCGTTAATAGCTAGTAAGATAGAATTTTATGAGCAAAGTTGCCTAACTCCAACCAGGAGGTAGAAAGCTCAAAACCAGGATTTAAACAACCAAAATCAACCCTCATCATTTAAGCTTATGGCTAGATGTATAATGCCAGAAACCCATTCAATAAGGCCGGAAATTCTTTCTGCTTCAGGAATGAATATACCGAGGGAGAGAAATTAAACGTTAAGAACAGTTCGTTGGGTGGCTTGTAAAATTCTGCGGATCAAAGGACTAATCTAAAAGCTTTTAAAGACTCAAACACTAAATGACGGAAGAAAACGAACCTATTGATATTGCTTATTTGGTGGATGCATTTTCCGATGATCTCTACCGTTTTGCTCTTAGCAGAGTAGGGAGTCCGGCCCTGGCTAAGGATTTTGTACAGGAAACCTTCATTAGTGCATACCAAAGCAATAAAGATTTAGAAGAAATAAATGATCTAAAGTCGTGGTTGCTGACAATTTTGAAGAATAAGACGATCGATCACTTTCGTTCGGTAAAGGGAAAAATGGAACAACAAACTGTGGAGCTTGATTACCGAACCTATTTCAATGAATCCGGTATTTGGCATAAGGACAAGATGCCATCGGATTTTCTCGCAACTTTTGACCGTGAAAAGGAAAAGAACTTTGAAGACCTAAAAAAGCTACTGGACTTTTGTATGGCCAAACTCAAAGATTTGCCCGCTTCTATTATTCGAATGAAGTACCTTGAAGAGGTATCTTCTAAAGAAATCTGTAAGACATTTGAGATTACTTCGTCCAATTATTGGGTGATCGTTCACAGAGCCAAGCTCCAATTGAGGGATTGCCTGGAAAACCGTATAAAAAAGGATCAAAATGAGGCCTAACTTCCTTGTGAGATGGATGATGTCCCTGGACAAATTGAGCTGTAAAAAGGCGACTCTTCTTGCGGCAAAGAGAGATTATGTGCAGATTAGCACAAAAGAGCGTTTTCAACTTTGGTATCACTACCGACTTTGCTATGTTTGTAAAATATGGGAAAACCAATCGAGACTTTTAGACAAAATTATCCAAGAAAGAATAATGTCATCGTTAAAGTCTGAAAGACTAACTGATAAGGATAAAGAAAGGATAAAAACGGAACTTAAAAATATCTCATAGTATTTTTTCCACAGATTTTAATCCTTTTCTTAGGAAAAAGTGATGGTGGATACAAGGCTTTCGACTGTTTTACCAAACCGGATTTAGAGCCAAAGATAATTGCTGCCAGCCGATGCATTAAAATAGAGGTACTAGTATTAGGCACCAATCAATTTACTCTCTCACATTTAACTTTCCGGAGTTCTAGGTTTGGTCAAAGGCCCATTGAAACTTACAACTAGATCAATTTACTGTCAACTTCACCCATGGAGCGCTTTTCTCTCATTTGCTTATATGTAAATCAATAATGACCTTACATACAATAAACCCTGCAGACTTAGTAAGGAATTATTGAACAACTCGTCTTTCATAAAAACAAATCAGCTTTGTAATGAATCATCTCCGCATGTTTACTTTTATTCTGATCTTGGCTCTCCTGACCGTTAATCAGACTATAGCGCAAAATCCGTTTAATTTGGATCTCTTTGAAATCTTCCAGGTTGAACACTCAGTGAAAATTGACCTCATTCTGAGTAAAGGTAACACCTGTGAGGGAATATATTATTACAGGTCGCTAGACGGGGAAAATTTCAAGCTTATCGGACAGGTCAATGGGACTTGTGGGAGTCCTTACTATCCGGTAGGATATGAGTTTTACGATAGTGATCCGCATCTGAACCAGGTGAACTATTATGCTGTGGATTTTGGCGGATTCGGGCTTTCCAGGACCCACAAAATAATGGTTTGGGATGGCAGAAGTAATCAGACTAGAGTAGTTCCCAATCCCATTAGGGATCATGCAATAATTTTCTTCCCAAACCCCAATGAGCAACATCACCACTTAAAAATATTCAATGGTATGGGTGTACCCGTTTTGGAACATTTTACCAATACCGATCAATTTGAGATTGAAACCGATGTTTTACCTGCTGGCCAATATCACTACATCATACAGTCCGGAGAATCCACACTGGAGTCTATTTCGGGTAGCTTTATCAAGAATTAACTTTACTCAACCCATTAAAACTTATAAAAATGAAGAAACAATCATCAATGTTATGTGCTGGATTACTCGGTTTCATCCTTGCTGCATCAGGAAATCAATTATCCGGGCAAAGCGAATACAAGTCAGTCCATGAAGTAAGTGGGCTTGAGGTTGGAGCTGAGGTGCCAGATTTTGTTGCAGTAAATCAAAATGATGAAGAAATCTCCTTATACGATTTGATTAAAAATGGACCGGTAGTGTTGGTGTTTTACAGGGGAGTCTAGTGCCCCATTTGCAACAACCACTTGTCTGAGTTGCAGGAAAATCTTAAAAAAGTAGAGGAAAGCGGGGCTACCATTGTGGCCGTATCGCCCGAAAGACCAGAATTTTTAAGAAAAACTGCAGGGAATACCGGAGCAGCATTTACCCTTCTGTACGATAAGGATTATCAAATCTCCAAAATTTTTGATCTTACTTTTTTGCCCGATGAACAGACGATCGACATGTTGGAGGATATGTTGAATGTAGACCTGGCTGGACAGCATTCTGATGATTCTCAGAGACTGCCTGTGCCTGCAACCTATATTATTGGCAAAAACTCAAAAGTCCTCTGGAGACATTTTGACCCGGATTATCGCAATCGCTCCGGAATTGAGGAAATTATTCAGAATTTGCCCCGATAATAGGATTGGTCTCATTCCATTGGTGCCTGTTCGGACATAGAAAATGGGTCATATCCATTCCCAGATGGGTTCTTTTTTAACTCGTTAACCAGCCTTGATTGAGATGGTCCCGCATTCGGTGAAATGGGCCAGTCTAATTCAGGATCAGCGTGGTTGCAAACAGCTACGGTAAAACTTGCAAAAACGATATTCGAGGCAAAAGAAATTCAAATACAACTCTCAATAATAATTGAGCTGCTTCTCTTGTGAGTATAAATTTGGTGAAATCTATTCCAACACCGTTTACCTAACCTTTTTTGGGGCCGATAATTGTTGAGAGTGATTAAAGCAAAAATAGGACGATTTTCGAATCTATTTCAGCTTCAGAAGTGTCGAAAATCACTCCCACAATAAATGGCCAAGCCGTCTCCAATAAAACCATCCATCGAAAAGAATTCATGTTCTATCTTCGTTTCAGCGACTTGGCTCCAGTCCTCACATGGTTTCTAATGAAGGGATTAATTTTGGAGCTCAACTCATATATTGGCAAATTTTTTTTCCAGTCTGTAGTACGAATCAAGAATTTTTATACTTTTGCCCTTATTTTTAATTAATCTAAATAAGGATAAGATGAAAATTTTTTACAACACCTGTTGTCTGATGTCTATATTCGCTCTTACGGCATCTTCCATTATTTCAGCTGTCAATCTGCATGAGAACGGAACCCTGGATGAGGCCGAATACAAGATTGACACCCTACTTTACCTGGATTTTCCCTACCTGATCATAGAGGGGAGTCGACAGGGAGTTTTTGGAAATGTGCCGGGTTCGGTATCGCGCATAGACGGTGGTGAACTATCAATCATGTCGCCCATTAGCGCGAATGAGGCTATTCGATCGTTCACAGGGGTACACCTGCAGGATGAGGAAGGGGCTGGCCTGAGAATAAATCTAGGTGTAAGAGGACTCGATCCGGACAGGAGTAGAAACATCCTCATGCTGGAGGATGGTATACCTGTGGCTTTAAAGCCATACGGGGAGCCTGAGATGTATTACAGTCCTGCTATTGACAGAATGTCTGGAGTGGAATTGCTGAAGGGAAGCGGTCAAATACTTTATGGGCCACAAACAATTGGTGGAGTATTGAATTTCATCACTGCCGATCCGCCTGAGTCTACATCAGGCAGATTTAGAATAAATGCTGGAGGTGGAGGTTACTTTTCGACTGTGGGGTCAATTGGATCCTCTTTAGGCAATTCCGGCTTTAACTTGAATTATCTGTTTAAAAGAGCAGATAAGATTGGTTATGTAGGATTTGACATTCACGATATTAACGGGAAATTTAAATTGGACATAAGCGATCAGTCCTCCTTAAACCTCAAACTGGGCGTTTACAGGGAGACTTCCAATTCCACCTATCTCGGATTGACACAAACGATGTTTGAAGGGGGGAACAAGACCATGTGCTGATGGCTCCTGATGACCAACTTAAGGTGTCACGAGAATCTGCCTCACTTGTTCATATTTGGAAACCTTCCAGTCGGTTTTCATTATCTACAACTGCTTTTGGATATACCGTTACCAGGGATTGGAGAAGGCAGGACTTCTCTTCGGATCCTGAAGCATCCAATCAAACAGGAGTTGTTTGGGGGGATCCTTCAATACCCGGTGGAGCTGTATTTATGCAAAATAGCACAGGGAATCGGAACAGGTCTTTTGAAGTTGCTGGGCTGGAACCTCGGATTCAATACACTTATGGGAGTTTTCTGGGGGGGAATCACCAACTTAGAGCAGGTGCACGGGTTATTTTTGAAAGGGCATTTGAGAAGCGAATCAATGGTACCAAAAGCGATGCCAGTTCGGGTGTTTTGCGAAATGATGAGATTAGGACGGGTCGTGGTTTCAGCCTTTATGCCCAGAATCGCTTCAATCTGACAAGCCGATGGACGCTGACAGCGGGATTGCGCATGGAACACTATGAATATGAACGTGAAATTTTACGCGCTCCCTTTGGTGGGCAAATAATAGATACCAGCCTGGTCAATAGTTCTTCTGTTAGCTCTCTGATACCCGGTTTGGGATTCAACTACCAAATCGATGATCAACTCACTTTTTTTGGAGGAGTTCACCGGGGGTTTTCCCCTCCCAGGGTTAAAGATGCCATCACGGCCGGCGGTGAGGTAGTCGAATTGGATGCCGAACTGAGTTGGAACTCAGAGATCGGATTGAGATACAGGTCTCAGGGAATCCTCTCCGGCGAGTTTGCTGCTTTTCTTATGGACTTCTCTAATCAGATTATCCCTGTGGCTGAATCGGCAGGTGGAACCGGGTCCGGCTTGATCAATGGAGGTGAAACCAGGCATTTGGGGGTAGAAGTTGCCATCAATTTTGACCTTTCTAAATTTTTACCGGCGGACTATCAATTGATTTTGTTGTCCTCCCTCACTTACGTCAATTCTGAATTTACGTCAGATCGCTTTTTTATAGTTGAAGGTGAGTTGGTAAACGCCAGAGGCAATCGCACTCCATACGCGCCGGAAACTATTTTTCATCAGGAAATATCTTTCATGACCCCCTTTGGCATGGGCTTAAGACTGGGTGGACATATTACGGGAGACCACTTTACAGATGTACTCAACTCGGTTGCACCCACTCCAAATGGTCGGAACGGAAAAATTGACAGCTACTTCAATTTGGACGGAAACTTATATTTTGACTGGCAGGAAAAAGGAATTATGTTTAATGTCTCAGTCAAAAACCTCACCGATGAGCGGTATATCGTCAGTCGCAGACCCCAGGGGATCAGGGTTTCTACCCCAAGGTTGATCACTGCCGGAATAGATTGGAGATTTTGATCAATAGCTAAATTCTTTACCGAACTTCTAAAGTGCTTTTTAATATGGCTGCATCCCAGGTGGTATGGGGGTGCGGCCAGTCTTTTTTTTTTAAAAAAACCGGTAAAAGCAAGTAAGAATCGGAAAAATATGTTCAAAGCGATTTCGCAATCTTACTCTCCAATAAATCCGTTGGCTATTCTTTGTATTTTCTCATCTAGTTGGTTTCTGATTTCTTCGTATCTTTCGAGATGATCAACTGCTGAGTTGGCACTGATATAAAACTTGATCTTGGGTTCTGTACCTGAAGGTCTAACAGAGGCCATTGTGCCGGATTTCGTTTCAAACTGAAGCACATTTGAAGGAGGAGTGTCGATGTTTTTCTCCTCTCCATTTTCCAGATTTTTCTCTACCCCTGACTTGAAGTCTCTGAAATAGGCCACAAGTTCGCCGTCGAGACTGGTGGGAGGATTTTCCCTCATTTGGTACATCATTGATTTTATAGCTTCGGCTCCCTCCCGGCCTTTTTTCACAAATGAGAAAAGCTTTTCACGATATAGACCATATTCCAGATGTATGTCCCTGAGTGCTTCGTAGAGTGTTTTACCGCGGTCTTTGTACCAGGCAGCCATCTCTGCAATCAGGGCGCAACTTACTACTGCATCCTTATCCCGCACGTGATCTCCAATTAGATATCCGTAGGACTCTTCTCCACCCACAATGAATTTTTCTCTACCTTCAAGCCGGGTCATAATGTTGCCTATCCATTTAAATCCTGTCAGGGTATTGTAGCATTTAATACCTATCTTTTCCGCCATTCTATCCAATAAAAAGGTTGTCACTATGGTCTTGATGATGTATTCTTTTCCTGTCAATAGTCCCCTGTCTTGCCATCCTTTCATGACATAGTGAAACAACAGGCTAGCTGTTTCATTTCCATTGAGTAGATGATAATTCCCTTCGGGTCCTTTGATGGCAATTCCCACCCGATCGCCATCAGGATCTGAAGCCATTGCCAGTTCAGCATTTACTTTTTGGGCCTTATCCATAGCCATGGTCATTGCTTCTTCTTCTTCTGGATTGGGATAAATAACAGTGGGGAAGTTGCCATCTGTGATGCACTGTTCTTTGACCAGATGAATATTTTTAAAGCCGAGTTGTCGAAGGGCTGCAGGCACCATGTGGACTGAAGCTCCATGTATGGGAGAGAAAACTACCGGCATATCGGACTGCTTTTTTACCACTTCAGGATAAACGGAAGCAGCCAGCACTTTTTCCAGATATTTTTCATCCACTTCCCTGCCGATCATTTCGACCAAATCCTCATTCCCGGTAAATTTAATCAGGGATACATCAGAAATGGAGTTGACTTCCTCGATGATATTTTTGTCGTGCGGTGGAATGACCTGACCGCCATCATCCCAATAGGCCTTATAGCCGCTGTACTCTCTGGGATTGTGGCTTGCGGTGAGCATGACCCCACTCCGGCAACCGAGATGCCTGATAGCAAAAGACAATTCAGGGGTAGGTCTCAGCGATTCGAAAAAGTAGACCTTTATCCCATTGGCTGTGAAGACATCTGCTACGATCCTGGCATATTTTTCGGCATTGAGCCGATTGTCGTGTGTGAGGGCCACAGATATTTTTTCACCGGGAAAACACTTTAGCAAGTAATTGGATAAACCCTGAGTGGCGGCTCCAATGGTGTATTTGTTAATTCTGTTGGTTCCGACGCCCATTATGCCCCGCAAGCCACCTGTTCCAAATTCAAGGTCTTTGTAGAATGCATCGATCAGTTCCTTTTCATCTCCCTTATCTAACATTTTCTGAACCTCTTTTCTGGTGCCTGGATCGAAGGAATCCGAGAGCCAAAGGTTGATCTTATCTACTATAGTTTTATCCAGCTTCATATGTAATTTTGGCGTGAAGTTATGATTTTTCCGGGGAGTAGTCAACAATAGTGGTTGACGATTTGTGCAAATTAAAGCGAAGTTAATGGCCAACTACCAGCCTTCCCGAATAGACCTTTTGGTCACTGTGGGCGATCAAAAAGTACATGCCCGGAGATAATTGGGAGAGGTCCAGAATATATTCCTCTCCTTCCATAACAATGTTTGAAAAGTATTGAACCGGGCGCCCCATACTATCGTGTATTTCAAGTCTCGATAATCGACCATGTTTATCAGGAAGTGAAATGAACACACTACTGGTGCCGGGATTAGGAAATACTTGCAGTTTGAGATTTTTTTCCACTAACTCGCCGTCCTTGACACTTGAAATCAAAGATCTGTCGAGCCATGCAATTAGGGTGTCGATGAGTTGAGAAGAGACCGATGGGACATCGGCAGTGGTCATATAGTGATTCAGTCCCTCAAGTTCATAAAAATCTATTAGGTGATTGCTCAATTCATTTTGGAAGCGCTCCTGTTCAGAAGGAGGTACATTTAGATCGTCTCCCATGCCAACCATAAGAGTGGGTATACTCAGAAGATCAAAATTGATGGAAACTGAATCACTGACTTGTAGATATTTTCGCCAAACAGCAGCTGAGGCTCCGGCAAAATCGGGAAGTCCGGGCAGACCCAGTCGGACAAAATTAAAGTAATTGAGTATTTGATTGGCCTGATTTTGAGCATCGGCCACGTCCCCGTTGCATCTTTGGGCTATTTCCACCAATTGGTATGCGAGAATACTGTCTAGCGGCGTTCTGGGTCCAGCTAAGGAAATCACCGCTGAAATATCGTTGTTTCTAAGGGAAACATAAGGCACTAACATGCCCCCTTCACTGTGTCCTATCAGGAATATCCTGTCCCGATTGGTTTTGTCGTGAGACCTCAAAATTTCAAGGGCGGATTCTACCGGCATCCACAAGTTGTCAAAGGAGAATGGCCCTGGGAATGAAGGGCAGGAGATTCCAAGTTCATCATAGGTCAACAGACCGTAGCCCGCTTCGGCCAATCCTATTGCTAGGTCACGGTAAGGCCTTAGGGTACTTCCCACTAAACCCGGATAAAGACATGCTGCATTGCCTCCCACTAACTGAAGGGTTCCATGACGATCGTTTTGACCACTTCCGGGTATCAACACAGCCACTGGATGTGGTCCCTCAGATTCGGGCCAGTAGAGAGTTCCTCTGAAATTACAACCTCCGTGAAAGAAGTTTACGGTCTCGGTCACAATCCCGGACTCCGAGGATTGACCCTTTAGGATTTCCGGATTGAAGCCGGTCAAAATCAAGGAGAATAACAAAATAAACCTCATTTGCGAAAAATTTAGGAGTTAAATATTAAGGGAGTTTGGACTATATGTATCTGAGAACTAATACTAAGTAGGTTGAATTTTAAAAGTATTGAGCAGGGATAAAAATGTACGAAGCAATTAGAGTAACTACCATTGCCAAAATAAAGGAAACAAAGGAGGGCAGGCCCTTGAGGTTGGTACTAACCCGGTATGCGTGAAACAGCAGTACGATGGTCCATATCAGAAAGAAAATGAGCAAAATGGACAGCAGGATCAAAATGATGGTGTCCCAAAGGTCCGGAAGTGCTTCTCCCTCTAATGCAACTTCAGTGAGCTCCATGGATTTTTTGTACATCCATCCATTGAAATTGAAGATGGGAAGTATCAATAAAGGAGCTTTTGCCACCATAAAAGTTCCGACTAGATCAACAATCCGAAAACGCCTGGCTCCGGCAATAAAGGCCGCCACTGCGAAAACAATCACGGCAATTGCCAGGCTGACAAGCTGATCCAAAAAGCCATCTAGCCAATGCACCGACTCCACATACTGCATACTGATGAGTCCCGGGTAGCGAGCAGTACCCAGCCAGGCAGTAAAGCTTCCAAATACGAGAAAAATGACACCCCATGCAATGGCGGTGATGCCTGCAATCCTGTCAAAAGGATTCCAGAAATAATGAATATTGTTGTCTTCAATCTGCATCTTTACGATTTTTCTCTATTCCCTCAATTTTTTCAATAAGATCATCGAGCATATTCCTTACTTTAGGATAACTGTACCCCAATTGTTTGGCCATTTCCTTCAAACTGCCGGAACTTTTCACAAACCTAAGCAAAAAGTCATGTTCATCCCGATCTAAGAGCATTAATATCGGAAGTTTAAAAGTTCCCGAAACAGCGGTGCCACAGGCGACGCAATTCAGCATTTGTACCTGTAAATGCTCATTACAGGCCGGACAACTGATTGGAATTTTCTTTACATCCATTTAAATATAATTCATTCTTATTGAAATAAGTTTCAATGAGTGATTATTTTTATTTACTTTTTGTGGACTTTTACCTGCTAAAATTGAGCAGATAGTATTTGCAGGGAAGAATGGAGGATTGATTTGGCTCCTGCCTGTTGGGAGCTTGATTTAAACTACTCAATTCCTCAGCGTCTCACCCTTTTTCATTGCGCGAGAGGTCAAATTTCCTTATTCCCTAACCCCAGGTACCTTCTCTAGCGATTCCATTGACCATTAAGTTGGTGGTACTTCATTTACATGTTTCGTTCGGTATTCACCACTGAGGACACTATTCTCGCATAGAATACCGTAAACCTGGAACCAATTCACTCACTCGTTCATTGACAAACAAAATTGTAACTTTTTCCCAATTCAATTCGTCAAAGTGTTGACAATTAGTGAACTTATTTTAGAATTGAACCAGGTAAATAATTTCGTTATGAAAAAATCTCTCCTTTTTGCAGTCTTTATGATGAGCATTGGCCCATTGTGGTCGCAATTAGAACTCAATTGGGAGGTTAATTTTTCCCACTTTGAGAGAGAGTATCAACCTTTGGAGGAATTTATCGACTTAACAGAAGGTTTCGGAGCCTGGGACTATACTGATTTTGATATTGATGATGACATAATTGAACTCACTCGTCCTCTTATTATCCCCGGCTTTGAAGACAGGCCATTAGATTTTATGGAAGGAGGCGCTTCCGGCAGTATTAGTTTAGAATACGACAATTGGCCTGAAGACCTCTATTCTGTTTACTTGATTGCCATAGCCCTGGATGAATTTCTTCTCTCGCCTTTGAATGATACAAATAATGTAGATCAGGGGCATATTTTGTTTTACGAGGGAGATGGTGTGCTAAAGGTAGAATACCGGAATGTCGCTTTTGAGGAGGAATTGAATATTGGCGAAGGAGCATTGGCATCAAGGATCAATTTTCAAATTGAAGTGAATTATGAGGAGCTATGTGTTGAATTTCATTACGGGTCCGCTGTCATCAGCCCTCAAATGATGGAATATTTTGAGGACAATGTTATAGTAGGAAGTTTGGTAGGATGGGATTATGAGCAATATGTGAATGGTAATTATGAGGTAGATTGGATGGAATTAATTGGCACTTTAAGTGGGAATCCCTCCAGTCCCCATTTTCAACAGTTTTTGTTGACGCCTGATTTTTACGGCGAACCAGTGGGTTTGAATTCCATTCCGGAGAATGGCACAGTATATAGATTCTGCTTTGAGCAGACTACCTCAGTTGAGGAACTAATGGCGGTGGAACACAATTTAATCCTTTATCCAAATCCTGCCAACGATCTGATTCGAATAGGAAGTGATACCAATGTTGAGATTAGAGAAGTGATTGTCTTCGATCAAACGGGAAGGCTGGTAATGAGGACTCTCGACTCTGGAAATATGGATGTTTCGAGCCTGCACCCGGGTTTGTATTTTGTCGGGGCGAGGTATTCCGGTGCTGAGCATTTTCAGTATGGGAAGTTGGTAAAGGAATAGGCGGGACCATTAAAATTTATAGATAGAGTAATCCAGTGGCATTTTATGGGGTCCGGTGCGATAGCTGACTATTTTAAATAGTGCTTCCTTCATTAGGGGGATAGTGATTTCACAATTTTTTACCGAACTACCCCCTACCTTCTTTATCTGTGGAATATTGCAACTTCATGATTTGTACCCTCAGGAGCCGAATGACGGGCGGATGACACCCACTGATCTGTGTGTGGCCGGAGATGAAAATCATCCGGCTTACCCGAATCAATTACCTTTACACCCAAAGCATCAGGCTTATTCAGTTGAGCGGTGGTTTTTTGTGTTGCAGCCACATAAATAATTGATCCTTAGGCCATTTTTTTATCCTGAAAATCTAAAATTTAGGTTTAGAAGTCAGAGTCTTGGAAACACTATATTTCTTTTACCCAATGTTCAACTTTTAGCGACCGGACATAAATGTCGACATGTCCCCTGTTTTCAACAAATACGTGCAATACATCTGTGGAGTCGAAACTTTTTGGGACTTCAAAATAAAACCAGGCTTCTCCCCAAACATCAGGTGTGGTTCCCCATAGGTTCCATGTTGGATTACCCAGTTTGTTATTAATTCGGTTCCAAACTCTTACGGTTTGGTCTCCATCTTTTTCAATGTATGCCGTTACTGTGGCCATCCCCCAACGATCTGAATTCCATCCCCTCGACAAAGCTTCCACCGACACGCGGATATAATCGCCAGGTTTAACATTCAAATCTTTCAAGGCTGCCTCTAATTTGATATCTGTATAAGCAGGCAATACCTGATAAAGCTCACCTGTTTCCTCAACCTCTATATCCCCGGCTATAGCGTATTCAAATAGCAGAGAAACAGAATCCAGCTTCCCTATTTCTGGTTGTCGAACACCTGTATCTGCAGCAATTAAAATTTTTTCTGTCATTTTAGTTCTTCCAAATAACTCCCAATAGTAGGCAGAATTGCCTTGTTCAGAGAGGAGCATTCCCTGAGATACTTGCCAGGTTTGCAATTGGTTTAGGAGTACAAAAAAGACGCTTAAAACCACTAAAATAATTTTTCTCCAGGATTTACTCAACCACTGAATGAAATACCCTAACGGAAAAGCCATTAAAGCGTAGGTTTCTACCATTGGACGCGACCCAAAGGAGTTTATGTAATACCAATTGTGCCAACTGTACACAATATAAATATGGAGGATCATGAATAGTGTAATGGGGAATAGTAAACGGCTTCTTTTTTTGAACATAATCCAAAGTCCGGGAAACACCAGAAACATCAAAGGTGTGTAGACCAACCATCCGTTTTGATAACCCAGCAATCCCTTTTTTATGCGAGATTTAAGGAAGTTGAATCCCTCGTCCCCATAGCTGTAGTACAACCAATCTCCAGTTGTGATTTTCCAATAAAGAAGTTGCGGAAATACAGAGATAAAAAATGCTATAGCCGCCAACAATAGATAAATTCGCAGGTTCCACAACTTCTTCAATCTGTGATGAAAGCCATCAAATGACCACAGTAGTGGAATGAGAACACAAATAAGTTCAACAGGCCTGATCATAGTTATCAATCCGGCAGCTAACCCGATTATTATTGCTGGAAATTTACCGGGACTCAGGTAGAACTTATCCGAAAAATAGATCAAAATACAATATAAGGCAAAAAGTGGGGCATGCGACATTCCGGCATTGTAAACCGAGAAGTAATACAAGTTCGTGCCCAGGGCAATCAATCCCAAAGTTAAAAAAGCTGAATCCTGATTTAGGTACCTAGACAAGGTTTTAAACAACAAAATCAATCCCATTGTCACCCAAAAGATAACCCCGATATAAATTGAAAACCAGTAGATATCACCAAAACCATCAGCTTGACCTCCTGTTACTTTGGTTATAATATGGGCCGTTAGGAAAAAAGGACTCATCATTATTGCTACACCCGATGTGTATTTGATAACTGGATTCCCATTCGGAGCAATGTATACCTCTGAGGCACCCATGTGATTTATATTGTAATCTATGGTGTGAGGACTCACTTCCTTCCGCTTGTCAAAAACATGTTCCAGTGTTGTCAGATCTCCTGAGATAAACGCAGAGGGCAAGTAAATATAATACCCCCAACCATCCCCTCCATCCTTGAGCAGTTGCTTATGCATCCCATAGTACTGCACAGATCCAATTAAATAAATCACACAAATCAAGAGGCCAGAAAAGTACCAATATCGATTTGTTTTCATACATATATGGTCGTAGTGATGTGGACAAAGGTAGTATTTCCTAACAAATTTTTGGCCCTCTGAAATTATTTACCCGATGGATATAAAAGCCTCAAACATATTGAAGAGAAAAGCCCCCAATCATGAAAATCTGACAATTTTAATTTGACTGTATTTTTTTGTGAATTACTCTTGTTTTTACTTCAAATAACTATGGGTAAGCTAAAAATACATTAGAAAATGTTTAAAAATACTTTAAAAATTGAAACTTTGGAATTGACTGTAAAATATCTCCAAAAGAAAGTTAAAGTGGTCAATATGCAACAATCCTAAAATGCCCAAATCACTTTTAAATGTCCAACCCAAAAAGTAGACTGAAATAGATTTGGCAAAATAGCCCTAAAAGATGCATATCTATTCTGTCCACCTTGCAATTTCAATCTCAATAAAATCAAGATGGTGCTACCCCTATAAGATTTCGCTGATACTGACTTTGCTATAATAAAATAGTAATTTATTCCTTCAAATATCTATCCAACCAGTCCAGAAACTCTCTGTACCAGAAAATGCTGTTTTGAGGTGAGAGTATCCAATGGTTTTCATCCGGAAAATAGACCAATCTGGCGTCCAACCCCATTTCCTTGTATATGCCGTATACCAAAAGTCCGTGACCTACGGGTACCCGGTAGTCTAGTTCCCCGTGAATGACCAACATCGGACTGGAAAAATTGTGTGCAAACATGGCCGGATTTGACGCCATTAAGTTGTCGAAATTCTCCCAGGGTGAGCCATTGTACTGGTACTTTCTATTTGCAGTATAATCCGCTGAAAACTGCATGTGGATGTTGTATACTCCCGCGTGATTGATGAGAGCCTTATAGCGATCTGAATGACCGGCAATCCAACTGACCATATAGCCTCCGTAGCTGCCACCGGCTGCTGCTGTCCTCTCCGGATCTATATAGTCCTTTTCTTCCATGAAGTCAGTGGCTTTCATGATGTCTCTAAAAGGGAGGTCTGCGTGAGACCCATGAATAGATTGAGCGAACTCCTGCCCGAAACTGGTTGAACCGTGGAAATTGGGAAGTGCAACTACATACCCCTGAGCGGCAAACACCTTCGCATTCCACCGGTAATGCCAGCTGTCCCCGAAAATTCCGTGGGGACCACCGTGTATGAGCATTAATAAGGGGTACTTTTCCCCGGGATCAAAATCCGGGGGATACACCACAAACATTTGGACATCAACTCCATTGGCACCCTTGTAAGTGACATCCTCCACCTTTCCCAGACTTAAATCTAACATTATGGATTCGTTTGCATTGGTGAGTTGAAAAAGATTAGACCCGTCGGTATTCATTCTATAAATGTCAGTTGGATCACTAAAAGTATGATTGGCAAAGAAAAGCCGGTCACCAGAAACTGATACAGAAGAGGAAGATCCTCCGGGAAATAGTTTTCGCGCTTCCCCACCTTCAGTGGGAATGGTCCACAGGGCAGTCCTTGCATTGTGTTGAGCGTGGAAAAATAGCTGACTTTGGTCGGATGACCACTTCCAACCACTGCATGAAAGGTCAATATCAGCCGTCAGATTTTTTTGAGAGCCGTCACGAAGGTTGTGAATTACAATCTGTACATTGTCGGCATAAAAGTGATATAAATTCTGACGGCCATAAGCGATGTAGTTCCCATCGGGGCTAAAAACAGGATTGAGGTCTGGAGCTTCATTATTGGGGGTGATATTGGTCATTTCTCCACTGCCGTCTGTCTTTAGTAAAAATATAGCATGGTTTAATTTTTGAAAGGGTTCGGGAGTGGAATTCATAGAAACCGCAATCGTTCTTCCATCGGGCGAAATGTCGTAACTCACCCCACCCATCATATTGAAGTAGTTGGCCGTATTTGGCATTAGATCAGTCACTTCTTCGCTTTGGAGTTCTACCTTGAATAAGCGAGGAAAGAAGCCATTGGTTAACCATCGATCCCAAAACCGATACATCACATTTTCAGTGACCTTGGCAGTGACCTTTGAGTTGCGTTGTTCTTCCATAATCTCTTTCAATTGATCCCAGCAGCCCTCATACCCAGGATGAATATTGGCTCCAAAGGCAATATAGCTCCCATCAGGTGACCACCTGGGTGAAAAGACCCCCACAGGCAGATCTGTCAATTGCCTCGCTTCACCCCAACCTTCATTTAAAATGTAGACTTGTCCGGGTTTTCCGTCCCGTCTACTCACGAAGCCAATGCGCTCGCCTTTTGGGCACCAAAAAGGCGAAGACTCCAAACCGTTGAAGGTCAATTGGGTGGATTCCCCGGATTCATTGTCTAGTAGAAAAATATAGGTCGAGGGCCTGTTTTCATCTATATCATAGCGGGTGACTTGATACAAACTTTCGGATCCGTTGGGAGAAACACTCAAGCCAGATATCCTATCCATTTTCCAGAGGTGCTCTGCAGTCAACAACTCCTGAGCATAGGAGGGAACATTCGGAATTCCCATTAACAATCCGGCAAACAAAACAACCAATAATTTCATTTCTGCTACATTTTGTGATACCCGCAAAGAAAGGGAATTTTTCTGTATTTTCAAGACCTGGACTGAGATAGGCAAATTTAAATGACCCCTGAAAGTCTTCTGAAATACGATTTTCAGTCTCGAAACTTTAGAGAATTTGATATCTAAAGAATACAGAGATTTTGGTACTTTTTAGGCTTGAAGGTGAAAGCAATGCAGTTGAGATAGGATTTACCAAAGAACACTTTAAGCTTCCTTTGGACCTGTGTAGAGAATCTCGCTAAATTTTCATCTTAATGTTGAGCCAATAAGGCGATTGGAAAAACCATAGCATGACTTTTCCTCAACTTGTTATATTGTAGGAAGAAGATAATTGAAGCGATTGAAGAGAAGCCTTTTCCAGAACCAAAAAGAAGGAAAGTCTGGGTAGCTGAACCGGGTTCAATTTCCCTGACAAAAAGTATCCAGGGGGATTTCTGAAAAACGACAATTTTTGAGTTGGAGTGTAATTCTCGTCTTATCTTGGCGGGTCTTAAATACCTCTATGTATTTCAAAGATTTTTTTTATCAACGCAAAAAAGCAGGGGATCCACTCAAAAAGATACTTACCCCCTACCATCCTGCAGCGGACTTTCTGCAGCTGCCTGAAATAGGAAGCATAGCCTATGTCGATACCGGAGGATCAGACAGTCCGGTAGTATTTGTTCATGGCCTGGGGACCTACCTTCCCTCCTGGTATCCGGTTTTGCGGCATTTGGGAAGACACTATAGGTGTATTGCACTTGACCTGCCCAATTACGGAATGTCGGATAAGGGTCATTTCTCCTTCAGTATGGATTTTTTTACGACGGCTCTTGAGTTGTTTTTGGATGAGATGAAACTAAATAGAGTAGTACTTGCAGGTCATTCAATGGGCGGTCAAATTGCCATAGAGCTTGCTTTGAAGAGACCTGATCTTATGGAGGGTCTTATTTTACTCGCACCTGCAGGATTTGAGACCTTTTCTGAGCAGGAGAAAATTTGGATCAAGACTTTTAGTCAGCCGGAACACTTTCTGGCCCTTAATGAGGTTCAGGTCAAACAAAATTTTTACAACAATTTTTTTCGCAGAGTAGAGGCCGCTGAATTTATGCTTAAAGACCGCTTGAGTATTATGAATACTTCCTACTATCCTCTCTATTGTCAAATGATATCGAAATGCTTTTCTGCCATGGTCGACAAACCGGTTTTTCACCAATTGAGAGAATTGAGTGTACCTACGCAGATTTTATTTGGTCGTCAGGATGCCATGATACCCAACCCCTTCCTACATCCCACTTCAAACCCGGCAGTGGTAGCCCGCAAAGGTGCATCAGAAATTAAAGACAGCAAACTATTTGTGCTGGATGAGGCCGGGCATATGCTCATGTGGGATCAACCGGAGAAAGTCAATCACTCCATAAAGTCCTTTTTAGACTCGACTAAGTGATTTTCACCAGTAGTAAAGAGGAGCAGTAGATAAACCTTTTATTCCATTCCTCATTTAGAAAGAGATACATTTAAAGTAACGAAGTCACTTAGGGCGCATACATGGATTCAATTACCCAAATGGTATTGGGAGCAGCAGTTGGAGAGCTGATTCTGGGAAGGAAAATAGGAAATAAGGCGATGTTTTGGGGAGCAGTTGGAGGGACCATACCAGACCTCGATGTGCTGGCCAATCCTTTTCTGTCTGAAGCTCAATCAGTCAAATTTCACAGAGGCCCTTCGCATTCGCTATTCTTCAGTTTTGTAGCATCGGCACTCTTTGCGTTTCTGCTTAGAAAATACTTTAGCTCCGACCTTTTTTACAATAAGTGGTGGAGATCTGCATGGAGATTAATCTTTACCCTCCTTCCCCTTACAATTTTGGGATTAGTACTTTTATTCGGGTGGGGAAGTTTATCCCCTTTAGTTATTTTGCTGAGTTCTATCGCCTTGATCTGGTTGGCCAGCCTGGCGTGGAAGAGAGCTTCCGTGACTCAAGAGAAGGTTGAAGAGCCGCAATTTGGAGAATGGTACTGGTTCTTCTTTTGGGTTTTTGCGACTCACATTGCTCTAGACGTTTTTACCACCTATGGCACGCAAGTTTTGTGGCCATTTTCGGATTACCCATTTGCCTGGGACACCATAAGCATAGTAGATCCACTTTACACCTTGCCGTTCATCCTTTTGGTTTTTTCTGCCAGTTTCTACAGGGCGAAATCATCCGTCCGCTACAAACTCAACCTTGCCGGCATACTGCTTAGCAGTGCCTATTTGCTTTTTACCATTTTCAATAAAATACATGTCAACCGGGTGTTTGAGCATACCATGGCAGCAGAGAACATCAACGTCATTGACTATAAAACCAGCCCTACCTTGTTCAACAATCTCCTGTGGTACGGAATAGCTGAAACAGATACCTCTTTTGTTAAGGGATATTACTCCTTACTGGATGAGGAGAGGAGATTTCACCCATTAGTGGAGGTACCAAAAAATCACGATTTACTTCTCCGGGGAGCTATCTCTCAGGACATCGAAATACTAAAGTGGTTTTCAAGGGGATTTCACAGTATTTCTGAGGAAAATGGAGAGATCAATTGGCACGACCTTCGATTTGGTAACATTGATTTTACCTCCGATAATGCTTCTCAGGCAAGCCCTTTCTTGTTTAGGTTGAAAAAAAATGAAAAAGGCAAGTGGAAGGTATTGAGAGATCGACCCGAATTTGAAGGAGAGCCCGGGGAGATTTTCCGGGTATTTTGGTTGAGAATTCGAGGGCAGAAATAGGTCGGCGGGTTGGCCTAAAACGACAAGAGGCCACTGGGGTTCATTTGCTTGCCTATTTTTGATGAGTATTAATGAAGGCCAATCCTTTTCCAGCACCGTCAAAAGCCCAAAGCTGTCTCATGGAATACGTTGACAGATGTTAATGTGGATAACTTCCCGGTTTTTGATTGAAGGATTTAGATACTAAAAATCTGTTTGAGGTTTCTTTTAGTTAGGTTGATACCATCACGGACATCCTTTGGTTCGACCATTTCGACCAAAAAATCGTAGATTTCCTCCCTATTCATATCCAGGCCCACCTTGAAGGCAGTATCGGAGGAACCGGCAATGTAGTGTAAAAATGGTTCACCACTTACGTCAAAGTTGTAGAGTATGTCAAATTTTTGAGAGAGCAGTGATTTGACATGTTCACCTGTGGGCACTCCAAACCAGTTGAGTTCTGATTTTGAAACAATGGGGAAGGGGGCTTCCTCTCTTCGTTTTTGAAGCACGCTTTTGGGGCCGCTGAACCAGGAGAAAAGCTGTACGGATTTGCCCTGGCTATTCAGTTCATTGGCAAAATGGGTCACCTCTTTTTCTGATTTAGGATCACCGGAGGCAAATAGGATCAACACCTTTTGGGCGGAGTTTTTCCCCTTATAGGGTTTCCTCCTCTTCAATCTTCTTCGCAGTTTCCATTCAAGGAAATAACTACCCTGCATTTTCATCCGACTTGATGGCTTCCTCGGGAGCAGCTGACTCTTCCGGTTCAGGTTCTTCAATGTTGAACCTACCCATTTGTTCGTATTTTTCAATGCGCTTTGAAAGCAGCTCCTCTGTTTCTATTCCCATTAGCATCTCGAGTTCTTTGTTAATGTGTTTTTTAAGTATGACCACCATTTCTTCACGATTGGCATGAGCTCCACCGAGTGGTTCGTAAACGATGCCGTCGATGAGGCCGAACTCAAACATGTTTTCTGCGGTCAGACGAAGTTGCTCTGCAGCCTGTTCTTTGAAGTCCCAGCTTCTCCATAGAATAGAAGAGCAGGATTCGGGAGAAATTACAGAGTACCAGGTATTTTCTAGCATAAATACTCTGTCCCCAAGTCCGATGCCGATAGCACCTCCGGACGCTCCTTCTCCAATCACATAGCACAAAATGGGCACCCTTAACTGGGCCATTTCGAATAGATTTCTCGCAATGGCTTCTGCCTGACCTCTTTGCTCTGCTTCCAGCCCCGGGTAAGCCCCTGGAGTATCAATGAGTGATAGTACCGGAAAACCAAAACGCTCTGCCAATTTCATCAATCGCAACGCTTTTCTGTAACCCTCGGGATTGGCCATTCCAAAATTCCGATATTGGCGCATCTTGGTATTTACCCCCTTTTGATGGCCTATTATCACTACAGTTCTACCGTCAATTACCCCTAATCCTCCGACTATTGCTTTGTCATCTTTAAAATACCGATCCCCGTGTAATTCTATGAATGAAGAGGTGATACTGCGGATGTAATAATAGGTATAAGGCCTTTCAGGATGTCTTGACAATTGAACACGTTGCCAACCCGTGAGGTTATTATATATCTCCTTGCGCTTGTCGTTTATCTTTTTCTCCAGCTCATTCAGCATAGGAGAAACATCCACATCTCCTTTTTCTCCAACCTGTTTGATCTTCTCCAACTGTTCGTAGAGGCTCTCCAATGGTTTTTCAAAATCCAGGAATACCATATGCAACTTGGTTTAATGTAATTATAACTTCTCCACAAGACAGCTAAGGTACTACAAACTAACCGGAAAAGAAGTGCCTTTAAAAATTTTTAAATTTTTTCTCGAAAATTGTTGGTAGTTAATTGGCCCTGTATTACTTTTGCAGTCGCTTCAAAAGAGAAGGGGAATTGGTCCGGTAGTTCAGTTGGTTAGAATACCTGCCTGTCACGCAGGGGGTCGCGGGTTCGAGTCCCGTCCGGACCGCTGAAATTTTAAGGGTTGCAGCTATCTTGTTGCAACCTTTTTTTTTGCCCCCCTTGAAAATACCTGCCTGTCGTCTCGTCACCACTTAAAATTTAGTTGCAGAAGAATACCCCAATCCCACTATGTCTCGGTCAAGTTTCGCATTTCTTAATCAATTAGATATATCGAATTAGGCCAATAAATAATAAGCTTGAATTTTGATGGGTATTAAAGCAATCAATTGAATAATGGAAGCAAAGTTTAAGAGGCTTAATGTTTTCGAATTTCGATAGCCCTTTCCCGGCCTTCAAGGATTTGGAGTTAAGAATTTGATTGACGAGAAGTGGAAGATGAGTACAAATCATTGATAAACAATTGAAAAAATGGTTAAATAATATATTTTATTGCCATGTAAACAGCTGATTTTATGGCATTTATCTACTGACAAACTTTAGTATCTCAAATCAATTAAGCATCTAGAAGAGGTCTTTCTGGGCTTCCGATTTGGCTACATATGGATTTTTTTCTGCCTAAAGAAAATATTTCATGATCTCAGAGTACAAATATTATTTTGAAACGTTTTCCAAATGTGCGATAAATTACATTTACTATGAGATTCACCTGCCTCATTTTCTTCGTGGCTTTTTTTGCATTCTTCTTTATGTCCTGCAAAAAGAAGGATGTGGAAGTAATGGGTCTGAGGCCGGTATTTATTTCCTATGAAGATTTTTCTTTGATCGAAAGCCAGGCACCGAGGGAATTTGGAGAATTGGGAAAAATTGTAGCTTCTGGCAACTTTTTGTTCATCAATGAAGTCCGGAAGGGAATCCACCTTATCGACAATAGCTATCCTGCAGACCCCCGGAATTTACTATTTTGGAGGATACCGGGAAATCGTGAACTCATTATTATTGACAATATTCTCTATGCCGACAATGGGAAACACCTGCTGCTGATAGACATCGCTGACTTTGAAAATATCCAGTTAATTGATCATTTGAAGGATGTTTATGAACCTGAAACCATTACAAACTTCTTTCCTGCAAACTACAGCGGATGGTTTGCCTGCGTAAATGAAGAGCACGGAATATTCAATGGCTGGGAAGAGGCTCTTTTAAAAAATCCAAAATGTAGAACGAAATAAGTATACTCCTATGAAAAATCTCCTCTTTATTACTTTCGTGATGAGTATGATTTCCCTGCCATGGGCTTGTTATCATGACGATTTTGGATCGAAAGATTCCAATCAGTCAAATAGTCAGGTAGGATCTTATTCCACAATGCTGACCATCGGAAACAATCTTTACCTGGTCAATGCAACCAGTATTTCAACCTACAACATTTCCAATGCTTCAAACCCGGTGTTGTTGAATAAACAGGAAGTTGGTTTTGACATAGAATCCTTGTACCATCATGAGGGTTTATTGTTGATTGGTTCTGCATTAGATATGTTTATTTTCAGCCTGGATAGTAGAGGTGTTCCCGTAAGAGAGGCAAGTGAAGCATATTTTGGTACTTTTGACAACTCTCATTGTGTTCATGATCCAATAGTAGCAAGGGGTAGTCACGCTTATGTAACCTTATCGACAGAGCTTGAAATTTGTTGGTGGAGAGTTGGCATAAATGAATTGAGGGTTTACGATATTTCAGACCTTGAAAATGTGAGCCACCTCAATACCAATAACCTATCCAATCCAAAGGGGCTTGCACTGGGCAAAGAGAAGTTATTTGTATGCGATGCAGTTGATGGATTGTATGTGTTTGACTTGAGTGATCCGGAAAAACCTCAACTCGATCAACTATTGGAAGGATTTTCGGCCTTTGATGCACTCGTTAGAAACCATTTGCTAATAGTAGTTGCCAGGGATCGATTGCTTCAATTTGACATCAGTGACGAAAACAACATTCTGCTAATAAGTGAATTTGAACTTGGATGATCCTCAGATTTTCAATCATTGTATTTTCGCTCTGTAGTCATACTCTAATGGTATTTGGGCAAGAATATACAGATTCACAAACAGAAGAATACGAGGCCGTTTCGGGAATATATCAACTAGGAATTACTCCTTCAGCCTTGTTCAACAAATATCCCGGCATTCAAATAAGCCAGAGGTTGAAAGTGTACAAACCTATCTATATTGGTCTGGAATCGGCCGTTCTGTTTTATATGATTGATTGGGATTTTGAAAGAGCCAGAGGTTTTAGAATAAGGCCGTCTCTTCAGTTGAAAGTTTACAACAGGGAAAAGATTACAGGTCATATTGGAGTGTTCTACAACTACCGTAAAACTAAGGCTTTCAGGGAAGTTGAAACGCAGAGGGCAAATGGAAACTTCATTCAAATTATAGACGGGCATCTTGACTCCAAATTGAGTGGCTGGGGTTTGCAATTTGACTTGGTTTTTAATGAAGATTTGCCTAATTTCAGCCTTTCAATGGGGCTTGGTATGGGAAATATAACCAATGTTTACTCCAATCAAGATATTGTCGTCAACCGTTTTTTTGGAGACAATGTAAATGCTATAAGAAACGGAGAATACATACTTTTTTTCTATGCTTTACATTATCGGCTACCCCTTTTTTAATTCAACAACCCGGACCCTAAAATCAGACCTTACCTACTTCTCTGGCAGGGTAAAAACATGAGCGAATAGTCGAAATTATATCAGATGTTCCCAAATGGCCGGCTACCCTGGTTTGTAGTATGGTTAAATCGTTCCGGGTTTCAGCCAGGTATTCCTTTAGCGAAAATTTAGTTTGATCCGGTCCGATAAGAACGATTGAGTCAGATTTGGGAATCACTTCGGATATCCTGTAGAAAAATTCCCGGAGGAATATATTGCCAAATCCGTTCCCATTGCGGGCCTTAGGCTGAGATTCACGAGATGGAAATAAGGGGATGATAATAGATCTATCACGGTCCATGGTGACAACCACTGCCTTGTTTTTGTCAATCCAAATACCTGTATGTGCCTTGAACTTGTTCATATCGACAAAGTTCTATCTGTTTATTGGAGCTAAAGTTGACATATATCAGTAGCTTGATTGATATTGATCATTATGAAAGTTGTTTTGAATTGCGTACTTTGGCCTTGAATAAAAAATCATTAAAATGAAACATGCTATAATTGCAATTGACCTTACTTCTTCAGATGGAAAGTTATTGTCGTATCTGAAAGACCATAAGGCCCATCTGAGTATTGGCCAGATGACCTTTGTACATGTGCTGCCTGAGAAGTTTCATATATACCCGGATGATGAAAAAGTATGGGCTCCATTGAATGTTAATGCAATGGATGAAATAATGTCGGGGATGCGATCTCAAGTAGGTGAATATTTTGATCTTGACCATAAGGAGATTAAATTTCATTTGGCTAAAGGGGATCCCTTAGCTGAGCTGGTTGATTGCGCTGAAAAAAACAAGGCGGATATTGTTATCATTGGCCAGAAAACCGGAGTTAAAAAACACGGTGTTCTGGCTAAGAATTTAGTTCGCAATGTGGTTTGCAATGGTTTGGTGATTCCAGAAGACAGGCCCGAGAACCTTCAGCATATACTGGTCCCTGTTGATTTCTCACCCTATTCTTCAACTGCCTTAAAAAGGGCTATGCAAATTGCAGAGGCAGACCCGGAGATCAAAGTAACCGCCCTGCATATTTATGAAATGCCAGCACTGGGCTACTACAAGTTGAGTATGACTGAAAAGCGATTCCGAAATACCATAAAATCTAATATAGAGGATAGCCTTCGGAATTTTGTTAAAAGTCAGCTTGGAGATGAAGCTGAAAGAATTACCATTAAGGCTATTTCAAGGGGAGTACCCGGGGTTTCAAACTACCTCACAGAATATGCACTAGCTTCAAATGTCGATTTTGTGGTCATGGGTGCGAAAGGACACTCGAAGCTCAAACTCCTTTTGATGGGAAGCGTCACTGAGGGCGTTTTATCTGCCGGTAATTTTTTCCCAACACTAATTGTTAAGTAAATTTTTCAATAGTTAAGCTATGGAAAGAGCTAGTCAATTTAGGGATGTCTTGAAAGCTCACAAGGTAGGTGAGTTCATGACTACCAATATCCTGGTTGGAAAGGAAGAGTTTACCTTGAGCCACATCACGCGATTGTTCAATGAATTGAGAATTCACCATTTACCTATTGTGAATGATGAAAACCAAGTAAAGGGAATTGTGACAGCCAACGACTTGCTGAGAAAGTTTTCTATGATGATGGAAATGGGCAGAAGTCCGGAATCTGGGAATCAGGACGACGAGCTAATAGCGGCAGACTGCCTCACAAAAGAAATAGTCCATTGCTCACCGGAAGACTCTATTTTGACTGCAATTAGAGAATTTGCCAAAGGAAAATTCCACGCCCTTCCTGTTTTGTCAGACGGAGAACTGGTGGGCATTTTTACTGCAGAAGATTTGATTAGATTCCTGGATAAGGTGAGCAAATAGATGATTAAGTTTGCTTTGAAAAATACTTTCTTCAACAGTTCCCTCCACTAATCTACTCCAGCTTCTGAAGCAGTTTCTTCCATTTTCAGGACGAAAAAAGGACCCGCGCTTTTTTAACTGGCTAAGATTCAACAATCGCCCGGTAAACCGAGAGGGTTTTTGCCGCCATTTGCACCGGATTAAATTCGGCTTTAACCATTGTTTCTCCTTTGTCTACCATTGGAAGGAGTTTTTGTTTGTTGTCAAGTAGTTCTATGACCAGAGAAGACAGTTCGTTTTTGTCTCTTGAGGTTGCGAGGCGTCCATTAACTCTATCGTGTATGATCTCAGATGCACCCCCGGAAGGGGCCGATACTACTGGAACTCTGTGCAATAGAGCATCCAGTAAAGTGGTGCCCAGACCCTCAGTTTTACTGGTAAAAAGAAAAAGGTCGAACTCGACTAAGTAGTCCTGGGGGTTATTTAGAAAACCCGTCAGGTGAATGCGGTCACCCAATTCTTTTTTTCTGATAGCAGCCCTACAGGAATTCATGAGGCCGGAGTCTCCACCTATCCAAACAAAGTGTAGGTCCTTCATTCGCTTGATACATTGTTCCGCCACCTCAATAAAAAGCATGGGATCTTTGTGGTAATCCAAAGCAGAAATATTGCCAACAATTTTTGCCTCAATGGGAATTCCGAGAGTTTTTCGGAGGGATTGATCAGGTTTTTTCGACCTTATCTCTACTGCAGAGTGGATAGTTATTACTTCTTTTTGAAGAGCGAAATCCTTTTTTACCCGGCTTGCAATGTGATTGGATACACAGATGATAACTTTTAGGTTTGGGTGATGATATTTCCACTTTGTGAATTTGTTTTTCCTGATTGGATTGTCCACTCTTCGGTGGATAACCCACTGTGCCGGACAATTCATTAACTGCCCGGCCAAATATACCAGACTGTGCGCCTTTGCATCATGAGCGTGGATAAGCGTTACTTTTTCTCTGCGGACAAAGGCAGCTATTCTGAAAGCATCAATCAGCAACCAGGGATTGCGGAAAAATAAATGGGTAGGCTTTATACCTTTGTCAACCATAGTGGAGAATGCAATTCCTCTTGGCATAAATAGAAACTGCTTTACATTCAGTCGCTCCAGTTCTTTGTAAAGGAGTGCCAGTTGATTCTCGCCCCCTCGCCAATTAACCGCGGTGGACAAATGCATGATTATTGGAGCTTTATCAGCCATTTGTGAGCTGTTTACAAGTCCTGAATATCCCCGTAAGCGATAAAAGGGGGATTTTTCAGTTCGGTTTTGTTGTACTTTAGCGGCTGATCATTGTCTGCCCTAAGTACCAGTCCGCCAGACTCCTCTAAAATGACTTGTCCCGCTGCTGTATCCCATTCGTTTATGATCTTATTGCATGGGTAAATGTGCGCCTTTCCATCAGCTAGCAACAAAAACTTGATGGTCCCACCTCTGAATTGTATCTTTGGTTTTTCAAACTTTTGAAAATAATGGTCGATTTCATCAATTTTTTGAGTGGGGGAGCAGATAAAATTGAGTTCCCTGTCTTGTCTGGAAAAAAGACTAGCGCTTAATTTTCGAACTTTTCCCCGGTTATTGACATAAGCCCCTCCACCGGAATAGGCATAGTACAATCTTTGGTTTACCGGTGTAGCTACCACTCCCAGAACCGGCATCTGTTCAGCAATTAGGGCAATGTTGATAGAGAAATCTCCTGTTCGATTGATGAAACCATAAGTTCCATCAATGGGGTCCACCATCCAAAGCAAATCATAATTTTTTCTATCCTCCCACGGCACAGTGGGACCCTCTTCCGAAATAATTGGCAATGCAGGGTCGATATTTTTGAGACCTCTGGCAATGATTTCATTAGAAATGTGATCAGCAGCAGTGACCGGACTTCCATCAGCTTTTTGGGATACAGCTACATTTTCCGAATGATTGTAAATCGAGGCAATCTGCTGCATGGCTTCACTGGCTACTTTCAACACCTCAATCACCAGTTTTTCATTCACCAGTTCTCTCATAATTTATTTCATTGATGACAGGCCGGGCAGTCGATCCCGACCTGTCATTATGTTTATAAAAGGTTTTGCTCCTATATCCGCGATTGACCTAATTCCCCCTTATTCATTTCTCAATGGAAAAGGCGGTATTTCAGGGAACTTGGTTGGATTTTCTTCCAACTCTTTGAGAAGTTCCTCTACGGCTCTTTCCAGTTGCAAATCTCTGCCCAGGAATTCCAGATGAGGATCATTGACTACTTCAATGTCGGGATCAACGCCATAGCCTTCAATTACCCATTCACCTGTCTCTGGATTGAAGTGTCCAAACTCAGGCCTTCTAAGGTCGGCACCATCTACAAATGGTTGCGGCCCTCTGATGCCAATCACACCCCCCCAGGATCGCTGCCCGATCAGTGGTCCCAGTCCATAAAATTGAAACTGGTAGGGGAAGAGGTCACCGTCAGATGCAGAGTATTGATCTATCAGGCAGGCCTTGGGACCCAGGTGAATTTGCGCAGGTCGTGTACCTGCTCTTTCTGCATTTCTCCAGGTGGTACCAAATACGAGTTCTCTTCTCAGTCTTTCAATGAGCATGGGAGAAACATTGCCACCGCCATTTCCTCTTACATCAATAATGAGGGCTTCTTTAGCCAATTGTGGGTAAAAGTATCTCACAAACATCACCAGGCCACCAGGCCCCATATCCGGTACATGAATATATCCGATACGACCGTCAGAAAGTTCGTCAATAGTTGCAATATTGTTATTTATCCAATCCAAGTAGTAGAGTCTGGACTGGTCGGAAATGGGCTGCACATAAATCTTTCTTCCCGAATCCGGCTTGGGTTCTGATGATACAACCAATTCTACTGTTTTTCCCGCAGTTCCTATTAAACCGGCATATATATTGGGTAGATCGGCTGTGGAGATTCCGTTGATTGCCAGAATGTAGTCGCCCTCTGATACATTGATTCCAACTGCAGCCAAAGGAGATTTCATGCCATCCATCCAATTGGCTCCCGGTAATATTCTGCTTATTTGGTAAAAGCCGGATTCGTGCCTTGTAAATTCTGCACCTAATTTCCCCATTGGTGTGCGCTCTACTTCCGGGCGATCACCGTCATTGACATAGGCATGACCTGCATTCAATTCACCAATCATCTCTCCCATGATATAAGTGAGGTCATTGCGGTGATTGATGTGTGGCAGAAAAACCTCATACTTTTCCCGTATGGCTTCCCAATCAACTCCATGCATGTTTGGATCGTAGAAAAAGTCACGCATCTGTCGCCAGGTCTCATAAAATATTTGGGACCACTCCTCTTTTTTGTCTACATGAACGACCACTGCGCTCATGTCCAACTGATTGCCAGGTTTGATCTCTCTTCTCTGTAGGTCTTCAATAAAGAAATTACTTCCCTGGCGTATCAATACCTTTTTCTGATCATTAGAAATGGTAAACCCATTGAAAGACCCTATCGTTGTCTCCGATTTGTCCTCCAATTTTAGAAATTTAACCGAACTTCCCTTGTTATGACCGCTATAACTGTAGAACAAGCCATCATTCACCACCTGCAAGTTCCAGTAGTTACCTGCTGGAGTCCCTAAATTTTCAACCCTGTGAAAAATTCCTTCGCGTTCTACCACCACCTTGTCATCTTTCCCGTCTTCACTTGAGCTATTTGACGAGTCCTCTCCATTCTCATCCTCAATCTCAGACTCGTGATTCTTTATTTTGTGAAGGGAGTAGGTTTCATCGGTCAGGTGCAACACGAACAAATTACCCATATCGATAAATGCATGGTTCCATTCGCTCTGAGAGTAAATGGGATTGAATTCCCGCTGTGAAACAAAGTAGAGATGTTTTCCATCAAGACTAAATCCAGGGCTGCCGGCATTGTACCACTCGTCCGTCACAGGAAAACTTTCTCCGTCTTCCAGATTGTAGAGGTATATCTGGGTCATGCCCCTCTGGTTAGGGAAAGAAAAAGCCAGCCATCGACTGTCGTGCGACCAACTGAAATCCCTTATCTCCCAATCTAAATTGTGCATAACAGTCGTCCGATCACCTGTTTCCACATCGTAGTAGTACAAGTGATGCGAGCGATCTGAGAGGGCAATCAATCTGGAGTCCGGAGACCACACCATTCCATACTTGTAGGGTGCGCCATCATCAGAAATTTGCCGGCTTTGACCACTGCCGTCTGCAGCAGTGATGTATAATTCGTCCTCGCCCGACTTATCTGAAATATACCCGATCCACTTTCCATTGGGCGACCAGGTTACGAATCTATCGTGCGCCCCTGAAGATTGAGTTAAGTTTCTCACTACTCCTGATTGAGCAGGAACAGTGAAAATATCACCCCTTGCACTGAATGCAGCTCTGGCTCCGTCCGGAGAAATGGCTGCAGAGTAAAGGTTTTTGGTGGCATCAACCCTTTGGTTTCGGCCCGGAGAGAGATCATCTCTCAAGTGAACTTCCACCTTTTCCAGTTCGTCGGCTTCTATATCGTAAACATATATATAGCCACCGTTTTCAAAAGTAATCAGTCCTCCGCTGAGATTGGGCCATTTGATGTCATATTCATCAAAATCCGTAACTTTAGTTGTTTCGCCTGTACTTCTGTCATAGGCGAAGAGATTCATTATTCTGTCTCGATCGGATGCGAAGAAAATTCGGTCTCCGTGCGCCATTGGAAAGAGGTCCTGAGAGTTGTGATTGGTAATATTCTCTGTCTCACCGGACTCAAAATCAAAAATCCAAATATCATCGGCCTGACCACCACGATAGTATTTCCAGGTGCGAAACTCCCTAAACACCCTGTTCATAACAAGTTGGGAGCCATCTTCTGTAAATGAGCACCACGAGGCTACAGAAAAGGGTAGCTGTTCGGGGAGATCTCCACTCAGGGGAGCCATCATGAGTTTTCCCTTAAAGGCATTGAAGCTATTGTCCCTGGTCCTGAATACTACATGTTCATCGTCGGGAGTCCAGGCCATAACGATATTGTTCGGACCCATTCTGTCTGAAACATCGTCGCGCCCCAGCGTGGTGGTATAGGTAATCCTGCGCGGAACTCCTCCTTCTGCAGGAATTACAAAGACTTCCGTATTCCCGTCGTACTGTCCGGTAAATGCAATCATACTCCCATCATTAGAAAAACGCGGAAAAATTTTCATGCCCGGATGACTGGTGAGCTTTCGGGCTACACCACCCGACCTTTCCACGGTGTAAAGATCCCCGGCATAGGTGAATACAACCTGGTCGCCAAAAGCAGCTGGAAATCTCAACAAGCGGGCTTCGTCCTCATTTCCATACAGACTCAAGAACATTCCTGCAAAAAAGAATAAAAGTAAAATCCTGATAATCATATTGTTAAGTTTATTGTTTTAAAGATTGATGAAAGTTTGATCCACAATAGGGATAAATCCCAACTGATTTAAACCGTGAAGATAGGATTTTTGGAAAAAATAAGCTGGCGGAGAAATGGCTGTTTGAGAGAACTACTTGTAGTCAAAACTCAATCAAGAGATGTTTTTGGGTTGGTTGGTAAAAATCTAATAGAACCACCAGCTAGAGGTCCATCTGCGCTTGTTAAAAAAACAAAGGCTTACATCAAGGATTTTTTCATCTTTCATCACTTAGGCCCGGTTGGAAAAGATATTGGAGGATAATTTTAAGCGCCTGTAAAGGTCAACAGCAAAATTTAACCGCTAAAAGCCAACAGCCCTGCTTGGAAATGGACTCAAAAATTTATTTGTATCTTTATCCGGGACACCTAAATCTAACGATTGCCTTAATCATTTTTACTCGCCTGAAAGAGAATTTCCTTTTCTTCCTCGGTGAGACTTTCGTAGCCCGATTCTCTAATTTTGTCAAGTATTTCATCCACTCTGCCCTGAAGGTCAGCAGGTCTTTGTTTTTTATGCAGACTATCTGCGGCCCTACCCCCTTTCACAGGCTGGAGTTTGCGATTCCGGGGTCTTTTTTTATCGCTGTAGAGCCAATCCAAAAATCGGTCTATGATCCTGTTGACAGGTTTGGAAAGATCCGCTCCCTGTCGAAGTGAGTAGATAAAATACCAACCAAATGCAGCTCCTCCCAGGTGTGCAAAGTGACCACCGGTATTGACATTATTGGCAATAAAAAACAGGTCAAGAAGAATGATAAAGCCCACCACATACTTTAGGCGGACTGTGCCTATAAGAAGCAATCGCAGCTGGTAGTCCGGAGCGAGTACGCCCGATGCCATCACAATGGCCATAACCGCCCCTGAAGCACCCATCGCGAAATAAGCATCTGCGGTAAACATCGGAAGAAGGTTTGAGGCAGCAAAAAAGGCAAGCCCACCCGCTAAACCACCAAAGAGGTAGAGCGGAAAAATCTTATTGTCCCCGATAAAGTCACCGATAATTCGGCCAAACCAAAAAAGGTACAGCATATTCCAGAGAATGTGCCAGAAACCTTCGTGCAAGAACATGGAAGTGATCGGAACCCAGGGGTGTGTAACATTGTGCCACCAATTATCAGAAATACTGAGGCCGTGCAGTACAGTCAGGTAGAATGAAGAAGTCTCCCCCGCATTTGCAGCATTCAATACAAGCTTGAGGATATTGATAAATATGAAAATAGCCAAATTAATAAGGATAAGGCGCGTTACCATGTTGCCGTGCCGGAACTCTCTCTTTAAATCTGCAGCTATCGATTCAAACATAGTTCTAAGTTACCAAAAATTATAATCTCGATCCAAACTTCCGCCAGTAAAATATGAGGAAAAACCCGAATAAGGCTCCTCCAAGATGAGCAAAATGGGCGATCCCGGAGCTCATTCTGCTCAGTCCTAAAAATAACTCCAATCCAGCAATTATCAGTACAAAGTATTTGGCTTTTATGGGTATGGGTGGAATAATCAACATAATTTTACTCTCGGGAAACATGAGTCCGAAACCAAGCAGCAGCCCAAAAATAGCACCTGAAGCTCCAAGCATAGGAATATTGATCTCAAACATTGGCGCACCGAAAAACTGCATTTCCAGAAATTTGACGAAAAGATGTAATAACATTGCACCAAATCCTGTAAAAAAGTAAAAGAACAAAAAGCGCCGAGGTCCCCAAAGTGCTTCCAGTGGAGGCCCAAACATAAACAGGGCAAACATGTTGAAAAAAAGATGCCCAAAGCTGGCGTGCATGAACATATGTGTGACTATCTGGAAGGGCCGAAAAAATTCAGATGTGGGGTAAAACATTGCCAGTTGAAATCTGGCCCAGCCGGAAAAATCTGTTGCTTGACCTCCAACTAATTGATTCATCGCAAGACCTGATGGGTCTCCCATTAAAAAAATAGTGCCTATAAAAACAACTATATTGATCAACAACAGGTGCTTAACTACATCCGTAACTCTGTACATGCTCAGCTTTTAAAAAGTTTTGAAAGTGCCTCCTCATCCAATGTTACCACCGTCTTTTTATGAATGAGATCAAGATGGGGCTTTTCTACCAGCATTTTACTGATAAGTACCGACATTTCGGTTTCAGAAAGCACTTTTTTACCCGGAATTCTCAATGAACGGGCCATGGAGAACGCAATTCTCTTTGCCAAATCCCTATATTCCCCCTTTATTCTGTAATTTTCAAGAATCTCGGTCAACATTTCCTCCTCTTCCATTTCTCTCGTCCAGATTGCGGGTCTGCCATGAATCACAAAACTATTTCCTCCAAAATGTTCAATTTGCAAACCGGTCTTTTGGAGGTCGGGAACCAATTCCTGAAGCAGGGCAGCTTCAGAGGCCGCCATTTCAATGGTTTTTGGAAAGAGTAAATTTTGAGAAGTTCCCTCTTCATTCTCTATAGACTTCAAAAACTGTTCATAAAGAATTTGCTCGTGGGCTCTTTGTTGGTTGATCAATACCACCCCCCTATCTGTCTTGATCACTACATATCGCTGCAGCACTTGAAAAAAGCCTGAAAACACCTCCTTTTTCTCTCCTGTTTCTAGTTTCATCTGATCAGCTCCGGGCTGTTCAGTAAGGTCCTTCCGAATGCCCTCAAATATCTGGGCCCAATTGTCACCATCTTCTTTTTCGCGTCTCGGTGCAGATGGTTGAAAAGATCCTCCGGAAGGGGATGGAGATGCTTTACCAGATGTAGAAGCTGCATTGGGTGCATGGTCGGAAATATGGCCACTGGCTATCAATCTCTCCCCTCTTTCCAAATCGAAATCCAGGGTGGGAGTGAGTTGATGCTTGCCCAATCCATGTCTGATGGTTACCCTCAATAAATTGTATATGATACGCTCATCTTGAAACTTAACTTCCTGCTTGGTAGGGTGAACATTGACATCGACCAGAGTGGGGTCTATGTCAAAAAATATGAAGTAAGACGGCTGCTCATCTGCAGTAAGTAGGCCCTCGTAGGCACCTTTGACGGCATGGTGAAGATATCCACTCTTGAAATACCGATTGTTGAGAAAAAGGAATTGCTCCTTGCGGGATTTTTTGCAGAACTGCGGTTTAACTGCAAAACCCTTAAGTGTGAGGAAGTCGGTAGTCTCACTGATGGGAAAGAGCTTGTCACCCAGATTTTTTCCAAAGACATTCAGTATCCGTTCCTTAAGATTACCGCCTGGCAATTTCATCAATTCTGAATCATCGTTGTGAAGGGAGAACTCGATTTGTGGAAAGCCAAGGGCAATTCTCTCAAATTCCTGAATGATGTGTCGGAGTTCTACGCGATCTGATTTGAGGAACTTGCGCCTCGCTGGTATGTTGTAAAACAGGTTTTTAACCGAAATGGAAGTTCCGGAAAGAGCAGCTGCAGGTTCCTGAGAGCTCACTTCTGAGCCCTCAATTAAAATTCTGGTTCCAAGTTCTTCCCCTTCCTGCCGGGTAATCAACTCCACTCTGGCAACTGCAGCAATAGAGGCCAGTGCTTCTCCCCTAAACCCCATGGTTCTGATGTTGAACAAATCTTCTCCACTACTAATTTTGCTGGTGGCATGGCGCTCAAAGGCCAGCCGTGCGTCTTCCGGATTCATCCCTTTCCCATTGTCCACTACCTGAATCAGCTGCTTACCGGAATCTTTTAAAATAAGCTGAATGTGATTGGCTCCGGAATCGATGGAATTTTCCATCAACTCTTTAACCACAGAAGCGGGCCTTTGTATGACCTCTCCGGCAGCTATTTGATTGGCTATATGATCGGGTAATAACTTAATGATGTTGCTCATTAGATTACATTAATTGGTAAGAAGTCAAATATTGGTCAGCTCAGGATAACCGACGAGCACCAGCACGGCCAAAGCTAACAGTATCAGGGCAATCAGAAACACCATAGCACCCGATTTTCTATTTGCCTTTTTTGCATACTTTCCCCGGCTGTAATAGCGGGACCGCATTTTCCTAATGACGCGTTCTTTGATCCTTTCAGGATCTTGCTCCTCGTCGTACTGATTTCTGAAGTCCTCCAACTCCTCCTTTCGCTCATCGTAGAAGCGTGGAATGTACTGGAAAGAATTGTTCTTCGGTGTTTTGAAGAAAGATTGCATGATGCTGCTTTATGATTCTAAAGTAGAACAAATTTACAGCTAATAATGGTTTATAAAAAATGCGGGTATGGAATGATTTTATAATGTCTTACGATAAGTAGTGTTTCTTTTGTTCACTTATGGTGGTGGAGGTCCGTTTCTAATCGAGGGATGGCTATGGATTCATATACTTTAGGTACATTCACCTATGGCATAATGACAAGTATACCGGGGTGAAAGAAAATGCTCCTTCAAATGAAAACCTAGATTAATATATCCAGTCTCCACTAGTTTGATAATTAGCTTGTCGCTGCAATTTTTCAAAAATACATTAAGCAGAATTCAAATCTTGATTATAACTTTTAAAATTCTTTACTCAATTATCCTTCGATTGGCAAGTTAAAGATCAAAATTGTTTGCCTTGAATAAGGACCTGGAGTATAACAGGTTTTAAGATTAAGGGAGCTGACCTACGTTTAATAAACTTAGTAATTTACAATTTAATAAAATGCCGCAAGCCATATCCAGTTACCTGAAAATTGTCTTGCGGCATTACAAATCCTTTTTATACAAAATATTTTAGCTTGATTTTAAGGAGATTAAAGTTAATGACCACCCCTTACAACCGACCTTTCAATATTACTTGCTATTCGTCATCAGGCATTACCCAGTTGATTACCACTGAAGTTCTTGAAAGCCCTAATGCTGCATCACCTCTACCTATGGAAAACTCCTCATTTCCATCACTCGTAGCTCCTGTAATGGTAACAGTAGCCTGACCTTCTTCATTCAAGGCAGGTACCATAATTGAAGCGGATAAGCTATTTGCCGGAATTACAACCTCAGATTGGGCCATCATGTCCCCTTCAATTACATAAGAAACATTTAAATCACTTTGGATAGCAACCCTTATTACTACAGGTAGAACAAATGATTCTCCAGGTTCTAAAACTACAACTGGAGGACTATTAATTTCAACATAAGGATTCAAGGAGTTCGAAAAATCCAGATTATCATCATCAAAATCACCGCAAGAGATAACCATGGCCGGCAACACCATTAGGCAAAATATATATTTTATAAATTTCATAATATTTGATTTATTTGATTATTAAATTAATCTTGAAACCACATCTTCTGATCAGTTGGAATTACTGCAGGGGCGTTGGTATTTGCAGCCAATTCATCCGGAGGATAAGGTAACCTATAGGCCAATCCGGCAGTAATGGCACCATCTGGAACATTCAATTCCGGAATATTGGATCTTCTCCAATGGGTAAATCCCTCAAGCGGTCTAATTACACAATCGACCCATAATTCCTCAGCGATGATTTTAATTGCATCTGCCTGGGAGAGGGTAGTCAAATCAGGAACCTCATTGGAAAGATAACTATCAATTTCTTCCTGGGAGATACCGTGATTCAACATAGCAGCAGTAATACCATTTCTCAATTGTTGGTCGGCAGCCGATAGACCTCCACCACCAAAACCTCTAGCGTGGGCCTCTGCCTCTAGCAATGCCTGCTCAGAGTAAGAAAAGAGTACATCCGGTGAATTGGGTCTGACAAGTTGATTGGTTCCACTTGTTCCCGGAGGAGCAGTTGAGAGAACCCAAGGATTGAATCCAATATTAGTCACTCCTGGAGGAGCACCTGTAACCTCAGCAGGGGAACCACCACCGGGATAGGGTTGAAAATATACAGAGACTCTCGGATCGTTTTTAGATTTCATCAATTCAACCATGGTCTCACCGGCAAAATAGAAAAAGTTACTTCCGCCGGCAAAGGCATCGAGAGTTCTCCAGAAAGGGTTTTGATTATTCGGAACACTAAAAAATGGAAACTCAGCATTTTCTGCATTGGAGGAAATCATTCCACCTGCAGCTATCATGTTAGCAATTTCAGAGGCTACGGATCCATCTCTGTTTGCCAAGGTCATCAATACCCTGAACCTCAGAGATCTGGCAAACTTTGCCCAGTTCTCCATATTCCCTTTATAAATCAAATCTCCGGACTGAACTCCACCAAATTCACCCTGACCTATCAAATCCAAAGCCAAGTCTAATTCAGCAATAATCCCTCTTAAAATTTGCTCTTGGGGATCAAAGACAGGATTTTGAGTTCTCAATGTCCTGGTTTCAAGGTCCAAATCAACTGCCTGGGAAAAAGGAACATTTTCCCAAAGCATGGTGGTGCTGTAATAGGTAAAGCTTCTGAAAATTCTACATTGAGCCTCAGTCCAAACATCTCCATTCTCTTCAGCTAACCCTATAGCCAACGCTAGATTTTTTTGAATCCCTCTATAATAAGCCCTCCAGGTATTGCCTGTGGTAAAAATGCTAAAAATATACCTCTCCGGATCGGTAAACACTCCTGCTCCGAGCGACCCACCACCTGACATTAATTGTGAGGCGGACATAAGAGCAGGACCCAAATCAATTACTCTGTTTGTTGAGTAATCATTAATGACTGAAACAAACAAAGGATCTGGCTCAACTGCTGTTGCTCTATTTGGATCATCATTTACGTCCAGGTAACTATCGCATGATGAGACCAAAAAGATACAAAAGAAACAAATTAAATATTTAAAATAATTCATAGTTAAATTTTTTCAGGATTATTAAAATCTTATTTTCACATTACCTCCAATACTTCTGGCTGTAGGAACGCTATAGAATTCGATATTTGCAGCTCCACCTACCAAACTTGGTCCGAAGAAACTGGCCTCTGGATCAATATGGGGCACTGAACTATTGATCAATAACAAGTTTCTACCTTCGATACCAATACTCATTTCTCTGATAAAAGTCCGCTGAAGCCACTCCCGGGGCAAATTATAGCTTATGGAGATTTCTCGAAGTTTTATATAATCCGCATCAAAAACACTTCCCTCTGTATTGTTATTATTGGTATAGTTGCTCCAAAACTCCTGCATGGATCTAACCGGCGTTTCATTGGGCACATAGGTTACGTTTCCTTCTGAATCAGTCACACGGTTGACTCCCTGATCAATAAAAATCTTTCCGCGGTTCTCCAAAGTTTCCTCTGCCAAACCTGCACCTCTAAGACCGGAAACTGTCCGACTGAATAAAACACCACCTTGCGAAACATCAATCAAAGCATGAAGGGTGAAATTTCCGTATGAAAAACGATTGATAAATCCGATCTGATAATCCGGGAAAATATCCCCAAGATTGGTTCTGGCGCCCGGTACTCTAAGTCCTGTAGTCCTGTCAATAACAAGTTGTCCATCTGGACTGCGCTCCCATCCGGCTCCGTGAAGACCAAAAGACCCACCCGTCTCTGCTCTTATACTCAATCCACTAAATCCGCTTGTTAGTGCCAAATCGTCTAAGCCTTCAGCTATCGTCTCCACGGTTTGAACATTTCTAGTGAAATTAACTACCGTTTCCCACTCAAAGTTTGAGGTTCGGACAGGTATTGCACTCAAAAGGATTTCAACACCTTCGTTCCTAACTGATCCGGCATTTCTTCGGGCCGCTTCAAAACCTGTCGACTGGGCCAATGCAACCGACACTATTATATCCTCAGTGAGCGTATTGTAATAGGCTACATCAAGCCCTAATCTACCTCTGAAAAACTGCAACTCAGCACCTATTTCCAAGGTATTTTGCGATTGGGGTTTTAGGCTCAAACCTGCCGGCAAAGTTGCGGGCCCACTGAATGCTGCCTCTCCACCAAATGGATAGGTGTTATTTGAAACAAACTGAGTAAACACATCGCTAAGTGGTGAAAACAAAAAGTCCAATTGATAAGGAGCTTCATCACTTCCGACTTGGGCATAACTCGCTCTTAGTTTTCCAAAAGACAGTATATCACTCTCTAGATTAAATGCATCTGTAAAGATGAAAGAAGTACTGACACCAGGGTAGAAAAATGACCTGTTGTCTTTTGGCAAAGTAGAACTCCAATCATTCCTACCCGTTACATTTACATACAAGAAGTCCCTATATCCAAATCCTACATCAAAAAACCCACCTACCAGTCTTCTGGTAGATTCGAATCTCTCAATATTCGTGGATAACGCATTGGCAGGATTATAAACCCCTGCCGCTAAAAGGTCTGCTGCGAAAGTTCTATCATTCTGGAAGTATATCTCATTGGTATTCCAACCTACAATTCCGGTAAATGAGATATCATCAGATAGTCTTTTTCTTACTGTTGCGTATATATCAGAATTCAACTCTCTCCTGTAAATTCCCCTGTCCTCAAATTCACCATTCACTCTTTGGAGAGTTTCTTTAGCAGTAATATTTCTCCTGTACTCCTGATAGAAATCTGTTCCCAATCTTCCTGTCAAAGTTAACCAATCATTGTGGTCATAATTAACCTCAAAACTACCGTAAACTCGGTCGACAATATTGCTAAAAGGGTTATTCTCAATTATCCAATATGGATTGTTAACCTGATTGTTTCCATCGACGCCAAGTACCTGGCCTTGAGCATTTCTCAAGTTATTCTTGAGATCATTGATATTGGTGGTACGCGGCAATAGGTACACATTGCTCATTAATATATTCGGATTGTTACTACCTTGTCTGGGTCTGTTCAATCCCTCTGTCCGAACATAGTTCACAATGGCCCTTGCCCTTAAATTATCGGTAAAGGCAGTACCTGCATTGATCGAAACCGTATTTCTATTGAGCTCATTACCGGGTACAATACCGTTCTCGTCAAAATAGGTATAAGACAATCTGAAGTCACCTGATTCCCCTCTATTGCTTATAGAAACATTGTTTACAAATGTAACTCCGGTTTCGAAGAAATCCTTCACATTATCCGGGTAAGCAACCAGCGGTCTTTCTTCATCGTAAGGAAACTGTCTAAAGTTTTGTCCCTCCACTTCAGAAATTTTAGGTCCCCATCCGTTCAGGAAATTATCAGAATCATACTGCCCAAAATTCCCTGAGGCATATTCATTCTGAAGGTCGGGCAATCTAAATGGTGAGGCAAATCTAAGGGATGTATTTACATCTACTGTAAGTCTATTTTCACGAGCTCTTTTGGTCGTTACTACTACCACTCCATCCCTTGCTCTTTGACCATAAAGAGCAACTGCAGAAGCGCCTTTAAGCACTGATATTGACTCAATATCATCAGGATTGAGATCCCCTGCCCTATTGCCAACATCCGCACCACCTGAAATTATTTGGTTGCGGTCCCCTGCAAAAGCAGAATTAGAAACAGGAACGCCATCAACAACAAATAGTGGTGAGCCTCCGCCAAAGGCACTAATGCCCCTGATTAAAATATTTGAAGATCCCCCGGCAGTTCCCGATGATGAATTAATCCTAACACCGGCAACTCTTCCCGATAGGGCATCCAATGCATTCCCGGAACGAGCAATAGCGAGGTCACTTCCATCAATCGTAGTGATTGCGTAGCCCAATTCCCTTCTTTCTCTCTCTATTCCCATGGCGGTGACCACTGCACCTTCAAGGAAAATTCCTGCACTGAGCATCACATCTACTCTCGATCTTCCATCTACCTCTATGGTCCTGGTTTCATACCCCGTAAAACTTATAACGAGGGTGGCATCAGGAGCAGCTTCTAATGAAAAGTTGCCATCAAAATCTGTAATAGTACCGGTACCGGTACCTTGAACTAAAATCGTAGCTCCGATTAAGGGTTCCCCTTGATCATCAGTAACCGTACCACTCACGGTTTGCTGGGCTAATAACGTACCCCAGCTAAACAGGGACGCAAACGCAATTAATAAAATTTGTTTCATAAGCTAAGTTTTTATTGACTAACTGAATTTTTTACTCGACTGAATGCTTCTTTTCTTTAACTACCTATATTATCGTTTAAGTAGATTTAATCGCTGCTTAACAATTTGATAAAGGTATATCATTGTATTATATTTTTCCAAAACAAGTATTGCTCTGTTTTTCCCAAAATTCACATTATTTTATTGATCTTCAACTACTTATTACAGAATAAAATTTATCTGTATTTTTTAGATATATTTTTTAATAATCTGTAAATCGTTGAAAAAACGTGCAAAACTCTGGAATTCCTATTTCCTCCCTCTATTACTGGTTTTACTTTTTTCCCAAATGGTTCTTTATCCTGTAGTAAAGTTCCTCGATATGTGGCTTTAGCTTGTCCATATATTTGTCTACCTCACTGCTCCCTTCTTCACTTTGAATGGATTTCAAATCCTTGCAAATGGTTTCCACCAGTTGATCCTCCCTCTGCAAGCCTTCCTGATAGCCGGCAATGAGGTAGTACCACCAAATCCAGGGCTGATAGCTTGGTTTTGAGCGATACCGTTCATCGAGTGGAATCAACCTGTACTTTCTAACCGACCTCAATACGCGCCGGTAAGCCATCTGTAACATCTGGGACTCCAAATAGGCCGTAAAGAACAACAAACTATTTTGCTGGAGTATCTCTGTTGGGTAGGCCTTGAGATAAGTGTTGGCATAGACTTCGGCCTTACGCGCTTGTCCGGTGCCACAAAGCGCTTTCATATAGAAGGAAATATAGGCCAATTTATTGAAAAAACCTGGTGAGGTCTGCATATCCTTCCGGGCCTTTTGAAGGACCTTCAGTGCCTCCTCGGCCTTGCCCCTCCTCAGTAAAACGGATGCCAGGTTATTGGTGTAATAGAGAAAATCATGGTTTTTCGCCCTAACAGATAGAAATCCAAATGATTCTGCTCTTCTGTAATCTTTCATCATGCCGTGAAGTATCAACCGGTTGGCGTAGTAATTCAAAAGTATGCGACGGCTGTAATTCTCACCCTTCCGAAATTTTTCATCCAAATATTCAAATTTTTTCAAAAGGGAATCAAACCTTCGATAATTCAAGCCGATAAAGCTCAACCGGATAAAGGCAAGATGCCGGGTCTCCATGTCCAGGGTTTCATCGTAAAATACCTTCTCCAACCAGGGCTCCCACTGAAAACTGTCGCCCCCTTTCCTCAAATACTGATTGACAATGTCCCCGGTAGCAGAGTGAATTTTTTCATCCGTGGCTACAGAGCGATCGTAGTCTTCTCGATAATCTTCCACAAAAGACCTCACATATTCATAGTCAGTCATTCTCATTCGGATCAGTAGAAAGTGTCTGTACTTTAAACACAAATCATACAACTTCCTGAAAAAGTAAAACGGATGCTCATATCTCTTTAGAAATCTCAATAAGTTCTCCTCCTCATCGGGCAGAATACTATCGGTAGCTATTTTTTCCTCCCAATCAATCAACCGCCTCAACTGCACATCTGCATCAATTTTATTCAATCGATCCTCTATCCAATTCTTCAAATGTGAATACTTTCTCTTGTCTATTTCTGTATCGAAAGTAATGGGGGTGTTGCCCGGCACGCAATTGTGGTAAATTCTCTCCAGAATAGCTCGCCGCTCATCGTCCTCAAATTGCTCCACACTCAGCAAATACTCCAGTTCGTGAGGCAAAAGCGTCTCACTGAAATCCGAAAACTTTTTTAGCCTGGCCCTCATCAACTCTTTCATTATTGTGGCGGCTAAGTTATGAAAAAATCCACCGAATCAAACCCAATAACATCTTCATTGGGCTCAACCCGTATATATATTTTTTGTTTCTTTACCGTCTGTAAATTGATTCTGCTGAAATTATGAATGAAGATCGCGTTCCTGAAAAAATCAACTGGCATACACTTAATGTAGATGAGGCATTGCAAAAGCTATCTACCTCCAAAAGTGATGGTCTTTCCAAAGAAGAAGCCGAAAAGAGAATCTCCACCTACGGAAAGAATGAACTGCCGGTAGAAAAACAGGAATCTAATCTCGTCAAATTCCTCAAGCAATTTCACAACATCCTCATTTATGTACTCATAACTGCAGCAGTAATTACCGCATTTCTCGACCACTGGGTCGACACCTTTGTCATCCTGGCCGTTGTCATGGTAAATGCCATTGTAGGCTACATACAGGAAGGAAAAGCAGAGGAAGCGCTGGAGCAACTGCGCAAAATGTTATCGCCCATGGCAACTGTTGTTCGCGACGGGAGTAGAAAAGAAATCCCCGCCTCAAACCTCTGTCCCGGAGATATTGTCCTACTGAAGTCAGGGGACAGGGTGCCCGCTGACCTGAGGCTGATTGAGGCCCGCAGTCTGAGAATCGAGGAGGCCATCCTCACCGGCGAATCAGAGGCGGTGGAAAAACAAACCGATCCCATTGATGGCGGAAGTTCGCTCGGAGATAGAACCAATCTGGCTTTTTCAGGAACCATGGTCACCTATGGCCGGGGGACGGCAGTGGTCACAGGCACGGGTATGAATACCGAACTGGGGAAAATCAGGGAGTTGATATCCGAGGTGCAAAAACTGACCACTCCCCTGCTTAGACAAATGGACCGATTTGCCAAATGGTTATCGGTAATCATCGTGGTCATGGCCGTTGTTATTCTACTGGTGGGCTGGCTGATAGGCGGACAGGATCCTGCAGATCTATTTCTCTCAGTAATTGCCCTGGCAGTGGCTTCCATACCGGAGGGCTTGCCCGCTATTATGACCATTACCCTTGCTCTGGGAGTTCGGAAAATGGCCGGAAGAAATGCCATCATCCGGAAGCTGCCGGCAGTGGAGACATTGGGGTCAGTAAGCATAATTTGTACCGACAAAACAGGAACCCTCACCCGAAATGAGATGATGGTGACCAGGGTGGTTACTCCTTCGAGCTCTTTCAAAGTAAGTGGCGATGGTTACGGTCCACAGGGCGAGTTTAGTCCGGAAGAGTCAGATGGTAAAACCATCAACCCTGCTGAACATCCGGACTTACTCAGGATGCTGGACAGCGCCTACTATTGCAATGATTCCGAAGTTGACCAGGATGAAAATGGCCAATGGGTCCTCAAGGGAGAACCTACGGAAGGGGCATTGATTGCCCTGTGTGCAAAAGCAGATTTGAACAATGGTAAGGGCAAAAGGCTGGATTCCATCCCCTTCGAGAGCGAAAATAAATACATGGCCACACTTCACGACTTTGGAAAAGGGGATCGCAGAATTCTGGTGAAAGGAGCTCCCGAAAAGATCCTTGCTTTCAGCAATTTGAATGAGGATGAAAAGGTAAAGTGGAAAAAAAGAATGGAAAAAATGGCTGCAGCAGGACTCAGGGTGATGGGGTTTGCTGAAAGAACAGCAGACGACCACTACCACTCATTGAACAAAAGCGATGTGGAAAGTGGATTGAAACTACTCGGAATGGCAGGCATTATTGATCCGCCTAGACCTGAAGCCATTCAGTCCATAGAGGATTGCAAAAGTGCGGGAATCCAAATCAAAATGATTACCGGCGACCACGCTATCACTGCCTCCGCCATAGGACAAAAAATTGGAATTGAAAACAGTGAAAAAGTAATTACAGGAGAACAGCTGAGCCAGTTTCAAACCGATGAAGAGTGGGAAAAAGCTGCCCACGATTACAGCATTTTCGCACGGACCAATCCCGAACACAAACTCAGATTAGTAGAGGCCTATCAGCGGAAAGGCCTCATAGTAGCCATGACGGGTGATGGCGTAAATGATGCACCGGCTCTTAAACGAGCTGATGTAGGCGTGGCGATGGGCATCAAAGGCACCGAGGTGACCAAAAATGCAGCAGATATGGTTCTCGCCGACGACAACTTTCAATCCATAGCAAGTGCTGTGGAAGAAGGGCGTACCATATACAACAATCTCCAAAAAGCCATCCTTTTTATCCTGCCCACCAACGGAGCTGAAGCGTTATTGGTGATGAGCTCTATAATGGTGGGATTTACTCTGCCCATCACCCCTGTGCAGGTCCTATGGGTCAACATGGTAACCGCAGTCACACTGGCACTCGCCCTTGCATTCGAACCCCCTGAGAAAAACATAATGAAAATACCTCCGAGAAATCCCGAAGCTCCTGTCATTGGTGGATACTTCCTTTGGCGAATAGCCTTTGTCTCCATTTTGGTGGCAGGATTCTCTACCATTCTCTTTTTCTATTTCAAGGAAAGTATGGGGGTGGAGTTCGCCAGAACTATTGCCTTGAACACTCTCGTGGCAGGTCAGGTTTTTTATCTCTTCAACAGCAGATACCTCACAGCCGGTTCACTTTCCTTCGAAGGTATTTTTGGCAATAAAATGGTGCTTTACGCCGCAGCTGCACTGCTCATCCTCCAACTGGGACTAACCTATCTGCCGTTTATGCAAAATTGGTTTGAAACCCACCCACTAAAGCTATATCACTGGGGCATTCTCACTGTATCGGGAGTCCTTGTTTTCCTACTGGTGGAATTGGAAAAGTTTGTTTACCGAACTTATATAATGAGGAACCGATAAGAGATCAAAGATGGCCATTTTCATAAAATGTAAACTCAAAACCTAATTTTCCCAGGCTATAGTTAGTTTCTACAAGCTGCACCGCCACCCCTTGCCCGCCGGAAGCAGCGAAACATTACTATCACTGGGGCAACTGCCCTCCGGCAAGTACATTCTTCAGTTGTTCGATGGGGAGAGGGTGAGGACGGGGAGTGTTTTTCGAATTGACAATTGAGAATTTAATTGACAAGGGACAATTGACAAGGGACAAGGGAGAATTGACATTGGATAAATAATTGATGGGTGGTGGTGGGGAGGTAGGAGACATGGTCTTCAAATATTTTTGTTAATGTAATGTTAATTGTTTTTGTGGTTCCATAGGTTTTATTATCTTGCGGTTGTATAGTTGCGGCACCTTATCCTGTGAACTGTTTTTTGCCCATACTCCTTTCTCTTTGAATGAAGGGTATTCTATTTGTATTGTTGAGTTTATTGGGTTTCATTGCAATCCATAACACTAAGCTTGTAACCAATTTTTTTATTTTTTAAACGTTTTATTATGTTATTTCAAAACAAGTTACCGCAAAAGTCCAAATTATCGAAATTTAATTTGGCATTAGGGGGGGGGCATTCGAGGCCTCCACGCCACATTGTTCACCTCTTTAATCGCATTGATCATGCTTGCTAGTCCGGGAGCCCTGACAGCAACAGAGCCTTGTATTACGGACGAAATTATTGAAAAGGCCATTGACGACATTGTTGACATCTGCGGCTGTAGCCATTACATCGAATTGGGAGAAACTGAAACCACCTCTTTTCTCAGCCAATACCACTTGGGGGCATTGATTGAAAATGAATGCATCAAAGTGTTTGGGGACCTTTTGGTTGACTATTATGTGCACTTTAGAAACAATGATTTTATTATGGGAGAAGGGTCGAGAATTGTCATAAAAACCCCGGAAGCTCGTATGCAAGGTAATCAATTCCAGACCTGCGGGGATTATATGTGGAAGGGGATCGGAATTATAAATGGAAATGAATTGATCTTTGAGTCAAATATCATTATGGATGCTACTCAGGCGATTAATAGCGACCAAAGTCCTACTGTAGTTGAATTCCAAAGTGCTTCGATTCATGCATTCAATAATATTTTCCACAGAAATATCGATGCCATTAGTTTCGGGAAAAATGAGACCCAAACCTTTCCAAATTCCTATGTTGTTCTGCTTGGCAATATCTTTAGCGGTAGCGAAAATTTAAAGTCAAATAGCAATGGAATTCCGAATGATCTTTCTGCGGCTGTGATTTTAAAAAACTCTGTACTGATTGCGGATGCATCTTCCAATCCTTGTGAACTGCGAAATGTATTTTATCAGGTACGTTATGGGCTCTCCCTGTTCAATTGCATTTCGACCATCAAGGCTAATATTTTTAAAAATTTTCATGAAACTTCCGGCTCCGATCCTTATGGTATATTGGCGCAGCCGATGCGGGGTGGCTTTAGCCAACTCGTAGTTGAAGGTTTTGAGCCCGACAAATACACCACTTCCTATACCATTCCAAGTTTTGATCGCGTGCAATATCCCATTCTTTCATTTAACTCCACAGTTGAAGTTTCGCATGTCTATATCACTAATGCAGTAAAGGGAATAAGTGTTACCAACCCCTTCTCCCAATGCAAACTCGAAAGAAACTTTATTCAGGCCGGAGAACACGGAATAGTAGTCAATAGCGCTAATATTCCAAATCTCGAGATAAGCCGTAATTACATTACCGTAAATTCCTCTGGCCACAACAATGATCTTGGCATAGGAATAGAACTGAATAATGCCATCCCATCCATTAATCCCGGCCTGGTGGATTGCAATGTAGTGACCATTTCACGGGGAAGATACGGCATTCTGCTTAACAATCAGGAAGCGGTAACTGCAAGGGCCAACCACATATATATGCTCGGCAGGGGCACAGACATTCCCGTAGCCGGCCTGGCGCTCTACGGAGGACGGGCCAACAGCTTACTTGGAAACCAGATCGAGGGACCCAACTTGTTCCCCAATGACTTCCTTGAAACCGACGGCATTACTATCAGCAACAGCACTCAAAACCTGCTCGAAAGCAACCGGCTCGACCTCACCGATATAGGATTAATGTTCTCAGGAGATAATTTTGACACACGACAGGAAAATAATCGATTTTCCGACCACCGTATTGGATACTTCTTCACCGAAACTGCCATTACCGGCGATCAGGTTCATACCGGAAACCGATGGATAGGGTCCTATTCGGATTTTGCTGCACTTCATTGGGGAAACCACGATGAATCGCGGCATGTTGTTTACACAAATCAGGCCAACTCCATTTATGATCCAGACCCTAAATTACCTTCAGAAGATTGGTTTGACTTTGATGACATAGGAAGCTATGGCCTGTTGACGATCTATTCCTGCACCGAAGGTACCGGCGATGGGCCTCAGATTGTAGAAGGAGAGCATACCTTAATGGACCTTCGGATAATAGAGGATTCGGTGGTAATAGATCACTTTGAAGGCGATCGCAGATGGAACGCCAAAAGGTACCTGACCCGCAAACTTCTCAGCAACCCCCAATTGCTCACAGGAAACCAAATACTATCTGACTTTTTGGACACGGCTGTTTACAACAGTTACGGGCAATATGCACTGATGGAGCATCAACTCGCAGGCGCAAGTGCCACCCCGGACAGCGTTTCTGAAAATCTTGCAGATTTAGACAGTCTCACCCATTTAATTTTAATGGAACTGACTGACACCCTATTGGTCTGGATGATCAATCCTGAACCCGGCCCTCAGTTGAACTGGATTCGCAATGCATTCAGCGAGGCCGATAGCATGATCAACCTTTACTCCTCCACCTTTCAACACTGGTATCAGTTGAGTCTGGCTGAAGTAAAAAACCTGCTGGAAGATGCCGGTGAACTACCCATACCCAATACTTACGCTGTGGGAATGGCAGACGCCTGGGCCGGACTCAGTTTAGCGCTGGAATCCCCCGATTCACTCAGTGGACAACTGCTTTCCGATCTGGAGGATCTCGCCACTGCCTGCCCGGTGAAATATGGCCCGGGAGTCTATATGGCATCGGCAGTGCTGGGGCAAAAGGGCATCCACCTATACACCCTGGAGGTGGACTGCATGGAGCCCGATGGCGGCAGAAGAGCAGTATTAGATTCAAATATGCCGCAGGAAGTACTCATTTATCCCAACCCCACCGGGGATTATGTGTGGATAGAATTTATCGAAGAGCACTCGGTGCCTAATCAGATAAAGTTATTCAATGCAGAAGGGAAGTGGATGAAAACCTTTGAAGTTGGAACCTATGACCACAGGTTAAAAATAGACCTGGGACCTTTTGGTAATGGGACTTACTTTCTTACCTGGCCTGGATTAAATGGCAACATCAGCCATCAATTGATCTTACATTAAATCTATTTTAATTATCGGGCGGAGCTCTTTGCTCCGCCCTTTTCAATAATCTGAATCATGAAACCACTCATCATAACTTTAGCTTTTATTTTTACTTTACCATGCTCCATTTACACCCAAAAAAACGACTTCAACTGGCTCTTCGGAAATACCTATACCAATGCGACGGGCATTTGCGAAGTTGGTGTGGGAACCAACCATATCGACTTTGGAAAAGATTCACTTGTCATCAACTGTCTGAAGGAATCCCATATCTTTAGACCAGACGGTTCCATGGCCTCCATTTCAGATGACGAGGGGAATCTATTGTTTTATTCGGACAATATGGACATATACAATGCCCGGCATGAGATTATGAAGGGAGGAGACTCCATCAGCATATGTGCAGAGTATGATTTTTACTATACACATACCAGAGGAAAACCAACCGCTCAATGCCTAATCATACTACCCTATCCCGGGCAGGAAGACCGGTACATCATAGTGCATCAGGCTCCAAACAGACGATTGAATTCAGGAAGCTTTACCAGAGTAGAAGAAACCCTCTACTCTATTATTGATATGTCCGGGGATAATGGCTTGGGAGAAGTCATAAAAAAAAATGAAGTATTAATTGAAGAAAGATTCGCTGCTTGCAAATTAAGAGCCGTGCGACACGCCAATGGCAGAGATTGGTGGATTCCAATACCTTTGGAAGGGGCCCCATTCTTTTACGTGTTTCTTTTAGACCCCGAGGGAATCCACCTGCACCATATCGACACCATTCACCGACCTGTTCAACTCTTATTACCTTTTAATTTTAAGCCAAGTCCCCAGGGGGATATGTTTGTTTTAGTTATTGATGAAACTCGAACCTGGGGTCCTCCCCATCCCACTTATCCCGTCACCATTCAATCCATTTCCTTTGACCGTTGCAGCGGCAAACTTGAGCTATCCAATGAATTTCGTATAGATGCATCCAATCTTTACAAATTAATATTTGTTGAATTCGATCCAAATGGCAGATTTATATATCTTCCACATGTTAAATATATCTATCAAATTGATATACGGGACCCGGACCCGCTCTCTACTCTGGACACGGTTGCAGTCCATTCAGAAGACCCAGATCTTTTCATACGATCATCATTTTTAAAAATTGGTCTTACACCTAAAGGACAGATAATTGTAATTTCTTCCGGAGGATATCAGCATACCCTAATTGCAAATCCTGAGTTAAAAGGAAAAAGTTCCAATGTACTCCAGCATACACTTATTAGTCCAAAACTAGTAAATGAATTACCCTACTTCCCCAACTTCAGATTGGGCCCCATCGACAATTCCCCCTGCGACACCCTCGGCATCAACAATGAGCCCAAAG
>REEI01000020.1 GCA_007695145.1 Saprospirales bacterium | reverse complement strand
TCACTCTGAAAGGCCGTCACTTCATAAGTCTGTGCCTGGAGGAAACCGGCCTGAAAAAAGAAAAGGAGTACAATTATACTTGTTAATATCCTCATGAATCCTAATATTTTTAATGTGGCATTATAATTTATTATTCACAACATTCAAAGCCTTCTAGTGTACCTGATACCTCCCAAAGTAAATTTGTTCCAACCAACCCTCCAGCATAGCCTCGAAGATCACCATCGCAAAAGGCAGTACTCCTCCTTGGGTTTTTAATTCTTCTGGAGGATCTTCTGCAATTACTGCAGGAATGTTGGGCCGAGTCATGGTACCAAAAATGACAAGAATTACGATCCTTAAAATCCGCCTCAATTCTACTGTATAAGTAATTTATGTTTTCTTGTCTCCAATCTCCAGGACCATAATATTTATAGGCAACTACCTCAATACTAACTCTGTCAAAACGCCAGTCGCGGTAATGCCTTAGCTTCATTGAAACAGCTACTCCAAAAGTGGTATACTGATGCCACATCCAATCGGAACTTCGCGTTTTATAATCACAGGTATTGTTCACTTCCACTTCTTCATTTGCAAATCTTTTCACACCTAGAACACAATTGGGGGTTGCTCTGGCATAAACCTCCCTTGGCTCTGAAATACTAAAGGTAAAAGAAAAATTTCCCCTTACTTCTTCTTCATTAAAAAAGGGAAGTGGGCCGTAGTCAGGCCAGGTAGCCGGACCAAAACCAATTGGAAAATTTTGATAATGCACGGTCCCCTTACCTCTTCCGCCCAAAACATTACTACATCTTCCCCAAACCCGGACATCTCCGCAACCAAGCTCTCTTATCGATATATTGCAGCCACAGATAGTCCTTGCAAAGCTGGAAGGTTCATAGGCCGGCCCCCAAAATGCAGAATCCGGAATCATTTCAATTGGAATAAAGGAGCCATCTTTTTCTATTGCTCTGATTTCTGCTCTGGTAACATTATCGGAAATATCACTAACTACTATTTGATCATAATTAAGGTATGTTATTAGATCATTTCCTATCTGAAATTCATAATATGGATTGAGAACATAGCGCATAACCTCATCCATAATGAGTGGATTGTACTTGTCCTCTAACGAGGATAACAAGGTATCAGCTTCAAGTAATTTGCCGACACTATTAAAACTTAAGTGGTTGCTGATGAAATCATAAAAGGATTCAATGTCTTCATCATAAAGGTCATCTAATTGCTCATAGAAGCTAAAAAAGTGTGCAGAATCTGAGAACACAGCCAAACTATCAATTATAGAAGGGGGATTAATTGCAATATCGGATCTTATAGTGGCTTCCATTTTGTTATTCTCAGTGCTTTCTTTTTGCAAGTCCTCATTTTTTTGACAGGCAGACAATGAAAACAATAAAGTTACAAAAAGTAGGCTAAGTAGTTGGAACTTTGGAACTTTGGAACTTTGGAACTTTGGAACATGATTTTTGAACTTTAAAAGTTAAATAATAGACAAAATTAAAGATCTTTTTTTATCCGACCAAACATTTAACTAAAATTTAACAGTTTATTCGTTACATTCAGCAAGTGGAATTAATCCGAATGAGTATTAAAATCCTACATGGATTTCAATATAAAATGCCCAATATTGGCGAGTAAATCACTTACGAAAAACTTTCATTCGGCTCTCAAAAATACCGTTCTTTTGCTCAAAGTAATGCGACTCCTTTTGACCCTCGGCAGCTCGGTGACAATGATGACTGTGCAATAAATTCACTCACCCAAAGATTTTTTTAAGTTGTTATTTATTCTAGCCGGCTTCAGGCATAGGGCTTCGATACAATCAATCCTCCTCAAATTAATAGGGCCGGATTTTAAAAGTGATTATTGAGCTGCAGTTGCCAGAAAAAATTGTTCTACTTTTGCGCTCTTAAAAAATTAGGAGTGCTTGATATGAATATTCCAGTTAGCATACCGGTAGTTACGCCACCGTGAATTTACCTTCGCGATCTGTCCTGTTTTATGTATAGACCTAATTGAGCAAATATCCTTCCTGAATACCTGGTTCCTGCTAAGTGCAGCATCAAAACCATAAAAATTTATGAATAAATACGCCCGTTTGTATCGTCAGAAGAGCAAACAAGAGTACAAGAAAGTTATCAACTTATTTCGCAAATCTTCGGAGGTAAGTGCCAAAACTGAGGTTTTATCCGGATTGACTGTTGCCCTGGCGCTGGTTCCTGAAGCCATCGCATTTGCTATGATAGCCGGTTTGTCTCCATTGACCGGACTGTATGCTGCATTTGTAATGGGGCTGGTTACTTCCATCCTGGGAGGTCGTCCCGGAATGATTTCAGGAGCGACAGGAGCGGTAGCTGTGGTGATTGTTGCTCTGGCGATTTCACACGGACCGGAATACGTTTTTGCCACGGTCGTTTTGGCCGGTCTGATTCAAATTCTTGCCGGTCTGCTCAAGTTGGGCAAATTGATGAGATTGGTACCCCATCCGGTCATCTTTGGATTTGTAAACGGATTGGCCATTATTATTTTCTTATCCCAATTGAATCAGTTTAAAGACGCTTCAGGTAACTGGCTCACCGGACTACCCCTGTTTGTAATCCTTGGTCTGGTTTTGCTGACAATGTTGATAATTTGGGGCTTACCCCGACTCACTAAGGCAGTTCCTTCCTCATTAGTGGCTATTTTGGCTGTATTTGGAATTGTAATTGGCTTTGGCATTGACACGAGAACGGTTGGCGATATTGCATCAATAGAAGGTGGATTTCCTCCATTTCACATCCCCAATGTACCCTTGACTTTAGAAACTTTGGTGCTGATATTTCCCTATGCTGCTATAATGGCTGGCGTGGGCTTGATTGAGAGTTTGTTGACACTGAATATTATTGACGAAATTACTGAGACCCGCGGAAAGGGTAACAAAGAGGCCATGGCTCAGGGGACAGCAAATATCTTCTCCGGCTTTTTTTCCGGTATGGGTGGATGTGCCATGCTGGGCCAAAGTCTCATCAATATTTCCAATGGAGCAAGGGCACGGCTCTCTGGAATTGTAGCTTCAATAGCTCTATTGATGTTTGTGATGTTTGGCGCCGGAGTGATCGAACTCCTTCCTATGGCAGCCTTAACGGGACTGATGATAATGGTAGCCATTGGTACCTTTGAATGGGCCAGTCTGAGGACTTTCAACCGAATGCCGAAGTCCGACATATTTGTAATGGTAGTGGTAACCTTTGTAACAGTGGTCTTGCACAATCTTGCACTGGCTGTTTTAATCGGTGTAATCATTGCTGCCCTGGTTTTTGCATGGGACAATGCCAAGCGAATACGGGCGAGAAAACATATAGATGAAAATGGGGTGAAGCATTATGAAATATACGGCCCTTTGTTTTTTGGGTCAGTCTCCGTTTTCAATGAAAAATTTGACGTTTTAAATGATCCGGATGAGGTCATCATCGATTTTAGAGAAAGTAGGGTGGTCGATATGTCTGCCATTGAGGCGCTCAATAAAATTACCGAGCGCTACATGAAAGTAGGAAAGACTGTTCACTTGCGACACTTGAGTGAAGACTGTAGGCGATTATTGAAAAATGCGGACAAAATTATAGATGTGAATGTTTTGGAAGATCCCAGCTACAAAGTCCTCAGTGATGAATTGTGATTTTTGCATGGGCAAAGGTTAGAAGGCGGCAGCTATTTTGTTGGGAATTTGCACTCCCAAGCGACACTGTAGTCCCGTAAAGTTTGGAATCAATTGACCCCATGATTCACCTAAGAAAGTGGCAGAAATGAGGATGGATAGAAACAAGCCGGGAACCGGGAGTAATACAAGGTAAGAGTATTTCTGCTTTAAAAATCCGGCGTTTATTACTCTTCTGATGAAGTCCTCAATAAATACTCTGCTGTGATACTTTTTCAGCAAAAAGAAGGTCATCAAAGCCGGTCCTGCACCGCCCGGGCCAATCAGCAATTTAGAGGATATCAATTCTATACCGTCGCCCAAAAACACAAGCATCAACCAGGGTATCCAGGTGAGCAGGAATACCCCACCAATAAACTTGTAAATGTGGTAAGCACTTTCTACTTTGTTATCTTTATAATTAGCCATAATCCCATTTGTGTATGTAGAATTGGGTCTATAAAAAACCCTGAATTTGAGTCCTCAGCATCTTCCCTTTTTGTAACCAATGAATGCAAAATTGCACAATAATAGCATTCCCTCTTTCTTATTTGAGTAATTTTTCCCTTCTTTGCTTCTGTTTCCATCCACTTTCCAAACCCAAACACTGCTGCCTTAGCGTCATTAAGTCTACGGGATATCCAGTTCATGCTTAAGCAGCCTTGATTTTTGTTACTTTTTGTACTTTTACTGAATGTTTATCGAAATACTTGTGCTGAGCCTGTCGTAGCACTTTTGCTGAGCATTCTAAGCATCAGGACAAAAAGTAAGGAGTGGATGCAATCAATACGATATAACTAATAATACCAATAAGGTTTGGATTAAAGAGAAGTGGAAAATGGGTATAAGTCATTGATGTACAATTATAGAAGTAATTAAATCATGCAATGTACTGCTGTATGAATCTCAGGTTTTAGTGGAAATACCTAATGATAAACTACAGTATCTTAGCACTTTAGAGCAAATTTCGGATATTTCTTAATTTAAGAAACAGAGGAATAAGCCCAATAGAAATAGCCATAAAGATTAAAACTCTCACATAATTAAGGGCTTTCCAAAGGGAGGTTTGGTCATTCAGTTCAGTTGCTAAAGATGGATTGTCAGCCACTTCCTGAAAATAGATGATGTTGGGCGCAAAAAAGGCGAGCGTCCACACCCTAACGGCCATATGAATGACAAATAATATCAACAGCCAATTTCTGACGGGCTTAATTTTCCAGCAAAAAGCAATGGCCAACAAGAATGTGATTTCATGCAGTGAATGGAAAGCAATCCAAAATTCTTTCAGACCTGTTCCTTGTCCGACCAGCAATAATTGGAAGCTGTCAGGGGGCGAAGCGGTCCATTTAGGAACAAATACAAGTGTTTCAAAAATCTGTGCACCGTTCATCAAAAAATAAGCCAGGATGGTAAGAAAAAACCATAATTCGGCCCTTTTGACGTATAAAGTAGTTAATTTTTCCATAGTTAGATCAATTATTCTATTGTATTAGGCTATTAAATAATAAAGCTCATTTAGTCCTTGTTAATTTCACTCGAGACAAGTCAATGAGGGCCAATCTTAAAAAGTAAACACAGATTAGCGGATGCCCCTTTCAGAATTTTTTACTAAAGATTCCTCCCTACTTAAATACTTTAAAGTCAGTTGTTTAAATAGTAATAAAATGCATGATTTAATTACCCTATCCATATGTGCATCAATGACTTGTACACAATTTTTGCTTCTCATCAATCAAGTCCTTTTTGCTATTGAATGGTTATCTCAAGTTTTCCCTTACTTTTTGTCTTGATACAAAAAGTAACAAAAAAATCAAGGCTGTCAAGTATTT
>REEI01000104.1 GCA_007695145.1 Saprospirales bacterium | reverse complement strand
ATTAAATTATTCGCAAATGGGCGTTCGTTAATCGGTGTTCGTTAATCAACAACTGTCCTGTTTCACCTTTACTCATTAAGATTGGCCCGCATTCACTTGTCTCGATTGAAGTCAACCAGGACTATTTGATCTATATTCCTAAATAGCCTAATTCAATTTTTTTAATATGATTTGAGCGCAATACCATCACCCAATATCACTATCTTTGCACTTTCTGGAAATTAGGGGTAAAAACTAATTACTGTAGCCGCTTTTTCACTCAATTGATTTTCAGAATTATAGTGAAGTATCAATTCCCTTGTATGAATTGCCAAAGGTAAAAATCGCAGAAGGCAAAAAAGAGGAAAAGGGCGGCTGACAAATAAAATTATTATGGCACAGGAAACCATACCGGGCATTGAAACTGCCGAAAAATTAGGATTACTCAAAGAAGAGTATGAGAAAATAACGGAGTACCTGGGACGCAAGCCCAACTTCACTGAATTGAGTATTTATTCAGTCATGTGGTCAGAGCACTGTAGCTACAAAAACTCTATCAAATGGATAAAAACTCTTCCTAGAAAAGGGGAAAACCTGTTGGTTGAGGCGGGAGAGGAAAACGCAGGACTGGTGGATATAGGTGACGGTCTCGCCTGTGCATTTAAAATGGAGTCTCACAATCATCCTTCCGCGATAGAACCCTATCAGGGAGCAGCAACAGGAGTTGGTGGCATTCACAGAGATATTTTCACTATGGGTGCTAGGCCCATTGCGGCCCTAAATTCTCTCAGATTCGGAAAGCTGGAAACAGAGCGCACCAAACACCTCATGCGGGGGGTAGTTAGGGGAATTGGCGATTATGGGAATTGTCTTGGAGTACCCACCATAGGAGGAGAAGTTTACTTCCACGAGAGCTATCAACAGAACATACTCGTCAATGCTATGTCCATTGGAATCGTAAAAGTTGGAGAGACTGCATCTGCAATAGCCCCCGGACCGGGAAATCCTGTATTCATAGTAGGTTCGGCAACCGGAAAGGACGGAATCCACGGTGCCACATTTGCATCAGCCGATCTAACAGAAGACTCTGCAGAAGACCTTCCTTCGGTTCAGGTGGGAGACCCTTTCCAGGAAAAACTTTTGTTGGAAGCCAGTCTCGAGGCATTAAAAACAGGAGCCATAGCCGGCATGCAGGACATGGGGGCCGCCGGAATCACCTGCTCAACTTCTGAAATGGCCGCGAAAAGCCAAACCGGAATGAAAATTTACCTCGATAAGGTTCCTCTCAGACAGTCCAATATGCAGCCTTTTGAAATTCTGTTAAGTGAAAGTCAGGAGCGCATGTTGGTCATTGCATACAAAGGTCAGGAGGAAAAGTTGCTGGAAGTATACAAAAAATGGGATCTTGAGTGTGTACAAATTGGCGAGGTTACCGATACCGGTATTCTTGAATACTACATGGGTGGCGAAAAAGTAGCAGAAGTCCCAGCTGATTCTCTCGTTCTTGGCGGTGGTGCACCTGTATATGACAGGGATTATAGAACTCCAACCTACTTCAAAGAGATTGAAAAATTTGACCTCGATCAGATACCGATTCCTGCTGATTTGGTTGAAACTGCAAAAAAATTAGTGGCTCGGCCTACTATAGCCTCCAAAGCCTGGATATTTGAGCAATACGACTCAACCGTTAGGACCAATACACTTACTACCAATAGACAGTCCGATGCCGCAGTGATCAGGATAAAGGGCACTGATAGAGCTATCGCCGCTACAGCCGACTGCAACTCTTCTTATGTCTATTCAGACCCTTTTAAAGGAGGAATGATCGCTGTCTCTGAAGCTGCTCGAAACCTAGTTTGTACCGGTGCCAAGCCTCTGGCAATAACGAACTGCCTCAACTTCGGAAATCCCTATAATCCGGAGGTTTACTATCAATTTGTCTATGCCATAAAGGGAATGTCTGCCGCTTGTGAAAAATTTAATACACCGGTAACCGGAGGCAATGTAAGCTTTTACAATCAATCTGTTTTAAAAGACGGGACCGAACCAGTACAACCAACACCCACTATTGGGATGATCGGCATGATCGAAGACCCTGATAAAATTATGACAATGGATTTCAAATCTTCGGGAGATACCATAATCATGCTGGGGGATCACAAAAACGATATTGGATCATCGGAATACCTCAAAATGATAGATAGTGCCATCTATTCTCCGGCACCTGATATAGACTTAGATACTGAAAAAAAACTGCACGATACCCTACTTGAGTTAATCGATAAAAGGTTTTTAAAGTCAGCCCACGATGTATCTGAAGGTGGACTATTTACATGCCTGGCTGAATCCGCCATGGTACGCGACCTTGGATTCAAGATCAATATGGACAGCCTGGTTCGCGAAGACGCCTTCCTATTTGGTGAATCCCAATCGAGAGTAGTCGTGAGCGTTGATCCCGACCTACAATCTTTAGTTTTGGATATCCTTGATCGAAAAAACCTAAAATATCATGTTTTAGGTAGCGTTAGTAAAGGGGATTTGACAATAGGTGGTAAAGACTTTGGTCATATTGGCGATTTCAAGTCAATTTATAGGAGTGCTATTCAAAATGAGATGAATCGTTGAGTCCAAACCACCTGAATTTGTAATTATTTTCAATAACAATCCGATAAACAATGAAAAACATTTCTATTCTCAGTCTGGTTGCTATCTTGTTTGGATTGACCATTTTTAGTTGTAGTTCACCTGAACAGGGCCTTACACTAGAGGGTCAGTTTGATGGAGCAGCCAACCTCTCGGTAGTTTTTGAGCATTTGAAAATTGGTGAAGACCCCATCGCACTGGCAAGAACCAATGCTGATGCAGAGGGCAATTTTGTCTTCGAGCTGAATGAACCGGTCCAACCCGGAATTTATCGGGTCAGAATTGGTGCTCAAGGAGGGGATTTGATCCTTACCGGAGAGGAGAGAATGGTGGAAATAAAAGGAGATATGAGCGCCCTTGCACAAAATCAATTTGAAGTAACCGGCAGCGAGGACACACAGGAGTTGATTGATGCTTTTACAAAAGCCCTGGCTAATAGCTTTAGTTCTCTTGAAGATATTCTGGAAGAGGTTGAATCCTTTGACAATGCATATACAGCTGTTCAGTTTTCAATGAGAGCGCTGCAAACTCGTCCGCAATTTGCCTCCGTGCATGAAGCTGCAAGTGCACGTCTGATAAAAGAATACCCCGGAACAGACGACGCCGAGAACTATGCCGGAATGGTAGCTCAAATTAGTCAGGCAGCCGCAGCACAGAGCCAACAAAATCCCGGTCAGATTCGAGTGGGAATGGAAGCTCCTGATATCGAAATGGAAGGGCCTGACGGCGAGATCTACCGATTATCCGACCTGAGAGGTTCAGTGGTTTTGCTGGATTTTTGGGCAGCATGGTGCAGACCTTGTCGAATTGCCAACCCCCATGTCGTCGAGATTTACAACAGGTATAAGGATAGAGGATTTAAGGTATTCAATGTTTCACTGGACGGCCTTGACTCACGATCAGCAGCCCGCTTTCCGGATCAAGAAACACTGGAACAACAGATGGCCATTCAAAGGCAGAGGTGGATGGATGCAATAGAACAAGATGGACTGAATTGGCCTTACCATGTTAGTGAACTAAAGAGGTGGGAGTGCAGTGCAGCCCAAAAGTACGGCGTGAGATCAATACCCCGTACATTTCTCATAGACAAGGAGGGGCGCGTAGCAGCAATCAATCCCAAACCACAGACAAACCTTGAATCTGAATTACTCAGACTCCTTTGATTCTTGGGTCATCATAAGCATTACCTAAAGACATTTCTCAATTGGGGAAGTTCCTTCTTGTAAAGGTTTTTATAATACAAACCCAGTAATCTTTTGGCCCCGGGCTTTATTGGCATCATAATCATACTGGATGGTAAGGGGTCAGCACCCAGGTTTAACTTTGCAATAGAAGCCGTTCTCCCTAAGTAAAGATAATCGCATCCTTCAGTAATTGCTTTTGAGACCAGGGCAAACAACATAAATTTATAAACGCTCAACTCTTGATTGAATTTGCGGTCATACCCCAAAAAATGGCCCTCCATAATTTTTCCATGCTTTAAGCAACTGAAGAATCCAACTAATTCATTTTTTAGAAAAACCCCGAAAAAGCGATAGGAACTTAAGTTACTCAAGTTTTTATCGAAAAAATCAGACCGGGGATAAATGATATTAAAGGGGATGTTTTTCAGTAAATCATTCAACAGGTAAAAAATTCGAGACTCCTTTTTCCTTACCTCCCGGCTGTCCAATTCCACAATTTCTAATTCCTGTGAGTTATTGAGCACAGACCTCGCTTTCTTTCTGTACCTTGACCTCAATGACTGGTAGTAATCTTCAAAACTACCCCACTCTGGATCAATCTCTAATCTCATAACCGGGTCAATGGGATAGCCTTTCCAGAATTTGGGAAATTTCATCTCCTGCATCAAAGTATTCCTTTGAACTTGCATGATAGCAAGGCTAATTATTTTGTCCTGATTTGGCAAATTGAATTTTAGAGAAGAGAAGGCAGCAATAAGAAATTCAAAGGGGGAGATTTCAACTGGCAGTATATCCCTGGATATCTTAAAAAAGGGGAAACCAGTCAGTAGAAGGTGGCCCATTACCCAAATATGGCCATTGAAAACTGAGCCTCCCAGGGTACTGGCCAAATTTAAGCCTAGCTTCTTCACCATCCCAGCTGAGGTATTGTTTACAAATTGATTCAACTTAAAATCTACTCTCTGGATAGACACAAGAGCTACAAGTTCATCATCTCGATAAATTGACAAGAAATTCTGACTAATATGGTCCGGCAAACTGGAAGAAAGGGCATGGATTATCGAGAACGGACAATCATTGCTTTCATCCTTAAAAAGGCCATTGACAAGGGATGTTTCAGACAATATATCCTCCCCTGAACCAATCAAAATATACCTGAAATCCCGATTGTGCCACTCAAAGACTCCCTGTGCCAAAATTTTCCTTATTGGTTCTTTTGTGAAATGTATTTTCTCTGTTCTATTCAAAGCAATGTATAGAAATTATCTCAATCAATCAGGGCAAAACATAACTTCAACCCCAACAAATGTAAAAAGTTGACAAAGGTAATTGAATTAAAGAAATGGATCAGATTTTTAAACCCTGGTGTAAGTTTAAAAAAATGTATTTTTTTTTCAGTGGCATCCCTCTTACCTATTGTGATTAGGGAAGTATTACGTCCATTGCAAACAAACAATTTTGGCATGACAAAAGCCTTGAAAAAGTAGCCACCGGATTGAGATTTTGAGATTAAAAAATATTTAATCCATCACAAAATGATAGCGTTCTCTGTTGATTTGCCCTACCTTTACAGTACTTACCCGAAAGTTCCGGTCCACTTTTGATAAATAATCTGTTGGAGACTTGAAGTAGAACAAGCGGGATATTCATTAAACTAAGATATTTGAGATGAGAAAAATTTCAACAATCCTTTTCACAACATTTTTTTTCTTCATTCTGATTTCCCAGGCATTGGCCTGGGGCCCATTGGGCCACTATACCATTGGCCAGATTGCTGAATGGCAAATGAAGCCAGCAACTTTGGAAAGAGTCAATAAAGTACTGCAAAATGAGTCGATTGCTGGTGTAGGGGTTTGGATGGATCAAATACGCTCCGATTCCGCCTATGACTACACCCGTACCTGGCATTGGATTACAACTGTTGACGGTATATATGATCCAGCCATCCAGGAGGAAACAGGAGATGCATACTCTGCCTTACTCACTCTTAGAGAAAATCTAAAATCTGGCAAATTGACAGCCAGTGAGGAACGGGACCAATTAAGGATGTTGATCCATATTATTGGAGACCTCCACCAGCCATTGCATGTAGGACAACCAGGTGACAGAGGTGGAAACGATGTGATGGTATACTGGTTTGGGGAATCTACCAATCTTCACAGGGTTTGGGACACCCATCTTATTGAGAGTAGACGTATGAGTTTTTCAGAGCTAGCAGCTGAACTCAATAGGCGGTTAACCCCTGATTTAATTAGAGAATACGAATCTGCAAAAATTTCTGACTGGCTGGTAGAAGCGGCTGAACTTCGACCATACATCTATGACATACCGGAAAATGGTCGTCTTGGTTTTCGCTATATCTACCAGTATTTTCACATTGTAGAAGAACGAGTGATTGCAGCGGGAATCCGTCTGGCTAGGATGCTGGAAGATATTTATGGGTAGAATTTTAGTTTCAGAGTTTGAGTAAGTGAACTCAAGCGAGTTCGACCAAACTATTACAAGCCATTAGGCTCAGACCCCTATTTATCTAACCGTCATCGTTTCCTCCTCTTCTAAATGGATTGAAATTTCTAATTCGCTGCTTGATATCTTCAGGACTATCGGGCTTTACAGTATCCGTTTTTGTGGTATCACTTCCAAATAGCCCTCTCAATCTCTGTTCAGCTTCTCTTCGGGCCCTTTCAGCCAGCTCTCTTTCCTTTTCCTCCGCCAGTCTTCGAAGTGAATCTTGAACCTGCTGAGCAGCTTGATCCAGTTTTTCTCTAGCCTCCTCTATCTCCTGCTCTACTCGCTCTCTTGCTTCCTCCTTCTCCTGATCAATTCGATCCCTTATGGCGGTTTCTGTTCTCTCCCTAACTTCTCCGGAGGTAGATACTCCCAATAAATCCACACTCACCTCCGGATTCCTCAAGGTACCTCTTAAATTAATGGCCACATCAACATGAGAACCTTCAGCCAGATTCACCCCCCGTCGACCGGCTTCTGATCTGATAAAATCAATACCTGAAGTAACAGTAGCCCCAACGGAACCACTACCGAGGATATCTTGAGGAACGGAGGCATTGATAAAGTAATTCATAGTGCCCCCAATAGAATGTTGGCCTTTAAACTGCATTTCCGTATCTCTGATTACATGGGTTACCGGCTTGAGATCAAAAGTGCCATTAACCACTTCGAACCACGCCTGCGTGTTATTCAAGTCCAAACGATCAAACAAGTCAACCCTGAGGCGTTCAGCTGCTCGTTGAAATGGAGGAAAATTGCGTATTTGCGCATTTATAGTTTCTACAAAGCCCTCTGCATTGAAGGTAGACCAAACAGGCATCATTCCTGGACCCAAATCGGTGGCCATAACCAGACTTGAAGTGAATAAGCCATTGACATATTCAAAAAGCGGTGCAACTGCGGCTAATGAGGCAATCCCTGCAAAGGATTTGGGAATATCCAATCTCTCTATATCCAGTTTCATACTGGTAAAAGGAGTTTCCTCAGCTGTATCGTAAATCCCAGAAAAACGGAGGACTCCATTAAAAAGTTGCCCACTGAAATCCTGAACTTCCAGGGCTCCTTCCTTAATTTCAAGTGTTCCAGCTGCATTTGAAAAAACCATGTCGAAGTAGGACAAATTACCCATATTAGCTCTTATCGCCATATCTATATTTTTCGGAATAATTATTGGCTCAAACTCCTCAATTGAAACTTCCTCAGGTGGAACATTAGCTTCTTCCGACATCATGGCTTCCATCCAGTTGTTTAGATTTAATCCCCTTGATCGAAGGTTCAGCTCTCCAGTAAGGGTTTCGCCGAGGAAAACAAAATTCATGTAATTTCCAATAAATCCACTCCCCTGAAGCCCGTCCCCAAAAAGGACTGCACCAAAGTTTTCAATATGGACATCCCTTTCTGTCAGATAACCCCTTGTCCTCACCTCAGTCAATTCAAAGGGTCTATAAATCACTTTGTCTGCCTGTGCATTCACATGAATATTATATTTAAAAGAAGGGACGGAGGGCGTGTCTACCTCCTCTGTTGATTCCTTTTCCCCCTCAGTGGTTTCCGCAGCAACCATCAATTTATCAAGGTCAAGAGTGCCTGCGCGAAGATCAGCATCGACAGTCATTCTCTCATCTGCCATTGCAAATTCATACCAATTTTCAATTGAAATTCGTCCCCTCAAATCACTATCATTCAAGATCAAACTGATATTAGGTGCAGAAATTACATGCGGCAACAATCGAAGCTGCCCCTGGATGTCTTTAATCTCATATGGCCTATATACAATTCTACTTGCAGCAACATCAACCTCTATATCAACATTAAAAAACTGGGGTATTTCTTCGCTGTCCTGAAACCCGGATTCTGACGTCTCATCTGTGGTCACAAAACCAGCCATTAGATCGTCAATATCAAGAAGATCAGAAGTGAGGGTAACATTTCCTTTAAAGGCATTCTTACCAGTGTAAAGTAACAGCAAATTGTTGAAGATGCCACTAGCGGTCAAATCACTACTCCCAATATTGAGGACTACATTTTCCATTGTGGAGGTTCTTCGGTCAAATGCCAATCTCCCGGATGGCACAGATACTGCTGGCATCCCATTCATAACAGCTTCAATGCCAGTAAAGGATAAGTCCCCTTCCAACTCCATTTCATCCCAGGATTCATTGTCAATATGTGACATTAGAAAATCAGCATTTAAGCTAGCAGCAATTCGACCTGCAAGTCTTTCCATTCCATCCATGGGGAAAATCTTGGCTATATCCTCCAGTTCTACCTGACCATTCAATCTGGTCTTAACAGCAGGATCAGAAATAGGACGAGATAAAAAGAAATTTCCGTCCACTGGATTTCCGGCTATTGTTACTGAGAAAGTACTCAAATTAACAGTCATAAGGTCAAGGTCAGATTCTGGACTTTCAATTTGCAAGTCTAGATTTATCGATTCCAGGGGTAAGTCCATATCCGGATATCTAACGATACCGTTATTTATGATCGCGGCCAATTCAAAGGTGGGATAAACTTCGTTTTCTATATCTAGAGGGCCATTGGCCATCGCCCTCAGCGAAAAGTTTCCTTCAGCAGATAACCTGTCCATATCAGCAAGAGCAGCTATTGGTAGTACGGAAAACAATTCCTTGAATTCATTACCTGGTGCATCCAGTCTTAAATCAATAAACAGGTTTTCGTTCTCCGGAAAACGGATGGATCCGTCAAGATCGAGCCTAAGAGAGCTGAGTTTCAGTTCATTTCTTGTAATGGTAGCCATAGATTCGTTCAGGTCAACTCCTAGTTCTATATTCCAATCAAGGGGAACTGCATTTAAATACTGTATTCCATTTTGATTGACGGACAGTTCCTTTATATTGGTAGAGCTCTTCCAATCAAAAATAGCTTCAGTAAAATCACCTGATCCACTGTGATTAAAACCCTTCAATTCAGCTCTTGTATTTGCCGACCTGTCCTCATACTTAAAGTGACCGTCAACAATCCGATAAGCCCGAAGGGCAAAGTTGAAACCTTCAGTTTCTAAGGGGTCCTCCTCCATTACACCCTCCTCAGAAGCGGGTAGAATATCGTAATTGGACCTTCCTTCACTTAGAGTGATCAGATGGATGTAGGGTTGATGAATGTCCAATCTACGAAGCTCATAGGGGCTATCCTTTTTCCAAAGCGATGACAGATTAAAGGTAAGTCCTATGTAATTCGAACTGAGCAAAACCACATCTTCAAAGTCTCCCTCACCGGTAATCGTTAGCCCATGCAGTCTAAAATTAAGATTGGGGAAATTTCTGATAAGCGAAATGCCAACGTCCTCGAATTCAATGGTAGCATCAATTTGTTTGTTGAGTTCATTCCTGACTATTTCAGTTATTTGCCCTTTGAATAAAAGAGGCAACAGCAGCAATAAAAGGAAGAGTATTCCAAATGTGATTGCGAAAACTTTAAGCGCTTTTTTCATCAGTTGTTGATTTTAGGTCCGGTGGTCGGATTGATAGACAATCTTGAGAATTCAATCACTATCAATACACCCATATGGCCGGGAAGTACAATGCAATAACGCATACATACCTTATATAATTTACTGGGATAGAGATAAACTTTTCATTAATGCTATTCTCTCTTGCACACATAAAAAAAGGGGAACCAAACCGCTCCCCTTAAAATGGTATATTTAAATCTGACTCAATAATTAAGAGCTTACTTTTTGAAATATGAGCTTTCAATTTCTTCTCCAGCTTCCAGTTTAGAGAGACGTTCGGCAAATTCCTGCACCATATCAAAATCCTGCATTCTGGCATATACCTCTCTCAAGGCAATAAGAGTGGTGACATCATTGGGCTCAAGGCTTTCAGATTTCTGAAAGAAAGGAAGTGCTTTGTCAAAATATTCATTGGCCTGTTTGTTGTATTCTTCATACTTGCGCTGATCTTCTCTGGACATTCCCAATTCATTCATTCTCTGAGTGATTACAGCCCCTCTGTTAAAGTACATTGAACCAATGGTATAGTAAGGCTCGAAAAAGTTGGGTTCAATCTCAATGGCTTGCTCAAGATAATTGCGAGAGGTTGCAAAGTACTCCTCAGCCAGCGCTGAGTCACCCTCTTCCATAGCTTCGGTCATCAAGCTCATAAATACATTTCCAAGTACATTGTAAAGGGAGTGATTCTCAGGATCCTTTTCAATGGCTAAGGTCAATTTTTCTTGTAGTTGTTGAAAATCCTGTTTTCGGATGTAGAAGTTAATTTCAGCATATAAGATATCGATATTTTCTGCGTCAACCTCCTTACCGGCTTCGAGAAAGGCAAGTGCTTTTTCTTCGTCCTCATCTACATACAATTCAAAAAGGGTTGTATAAACACGAGGCTCATCGAATCTCTTTTCATAAAGCATGCTTAGAAATCCCTCAGCTTCCTGTCTCTGACCCGCTTGCAGACCAGTAATTCCTAAAATGTACAGGTGATTATTTAGCTCCTCTTCATCTTCAAAGATGGGGTCCCGCTCATTTGCTACCAGGATATTGTGTATTTCATATACCTCCTTAAGGGGCAAAAAGGACTGAGCATATTCGGCTGAAGTGATATAGAAATTTCCGATAATTCCAAGATGGCCAGCTGCCTCGGTTAAGCCGTCGAGAGCGTCTCGTGATTCATGTCTTCTCTCTGCGAGATCAAGTGCGTTCCTAAATGCCCTCGAAGCAATCATTGCTTCGTTGGGATCGGAAAAACGCTCCTGTTGTTCTAGCTGGATGAGTGTCAACTGATAAGTTAGGGAGGCGTTATGGATCTCACCCTGAGTCTGCCATGCCCTGAACTCTGCACGACCTTCATCAGTAGAAAGCGCCTCAGCGATTAGGTTCTTGGCCTCATTGAGGTTTTCCTGGTTATTCATAGGGTCGAGATTGTACCGATTCAATTCTCTCGATGCTTGACGGATAAGGCGACTTGCATCTTGAGCGATCAAATCAAATGGTATAGCAAGTAAGACACCAAAGACCAATGCAAATGTAAGTTTCATTATTTTAACATTTTTATTCAATACAATAAACAAATAAATCGGGTTACAATTGTTCCCGCAGCTTCAAAAAAAATATTTTACTCCTCTTCTTCCTCAGAATTATCGCGAACCACGGTAACATCAGCTATAGACTCTCCATCGTTCAAACGAATGACTCTAACTCCCTGAGTTGCCCTACCCATGATGCGCAAGTCCTGAACCTTAATTCTGATAATCATGCCCAGGCGTGTAGTGATCATCAGATCATCCTCATCTGTGACTGCTTTAATCGCAACCACAGAACCGGTTTTCTTACTTATTTGCATGGTTTTCACTCCACGGCCTCCTCTATTGGTAAGACGATAATCCTCCACCAACGATCTTTTCCCATTTCCTTTTTCAGAAAGGACCAAAACAGAGGTAGCTGGATCTTCCGGATCGACTACAATCATACCCACTACCCTGTCTTTGTCATCATCAAGAGAAATACCTCTCACTCCGGCGGCAGTCCTGCCCATGGCCCGGACATTTGATTCGTGAAATCTTATAGCTCTGCCGTTCATGTTAGCCATCATAACCTCGGACTTTCCATTGGTTAGTTTTGCCTCAAGCAAAGAATCCCCTTCTCTGACTGTAATGGCGGTAATTCCGTTGGCGCGCGGTCTGGAAAAGCTGCTTACCAGAGTCTTTTTAATGACACCGAATGAAGTGGCAAATATTATATAATTATTGTTGATGAACTCTTCATCATTGAGGTCCTGTATTTTAATGTAGGCCTTAACCCTGTCATCCTTGGGCAATTGAATGATGTTTTGAATTACTCTCCCAAGGCTGGTTTTAGCTGCCTCAGGGATTTCATATACCTTTAGCCAGAAACACTTGCCTTGTTCTGTGAAAAGCAGCAGGTTATCATGGGTTCGAGCTGCCAGCATATGTTCTATAAAGTCAGCATCCCGGGTCTTGCTTCCTCTCGATCCTCTTCCACCCCTGCCCTGAGTTTTGAACTCTGACATTTTGGTTCTTTTTATATAACCCAAATGACTGATAGTAACTACCACATCCTCATTGGGAATCATATCCTCAATACTGATGTCTCCATCATCGAAGGATATCTCAGTTCTTCTGTCATCTCCGAAGACCTCCTTCACCTCAAGGAGTTCGCCTTTAATGATTTCCTTTTGAAGGTCTTCCGACGCCAAAATACTCTTGAAATAATCGATTTTCTTGAGTAATTCATCGTATTCGGTTTTCACCTTTTCTCTTTCAAGGCCGGTAAGACGTTGCAGTCTCATATCCAAAATGGCCTTTGCCTGGATTTCAGAGAGTGCAAACCTGGTCATCAGTCCCTTTTGCGCTTCATCAACAGTTTTGCTGGCACGAATAAGAGCAATGACCTCATCCAGATTATCGAGCGCAATAAGCAGTCCCTCAAGTATATGAGCCCTCTCTTCGGCCTTTCTCAAATCGTATTTTGTTCTCCTTACAACTACCTCAACCCTGAAATCAACAAAATGCCCAATGAGCTCTTTGAGATTGAGCTGAACTGGCTTTCCATCCACCAGAGCGATATTATTAACTCCGTAGGAAGTCTGCAGTGGAGTGTATTTATACAGTTTCGAAAGCACCACATTTGAAATGGCATCCTTCTTTAATTCTACTACAATCCTAAGACCACTTCTGTCTGACTCGTCTCTTACATCACTGATTCCGGTCACCTTTTCCTCATTCACAAGGTCTGCAATTTTAACGACCAAAGTTGCCTTGTTGACCTGGTAGGGAATCTCAGTAATGACCAAACGCTCTCTTCCAGTCCCGGTTTCCTCAATATTGACTTTCCCGCGAACCACTACTCTACCACGACCGGTTTCAAAAGCCTCTCTAACTCCACTGTAACCATAGATAATTCCTCCTGTTGGAAAATCCGGAGCTTTTACAAACTTGATCAACTCCTCAATTTCAATCTCAGGATTGTCTATATATGCATTGATTCCGTCAATCACCTCAGTGAGGTTATGAGGCAGCATATTGGTAGCCATACCAACTGCTATACCAGAAGCACCATTTATCAAAAGGTTGGGAATTCTAGAGGGCAATACCGTGGGCTCTTCGATGGTATCATCAAAGTTGAGGACAAAATCAACAGTTTCTTTTTTGATGTCGGCAAGCAATTCATCCGAAATCTTCTGTAACCTTGCCTCAGTATATCGCATTGCTGCGGGACTGTCTCCATCCATGCTACCAAAGTTACCCTGCCCATCAACGAGGGGATAACGAAGCGACCAGGGTTGAGCCATACGCACCATTGCATCGTATACAGCGCTGTCGCCATGAGGGTGATACTTACCCAAAACCTCCCCAACTATACGGGCAGACTTCTTGTGCGACTTGTTGAACTGAACACCCAATTGGTCCATTCCAAAAAGTATCCTCCTATGCACTGGCTTTAGTCCATCCCTTACATCGGGTAGTGCTCTGGAAACTATAACCGACATAGAATAGTCTATGTAGGCCGACTTCATCTGATCCTCAATATTAACATCAATAATCCTGGACGGATCTGCCATAGTATTTAAAATTTTAGGGCGCAAAATTACAGAAAATAAATGACTTTAAATACCCTTTTTTACAACACCTACTAAAAGTTTTGACATCTTCTCGCTAAGACGGTGATTGCAGTGGTTGGATCCAATCATTTTCTCGATTCCAGGTTTAATTATGCTTGAAAACATGGTTTTTCAGCCACAGTGATGAATTCTAAAAAATGGTAGTACCGGAATTTCAAAATTTTGGCAAATTCTTCCGCTATGATTTTTCTTAAAAGTAGCGCTCGGGCGCGGGTTTAATTATTTCCATATAATCATGCAATTCCCCGACATTCTAGTTTAGAAAGAAGAATTCAAATCACAGATGGCAAATAAAGCCCTTGGTACCCGTTGAGCAGCTAATTGTCCGGCAAATGAATATCAGAACAATTGAGGAGCAATTTTCAACCAGTACCCTATCTTTGTGTTTCATAAGATAAAATTTCAATGGCTCATATAAAACCTTACGAGGAAGAAGGCAGCAAAAAGGAACAGGTTGCCAGAATGTTTGATAACATTGCCTGGAAGTATGATTTTTTGAATCGTTTTTTGTCGCTGGGAATCGATAAGAGATGGAGAAAAAAAGCCATTCGAAGATTGAATTCTCATCAACCGGAATATATCCTCGATGTGGCTACAGGGACTGGTGATGTCGCAATTGAAATCGCTCGGCAGTTCCCCAATGCTGAAATAAAAGGGGTAGATATTTCTCAAAAAATGCTGGACATAGGCAACAAAAAACTGGAGAAAAGGGGGCTTCTTGACAAAATTGAACTAGTCTTCGGTGATTCGGAAAACCTAAGCTTTAGCGACCATACTTTTGATGCAGTTACAGTGGCCTTTGGGGTGAGAAATTTTGAAAACCTCGAAAAGGGATTAAAGGAGATTTATAGAGTTTTGAAACCAGGTGGAAGAGTTGTAATCCTAGAATTTTCCAGACCGAGAATGTTCCCTCTGAAGCAAATTTTCAACACCTATTTCAAATATATCCTTCCAACTATTGGTAGGTTGACCTCCAGAGACCCAAAAGCCTATAAATATTTGTATGAATCTGTGCAAGTTTTTCCGGATTATGATCGTTTCACCTCTGTATTAATGAAATGTGGATATACAAATTCTGAATATAAAATTTTAACAACCGGCATATGTTGCATATACGAGGGAGAGAAATCCTGAGCCTGATAGCAGGTCTTTTTCTCTCCATTATTTTGTCACCTGAGCTTTCTGCGCAGGCACGACAGAATTTCAACTACGAACAGTTCAAGAACCGACCCTACTATTTTGGCATTTCGCTGGGCTACTCAAGTTCAAACTTCAAAGTAAATCACTCACGAGATTTCATTCTGGATGAGTCTTACAGCCTTACTGAAGCCATCAATGGCCCCGGTTTTCACATAGGCGTAGTTGGCAATCTCAAGTTTGGAGACTATTTCGACTTTCGTTTGATCCCCACATTTTTATTTACTGAGCGAACCATTGAATACACTGCAGTGGGGCAAAATAGAGAATTACACCGGGAAACTCTGGAGTCAGTATTTCTCGAGGTGCCATTTTTGCTAAGATTTAAGTCGCATCCGTATAACGACAAACGGTTTTTCCTACTTGCAGGAGTTAAGTATAGCTACGACCTTCAAAACAATTCAAGGACTCGTCAGGCTGAAAATATTATAAAAATTTCCCCACACGATTTCATGGCAGAAGTTGGATTTGGCATCCAAATTTTCATGCCTTACTTTATATTATCTCCGCAAATTACTTTTTCGCACGGACTCAGCAATATTATGATCGCGAATAAAAGTCTTAAGGAAGCATCCGTTTTGGAAAAACTACTCTCCAGAACTATTAGTTTTTCCATTCTATTCGAAGGTTGATCCCGGGGTAATTGTTCATTACTAGATCCCTATTCATTTTTACAAAGTCAATTAGCAATTCGTCGTAAAATTCAGTATTCTTGTGGTAAATCTTCAAAACCTCTGATCCCTCTAAGGCAGTTGAAGCCTTTTCAGAAAGTCGCTTATAAACCTTAATAATTCCAGTCTCTGTCTCACCAGATTTAAGCCAATCAGCTGTGGCCATGCGTTGCATTATCCCGCCAACGGGCATGGGCAAGCGTTCAAATTCGCTCATTATCACCTTAGAGACCTCTGATGTGAATTCATCAAATCGCTTATCGAACAAATTATTCCAGTTTTTTGCGATCAAATGATCCAACAAAACATCCATGACCACCGGACTGTATTTTCCAAACTTCTCTCTAAGAGGTATTGTAAACTTCCTAAAAATGGGATTGGAATCGGTGGCACTGTCGATGAACCTATGCAAATGGACCCCATGAAGCACCTCTGCATCTAACTTCCGATGAAAGTTATTCTTCAAGAAATCACCTGCCAGGTTGCCTAGTAAATGTCCTCTGTTTTCCGGTGAAAAAATAGCATGACCCAGGTAATTCATCCTAAATAAGTTTAATTTGGGTAGCTATAATATAACCCTTACACTTTAAACAGGTTCAGTTTGCATTGTTTCATCGGAATAAAATCTACAGCAGACTCATTGAGGCCATAAAATGTTTCTATCTTTGCCGCCTCAAAAAAAACATCTAATGGGATTAAAATGCGGCATAGTAGGGCTTCCTAATGTAGGTAAATCTACCCTGTTTAACTGTCTGACCTCCGCCAAAGCGCTGGCAGCAAATTACCCCTTCGCTACCAAAGACCCCAATGTGGGAATAATTACGGTCCCTGATCAGCGGTTGGATCGATTAGCAGAATTGGTAAACCCTCAAAAAGTGCTGCCGACCACTGTTGAAATTGTAGACATCGCAGGGCTGATCAAAGGGGCTTCTAAGGGTGAGGGCCTCGGCAACCAATTTCTAGCAAATATAAGGGAAGTTGACGCAATCATACATGTAGTAAGGTGCTTTGAAGACGATAACGTGATCCATGTCGACGGAAGTATAGACCCTGTAAGAGATAAAGAAATCATTGATACCGAGCTGATCTTTAAAGACCTGGAAACCATTGAAAAAAGGCTTGAACGTCTAAGAAAACAGTCAAAAGCCGGTGAAAAGGAAGTACTGAGGATGATCACTGAACTGGAGAGGGTCAGAGGCGAGATGGAAGATGGCCGTCCGGCCCGCGCTATAGAGATAGACGAAGTTCTGGATGAACATTTGAAAGAAATGATGTTGCTAACAGCAAAACCTATCATGTATGTTTGTAATGTAGACGAGGGTTCTGTAATTTTAGGTAATCAGCATACCGAGGCATTCGCTTCGGCAGTGGCAGATGAAGGTGCTCATATACTTAAGATTTCGGCTGCCATAGAAGCAGAATTAATGGACCTTGAAGATATTGAAGAACGCAGAGAATTTCTGGCCGACATGGGCCTGGATGAGCCCGGAGTCAACCTGGTGATAGCAAATGCCTATGAATTACTCAACCTCATTACCTACTTTACTGCAGGAGAGAAAGAGGTTAGAGCCTGGACCATTAGACGTGGCACCAAAGCCCCCCAGGCAGCAGGCGTTATACACTCAGACTTTGAAAAGGGTTTCATCCGTGCAGAGGTCATCGCCTACAATGATTTTGTAGAGTGCGGTTCAGAAAGCGCAGCCAAAGATGCCGGGAAGCACCGGGTGGAGGGGAAAGAGTATGTGGTAAAAGATGGCGATGTCATGCACTTCAGATTCAATGTCTGATTTATTGCAACTCATCATCAGTTACCCCTTCCATCCCACTTTTATGAAATCGACTCGAACCTTTCCTCAGATAATTTTTTTATTGAATTAGGCTATTTAGAAATATAGATCAAATAGTCTTGATTGTCTTCAATAAGGTGAAATAGGACAGTTGTTGATTAACGAACACCAATTAACACACTAAACATTAAATGTATGATTAGCTATGATTTGTAGGAAAGAATGATTGGTATAAAAATCTAAAATCGTTAATCGGTGTTCCTTGTTCGTAAATCAAGATTGTCCATTAGTGCCGGGAATGTTATTTTTACTTGAGTCGAAGAAATAATCAAGTATTCATGAGGTGTTTTTACAATACTTATGTGCCTAATTCAATTAATTTATTTTCCCGGGATCGATAACCTGTCCTTGTCAACCTGATGAAAAGAATTTTTTATGATTATTTTCTGTGGCAGCAGTAATAAATTTAGTTTATTGCGTCCAAAATCATAGATGAATGGATGTAGTGCTGAAAGGCATCATACTGGGTTTGACTTTGGCCGTAATGACGGGTCCGATTTTCATCACCCTTATACAGACTGGAATTGAAAAGGGTTTTAGGGCCGGAGTCACTGTAGCATCAGGTTTTTGGTGCAGCGACCTTGTTTACATTATTGTTGTCACCTATGCCCTCTCATTTCTTTTCAGGCTGATGGAAATTGATCATTTTGAGACTTATGTCAGCATTTTTGGTGGGCTAATACTGATTGCTTTTGGACTTGGGTTGATCTTATTCGGTAGAATACCAGCAAGAAGAGGAAAAATTAAACGCCCCAGGTCCGGCACCTCCTATCTTGGACTTTGGACACTGGGATTTTTTATGAATGCCTTCAATCCCGGAACCATTTTATTCTGGATAGGAATTTCTACTATAATTATTGAACGCCTCCAATTAGACCCCTCCAATTCATTTCCCTTTTTTGCCGGGCTAATGGGCACCATCATTGTTACAGATGTTCTCAAAGCAGCACTTGCAAAAAGGATCAGCCTTTTACTGACCCCCAGGGTAATTATCTACGTGAGAAAAATCGCCGGCCTTGTATTAATTGGCTTTGGAGTCACCCTCTTTTTAAGAGTTTTATACCAGGCGATATGATCCAAAAAAAGACGGTCACAAAGAAATATTAAAAAGGAAGCTGTGCATATTCCTGAAATAAGCTGCAAAAATTCATTTGTTAAAGTTTCCTATCCTAAACAACTTCAAACCATTACAAAGAAGACATACCTGAATTTTTGAAAGGCATCCTCAATCGTCTATTTGGACTATTTACCCGAATCAGGTAAGCCAGCTTTCCCGGGAAGTGATGGCCCAAAAGCATCACCTAAACCGCAGACTAGTATGCCTGGAAAATCAAATCGCCAGATAGGTCAAAGTAACAATTTAAAAAAATTAGGTCATTCGATTGACATATGGACAATTCCGGCATCCGGTATTGCAGCATTTTCCTCTCTTGAGCAGATATTCACTTGTAAATACATAAAGACCATTCTCTATGAGATAATCTTTGCCCTTAACCAGGCGCTGTCCTTCCATTGCATTAAGAATTGACAGTTACAGCAGAGGGTTTACTGAGAAGATAGTTCTGATAAAGAGCATAAGAACCGAAGATCACACCGCAAAAGAAAAGATCACCTGCCAAGGTATTCAGAAAAAAGGGCAATCCTGCAGCATATGCTGCTAATAGACCAGTGAAACTCGCGGGGTAAGAAACACCTGCGGCCCAAACGCCAAAATTAGATATGAGAAAGAAAATGCTGGAAGCACCCAGGCTTGCACCAATGACCTTTAGGGTAGAAACCTTGTTTAGTAGAAATCTACCCAATAGTACGATGAGAACCATAGCACCGGCTGTAAACCAGAAATTATGGGTAAAGAGAACAAAGCCTTCGTAGTGAGAGGCGTAAACCAGATTGTTCAATAACACATCAGAGCACCATATGGCGGTGATTGGAATGAGTACAGCCACCCAACGGGCAGAAAGGTAGGCCGCTCCAAAGAGTGCAACTGCCCCCACGGCTGTAACATTTGGCGGATGGGGAAGCAGCCTGCTGAGTGCAGCGAAAAAGATGAAAAGTACAATAATTAATCCGTTCTGTTTATGGCTTAGCTTCATTCTTTATTACTTTTGGCCTACAAAATTACAAACTTGCGCGGTTTATTTCAAAGATTTGCTGCGCCCTATTCAATAAAAAGTTTTATGGAGAAGGAGAAAAAGGGCTTTTTTGAAGCAGTCAGGTTGGGAAAAAATCATCCCGCGAGTTACCTTTTTGTATTCTTAGCAGTGGTTCTGGGTTATGTGATTGGTCAGCTTCCGTTGACCCTTGTTATTCTTCAAAGGAGCTTAGGAAATGAAGAGCTGGATTCATCCGACGCGATGATACACTTAAGTGAGACCGGGGATTTTAGTATTTTTGGACTCGATCCCAATTTTAGCTTGTTCCTCGTTTTGCTCTCCTTTGTTGGCGGTCTGGTAATGTTAATCCTGGCTGTAAAGGTTTTTCACAAAAGATCACCACTGACCTTGATTAATTATTCTGGTAGAGTCCGATTGGGGAGGGTCGCATTCGGGTTTTTCGTTTGGATATTTCTCTGCTTTTTGGTTGAAATAATTTTTATCTTCCTCGACCCCACACCCTACGAATTCACCTTTTCTTTCACACCCTTCATAATTCTACTGCTCATTGCTTTACTAATACTGCCTTTGCAAACGAGCTTTGAAGAGTTGTTCTTTAGGGGATGGCTCATGCAGGGCTTTGGGTATCTGTTTGAAAATAAATTAAGTCCGTTGTTTATTTCGAGTCTACTTTTTGCTCTTATCCATTCTGCCAACCCCGAAGTAGCGAAATATGGCTATTTACCTATGATGAGCTACTATCTGATGGCCGGTTTATTTCTCGCTCTTATCACCATATTGGATGAATCGCTCGAACTGGCACTTGGGGTTCATTTTGCTACAAATTTCTACAGTGCAGTTTTCTTTTCGTATGAAGGAGCTGCCTTGCAAACCCCTGCCCTATTCAGATCAACTGAAGATGTGAACATCTTGAACCTAAATATCGCTTTTGTCTGCATAGCTGCTGTATTCGTTTGGATGGCAGCAAAAAAGTACCATTGGAACTACAACTCCCTGTTTGAAAGGTTTTCAATAGAAAAGGAATAATTTGATTTGTGAAAAACAGGTCAGAATTAAGACCGAAGACTGTACCAATTGCGTTTCTAGTTTATTGCATCAATAAAAACTTTAACAATGAGTCTTAAACACTGTGCTTTGTATTTACTTTTTATGTTTGCCTTTGTCCCAGTAATTTTGGGAGAAGAAGGAAGGCCCGGATACTGGCAGCAAGAGGTAAAGTATGTAATAGAAGTTGATTTTGACCACCATACCCACCGCTTCACCGGAAAGCAGGAGGTAACCTTTATCAACCATTCCCCGGATCAGCTTGACAGAGTCTACTTTCACTTATATTACCATGCATTTCAACCTGGAAGCATGATGGACGTAAGGTCTGCAAATATTGAAGATCCGGACAACAGGGTTGGAAATAGAATTTCGCGACTCAGACCCAACGAAATAGGTTTTCACAATATCAAAAAACTCACTATGGACGGTGAGGACTGCGAATTTGTTATCACAGAAACCATTATGGATGTCTTCATCCCCTACCTTATCAATCCTGGTGATACGGTGGTTTTTTATATGGAATACGAATCTCAGGTTCCTCTTCAAATCAGGAGAACAGGTAGAATGAGTGAGGAGGGAATAGCTTACTCCATGGCTCAATGGTACCCAAAACTAGCCCAGTATGACGAGCACGGGTGGCATGCACACCCCTATGTAGGACGTGAATTTTACGGAATTTTCGGCGACTTTGACGTAATTATCAATATCGACTCTAGCTTTACAGTGGCAGCAGGTGGAGTTCTTCAAAATCCACATGAAATTGGCCATGGGTATACGGAGGATTACGAGCCTGTTGTAGATGATGAGGGTAAATTGAGCTGGCACTTTAGAGCAGAAAATGTCCATGACTTCGCCTGGGCTGCCGATACTGGTTACACACATGTGACCCACATGTCAGAACACGGCACGCTCCTCAGATTTTTTTATCTTCCAAGTGAAATCCGCGACCACAACTGGGGGCTTCTACCAAATATAGTAGACAACGCCCTGAGCTACATTGTTGGGCGCTGCGGGGATTATCCATACCCTGAGTTCGTTACTATACAGGCTGCTGATGGGGGAATGGAATATCCTATGGCCACCTTTATTACTGGCCACCGACCTCTTCTAAGTCTGGCAGGGGTGACTATACACGAGTTGATTCATATGTGGTACTATCTCATTTTGGCCACAAATGAATCCATATATCCATACATGGATGAAGGGTTTACTACTTATATGACTGAAGAGACCCTCAATTACCTCGCAGGAAAAAATCTACTGCCTAGAAGACAATGGGAGTCCAACCCTCATAGAACCAGAATTGCAGGATATGTGAACTTTGCAAGGGAAGGCATGGAAGAACCCATGAGTACTTTAGCAGACCATTATCTAACCAATGCAGCCTATTGGATGGCCACCTATACCAAGGCCTCGATAATGCTGGTCCAATTGGCTTATATCATGGGGCAAGATGCCTTTGACGAGGTATTACTTGAATTCTATGACCGCTGGAAATTCAAGCATCCCAAACCAGATGATTTCTTTCGTATAGCCGAAGAGGTTTCTGGTCTGAATTTAAAGTGGTACCAAAATTTATGGATCAACACCACCAATACCATTGACTACGGCATTGATACCCTTATAGCTAATCCTGATGGTACTACTTCACTTATTCTTGTCAACAACGGCACCATGCCTATGCCCATAGATTTGACGGTCTATGTTGAAGGAAGTCCACATTATGTAAATATTCCTCTTGTCATTATGCACGGTCACAAAGAGACAGACGGGGAACTGGAATTTATGACAATGGAACCCTGGCGATGGACAAGTCCTATGTATGAAATGCTACTTCCCTTTCCAATCGATCAGATTTCAATGGTGGTTATTGATGAGTCCGGAAGGCTTGCAGATATCAATCCTGAGGACAATGTATTTCCCAGGAATTAATGCAATCATAGGAAGCCTCAAATGCAAATTAGTGCCACCAATATCGTTTACACTACATCCGAGGAGGCAGTGACCTATTTGAAGGAATTCGCCCATCCAAGGTTCAGTGCAGCATTAGCCGGTCACTCAGAACATTTAAGCAAACAATCAACTATATTTTCATGAGAATAGTTTTTTTTGGTACTTCCTCATTTGCGGTCCCTTCATTGAGGGCGATAGAGGAAAGTGAATTTGATCTGGCAGCTGTTGTAACTTCTGTTGACAAGCGTGGAGGTAGAGGCCGCAAAGAGTTGATCACTTCACCGGTAAAGGAATTCGCCTTTTCAAAGAGGAAAAAAATTTTTCAACCCGTCAACTTAAAGTCCACAGATTTTCAACAGCAATTAAAAGACATTGGGGCTGACATTTTTGTGGTTGTGGCTTTTAGAATGCTTCCTGAATCCGTTTGGAATATGCCTGATTTAGGAACTGTCAACCTACACGCTTCCCTTCTACCAAAATTTAGGGGGGCGGCCCCTATTCACCATGCGATTATTTCAGGAGAGGAGAAAACAGGATTGACTGTATTTCAATTGAAACAGCAAATCGACACCGGCGACATCATTTTGCAAGAGGAAGTACCCATACAGCCGGAAGAAACCACTGGCCACCTTCACGACAGAATGGCTATCCTGGGAGGAGAGCTTCTGTTAAAGGCTTTGAGGTTAATACGCAAAGGCGAGGTCAACTACCTTCCACAAAGCGACGAAAAGGCTACGACTGCCCCAAAAATCTTTAAAGAAACAGGGGAATTAAATTTCAGAGAGGAGGTCTTGAAAAATTACAACCTCATTCGCGGCCTCAATCCCTTCCCGGGAGCTTATACTAGGATGAGTGGAAAAACTCTAAAAATTTGGAGTGCAGGACTGGAAGCATTAGAAAACGAGAATGCCAGACAACCAGGTAAAATTATTTCCGATGGAAAGAATTTTCTAAAAATAGTTGCAAAGGATGGATTGATCAGTTGTAAAGAAGTACAACTGCAAGGAAAAAAAAGGATGAGTATCAAAGAATTTTTAAACGGCTGGGGTGACAGCCTTCCGGAATATGTGGACAATTAATTGTCCAGTGTTATGACACTTGAAAAGAGATCTATTGCCTTTTCTGATATATATTGAATAATCTTTGATTCAGGCAACAAAAGAGTTCTTTCGCTATCGCTTACCTCACCCTGGCTTAACTCTACATTATTTTGTCCAGTAAAAGCTACTTTATTGTTAGATACATCAGTATTTACATAAGCGTAGGAAAACACGCTTAATGCGAGGATAAATGAAACAGCAAGCAGTTTGATGAACCTTTTCATACTTTAAAATTACCACAAATATATAACCTCAATTCAATATAACAAGTATTGTTGAAAATTTTAACATTTTATTTGTTGCTATGTTTAAAATTAGTTGTGAAAAACAAGGACAAGTTGAAGAAAAACAAGCTACTTAGCCGCGAGGATGAATGTCCACTGAAACAGAGAAAAGGTGGGAAACCTCAACCTGTGAAACTTGCCCTAAATTTCCAAGAGCGTAATCAATGCGGAAGTTTCCGAGGTGGAGGCCAATGCCAAAATTCGGCTGAACGGTCCATATTTCACTTTCGCTGTTGATGTCATCAAGAGCTCGTTGAAAATTGTAAACCCCTCCTCTGAGAAAGACCAGGTCTTTGAACCCAGCTTCAAATCCTATTCGAGGATCCATGCTCAAAGTATTGGAATTGACCAGCGTATTTCTCTTGCCATCAGTGGTGACGTGAAAGTCACAGGCAATCAAAAGGGAAAAATCCTCCCCTAAATTAGTTTGGTAAGCCAGTCCAGCTATAAAATGAGGTAGAGCAATCTCAGTGGAACTTTCCGGAACAGCATTATTAGTTGACTGAAGAACTGCTTTTTCTTCCTCTGTAAATGAAAAGGTCCAGCTATTGTAAGTAGTAGTAACATCTCGAGCCATTAAGCCAAACATCCAATTGTCAGTTCGGTAGGTGACACCCAGGTCCAATCCAAAACCCCAGGCATTTGCGAATCTACCAGCAGATCGATGTATGATTTTCACATTCCCACCTATAGCGAAGCGCTCATTGCTCAATCTCCTTGCATATGAAATCAAACCGGCATAATCCCCTACGGAAAAATTCTCTATTCTGCTGTAGTCAATACTGCCATCAGGCCCATAGAGTCGCAGGGTATTGGGGATTTGATCGACAGCCAGCCGAATAATACTAATAGAGCCGTAAGCATTTTGATCCGCATCGAGGGATTTGCCTACTGCTAGATAATCGTAGTTGACAATTCCACCAAACCACTCAGCATGCATGGCAGAAACCTGAAAGGGTGCAGAATTAAATGAAAGGCCAGCAGTATTCCAATAGGCAGCGGTATTGTCATTTGCATGTGCGACCATCGCTCCACCCATTCCGTGAGACCTGGCACCGACACCGATATTCAGAAATTCATTGACGAATTTTGGCGTTTGTGCAGTAGATATTTGTGAAAACAAAAGTAAACCGGCACCTAAAAAACAGTATACCACAAAATTCTTATTCATATCTACCTGATAGTTGTTGCAATTGGCCAAGCTGTTCAAAAACGATACCAAAACGGAAAGCTTTTTTATTAAATTGCCTCTAGATGACCCAATAACGATTTCGAGGAAGAAATATGATGATTTCTATCCGCTTAGATGAGTTTCCTTCTACAAACCTTCATAAAGCCTCACCCTGCCTTCAGAGCTGCTTCATTCCAAAAGCAATAAATCCCCACTCAACACCTGCTCATGACCATCA
>REEI01000021.1 GCA_007695145.1 Saprospirales bacterium | reverse complement strand
CAATGGATTGGTTCACGGGGCATTGGGCGGTGCCACTCAGGCTGGGTTGAATATTATAAGTATGGGAACAACCTACCTGCCGGATCAATCTTATGGTGACTTTGGTGATTTTGAGCCGGTGTACAGGAGAGGGACTTTTATTACCAGAGCTTTGATGCCAGGAACCGGTGTCGCTATAGGAAGGAATTTAGTTACAAATGAGCACGACGGTAAATATCCCTATTTACGAGGTCATGAGACCAAACATTTTTTACAGCAAAGAAGGCTTGGATTTGGTGGTTTCTACGCCAGGATAATTAAAGAGTATATTAATCCTGGATATGTGCCTTCGATGATAAATCCAGGTTATCTTGAGTACGAAGCTGACCAATACGGATTGCGATTTGGTAATCGACGGTATTAAATTTATATTTATGGTAAAAAAGCCAATAAATTATATTATTATTATTATATTAACCGCTATGGGTTTGATTACTTTTACCGGCTGCACTTGGCATGGTAGGTATTACATCAAAAATACCGGTCCCTCAGAAATTCTTTTGGTCAATTATAGAATTCAGGAAAGACATATTGATCAGTACTGTTTCATTTATAAAATGGATTCCATACAGTATGATTCAAAAAACCAATGTTTCAAAATGGTTGAATTTCAGCCAATGGCAGATGGAAGTGGTCATTCCCTGGTAATTCCAACGGATCACATTTTATTTATGGGTAGAGGACCTTTCCCGCATTTAAGAAGTAACTGGGTTGTTCAAGATCCGGATTCCGGTGATGAAATTGATAATTTAAATGACCTTAGAAAATGGAAAGTCTATCCAATAAAACCCTTTAGATTTCGTAGAGTTTTTTTATACGAGGTTGATGGGAAGGAAAGTGAAAAGGAGCGAGGTAAGAGCGATCCCTGAATAATGAGGAGGTCTTATTCAAGGGGTTAGTGCAGGATTAGATGGAAGGAGATTTTGGGATGGAGCTCAAGTTGAATGGATTTTGCTGATAGAAGATCCTGATTTAGTTCATTTATTTCAAAATACCGATTTTAACTGTGCTGGCGCAACAGGTGAAATGGCTTTAAAAGCCCAAGGAATTTTAGATTTTGATCAAGATGATATTAGAGGTCTTTTTCCTAATATTCCTTTGGATGAAGGTTTATTTGATAGGGCCGTAATCGGTGAATTATCAAATAAATTTGATCTTAACTGGGACCATATAAATCATGATCGGCTAGGCAATCACTTTCGTCTCAAAAGTAATTATGTTAAAACGCAAATGAAACATGGAAATTCAATAATCTTAAGTTTTGCTGATGAGCATTCTGTTTCCGTTAAGGGTGTTTACCATAGAAATTTTATCAAAGTAAATGGTATGACTCGGCAGTCTAATATGTTATATTTTAAAATTTATGATCCCGATAGAATGTCTCCATATTTTAGAAGTAGTAATTGGTTAAATAGTAATCGCATACACAATATTTTTTATATAGGAAGATAAATCATGAAAAACACAATTCTTTTAGGATTAATACTTGCTACCCTTTTAAGCAGTTGCCGACTCCCCCACAAACTGGCAGAGGTAAAAAGCGACAATAGAAATATTGAGGTTTGGGAAAGTGAGAATTCCTCTGTAAAGGTTTCAGGTCACCTTCGTTTTTCCTATCCTCCAAGTACTTTTTATAATCGGGCTGGTTGGGTAAAATTTAGAATAAGGGTCAAAAGTCCTGAACGGAAAATACAAATACTTTCCGACGAAGTTAGATTATATTGGCATTGCAACAATACCAATTTGACTATTCCTGTCCCCATTAAAGAAAATACACTTAGCAATTTACTTTATAAAGAAACTAAGCGTGAAAGGTATACAGTTACCGGGATTATAACTTTGGAAATTTGGGAGAAGATGTTTTACATAGATAATTCTCCTGATACTGGCGAATTTGAACTTCATCTCCCTGAGTTTACATTTGAAAGTGACACTTTAACGCTATCTCCAATAAGATTTTATAAGAAGCCTCATTGGTTATACTCGAATCCTAATTAAATTCGCAATGGTAGAAAATGAAATTAATTACTATCCTGAGAGAGAATTGCGCTGTGGCGGATTTTTTGCAAGAATTATCAGAGAATACATTAATCCCGGATACTGGTCTTCAATGCGTATACCTGGACATCTCGAGTACGAAGCACACCAATACGGATTGCGATTTGGTAATCCTCGGTAGCCATTAAATTTCACAATATGTTCTCAAAACAGCTCAAAACCAAAGTAATTATTCTAATTATCCTTTTTATTTGGATCTCATCTTCCGGCTGCGGATGGAGAGGGGGATTTTATATCGACAATTCCAGTTCATCGAAAATCCTTTTAGTAAACTACAGGACTGGAGTAAGTGAAGTTAAGGATTATTGTTTGTTAGAGAAATCGGATACGCTTCATTACAGGTCACAGGAGGACTGCATCAAAATTGCAGAATTTAATGAGATCGGTGAGGAGGGGGTGTACGGAACAGTCATTCCCCCAAACCACATTTTATATATGGGTAGAGGACCTTTTCATTACCATGTTAATTGGCAGGCTAAAGACCCAGAATCAGGCGAAGTAATTGATGATTTAAACGATCTTAGCAAATGGAAGGCCTATCCTAAAAGCCTCATCAGCTTTCGCAGAGTTTTTATATATGAGGTTGATGGAATGGATGGTGTACAGGACGATCCAGAGCGTGATCCCTGAATAATGAGAAAGGCATATTTCTAGGAAGTACCGGATTAAACATGATTCAATCGGAGGATGGTTGTTTTGGCAAAGTGTCCAGAAAAATCCTTTCAAATTGTTTTACCTTTGGAATGGAGTACCACTATTTCAGTCGCTGAAAGCTTGACTAGGGTGCCAAAATGTATTCTATTCACCGTTTAGGTTATTATTATTTGCCAAATGGAATACGTAGATCATTTAAATGATAAACAGATATTATGTTTGCTAAAATTATTTGGTGGGTAATAGTGATTATACTAATGATCAGTTGTGATCGTCCAGGCTTAATTGAGATTGAGAATAAATTGGATGAAGAGATCAAATTCTATTGTTCAATGTCAACAGATTTTGCGTCTTCGGTTAGTCAAGTCATTGAGGTTTTTCCGGGGGAAACGAAAAGGATATATCTTGGGTTTGGTACAAAATGGACCGAGTCATCATTGAAGTATCATGCAGAGAGTCTTATTGATACTGTGTTTCTAGAAGTGGGAAATATTGCCTATTATTGCTCGGCCGTTAGCTGCAAACAAGCTATGTTTAATATTGAAAGAAGAAAGTCCGGAAGGAGGATTTTGATTGGGATTGACCAAAATCTGGTTGAAGGTTCTTTCAAGGAAAAGAGCCCATAAGATTAGAACTAAAAGGAAGTAGTTGATTGTAGAATTGTTTGAAAATATGTCTGGTAGGTAAGTTCTCTGAAGCCTAAAATTCAGAGCTCCTGACTTCACGTATATTTTGATGTCGCGATTTCATAGCAAAGCACCAGATTTGTACCAGGATAAACTGTTTTGGAATCGTTGAGTGTTTCCAGGATTTTGTGTAATGCATCATTATCTCTTGGAGCCGGTAAAGTGTAAAGTTTTATATATAGTTTTTTCTCTTCATAGTTCGGTTTCAGATCAATTCGATTATTGATGATCTTTTTGGTAAGTGCCCGTTTTTCGTTTAGGGACTTCTTATAATAAGGTGCAAGTAAATTGGCAAAGGCAGATTCGGCTCTGTAGCAAATCATTTTGATGATATTATTGAAGTGCTTGCTTTCCCCATTTAGTTGGTTATAGCGGATTTTGTCCGGCATATCTTTTATTTTGATTCTACTGGGGTATTTAGCCCGCTCTGTTAAATAGGATTGCTCCAGTTGCTGTAGTTCTTCTATCTCCTGTCGGATCGTTAGCTGCCTGATCTCATTGTTGCGATTGTCTTCCAATTCTTCTGTGATATTTTTTTCGATCAGTGTGTACAATTTAGCCCCTCTGCGGGATATTTTTTCACGAGTTTTACCTATCAAATAAGTAAGTTTCCTGTATCGAGGATGGTTTACCTTTATATTGGTCATTACTTATTCCTTAGAGAATAAAATTTCCTTGGTTTACTTTTCATTTGAAAAAGCTTACGGTTGCTTCACTCTATTTTACATGATATGGTAGAGTAAAATCTATTAATGGGTATTCATCTTATGTTCAAGGAGGTGATTTCTGGCATGGTTTTGCTAGTGGAGGAATTGGCTCCAGGATTGGAAGTGCTATAGGCGCCTGGGGCAACTCAGCCGGCTGGAGCCGGTCAGGTACGAATTTTGCCATGATAGGTGGAGGCGCCCTCAGCGGAGGCATTGGCTCCTCTATATCCGGTGGGAGTTTTTGGAAAGGATTTGGTATAGCAGCGACGGTGGGGGTGGTGAATCATGCGGGGGGTGAGTTGTTTGGGGGAACAAATCCTCCAAATGAAATTCCACCATCTGCAGATGACATGAAAGCGTATTTGGCTGGTGAATGGATGAATGGCACCATAACACGCCAGGAATACTTAAATGCTATTACGCTAATCGATGATGGTGCCTGGGGATTGGTGCAACAGGTAATCTGGAATAATAAAACTGATATTGCACTCACTGCAGGTGGAGTTGGATTGTTAAGGATTCTATCAAAAGCTAGATTAGTACAATATCCAAACGCAGGTGGTTATGGAATTGATTTTGGAAAAATTCGTATTGATTGGCATAGATTTCGAATAGGTGGTAGAAAGACTGGTTCAGATGTTAATTTGCCTCATGTAGATATACCTGGAAAAACAAAGCATTGGCCCTGGCATCAGCTCAGTAAATGGTGGAGAGGAGTAAAATAAACAATATGGATGCAATTAAATCAATATTACAACTTATAAATAAATCTCTTGCGGGGGAGTTGCCGTTAGATCAACTCTATGTTCTTTGGCCTGAAGAATTAGCCCATGATAAATTTTTCGATACAATTTATAAGGATGTTGAGTCTGTAGTAGAACATTATCCTGCCAAGGTGACGAGTATATTTGGAAGTGAAGACCCAGACAAATATTTTAAAAGATCCTTCGAATACCGAGTGCTTTTGTCAGATAAGGAACTAATACAACAAATCATTAATGAGAATTTAGAATTAAACTCAGATTTGTTATTATTAAAAAGAATTAAACTTATTGATTCAAACAACAAGTCTGTAGATAGTAAGTAAAATAAAAGAAATTTTGATTTTGTCATTGCAAAGATCAGTATAAGTGATGCATTTGGAGATTTAGGTGGGACTGCTGGAAATAGTGTTGCTCAGGCAGTTGTAAATGAAACTACGAGGGCTGCTTTTCATGCACGTTGTAATGGGTAAATGCCTAAAATGAATGGCGGAAATTTCTGGCAAGGGTTCGCATCAGGTAGCATAAACTCCGGAATTTGAAGTGCTATAGGCGCTTGGGGCAAAGTTGCCGGCTGGAGCCAAACCGGCAAGAATCTTGCCATGATAGGTGGCGGCGCCTTGA
>REEI01000063.1 GCA_007695145.1 Saprospirales bacterium | reverse complement strand
CTCTAATTCTAAAAAAGCTAGGTTGTAGTGTATAAAATCTTAGGAAAATTTAGGTTGATAACCATCGTCATTCAAGCTTATAATTTATTTGCCTAATTCGATTTTTTTATATCAAAGTAAGCTTAGGGGAATTGGAATTTGATAGGATGCTGAATGAAGGTGAAACAAATATAGTTATGGGATTAATTTCCAGATGAGCATTTAGCCGAACCAAATTGGTTGATTAATGGAAATTTTCCCACACAACAAGAATAGCGACTCATCAGATCTGGTTAGACTTAAAGCAGCGTTTATCAGATTTCACCTCCTATAGTTGCTTATTTATTGAGGCATTTATGCGCTCCAGGGGAGCATATAGCTAAGGAGGCCCATTTCGAAACTGAAGCTAAAGAATTTTGGCTTAAATTATTCCCCAATTGCGAATGTCTCAAATAAAGCAACTTCAGGTCGATTAATTCTCCGGAATAGAAATTTCGTAGTAGAAACAAGATTGGGCACCAAACACACCAAGTCCACCTTCACCTCGAATGTTAGATTCTACTATCGTGTAGCTTGAAAAAGGCCCTTGGTTATTTCTGCCGTACTCCAGGGTTTCCCAAAACCTGAAATGGTTGCGCTCAAGGGTGCACCATTTCAACACCACTCTATCGCCTGTATTGAAGTAACCAAAGGTTTCCGGATCGAAATCAGTTCCGCGGGCTTCAGCTTTTAGAATATTGACATCAAAACTCTGTCCATCAAAAATTTTATCATCTGTTACTGAGGTAATGGGTGGCAACAGAGGCCCATCGTTGACAGAGGTAAGATAGCGGTAAAAGTCCGGTCCGGGAGGGTCAGTAAGGCGAAGTGTCAATTGCCTTAAGGTGTCTGCATCAACATTGGGTACGGAAGAAGCCCACAGTGAATCCAGAGGAACCGGTCTCGGTATTGTGGCAATAGAATGTAGTTCTTTGCCTTCAGCCTCAACCTCAAGCCTGTATTCTCTCCCAGGTTCAATTTTTAAAGCTCCAATAACATCCGCAAAAAGGCAAAAGTTGAATAAAAAGGAATCAACTCCCAGTAATCTTTTAAGCTCCTCCCTAAATGTCTGGGGAAGGTCCTCTATGCAAATCCTACTTAGATCAACTTTTCTCTCACCGTCATCTATGGTTACACTCGCATCTCTAATGTAAAGCTCAGAGGCAAACGACTCATCTATCGTACCAATAAAGGGAAAGCTCCTACTCAAGATGACATAGGTTGGGACCTCCCTGTCGGGGCTGTACTCTATATATGCCTCTACCACCACTTCATTTCTTTCACCTACAAAAGGTGGATCGAAGGGTTCCTCGCAGGAGACAATTAGTGCGAATAACAGAAATATGTATACTTTAGATTGATTATTCATCATTTATGTTTTTTAGGATTTTATCGCGATGAAATCATTCTGCTTTGATTCTCTATTTATTTAAACTTAAAGTTCCAGGTTACAGATGGTAGTATTGGGAAAAGCGATACCTGAAATACTTCAGCCGAAATAGTACCAGAACTCGCATCCTGATCGAACGAAGGATAGAGAAATAGAGGGTTCTTGCGATTGTATAGATTGTAAATCGAAAATGTCCAGTAGCTGTTAAACCTTCCACTGCGATTTTCTTTTCCGGGTTTTAGAGTTAAAGAAATATCAAGTCGGTGATAAGCCGGCAGCCTTGAGCTATTTCTCTCGCCATATATTTCGGTTGGAAAACCATCGATCAAATACATTCCAATTATTGGAGTGTAAACCTGACCCGACCCAAAAACAAAGGAAGCCCCTAAGTCAATTCTCTCTGATAATTGATAAGAAGCTACTACTGCCAGGTCGTGTCTGCGGTCATAGGGTGCATAGAAGGATTTCCCCTGATTGATTTCTTCAAAAGTTCTTTCGGCTTTTGAAATAGTGTAAGCTATCCAGCCGGTCAGGTCTCCTCTTCGCTTATTGATAAAAAATTCAGCTCCATAAGCCTTTCCTCTACCGCTGGTGAATTCATTCTCCAGCCTTCCTGCAAGGGAGGGGACATAGGATTCAAGGTAGTCCAACTGATTTTTTAGGTCGCGATAATATACTTCAATAGAAGTTTCAAAGGTGTTCTCCATGAAGTTTCTGAAGACACCAATGGAATATTGTGAGCCAACTTGAGGTGGAATAAGACGAGTACTCGGCACCCAGATATCGGTGGGAAGGGTACTTGTGCTATTGCTCACAAGATGAAGATACTGCTTGTTATAGGAGTAACCCGCTTTTATGGAAGTCCTGTTGTCCAGTCGCCAATTTATGTTCAACCGAGGCTCAAGACCATCGTACCATACTACCGAGTTTCCTCTTTCGATTTCCTCTCCCTCCTCTTCTGAGGGATACGGGCCTCTGTGATTAAAAAACGAATACCTCAAGCCGCCGAGCAGCCTAATACTGTTGCTAATTTTCCAGTCATTTTGAAGGTATAGACCGCCCTGCCATGCATATTCAGGCTTATCTGGACTTTCAAAGATCGTCTCGCCTGCAGATCCCGAAGCTTGACTGGGCGATAGTTTATGATCCGAAAAAATGAACCCAAATTTTACATGATGATCGGCTGCGGGAAAGAAATCCACATCTGACTTCATGGTTAAATCGCGAATGCCAGAGGTGAGCCCAAAATTGAAATCTTCCTGGCTGCCTTTGAAATCAAATTTGTAATCGTTATAAATGAGGGAAGTATTTTTAAACATCTTGCTACCAAAAGTGCGATTCCACCTTAAGGTTGCGGTTGAATTCCCATAGGGCATTTCAAATCTAAAGTCCCTGTTATTGGTCACAAAATTCAAGACATCCCTTCCAAAATAAGCTGAAAAGAACAATCGATCCTGATCAGAAATACGGTAATTTGTTTTGAGATTCAGGTCGTAGAAATAATAATTCGTTCCTTCGAAGTTTCCACCCTTAAGGGCCGGTTGTGCCAAATCAAATAAATAAGTACGCCGTCCTGAAATGAGAAATGAAGCTCTGTCTTCAACAATCGGGCCCTCAAGCGTCAATCTACTCGCAATCAACCCGATTCCACCCTCAGCCTGAAAATTTCTATTGTTGCCCTCACGCATCTGAATATCCAAAACAGACGATATCCTACCACCATAACTCGGAGGCATTCCACCCTTTATCAGAGTCGTATTTTTTATTGCATCTGAGTTAAAGACAGAGACGAAGCCCAATAGATGCCCACTGTTGTAAACGGTAGCTTCATCCAAAAGCACTAGATTCTGATCTGCTCCACCTCCTCTAACGTGAAAACCTGAGAATCCTTCTCCTGCTGACAGCACACCGGGCAGCAATTGAATGGCCTTTAATATGTCGAGTTCACCGAGAATGACCGGTATGGTGCTGATTTGGTCCATACTGAGTTCTATAAGGCCCATTTCAGCCCTGGATACATTTCTATCCTCCTCTTCGGCCGTCACCACAACCTCAGCTACCTCTAATCCTCTCGAAAGATTTACGTTCAGATTTTTATTCTCGGAAAGATTGATATCAATTCTCCTCGTATTGAAGCCAATATAGGAAATTACAAGCTCGTGATCTCCTTCTTCCAAAGTGATTGAAAAATATCCATAGACATTGCTGACCGTTCCGGTGCCGGGTGAAGAAGCCAGAAAAATATTTGCCCCTATGACACTTTCCCCCGACTCCTCTTCAGTGATGTAACCTGAGACAGTATATCTATGCTGAGCGGACAAAGAGGCCGAAAGAAAAATACAAGCAGTCAACAAGAATAAAATGAAGGTACGTTCTAGAGTCATGAAAGACAAACAGAAAAAGGTCAATTTGGGTTATGAAAACCTCTCAAATTTATTCAGGCAATAACCTTTAATCGATAACCGCATCTCTTTAGAAGACGAATCAGTCCAAATTGGCCGGAGAGATGTCCAACCCCAACAACGACCATTGCTCTGCAGTGCTGTAAATTCAAATCGATGGCATCTGCCATTTTAAAGTTACGTTCGTAAATCAACTGTCTTCGAACCGGTCCCATTTGCTTCTTGTTCAATTGATACAAGTGATGAGCCGAAGATTTACCATAAAGTTCTACACTTTTAAGAAACGCTTTTCGGTGGCGATCAAATCTTCTGCTAAAATCATCCAGCGCGCGCATCTGAATATCCATGGGTATAGAGCTCAATATTTCAGCCTGAGACTCCATCGTCTCAATACCTATCACACTTTTCCCGGTTTCTCTCGCATTGAGATAAAACTGGATGTCCATAGGTATTCCCGCTTGCTCGGGTAGAAAAGAGTTGTATATCTGGCTGATCAGGTAAAATGGAGGCATCTTGTCAAAATCTGAAATATCAATGCTGGCAAACCTAAGCAATCTATTTCTAATCCTGTTGTATTTGACCCTGGGTATTTGGTTGGATATCTTATTCCTCTCAGAAAGCACCAGTCGATTAGTAACCTCGCCTGGAATTGCCTCGGAAAGGTCAAATTCCATCAACAAAGTGTCCATTCTGTTCAAATACGGCATTGTTAAATTTACAATACTATCGGTGGAAGAACTCCCCACATGCATGGATCCAACCAGGTAGCCACATGAAATATTTCCTCTAAAAATTTCGAGGAAAATTTTTTTAGAAGTTTCTTTTCTCAAAAAAGGAAAGTTTAATTCAGGATTTAGAAAATGCCAGATTTTACAAGAAAAAGGTCTAAAATCACTGACGACTCCGAACCAATCCAAAATTTAAAGCAGGGACATAACGAACTAAAGGGGATATAAGTTACATCCTTTCAACTAAAATACAAGCTGATGGAGTCAGCCTTAGATTGATCCCAATATTCAGTAAGGCTTTACTCCATAGGAATAAGCAAGTAGCAGCAGCACAAGTTTCTGCGAAGAAAGCAAATTAAAAGGCAAAATGCCATCTTAATTTAAGAAATATTAATTACGGAAGGAGGGTACTTTATTTTACTGTCCCTTGATACGGTAAGAAATCTTAGGACAACAGGGATTTTAGCAAGACATCAATTCTACTGGATTTGGCATTTTCTACTCGCCATAATCAAATGGCAGTACTTTGCTGTCTTTTACACAGGATAGCGCCATGAGGGTTTTTAATCGTTCAATTTCTTCGATTTGACTGAGGGACTTAAACATCAACTGTTCGTAGGCAGCCATATCAGCACAAACCACTTTCAAGAGTAAATCTGCCTCACCAGTGATGATATAACATTCAACTACCTCGTCGATTTCGTTGATTTTGCTTACAAAATTATCAAGGGCATTGGGTTTTTGCCAGGCCAGGTCTACCAATATGAAAGTCCTGACATTCAGTCCAATGGATTTGGGATTAATCGTGGCGTGATAACTGGAAATAACATCGCCCCTTTCCAATTTTTTAACCCGTTCAAGAGTTGGGGCCGGAGACAAACCAATCATTTTGGACAGCTCCAAATTAGTGACCTTGCTATTCTCCTGAAGAATCTTCATAATTCTTCTGTCGGTTCGATCAATTTTGACCTTAACCTTGTTCTTTCGTTTAGAATTCTTTGACATCAATAATAAATTTTGGCTAATAGAATGAGTAATAAAATTGAACCCGGAGGTTACAAAAGACAAAATACGAGATTTTCCCTCTAAAAAAATGCTACCTTCCGGAGAAGGTAACATTTTCAAAGTTCAATTTTCTAGTGGCCTAACATTGGCCAATAATAAAAGGTTTATCCGAGGTAAAAAATTATGGAAAAACACCGAGGTTGAGATAGTCGCTACCCACTTTAGTCAAAGCACTGACGAAGGCGGCACTTCTGAGGTCGTTGATCCTTTTCTTTCTTTTCTGAACCAGGCGGATTTGATTATAGGCCTCAACCATAGTCTCCTCCAGCCCGCTTCTCACCAGATCAACCTCATCAGCACCTCTAGTAACCATTTTCTTTTCCCTATCTCCTATGGTCTTGCCGGTAAGTTTTTCTACTACACCTACCAGGGCCATGTAGGTATTTTGATTAAAGCGTTTTTCTATACGGCCAAATCTCATATGAGAAAGGTTTTTAAGCCATTCAAAGTAAGAGACGGTAACACCACCTGCGTTGATGTACATGTCAGGTATAATCATTACACCATTCTTGAGCAATACTTCCTCTGCATCAAACGAAATAGGTCCGTTGGCTGCTTCGCCAATTATTTTGGCCTTGATCTTATGTGCATTTTGTTTGTGAATGACATTTTCCAGGGCCGCAGGCACGAGAATGTCGCATTCCAATTCCAGGGCAGAATCCCTATTTGGCAGCGTTTTTGTGCCTGGGAATCCAACAATCGAACCAGTATCCCTTCTAAATTTGAGGAGTTTTTCAATGTCTATTCCCTTTTCAGAGTAAATTGAACCTTCGTATTCAGCTACACCTATGATTTTGGCGTCCCCTTCTTTTTGGGAGATCAAACCCGCATGAGATCCCACATTACCCAGACCCTGGATAACCATTGTTTTACCGGCCATTCCGGTTGTTAGACCTAGTGCTTTCATATCATCTTCATAACTTACGGCCTCTCTAAGACCGTAGTAAACTCCACGGCCTGTTGCTTCTTCTCTTCCCCTGATACCATTTTGACTCACAGGCTTTCCAGTAACACAGCCGGCAAAATCCAACTCTCCGTTTTTAAAAGTAAGGTAAGTATCCAGAATCCAGGCCATTTCGCGCGCACCGGTTCCATAGTCAGGTGCTGGAACATCAATTCCAGGGCCAATAAAATTCTTTCTAATCAGCTCTGTGGTGTATCTCCTGGTAATGCTTTCCAATTGGCGGTCGGTGTATTTGTAAGGGCTAATTTTAACTCCTCCTTTCGCCCCTCCGAAAGGAACGTCAACAATGGCACACTTATAAGTCATTAAGGCTGCAAGCGCCATTACCTCATCCTGGTCGACATGAATGCTGTACCGAATCCCTCCTTTAGTTGGAAGCCGGTGGTGAGAATGCTGAACCCTGTAGGCTTCAATCACCTTAATTTGATTGCCGATTTTTACCGGAAACTTCATCTGGTAAACAGCATTGCAAACCTTAATTTGTTCCAACAGTCCTTTGGGAAGGTCAACGTATTGCGCTGCCTTATCAAAGTTAAGGTTGACAGATTCGTAAAAACTAATGTTTTGTTTACTCATTATCTAAATCATTTTCAAGTTTTGAAATTCTTTTTTCCAGAAGAAATAAAAACACCACTATGCCTATAAAAATAATTAGCAAAGCTGCTACTACCACCCAAATTTTCCCAATACTTCTCATGAAGTCATTGATGGTGCCTGGAGATAAAAAGACCATTACCGTTGGGATTAGAAGGGAGTGGTTCAATATTGACGAAGAAATATAATGCTTCATAATCAGGGGCCGAAATTAATTCTTATATCTTAACTAACACACCTTTTAGGTAAATATTTTTTCCTCTGTCTTTCTACCCAATCTATTGAGTCTAAAAACGATGTTTGAAAGCCAATAACCAAACAGCGTCCAACCAATAACAGCGGGGTAAAAGACGGTTTTCATTGTATTGTCGAGATCATCTCCACCAAACCCGGGGTTGCCACCACTGCCGGGATGGAGACTGGGTTGCATTCTGGGAATTATGTATAAAAGGGGTATGCTGGCCGCAAATGCAAACAAGGTATAAATAGCAGTTACCCTGGATCTTTTGGGGCCCGGATCCATGGCTGATCTGAGCAGAAAATAGGCCAAAAATATAAGAAGAGTAATCGCTGCCATATCTTGTTTGATATCACCACTCCAGTAGGCACCCCACGTATATCTGGCCCAGATCGCTCCTGTCAGTATTCCCAACAAGCCGTAAAGAGTCCCAACCAGATTGAGGGAAAAAACCCTGGAATCATAATCTTGATTATCTGAGCGAATTAACCGGATGCTGTAGATGGCAGAAATGAGAAATAGCAACATCATTCCAAACCACATAGGTACATGGTAATAAGTATTTCTAATTGTTTCTTCCAAAATGTTTCTCCAAGGGTAGGCATAGGTCCAACGCATATTCAAGTCACTTACAGGGTTCTCCAACCACAAACTGATCTCCCCCGGGCCAGCATTTTCTCCCACAAGAGAAAAGGCTGCAGGAAGCACCATGGGTCCATCAACTGAGTTGTCTGCCAGCAATGAAGCCATGGCCACCCTCTCATCAATCGGAAGTTCTGAAGGCAGTTCAAAGACGGCTTTGAGCTCAACATCATTAAGGACCGCAAAAGACTTCGCTTTGATGGCGTGATCATTGTCAACCCTAATCCAGATTCGGTGATCATCCGACTTACGGAGGTGCGTATTGTAAAACTGAATGTGGATTTCGGCTTCTGTACCAAGGTCCAGCCTAAATGTATCAGTCTTCATAATGCCGGGCCTCAATGGAACCAACATTCCAAATGCTATAACATAAAGGAGTAAAAGGATTGAGAGCCACTTGTACCAATTTTTAAGCAACCAATTCATATTGTCAGTTTTTCCAAAGGTAGGGGAAGAGGAAAAGCCCCATTCCCAGCACCAACATTACAACGGAAATAAGGGTCAATATACTGTCCGAGGCATCAAGATTAATTACTGCCATTGAGATAGAGCTAATTCGCAGCACTGATAACAAGACTGGCAATAAAACCGGAAATCCAAGCACGGCAAGCAAAAGGCCATTATTTCTACTGTTCATCGCAATAGCAGATAGAAATGAAAATATGGCGGCAAATCCCAGCGTACCCAATAGAAGTGCCAGAACAAACAACCCGCTTCTGACCACGGGATCACCGAGTACCAGGCCCATAACAAACCAGGCCAGAAAGGCCAATACCAATAGCTTAATCCAAACTGAAATTATCTTCGCAAAAAAAAGCGATATAGGGTGAACATACTGGTAGTAAAACAAATGAGAATCACCAAATTCCCGGGTAAAGGCCAGTGTGCCTGATTGAAGTCCTGAAAACAATACCACTATCCAAAAAAGACTATTCCACATTGCAGCTTCAGTACTGCTAAAACTAAGGTAGATTATAAAAACAACTGCAGCTACATACACCATTAAGGCAGCGGATGAGAACCTATGGCGGAACTCCATTTTAAACTCGTGCTGCAATATGCTGAAAAATGCGGATAATGTCATTGGCTTACATAAAATATAACACCTGCTTCAATCTGGGTATAAACTGCTGTATTTGGGCCAAATGAAGGCCATGAATCAACACCCATTGTAAGGGAGTGCGAAGATAATGGTTAATTTAATAATGGAATTGTTCAGCGAAATTTCTGTCGCTGAAAAAAATTGATATCCAGGGCAATACCTGTACTAAAAAAGCGGGCGGAATTGGGATTCTGTCCATATCTTATGTACCAACTGACTGATGTACCCTTGGCCCCAAAGCCTAAAGCTGCCTGTAAAAAGGGAGCTCCAATAAGTTGGCCACCCTCCCCCCTAATCTCTTCATTTCTGAAATACAGGTCAGTCATCCCCAACACATAACCAATGCCTACAGAAAAACCCCAGGAGGCCTGATTCTCTGTCAGACCGCTTAATCCTCCAAAATTTGCAGCTATTGAAGAGGGCAGGAACAAGTTACCCAGTCCCTTGTACTCAGACCAGTCCCATGAAAAAGGCGATATTCCAATGGCAGTTTGAAGTGAGAGGCTCCAATTGGGATTCCCAACATATAGTTTAGGGCCTACATAAGGTGCAAGCAGAATAGTGGAAGTATTGCTGTAGTCCGAACGATCTTCGTCATTTGAAAGGTACTGGTAAAGGTCATTTCCAAAGTGGACTCCAAATCCAATCTGGGCTTTCAGTTCCCGGATTCCCGGGAACAGCACCAAAACACATAAAAGAAGAAACGGTCTGAATAAAATCATCGAATCTATTCCGGATATACAAATTTAACACCAAGCAATCCCCGGTAAAGGGAAATGTCAGCGCGCTGGCCCGGTATCCAGTTTTCAGATTTTGGGTAAGAAAAACGAATCACTTCTCTCTTTCCCCCTTCTCTCTCGATCAAAACATCAAATGCAGAAGGCTCAGGCAACTCTAACTCAGGTACAGTACCCTTAAATACCATTCCGTAAACCTCTCTGGTATCTAGGTAAATAAGTGTTTCCTGGTCAGGCTGCACATAAATCCGGTTCACCATTCCGGAAAGTACTGGAAAAATAAAACCCCCGACAATAGCCAGAGCAACAAACAACTGAAATTTCTCGATCAATTCTTCGGCATAACGTTTAAAATATAAGGCTGCCAAAATACCGGCGATCATTCCGGCAGCAATGGATACTACGAGAAAGATGCCGTAATTAAACGTATTGATATTGTATGGGATTTCCCTTACAAACAGCCCTATGAGTAGTGCAAATCCCAAAACTGAGGCCAAAATCCTATAAATATCTTTTTGAGTTAACTTCATCAATTACAATTCAAACCTATAATTTTATCCGGAAAACAATCCCATTATCAAAAGGGCTCCTAATCATAGCAAAACAAATATTTAGACTTTGACCGCGAAAGTATACATAATTGCGGAATAAAAGGTCAAAAACTCATTCAAACTGAAGGCTCGCCAATCTTTTATACAGTCCATCCCTAAGTATTAATTCTTCGTGTCGTCCCTGCTCCACGATTTGTCCACTCTCCAGTACAAGTATTTTATCAGCATTTTTGATGGTTGCCAGTCTGTGAGCGATAATGATTGCTGTTCTGCCTTCGAGAAGATTGTCCAGCGCCTGCTGAACGACCTTTTCAGAGCCTGCATCCAATGAGGAGGTTGCCTCATCGAGGATTAAGATACCCGGATCCTTTAAAATAGCCCTTGCGATAGCAATGCGCTGGCGTTGGCCACCGGAGAGTTTTACCCCTCTATCACCTACTATTGTCTCCATTCCATCCGGAAAAGAATCAATAAATTCAAGTGCGTTGGCAAGTTTCGCGGCTTCTCTGATTTCCTTTTGAGTAGCACCCGGCCTGCCGTATTCAATATTTTCCTTAATCGTACCTCCAAAAAGGATTACCTCTTGTGGAACCAATGCAAAAAAACTCCGCAAAGTACGGACATCAAAGTCAGAAACCTGCTTACCATCTAACAGAATAGAGCCACTCAAAGGATCATAAAATCTCAGCATTAATTTGACAATGGTACTTTTTCCGGAACCACTCACGCCCACCAATGCAACCTTCTCGCCCTTTTCGACCTTAAAACTTATGGATTGAAGTACCGGGTTATTGACCCGACCTGGGTAAGAAAAATTGACTGCTCTAAATTCCAGTCGTCCTTCTATCGGGGCTCTTTCGCCACTTTGCGGTTTGAGCTCCATAATTTCCCCCTTGCTTTTCAATATCTCCATAACCCTCTCGGAGGCACCTACTGCACCTGCAAGGGTGGTATACATATTTCCCAAACCGGCAATAGCCCCACCAATTATTCCTGTGTAAATGATAAAGGAAAAAAGGTCTCCCAATTGCATTTCACCTGATTCAACCATCAGTGCACCCCTCCATAGGATAAAGAATATCCCACCGAATAAAATGGTGATGATGAACACAAAAAAAATCCCGCGAATGCGAGCATATCGAAGGCTGACTTTTACAACCTCATCTACTGATTTGCTGTACCTAAGTGCCTCAAACCACTCGTTGGCAAAACTCTTTACCACCTGAAAAGACTGAAAAGCCTCCTCTGCTATGGTATTGGTACCGGCTATTTCATCCTGTCTTTTCCTGGAAATGCGCCTTATATAGCGTCCGAAAACTAGAGCTAATAAGACAATAACCGGAAAGGTTAGAAGCATAATTAAGGAAAGTGAGGGGGTCAGCCATGCCAATATGGCCACACCCGCAATCAACACCACAATTTGTCTCAAAAATTCAGCGAGAGTAACAGAAAATGCACTTTGCAATTGCTCAACATCAGCGGTTATTCGACTAGTCAGCTCTCCCACCCTGCGCTCTTCAAAAAAGGTGAGATGCTGGGACATCATTTTAGAAAATAAGTCTTTGCGCACATCTGCCATTCCTTTCTCACTCACTATAGCGAATAGAACTGTCCGAAAGTAACTAAAGCTACCCTGAAATACCAAAATGATCAGGAATAACCATCCGTAATCCGAAACAGACAAATCAAATCGAGACTCACCCGCAGCGGCATTGGCCATTTCTCCAGCTGCCCCGGGAAAAACCATGAAGAGCAAACTACCTAGTACCAGCAGGAATAGGCCTCCAGCAAATTGAAGGCCATAGGGCTTTATATACCTGAAAATATAAAAAAACGACCTCAGCCCTTCTTTGGAAACCTTAGCCTTCTCTTTTTTAAGCATACACTAAAAATTTATCCTAAATCTATTCATGGTTATCATTGAAATCTAAACACCCTTATTAGCTTTTCTCCTTCTAGTGGCTTCCACATAAACAACTTTGCTATCTCACTCTATTAACCAAAGACTGTTTATCTATCAGAATGTGAAGACTGAATCAGCGCGTAAAGATGTAAAAAAAACAGCTTAAGATGAGAGCCCATAGAATGGTTCCATTGACTGAAGAACAAAAAATGGAGAAATGAACGTATAATTTTTTGAAAAGGGCTAATTTTGCAGGATGGCTCCGTAGCTCAATTGGATAGAGCACCAGATTTCGGCTCTGGGGGTTGAGGGTTCGACTCCTTCCGGAGTCACTATTTTTTTTTCTCTGCACTTCTCGCCTATGTTAATAGACTGTAGGAGTGCAGAGTTTTTCTCCCCAAATTTATCGCGCAAACTACTCCCCTTTAATTACTGGTGGTAAATCTTCGTCCTCTTTGAAAAATCTGATGGATAGAGAGTTTACGCAGTGCCGGGTATTTTTTGAGGTAAACTTTTCTCCCATGAAAACATGTCCAAGGTGCCCCCCACAGTTTCCGCAGATTATTTCCGTCCTTCGCCCATCGGCATCCGGCACTCTTTTTACGGATCCCTCAATTTCATCGTCAAAACTCGGCCATCCACATCCACTGTCAAATTTATCGGTCGCAAGGTAAAGTGGTTGATTGCATCTTCGACAGGCAAAGGTTCCTGGTGATTTAAAATTATTGTATTCACCTGAAAAAGGCATTTCTGTCCCCTTGCCCAGCAGAATGCGCTCTTCCTCAGCACTTAGCGGATTGTATTTGGAATTACTCATTTTTCGGCTATTCTTTTTTCAATCAATGCATTGGCATACCAAATATATTCCTCGATGTATCTATCCATTGTTTTCACAAAACCCTCATCGGTCAATTGACCTTCGGAAAATTTGGAGGTAACATTAGGAGTTAGCAGCATCTCAGGCATTGGAAATGCCTTGAGGGCAAGAACAAGCAGTTGCATTTGCAAAGCTGCACGCATGCCCCCCATTCCTCCCGTTGAAACAGTTGAAATGCCAATCGGCTTTTTCAGGTAAGCATCTTTTGGAAAGTGGTCAACAGCATTTTTCAGTGCAGCCGAATAACTGCCATTGTGCTCGGGACTTACAAAGATGTATCCGTCACACTCCATAAATTTATGGTACAATTCCTTCATAGAAGATGGGGGATTGGGATGTGCTTTGTACAAATAGGAAAGCTGTGGAAGATTGGATTCCATCAGATCTACCAAATCGGCATCTACACCGTACTTCTCCCTCATTCTTTTCGCCAGAGCCGCTGCAACCATGTGGGTATTTCTTTTTTCCCTCACACTGGAGGATATTACAAGAATTTTCATCGAATACAAATTTTGATTAAGCAAAAACAGGGCATTATCAATAAAAGCTCAATACATTGAAATGGAATTTAACGCCAGTATGTTCAAATCGCGACTTGAAACCCAAAGAGATAAATTGCCTCAAAAACAAACAAAAAGAATAATTTGGGACACCACTTTACAAACTTTCCTCTACAAGCGGACAAAAAAAAATCCGGGCACGTTTGCCCGGATTTTTGATAACCAATAAACCAATCTCATGAAAAAATAAATGAGAATATAAAAAGACGTAATCTTTAATCGACGTTATCGTGCAGAAAACGATTTCTGCTTGATGACACCGGATCATTTTCATCATCTGTAATACTTAATCTTGAAAGCTCCATCCCAGAGGAGTGCTCTAATTGTTCCAGTTTTATCTTTCTTCTGAGGTAAGCAGGTTGAGATTCCAACTCAGAAATAATTTCCTTTGTCAATTCCTTTGGGGTCATATCCTTATTCTCTTCCCTGCGCCTCTCAATTTCCTGCATGGTTGCGATCAGAATCTCCTCTTGTTCAGGATCGTAATCTAAATTCTCTTCTGATCCCATAGAAGATATAGGAACGGACTCCTCACACGGATCATCTTGAAAAACAACTTTATCCTCTTCAACCGATTCGCTCACCTCAAACTCAATTTCCCTCTTAGAGAACACCTCATTTTTGACAGTTTGAGTATTGGGCGTTGACCATGCCCTGGAATTATCTTCAAAACCGGTTGCAATCAAGGTAACCGAAACTTTCTCTCCCAGGCTTTTGTCCACACAGTTACCCCATATGAGGTTTGAATCCTCCCCAGCTTCATTCTGGATATATTCTGTGATTTCGAATATTTCATCCATGGTTACCTCTTTTTCACCTGAGGACACATTGAGGAGGATTTGTTTGGCACCTCTAATATCACTTTCTTCTAAGAGGGGGCTGTTAAGTGCCATATCTATAGCTTTGCGAGCCCGGTTTTCGCCTTCGGCCACAGCCGCGCCCATGATGGCTACCCCACTATTGCGCATAACGGTATTAACGTCTTCAAAGTCCACATTGATGAAGCCGGGAACCGTTATTATTTCTGCAATACCTTTGGCAGCAGTTGTCAGGATGTTATCTGCATTGGCAAATGCCCTGGAGAGTTCCAGATTTCCATAAATCTCACGCAGCTTATTGTTAGAGATAACTATGAGAGCATCAACATTCTCCTTGAGTTTTTCAAGACCTTCCTTAGCGTGATTGCATCGCACCCGCCCCTCAAAGTTGAAGGGTATGGTGACTATTCCGACAGTAAGGATATCAAGTTCTTTAGCAGCCTTGGCGATAACAGGAGCCGCACCTGTGCCTGTTCCACCACCCATACCGGCAGTGATGAAGAGCATCTTAGTATTCATCATCAGGAAGGACTTCACCTCCTCAATCGATTCGAGGCAAGCCTGCTCACCTACTTGAGGTTTTGAACCGGCACCTCTTCCCTCAGTCAGGCTGGGACCCAGCTGAATTTTCACCGGCACTTTGCTTATTTCCATAGACTGTGCATCTGTATTGCAAATGGCGAAGTCCACGCCCACAATACCCTGATTGTACATATGGTTTACAGCATTGCTACCACCACCTCCGACACCAATTACCTTGATAATCGATTGTTCTTCTTTCGGAAAGTCAAAATTGAGTGCCATATCTATAATTTTTCTGTTATTTAAAAAAGCGATTAATAAAGGTCACGATCTGTTTTGGGGCTTAGTATATCCACCGCCTGGTTGAACAGTTTATCTAAAAAACTCTTTTTACCAGAGCCACCTCCCGGATCCTCTACACCTGTCCCTTCTAACCCATCACCTTTGGGTTTGCCATCTTTTGTAGTGCCTTGAACGCCTTCGGGAGGAGTAGGCAATTTTTGATTCTCATCAATTGCATGGATCAACAAACCAACGGCAGTTGAATAAAGTGGATCCGCAATCAGCTTGGGAAAACCATGGGCGAGATTTTCTATAGGCATTCCAACTCTTGTTGAAAGGGAGAGGTGATAGCTTGCGAGATCCTTGACGCATTTTAAGTTTGCGCCACCACCTGTCAATACTACCCCTGCAATGAGCTTCTTGTAATAGCCCGAAGCTTCAAGTTCTTTAAGGACATAGTCAAAAATTTCTTCCATACGGGCCTGAATTATGCGAGAAATGTTTTTCTGAGATAATTCCTTCGCCTCACGCCCCTTGATACCTGGGATAGTAATTATTTGATCCCCCTTCAACTTTTCAGCAACCGCATAGCCAAACTTGGTCTTTAGCTTTTCGGCCTGGTCATTCATGACTATACAGCCTTCCTTAATATCCTTTGTAACTGAACTACCACCGAAAGGAATCACTCCCGTATGGCGAATTACATTTTCATGAATGACAGTAAGGTCCGTAGTTCCACCCCCTATATCGACAACTGCAACACCTGCTTCCATTTCATCTGGACTCAGCACAGCTTTCCCAGATGCAATGGGCTCGAGGATAATATCTGTAACCTTTAGGCCGGCTTTTTCAACACATCTCTTAATGTTGTTAAATGCAGTGTGCTGACCTGTGATGATGTGAAAGTTAGCCTCCAGGCGAACCCCTGACATCCCCTTGGGGTCCAAAATTCCGTATTCATTATCTACAGTGTAATCCTGGGGAATAACGTGGATAATTTTGTCGCCGGGACTCAATACAATTTTGTGCATATCCTTCTTCAACTTGCGGATATCGCTCTCACCAATCTCCATATCACTATTCTCGCGAGTGAGAACTCCTCTGTGTTGAATACTCCTGATATGACTCCCAGCAATACCAACAACTACTTCCTTGGCCTGAACACCACATTTGCGTTCCACGTGACTGATGGCTCTGTTGATGGCAGTGACCGTTTTATCGATATTTGACACCATGCCTCTTAGTACGCCGGTCGACTCTACGGTACTGACAGCGAGTATCTCGATTCGGTCATACTCATCCTTTCTCCCGGCAAGAGCAACCACCTTGGTTGTACCAATGTCAAGGGCGAATACAACATCCTTTCTGAATTGTTGAGATTTTTCCATATCAGATAATTTTTGATCTTTTCTCATGATTTAACTACTATTCAGCAAAAATTTAAGGGCTGGCCGGTTCTCTTCTGGTAGCCACTACCTGACCTTCAAATTTCAAACTGATTTTTTCATATACATTCCAACCGGTCTGTGCAATCACCTGGCTGTAAAACTCCTCTGTATCAATAATTTTATCCTCCATTCTTTCAAAAGAGCCCAAGACAATTTTTTCGTTTCCAATTGAGGGAATCAATACATAATCTCCCAAAGCTGTTATAAGAATCTGATCTGTCAAGACAGTCATAAATTCACTCCTTCCTATTATTGTAGCAAGGCTTCCAATCTCCTCCAACTTTCTTAAATCTTCCTCTTTTTCAGTATTTCCATCGGGCACCCTGCCCCTAACTACCGGCAAGCGAAGCTGGACATCTTCAGTCAATGGCATAACACGTCCATTGTAGTCGACAAAATAAGACTTTGAACGGGCCGGAATAACCCTTGCCACGGGATAATTCGGTAGGCATTCTACCTTTAATAGTCCCGTTTTTGAAACAAAAATCCTTGCCTCTCCAACATAAGGGTGGTCATTCAACTTTTTGCTGAGCATGGCTACCGGAAATTCGCTAATTCTATAAGTGTGGACGGAATCATCCAGCAATTCGTGAATGTACTCAGATAACTTCCTATCCTCCAGCAAGTGAACTTTACTTTCAGAATTGAGCACCAAAATCTCCAATCCGACCATCATTTTATCCTTCTGAAAGCCAGTTGAAGCAACCAATAGCCAAACAAGACAGAACCACGCTGATAGAACGGCCATCCCAGTAAATAATTTTACTATATGTTTAGTATTGATTTTCATGCCACAAATATATTTATTAATTCTTTAATCTAAGTAACTTTTCAGCAATTTTTTTTTCTGCATCCATTTTAGCTTCACTTTTTATGTTTTTAGCTAATGTTCGCAGGGAGTTTTCATCATCCAAAAGCTTAAAAACTTCTGGAATGAGACTATCACCGGCAAGGTGATCTTCAACCATGCGGGCTGCATTCCTATCGGCAAGGTAGACCGCATTTTTTTTCTGATGGTCTTCAGCAACATTTGGAGAGGGAACCAGAACTGCCGGTTTGGCAACCAGAGCGAGTTCTGAGATAGTCAATGCTCCCGCTCTGCAGATGACCAAATCTGCAAGAGCGTAAGCGAGGTCCATCCTGTCAATAAACTGCATCGCCCGAACATTAGGGAGTTTTGCAGTTTCTGAGTCCAGGAGAGACTCATCGCTTTTTCCGGTTTGCCAGATTACGAGCACGTCGTCTCGCCTTCTAAGCCAATCGGTTGCATCTCTTACTGCCAGATTAATGGTTCTGGCTCCCAAGCTTCCTCCAAAAAAAAGGAGCGTTTTCTTACTTTGACCCCAATCGAAAAAGCGCTTTGCTTCTTCACTCTTACCTGATAAAGACCTAATATCCCTCCTGACGGGATTGCCTGTAAAAAGAATTTTATCCTTTGGGAAAAAGCGTTCCATATCTGCATATGCTACGAAAACTACTTTTGCTCCCTTTACCAGCAGTTTATTTGCCAGGCCGGGAAAGTTGTTTTGCTCCAGTATAGCAGTGGGAATATTCATCCACTGGGCCATTTTTACGGTGGGGGCACTTGCGTAACCTCCCACTCCAAAAACGACATCGGGTTGAAACTCCCTAAGCAACCTTTTCGCCATTCGAAAACTTTTCAACAATTTCAGCGGAACGCTCAGATTTTTAAGAGACCACTTTCTCTGAATTCCACTGATAGGCAAACCCACAATTGGGTATCCCGCTTTCGGGATTTTTTCCATTTCCATTTTACCCTCAGCACCGACGAACTGAATTTCAATATCGGGCTGCATTTCTTTTAAAGCATCAGCTACAGCGATGGCGGGAAAAATGTGCCCGCCTGTTCCACCTCCACTAATCAGCACTCTCATAGGCTATCTCTGTTTTATTCAGTTGATTCCTGTCTTCTTTACTATCCACATGTCTGCTCACGCTCAGTATAATACCTATTGTGATACAGGCAAAGAGGACAGAAGTACCCCCCATGCTGATGAGGGGAAGAGTCAGTCCTGTCACGGGAAGAAGGTTGACAGAAACGGCCATATTTAAAAGTGCCTGTAGAGTCAGGCTGATACTCAAACCAATAGCTACAATAGCTCCAAACGCCTTTGGACTGTTTGTTACAAGGGCCACACATCGGAAGAAAAGGAACATAAATCCTAGCAAAACAGCTATCCCTCCGACCAAACCATACTCTTCGACTATGATCGCATAGATAAAGTCCGAGTAGGGAGAAGGCAAGAAATTTCGTTGAATACTGTTACCCGGCCCAAGACCAATCCACCCCCCTTCTGCTATGGCAATTTTTGCCTGATCAACCTGATAGCTGTCACCTGTTCCGCTAAAAAAGGAGGCCAGTCTATTGCTCCAGGTTTCTGCCCTAACTAATTCGGGAAAATAAGCACCCCAAAACAATAGCAGTAGAACCATCAAACCACCGATAAAAAACATTGAACCCAAAAGCTTCAAGTTCATCTGGCCGATAAACATCATAGTAAAGCATGTGGCGAAAAGCATAGCCGCAGTAGAAAAATCTGCCGGTGCGATTAAAAGACAAACCAGGCCAACCGGAAAGAGAACCGGCCAAAAGGCTGATTGCAAGTCCTTGGTGCATTGACGGTTAAGGGACAATTGAGTAGCCAGATAGAGGATGAGTGAGAGTTTGGCAAGGTCTGATGTTTGAAAAGTTACATCAATCAATGGAATCATCAGCCATCGTCTAGCACCATTAATTTCAACTCCATTGGTCAGGGTAAGAATCAAAAGCGCTATCGAGACCAATAACAACAGCCCGGAAAAGCGTGCAAAATTCATGTAGTGCAATCTCGAGCAAATTAGAGCCAGCATAAAACCAATCGCAAGAATGGTTCCATGCTTGATCATATAAAATTCAGTATTTCCTCCCCTTGACATATGTGCAAGACTACCTGAAGCACTGTAAACCACGAGCACTGAAAAGAGAGGAAGTATCAGCAAAGCGAGCCAGATAAACTTCTCTCCTTTTAGCAGGTGATATAATTTTTTGCCCAGAGTCATATTATCTTATCTTGAGAGTTATTACCGAAATCACAGCCAACAGAACGCCCACTATCCAAAACCGGGTCACAATCTGCGATTCATGCATTCCCATTTTTTGATAGTGGTGATGGAGAGGGGCCATTAAAAAGACCCTTCTACCCTGTCCATATCTCTTCTTTGTATATTTGAACCAGGCCACCTGAATCATGACCGATAGATTTTCAATCAGGAAAATCCCACACAGTATAGGTATGAGCAATTCTTTTCTCAATACAATAGCAAGTGCAGCAATGATACCTCCTATGGTCAATGACCCGGTGTCTCCCATGAAGATTCTTGCAGGATAGGCGTTATACCAAAGGAACCCAATACAGGCGCCAATAAATGCAGCGCTGTAAACGACAAGTTCTCCTGAAAAAGGCAGGTAAAGAATATTGAGGTAGTCGGCAAAGATGTTATGGCCTGAAACGTAGGCAAATACACCCAGTATGGCACCAATTATTGCTGAGACACCAGCGGCCAATCCGTCGAGTCCATCGGTGAGGTTGGCGGCGTTAGAAACTGCTGTGACAATAAAAATAACGAGGAAAACAAAAAGGATATCCGCCAATCGCGAGGCATTATCTCCCGCAAAAGCGACCAATGCCCTGTAGTCCAGGTTATTTCCTTTCAAAAAGGGCACATTAGTCAATGTCGTTTTCACGTAGGCCATTTGTTTTAGTTCAGTATTGCTTAAATTGGGCCTTTCGACCACTTTTATTATTTCGTAACCTTTTTCCTGGGCATTTTCCAGACTGACCCTTACAACTACATCATCGCTCATCAACATGGTCACACCCACAATCAGGCCCAATCCAACCTGACCGATCACTTTAAATTTGCCACTCAAACCCTTCTTGTCCTTTTTAAAAACTTTGATGTAGTCATCTGTAAATCCGATGATTGCCATCCAAAAAGTGACCAAAAGCATGAGTTGGACGTATATGTTGGTGAGGTCAGCCAGCAAGAGGGTAGGAACAACAATACCCAGGACAATGATTATTCCGCCCATGGTTGGAGTTCCCTCCTTTTCCTTTTGTCCATCCAGACCGAGGTCCCTAACAGACTCACCAATTTGTTTGCGTTTCAAATATTTAATGATCCTGCTTCCAAAGATCATAGAGATTATCAGGGACAGTATAATTGCCAAACCGGCCCTGAAAGTCAGGAATCGAAACAACCCGGTGCCGGGCAGATCGAAATTTTTTTCCAAGAATTCAAAAATGTGGTACAACATTTGCATTCAACTAAAACAGAAGGCAGCCGGTCACCAGAAAAAGTTCCAACCAATCTTCACGGCGACCGTGCTGCATCTGTTTACCAACCTGAAATTGATAATAATAAACCAACCTATCTTTAAGCTGTAAGGCTTTCAAGAGCCTTGCGAGCTATTTCTTTATCGTCGAAGGGAACTTTTTCCCCATTGATTTCTTGATATTTTTCATGTCCTTTGCCGGCAATTAAAACAATATCTCCACGGCGGGCAATTCTACAGGCCACTTGAATGGCCTCTTTTCTCGAGCTTATTTTCCTGACTTTAGTCAAATCTTCCTCTTCAATTCCCACCGATACTTCTTCAATAATCATTGCGGGATTCTCTGACCGCGGATTATCTGAGGTAATTATCACCTCATCGCTAAGTTCAGCTGCAATCTTGCCCATTTCAGGCCTCTTAGTCCTGTCGCGATCTCCTCCACAACCAAATACGGTGATCAATCGCTGCCCATTCTTTTTCATCTTCACCATAGCCTGCAATATTTTCTTTAAAGCATCCGGACTATGTGCATAATCAATCACTACAAAGGGCAAATCACTACTCGAATGTATTTTTTCAAATCTCCCTTCAGGTCCTTTTAACCTGGAAAGAACGGTGAGCAATTCCACGCTACTAACTCCCAACTTCCTCCCACATCCGTATGCAGCCAATAAATTGGAGGCATTGTACTCTCCTGCCAGTAAAAAGTGGGCAGAGAATCTGTCAATCTCAAGGTGAAGCCCTTCAATAGTATTTTCGACTATGCGGGCCCTAAATCCGGCATCTCTTTTTAAACCGTAAGTCAATTTTTGAGCCTTGCAGTTTTGGATCATTACTGAACTGTTCTTGTCATCAGCGTTCACCAGTGCAAAACTCTCCTCACTCAACTGATCGAACAATTTTTTCTTAGCTTTTAGGTAGCTCATAAAATCGCCGTGATAATCCAGGTGATCATGAGTGAGATTGGTAAAAATGGCTCCTGCAAAATGAAGTCCCTCTATTCTATCCTGATCCAGCGCATGAGAACTCACCTCCATGAAAGCATATCTACAACCCTCTTTTACCATATCTTTAAGCAGCCGATTGAGTTCCATAGGGTCGGGAGTAGTATGGGTAGCTGGAAAAGTCTGGTCGCCGATTTTGTTGCCATTGGTCGATATTAGTCCACATTTATTATCCAAAGCGGTAAACATCTCGTAAAGCAAGGTAGCCGTTGTGGTTTTTCCGTTGGTTCCGGTCACTCCCACCAAATCCAATTTATCACTCGGGTTGCCAAACCTATTACAAGCTATTCTGCTCCAGGTCTTTCTGGTGGATTTAACTCTCACCCGTGCAACTGCGTCCGGCAAATTAACCTCATCCTCAGCAATCACCAAAATAGCGCCATTTTCTACCGCATTTTTCACAAAATCATGCCCATCCACACTGTATCCTCTGATCGCTACAAATGCATCACCCCTGGAGACCAGTCTGGAATCGCGTATGATTCCCTTTACACTGAGATTATCGTCATACTGATAATCTAAAACTTCCACATTTTTCAACAGGTTCCTGACTTTCATTTTCGTGGAATTTTTTCAAAGAACTATAAGTCAAGAACTATTTCGACAGATTGATGATTCAGGCCTGATCCCGGAGGAACAGATTGTCGCACTACTCGTCCGTAACCGCTGGCCCTTACCTCCAATCCTTTTCTTTCCAAAACATAAAGAGCATCCCTCAAACCCATCCCAACTACATTGGGCATCACATCAGAGCTAACCCTTCTGGGGTTCAAACTAAAAGCCAATTCTTCATCTGGCATAACTATAGAATAGTCAGATCCTTCACCTACCCCTGGAAACCATCCGAGGGAATTAAACAGGTACCTCAAGTCTTCAGTTTGTCCAACCTGCCAGTAGGGGAAAGACACATTTGCTGGTCTTAAACCTGCATTCTTCAATGCTACAGGATCTCTGTCGGGATTGATTGCTCTGATTTTATCAGCAATCTCTCTAAAGACTGGGGCCGCGACTGTGCCTCCATAAAATCCATTTCTCGACGGTTCAGAAATCATCACAATAGCAGTATACTCTGGCGCTTCGGCCGGAAAATATCCCGCGAAAGAGGCTTGATAAACTGTTCTCTCTCTTCCTGCATCAGTATAATTTAATTGTGTCGTACCAGTTTTACCGGCTATTTCAAATGCCTCTGATTTTATTCTTCGGCCCGTTCCATTTTCTACTACACCTTTCAGCAATTCTTGAGCTACACCTATGGTGGCTTCTGAAGCAATGGCCGGATTCAATACAGTAGGCCTAAAAGACCTGATTGTGCGTCCATCGCGTCGCAGCTCAGAAACAAGATAAGGTCTAACTGCTTTTCCATTGTTGGCCACTGCATTGAAAAATGTGAGCAATTGCAGGGGAGTCATTGAGAGTTCATACCCAAAAGACATCCACGGCAAGGAAAGGCAACTCCAGTTTTCAGCTCGATTTCCTGCTTCCTTAATGTAGGGGTCAGCTTCACCGCTCAACTCAATTTCAGTTCGCCTATCCAATCCAAATTGCCTGAGTCTTGAAATAAAATCAGCCTCTCTATTCTGCATTCTATATCGCTCATTGACCACTCGGGCCACTCCGACATTTGAAGAAATCTCAAAAGAATGCCTAAAGCTCGTCCTGGTATATTCATGAGGCTCGGAATCTCTAACCGTCCTATTACAGATAGTAGTTCTTCCCCGATTGATGTCAATTTCCTCATCCACATCAACCAACCCATCTTCCAGTAAGGCCATAACTGAAGCCAGTTTAAACAATGACCCCGGTTCAACCAGGGAACCTATAGCGTGATTATAGGATTCAATATATACACCATTTTGCCTTTCCAGGTTAGAGATGGCAACAATCTCCCCCGTTTGAGTTCGCATAACTACAGCAACCCCATATTTTGCATTGTGATGTTTGAGTGCATTCAGCAAAGTGTTGTGCACCACGTCCTGAATATCGGTATTAATGGTAGTCACCACATCGGCTCCTCTGGCCGGATTCCCCAAAGCAAGGTCACCTACAGGTATCCAATTGGCCCCTGAAATCCTCTGTAAGGTTCTCTCTCCTCTTTCACCTCTCAAATATTCATCAAAAGCTGCCTCTAATCCGACATTGGGCGCATTATCCCTATCCAGTCCTATGGTTCTTGAAGCCAGTGACCGAAAAGGCTTGACTCTACGACTTTTACGCTCAACAATCAAACCTCCTCTAAACTGCCCTCTTCTAAGGATCGGAAACTGACTGATCATTTTCATTTCATCAAAGGTGGCATTGCGCTTTAGCAAAAGATAGCGTTCGCCTGCTCTTCGTCTCTGAATTAAAAAATTTCTATACTCAGCAGTACTTTTAGATCTGTCCACATATCGGGAGAGATACCAGGCCAGGGAGTCGATTTCAGCAAAAAATATCCGATCATCCAGAGCCTGGGTATTTAAATCCATTCGTATGTCAAAGAACTGAAGTGAAGTAGCAAGGGGCAATCCATTCTCGCTCAATATATCTCCCCTGTCTCCTTCCGTCTCAACTGTCTTGAGGTAAAGACGTTCAGCCTGCGCACTCCAATGAGCGCCCTCAATAAGGCTTACCTTTATCAATTGGAAAGCGATTGCAAGAGCAAAAATGGTAAACCCTAAAGCCACCAAAAAAACCCTAAGCAAGAGTACTTTCCTCGATTTGTCCATCACTCGCTTCTTTGAGAAGTTGTTTCAATAATCACAGGAGCTTCACCGGTCCAGCGAAGATCCATTGGTGCCACTCGCTCAGAAATCTGAGAACGAGTAGACGAATACATCCAATCAGCTTTCAGAGAGGTGTACTCCCATTTGAGTTCGGTCATGTCTTTTTGAACCGACTGAATAGCTCGAACTTTCTTTTCAGCCTGATGAGTAGAAAACACATAAACTGTACAGAGGAAGATCACCAAATAGATATAGGGAAGTCGGGCGTAAAGATTTTCTGCCCTGGTCCAACCGGAGGACTTTCCGGGCTTTTGGTTCTCGTCAATGGTGGTAGATACGTTGTCGTAGTTCATATTCTCTCTGCTATTCTTAGTTTAGCGCTCCTCGACCTTGGATTGATTTTCAACTCCCGGTCCGAGGGCACAATCGGTTTATTGTATATTTTTTTAAAAGGAGTCAACAAAACCCCAAATTCGTCTTTTTTCAACAGGCCTTCTACATTGCCTGTACGGATAAAATTTTTTACAATTCTGTCCTCCAATGAGTGATAACTAATCACTACAAGTCTTCCACCCGGCCTCAAATGATAAGTAGCAGCTTCAAGCATCTCCTCCAGCGCCTTCAACTCTTCATTCACAGCTATTCGGAGGGCTTGAAAAACCTGTGACAAATAGCGTCTTCTATTGCCTCTTATCAATGGCTCCACCATGGTAACCAAATCAGCAGTGGTTTTAAGACCTGCCACTTTTCTCTGAGCAACAACTCTCCGGGCCAACATTCTGGAATTTCTGATCTCTCCGTACTTGCTAAAGATATCCAGCAATTCCCCTTCATCAGATTCCATCAACACATCCTGAGCCGTCCTCTCGATGCCTTCATTCATCCTCATATCCAGTGGTCCCGACCATCGGTGAGAAAAACCTTTCTCCGGTACATCAATCTGATGAGAAGAAAGACCGAGATCTGCTATAATCCCATCCAACTTCTCTATTTCGAGAAACTCAAGAAATCTGGACAGGAACCTAAAATTGGCCTGAACCAAACCAAACCTGTCATCGATCAATTGATTTGATCTGGCATCAGCGTCCTGATCAAATCCAATCAGTCTTCCAGCCTCTCCAAGCCTCTTGAGTATTTCCCTTGAATGCCCTCCCCCGCCAAAGGTTAAATCGGCATAAACGCCCTCTTCCTTTATGTTCAGGCCTTCAATAGACTCCTCAAGTAATACTGGTTGATGGTAGCTCATCACTCATTTTCATCCTTTTCAAAACTCGGCTTTCCCAGAACCTCCTCCGCAAGAGCCGAGAGATCTGCAGGCTCTTCTGCCAGCAGCGTATTATAATTTTCAGGAGACCACATTTCTATCCGATCATTCAAAGGAGACAATATCACCTCTTTGTCAATTCCAGCAAATTCCAGCTGCCTCCGGGATAGTAAAATCCTGTCGGCACTGTCCAGCGAAACCAAGGTTGCACCCCTAAAGAAATACCGGAGAAACTCTCTTTCCTTCCTGTTATAGACATTCAACTGTTCGACCTGTTTCACAATCTTGTCCCAGGTCACCTTTTCATAGAGCATGAGACATTTCTCAAAACCCCTGTGAATGACAAAGTCATAGGAACCCTTCCCCTCCATCTGCCTGATCAGCTGAGATGGAAGCCTCAATCGACCCTTTGAGTCGAGCTTACAATCATATTCACCAAAAAATGGCATCTCCCACTTTGTCTATCAATTACGATTCAAATGTAGGGCAGATTCCCACATTTTACCACAAGTTACCACAGATTTTTTTTCAAAATCAGCTTAGAAAACCTAAAATGGGTACAAAAAAGGAGGAGTTGTCAACAAATAAATTACATATTAGAGTTTTTTTGATTATAACATGTCAAGATCGGAGCAGGCGAGTAAATTTTATCTCAGGTTACCGAATAAAAAAAATTTATACAGATTTACCCTATATATAATAATATATATATCAATCTAAATCACATTAAAAAAATGCATATAAGTCAATAAGGGTTCTGTTCTCAAGATTCTTTAGCCTCGAAGAAGCACAAAAATTTTGACAACATTTCAGACCTTTTTGATCTTAAATGCTTAAAAAGTATTCTGTTTTTGGGAACATTCCACCCAGGTGGGAGGAAGTGGGAAGAAGAAATACAATGGCAATTTCCCCGGATGAATTTTTGGAAAATTGACCTATAGTTTACCCGTAATTCTTAGCCATTTTAACTTAATGACCCCAAAGATGGCCTCTCGAACGATGGCCTTGCTCATTTTTGAAGAGCCTTCAATTCTATCTGTAAAGGTTATGGGAATTTCCGATATTGAAAACCCCTTAATCCGGGCCTTGTATTTCATTTCAATTTGAAAGGCATATCCGATAAATTTAATGTTATCCAGGTCTAGCCTTTCCAACACCTTGCGGTGATAACAAATAAAGCCGGCAGTAGGGTCTTTGACCGGCATCCAGGTGATGATTCTGACATAAAGGGAGGCGCCATAAGAAAGGAAAAGTCTCAAAAATGGCCAGTTGACTACCTTCCCGCCTTTTACATAACGCGAGCCAACTGCGACATCGCTTTTCCCGGAATGGACAACCTTGTGGAGTCTAATTAAATCTTCGGGATTGTGGGAAAAATCAGCGTCCATCTCAAAGATGTACTGGTACCCATTGGCTAAACCCCACTTAAAACCTTTAATATAGGCTGTGCCCAATCCAAGTTTACCCTGTCTCTCCTCGAGAAAAATGCGATTGGGGTATTTTTCCATCTTATTTCTCACGAGTCCTGCAGTTCCATCCGGCGACCCATCATCCACTACCAGCACATGAAAATCACGAGTGGCATTCATGGTTGCTTCCAATATTTTAGAAATATTGCTGCTCTCATTATAAGTCGGAATAATTACCAGCGATTGTCCCAATTGGAAAGCTTTTTATATATATTGGAAGCGCAAATATAAAGGATTTTTAATAACCACATGGCAGAAAAGAACCCGTCTGTAAAATGGAGTCATTTCAAAGCTCTTTATTTCGAGTTTTGGTGCTTCCGGATGATTAGAATAGCAGGAACAACCAGCAAATCCAAAAATAAATTATGCATCCATTCAATAACCCACTTTTGAGTTGAAACCCTGGTTAAGCCCTTGAATTAAAGTCATCATTTTTAGTTGCCGGATTACAAGCATAGTCGATTAGGCCGGAGGACTTTCACCTCCATCCCCTAACAGAGCCTTACGTAACAGTCGCCCGTCATACGGCTCTTCAAAGTACACGTCATGGAGTTCCATATTTTTTAGTGGTAATGCAGTGAGGGCTTAGATCTGTGGAAATTGCCACTCACTTTTTGTCTTGATGCTTCGGCATGCTCAGCATAAGTGCTTCGATAAACTCAGCACAAGTACAAAAACTAACAGAAAAATCAAGGCTGTAAAGTATTTTGCGGTTGGCTTTTGGCTGTTGGCTTTTGGCTGCCTTGTGCCCTGGGAAAAAGATGAACATTAGGCCGGGAAAGGGTTATTGAAATTCGAAAATCTTATGTCTCTTAAACTTTGCTTCCATCATTCAATTGATTGCTTTGATAACCTTCATCATTCAAGGTTATTATTTATTAGCCTAATTCGAAAAATGAATTCCCTACCTAAAATTTGGCTAGTTCAGTCGACAGCAGTTCCCTTTTAACAGCATTTGGACTCATATTCATTTGATTTTCCTTTCTTTACACCTGTTTTTGTGGTGTAGTCAAACTGTTATCGCCTTCAGAATATCAAAACGTACTCCATTGATCGCAATACTCTTAGGTTGGTTGATTCGTGCAATAATGAAATTAACTCATAATTAATCTTAGGTTTCGGGCTTGGGCTCTTTAAACTCATCCGGGATATTGCCAAAAAGTCAAAAATTAACTTTTTCTAGAACAAACAGGATTTCAATCCAAAAAATTGATGCATCCAAAATCGACTTTAAATATCGACTTGTATTCTTAGATTAATTCTCCGCGAAGTCAAGTAATTGGGTATGGCATACTGAGTTTGAAAAATGGTTTTTATCCAGGTTTTGGATGCTTCATTCTGTACTTGCATCAAATTGAAGACCTCGAGGCTTGCCCAGACCCTTCTGGTGTGCCGAAAAAAGCTATTGGGTCTGCTATCTCGTCTTTGTTCATCCCAAAGAAGGTAAGAAAAGCCAATATCTACCCGATGGTAGGGGGAGTATCGGTAAGTGTTCCGAAAAACCCTGTTATTCCCTCTGAGGCCAAATGGAAGACCTGTTCCAAGTTCGAGATTCAGGTGCATTTTGAAGTTCTCATTGCGCGGGAGGTAATCCTGAAAGAAAATAGAGACGCTGACCAGTTGATCAGAGGGTCGGGGCACATCTTTTACCTCCTGGGCTTCGGGTTCGCCCAATTCTCTTTTAAGGTGGGTGACCCCATCCAATCTTTCTCTTGCGCGCAAAATAGAGAGATTAATCCAGCTTTCAGCTCCGGGCACAAATTCACCATTCAGTCTTGTGTCCAATCCAATGACGTACCCTCTTGCATCATTTTCTCCTGAATAGGAAATCTTAACATTATCCAACTCATAAGACACCAGGTTCCAAAGGTGTTTATAATACAACTCAGCTATCCATCGGAATTTTCTCCTGTTCCCGGTTTTCTGACCAAAATCCCAGGTCATCCCACCGACAAAATGAAATGATTGCTGAGCTTTAAGGTCCTGATTGATGGTGCCGTCAGGCCTTCGGACTTCCCTGTAAAATGGAGGTTGTGAATATAGTCCTGCGCTCAATCTGAACGACATATCCCTATCCCAGTTGAGCGGCTTCAAACTTGCAGAGGCCCTTGGTGAAACAATAAACTCTCTATTGAAGTCCCAGTAGTTGAATCGAAGCCCGCCTGCGATTTGCCACTCTCTCAAGCCCGGCTTAGATACCGTGTAACTATTCTGAAGGAAACCTTCAAATCGATTGGAGTACTCGCGATTGGTTGTCTTGAGGACGGTAAATAGATTGACGGTTTGTCCATCATAGGGCAATGAATAACCAGCTGAGTCCAATCTTTCCCATTCATTGATCCAGTCGTCAAAAAACTCTCTTTTGTAGCCAAAACCCCATTCGAGAAAATGGGAATGATCACCATCGGCACCTCCTAGTTCATTGAACTCTATACCTCCTTTGTGCTTGACATTGAGAACTCTAAGAGTTAGAAAGTTTCGTTTGTAAGTGTGTTGAGTTCCTGTTCCCAGAAGAGCAATTTCATCTCCGAGGTTGTCGCTACCTATATCCGTCTCAATCTGAGCCAGGCGGTAAAATCCGAGAATATCTGTCGATTCATTTTCATTGCTTTGAAAGCCGGATGCAAGAAATCTGAGGTAAAGAGGGTTTTCTACCCGCTCAGGTAGATAAGTCAAAGAAACTCCTCCCATGTAATTTTCAAAATCATCCAATTCACTGCCCTCAAAAACGGAGGACAACTGAAGGGCAAAATCAATGAGGCCTGCAGCCGTTGACCGCTCTTCCGGAATGAAAGAAAAAATGCTCCTATTGTAGTTTCCAATGACACCAAGTTGAAGTTCCGGGCTAAAATCCCAGGTCACGAAAGCCTGGAAGTCGTAGAAGTCAGGAGCGTACTCGCCGGTCACATCGAGGGTCCCAAGCAGATAACTGGTAGTTTTATATCTAAATCCACCGAGATACCGAAGTCGATTTCTTCCGTGATCTCCCATAAACCCACTACCTTCGAGATGGACACCTCCACCCAGCAAACTGGCTTCAATACCCAACCGGAACTCCTCCGGGACTCTATACCTAATATCAAGGACCGAAGACATTTTATCTCCGTATCTTGGCAGGAAGCCCCCTGAACTGAATGACACATCCCTTATGAGGTGTATATTGGGAAAGCTGAGACCTTCTTGCTGACTGGTACTGATGAGTTGCGGACGGTAGATTTCAAAGTCATTGACATACACCAGGTTTTCGTCATAATTTCCACCGCGCACATTGTATTGAGAGCTTAGCTCACCTCCAGTCCCTCCATAAGTTCCCAGGGCAATTCCGGACAGTAAGCTTTCAAAATTACCCGATACTGAAGGTATAAACCTCAACTCCTCAGCACGTTCTCTTATCATGATTACCTCTTCTATTCGGCCGGATCGGACAATGACCTCCAGGTCGCTGTCGACAGGAGCCAGATAAATATTGACAATCCGGTTTTCTCCGTCTTGTACCGCATCGAGGGATTGGGAAAAGGTATGGTACCCGACCCGGCTTACTGAAAGGTTCAACTCTACATCTGATGGAACATCCAGTCTAAAGTCCCCATTTGAGCCTGACTCAGAAAAAAGGGAAGTACCTCTAAGTTGGACAATGGCAAGTTCAATTGGCTCTCCTGACAATTCATCCAGTACTTTTCCCGATATTACACCATTGGCTTTCAATTGAACTCCACTAACTGTGAGAGCAAAAAGAAGCAGAACATGGAATCGGAAAGACAACAAGAAGCCCTTCATATAAAGTCATCCTTTTTAAAACAAGCAGCAAAGGTAACCAAAATAAGCACCTCAATATTACTTTCTAAAGGACCTTTAACCTCATCAATTCCACTAAACTGGCGTACCATCATCAGCAATTGTTGTAGCCTCCATTCGTTTTTCCGACAAGTCCCATAGACGATAGGTCAAATAGACAGAGTGCGTTGCGATAATCAACGGCAAAAGCAATATGAATACAATGCCGAGAATCATCATGCCAATTTCGTGAAGATTAAATATGTCTACAAGGAGGTAAACAATCAAGCACGTGATAAAATAGAGAACTACCATCAACCAATAGGCCCAATATGCACCTTTTACCTTTGGGAAGTCAGTTCTAAAAATTCCTGGTAAAGAAAGCATGATGATCAATTGCGTTACGCCCAAAATAAGCTGGGTAAAAAGCCCAATGACAAAAAATATCAAAAAGCTTACAAGGTTGATGATCAACAAGGAGACATTTATCAGAAACAATCGCTTGGCCATGATATAAAAATTAATGAACTGCTGATGACATTTGGATATTGGATTGAATCAAACAGGGGTTCCTGGCTCAGATTTGCATCCAAAAATTTCAAATCTCAATATTTCACCCTGCGGATTGATTAGCTTGAGGAGTCAAGATTAGTCCAAGGATCAATTGAATTCTACATTCTTTCACCCTTTCTTTAGCTCAAATTTGTCGGGGCATTCATCCATGTTACAATCCCGAATAAACCATCGCTTTGGAGTCTCAATTGCCCTAATCCACTTTATTTTTTGGAATTTCTACGGCTTTGGGCTTCCATTCCAGGCACCGATTTGCTTGAATCGTTCAATAGTTTCCAAGGGGTTTTTCGTCTTAAAAATACTATTGCCTGCTACCAGCACATTGGCCCCTGCCTCAAGTATAGCTCCTGCATTCTGAAGGCCTACTCCCCCATCTACTTCAATTATAGCATTCAGGTTTCTCTCTTCAATCATTTGGGCCAGGGCCTTGACTTTTGGAATAGTTCTGTAAATAAACTTTTGTCCACCAAAACCTGGATTGACGGACATAATTAATGCCATGTCAATATCTTCTAGCACATCCTGTAATATCTGAACCGGTGTTGATGGATTCAATGCCACCCCTGCTTTGGCACCGGTATCTTTAATTTGCTGTATGGTCCTGTGCAAATGAGGACAGGTCTCAGCATGAACAGAAATTATCGATGCTCCAGCGCGAGCAAATTCTTCGATATATTTTTCGGGTTCGACTATCATCAGATGAACATCCAGTGGTTTGTCTGTCAGGCTGGCAATACACTCCACTATCATCATTCCGTAAGAGATATTGGGGACGAATCTCCCGTCCATCACATCAAGATGCAGCCAGTCTGCTTTACTCTCATTGATCATTTTCACCTCTTCGCCCAGTTTTGAAAAATCTGCTGCCAGCAGGGAGGGGGCTATTAAATGATTGTTTTCTTTCACTTTGATATTGCTTTAATTATTGATAAATACCTCTTCTGTTGTCAAATGATCCTCTCCTCTCATAGCGAGAAACAAACCTGCCGTTGCCACCACATCCTTTTCGCAATAGTGGGCTATGCGCTCCATCTGATCCCCCTGCCAGTAAAGTTCATTCACCATACTTCCATCTATATCATCTTTGGGAGTGGGTACACCGAATAGCTTTGTAAGGAGATTGAGAGAAGTATACGCCTTGTAGTCACCAAATTTCCACAATTCCATAGTATCGAGGAGGTATTTTACTTCCCAGGGTTTTTTACCCGGAATATTGATCATTTCTGGTAGCGCTATTCTGTTAACCAACATTCTGCGACCTATGTAGGGGATATCAAACTCTTTGATATTGTGGCCGCAGAAATAATGGTGATCAGGATTGTTGAAGTAATTGCTGACCAGGTTTGCAAACTCGTTCAGCAGTAATTTCTCTTCATCTCCATAAAACGATTTGACCCTGAATTCGCGCTGACCTTTGCGCCATTCTGAAAAGTAGCCAACTGAAATGCAGACAATTTTTCCAAACTCTGAAAAAATGCCCGCCATCTGGCTATAAACTTCTTCCGAAGTTCCTTCCAATCCCCTTCTTTTTATTATCCCTTCAGCTTTTCTGTTCCAAAGCGCCTTAAAGTCCTCATCCATCTTTTCAAAGGAAGGGTGAGCGGCAACCGTCTCAATGTCCAGAAATAATACTCTCTCTATCCTTACGTTATTAATCATATTTTTATACCTTTAACCCGTTAAACTGCCTTCGCAACACTTCCTTTACAGGTAGACTTCTCTGTTTTCCTTAAATAATTTTACAAAAATCTAAATTTTTTGCGATGAATACTACCAAATCCAGGAAGAATCTCTCTACGATTGCAATAATAGCAATTTTATTGTTACTGGGCATTAATGGCATCCTGCTTTATGACCGCGCTTCCAAAGACCAGGAAATCAGTCAATTGAAAAAAGACCTGACTGAGGTTCGCCACTTACAAAGTGAATTGGAGAGAGAGTACTACGAAGCGCTCTCTGAATTGGACGACATGAGGAGTGACAACGAGGAGTTAAATGCCCTTATCGATGCTCAGAAAACTGAATTAACCAGACAGCGCGATAAAATTTCTACTTTGATTTACGAAAACAGAAACCTTGAAGGTGCCAGAAGAGAGCTGGATAATCTCAGGGTGCAGGTGGACGGCTACATTGCAGAAATTGAAACACTTTACAGGGAAAACGAAGAACTCGTAATGGAAGCGGACCGATTAAAGAGAGAGAAAGAAATACTGACCGAGGAAATAACAGCTGAGCGCAAAGCTACCGATGAATTACTGGCCTTGCAAACCAATTTGGTCCAGGAGAAGGAGATCATGGATAGAGAAATCCGGGACCTCGCCAGAAAAGTAGAGCGGGCATCTGTGATAGAAGTTGGACATATTGACGTGCAGGGCTACCGGCTAACCGATGGTGGTAGGGAAAGGCCGAGAAGAAGAGCCAGAAATATCGATGTATTGAGAATTTGCTTTGAAACTAGCCAAAATGATTTGGTGGAATTTGGCGATGAAGCTTTTTTTATTCGGCTGATTTCACCCGCAGGGGAAACAATGGCTATAGAAAGTCTGGGGTCAGGCATTATTCAGGATTTAAGTGACAACAGTCAAATCCGCTTTACCCAGATGAAAACCATACCCTACTCTAATGAAGTGGAAACGATTTGCTCGAACTGGTCTCCCAATATGGCTTTCACCTCCGGAAAATACACCGTCGAGATCTACAACAAGGGGTTTCTGGCAGGCAGGTCAGATTTTGAACTCAGATAATTTTAAATTCGCTCTCAACCATAGGTCCACCAGGGAAGTCAGGAATCAATTGACTAGCAACTTTTTTCGCTGCCTAGCTATCGACGATCAACTTCAGATGCTGAAGTAGTTACAATCCTACTTGACTTACCTTTGAAAAATTGATTATTTCAACCTTCTTGCGGTAATTTGCAGACCTGAGGTGTTCCCTTGTTTTATTAGTTGCCCAGTTGCTGTCAGAATGGTGTAGATGCCGGCTCTGAGTTGCGACAAAAGTAAATACATCGAATTAATTCCCTAAAAAACCCTTCAGCTGTAGAACTCAAATGTTCAGCAAGGAGCACCATAAACGAAATTCTTCAATTAGGGGATACTATGAAAAATCCTCCTCGTCTAAATCATCCAACATATCGGCCAAAGGATCTTTAAATATATGGGTATTACTGAGCATATCCTTGCTAATCAATTCAAACTCAGCAAGAGCATGCAGAATCATTTCCTTAAAAAATGGGGTATCCTCGGGTCTGATATTTTGGGTCTCCACAATTTTTGAAAGTCCGGGGATTTTATCCAGTTTTTCCAATCGAACTTTATCGGGCTCGTCATTCAATAATTCAACAGTATTTTTTCCTTCAAACCATGCTTTGATGGTGCCATAAATATCCCTTTCGCCTTGTTTGATTTTTTCATTGGGATCCTGAAAGTACTCGAGAAAAAGCTCTCTCAATGCCTCGCCGATTATCTCGAGAGCTACTCGGTGAGGTCCTTTTTGTTCTCCTTCGTATAACAGTTCTACCTTTCCGATAACGGCTGGAATGATCGACCAAAAATCGCTGTATCTCACAGCAGTACTCTCCTCATTATTGAGCAACATCCTTCTTTCAGCAGCGCTAAAGAGCAACTCCCTGGCAGCAATTGTCATCCTCGCTGAAACCCCACTTGAATGATCAATATAATCAGACTCTCTCGCCTGAAATGCGACCAATTCCAATAAGTCTTCAGCAGCCTCCGAAAAGTGAACTCTGGCCATAAGTTCACTATCGATTTTTGCCTCCTGCTTGGTAATGGCCTTTGAGGTGTCCACATCCTGAGGATAGTGGGTTGTAATTTGACTTTCTATCCGGTCTTTCAGAGGTGTAATAATATTTCCCCTATTGGTATAGTCCTCCGGATTAGCTGTAAATACGAACAAGATGTCCAGTGGTAAGCGGAGTTTAAATCCCCTGATCTGAATATCCCCTTCCTCCAAAATATTGAAGAGGCCTACCTGGATTCTTGGCTGCAAATCTGGAAGTTCATTAATTACAAAAACCGAGCGATGCGACCTGGGGACCAGCCCGAAGTGAATGGCTCGCTCATCCGAAAAGCTCAATTTCTCATTCACTGCTTTAATCGGGTCCAGGTCACCTATGAGATCAGAAACACTGACATCAGGAGTTGCCAATTTTTCAACATACCTTTCAGATCTGCTCAACCAAATCACCGGAGTCTCATCACCCATATCGGCGACCATTTCTTTGCCTTGTCTGGAGATAGGATTCAGAGGGTCATCATTGATTTCAGTTCCCCTTATAACGGGTATAAACTCGTCCATCAAGTTGGTAATACTTCTGGCTATACGAGTTTTAGCCTGCCCCCTCAAGCCGAGTAGCAGAATGTTGTGCTTTGCCAGCAGAGCTTTCTCCAAATCGGGTATTACCGTTTCCTGGTAGCCCATGATTCCCGGAAAAGTGGCTTCTTTAGCTGTCAGTTTATCGATGAGATTTGCTTTGATCTCTTCCTTAACCGTACGCGTGCGGTATTTGCTCTTTTTCAGTTCCCCCAGAGTGGTGGCGAGTTTTTTATTCATCATTCGAATCCTGTTTCTTGTTACTTCTTATAGTTCTTAAATACAAACTCCCCGAGATTGTCCAGGGAACTGTAGAAGGCCTTCCCTGCATTGGCTTTGGTAAATTGATCGACAAAATCAACCAGCCAGGGATCGGTAGCAATCATAAAAGTAGTGATCGGTATATTTAGCTTCCTGCATTTGTGTGCCAGAGAGAGAGTTCTGGTGAGAATTTTTCTGTCCAGGCCAAAACTGTTTTTATAATAACCCCTGCCCTGCTTTATACAAGTTGGCTTTCCGTCTGTAATCATTAAAATTTGCTTATTGGGGTTTTTCTTTTTCCTCAAGATGTCCATCGCTAATTCCAGACCGGCTACGGTATTGGTGTGATAGGGGCCTACCTTTAAGTAAGGCAAATCCTTAATTTCAACCGGCCAGGCATCATCTCCAAAAACAATGATATCGAGTGTATCCTTGGGATAACGAGTGGTAATAAACTCTGACAAAGCCATAGCAACCTTGCGAGCGGGTGTTATCCTATCTTCGCCATATAGAATCATTGAATGGCTGATATCTATCATCAGCACACTGCTCGTCTGAGTCTTGTAGTAGGTTTCTCGAATCTCCAAATCTTCCTGCCTGAGGCTGAGATCGTTGATTCCCCGGCTAATCAGAGCATTCTTCAGGGAATCCGGAAGCGAAATTTTGTCGATGGAATCTCCAAACTCATAAGGACGCAACTCACTAGTTTCCTCGTCACCCCTGCCACTAAAACGCGTATCGTGATTGCCTCTCCCACTTTTAGAGAGGTCATCAAATATCTCATCCAAAGCAGTTCTTCTGAGATGTACTTCCATTTTCGAACTTAGGTGAAATTTTAAGGGATTTTCACGGCTGCCGGCAGGATTCACATATCCTTTCTCAATGAGGTCATTGAGAAAATCTGCCATCCCATAATCATCTGATGTAAAGTTATATGTCCTGTCCAACTCAGTCATCCACGAGATGGCCTCACCCACATTGCCGGCAGTATAAAGCAGAAGCTGCCTGAAGATTTCTAACAAGTCTTCAAACCTCGCATCCGGCTCAGTACCCGGTTCCCAACGTTTAAATCTCCAGCCTAACATTAAATTCAATTTACTTTAAATTCCAGGACAATCAACCAATCTACAAAATTTCGGACATCATTACAACTTTATTCGCAAAATCATCCCTTCATATCGAATATTCATCCTACACCTTTCAGAAAAAATCGCTTCTTCTGCTTTATCCATTGGGCTGCCTCCTCCACTTTACTATGGGAGAAAAAGAAACATTTTTCTCAATGCCAAATCCATAAAAGTCCAAAGCTAAAAGGTCTTAACCGGCACTAAAATGCAGAAGTCTAAAAATCCGTAATTAATACCCATATCCTTCTACAAGGCGAATTACAAACTCAACTCACTTTTGGCCCTGGCCTGGCACTCTGTATTAAAGAAATGGATAACGAATTTGTTTTGATCATGGTGTTATTTGCCCCTGATTTGAAAACTTTTTCCATTATTATTTTCGGTGGACTACCGTCACTTGAAGGAGCTTCAGGCAGAGGGACTTAGAAATTTGACTTTCCCACCAGAGATAGATTCTTGGATACCTGTGGTAAGTCAAGGGTACTTTGACGGGTAAACGGTAGGTATTCTCACCTTTATCATATCGTAGGAACCCTGCTTTTACATAGCGTTAAGCCAAATCCTTGCAGAGATTGTAAAGCCAATATAAAATGGCAAAACTAACGTAAATCTAGTTTCACATTCTTTTATGAATGTAGCAAACATCCGTACCTGGCTGTCTAAGGTACACTTTTCTTAGCGCTCAACATTGTTGCTTTTGGTGGACCACCTGAGCATCATTCGATTATACCAGCAGCACTCCTGAAGCAAAACCGATACCATCAATTTTTGGCTTGACTTAATAAATGGGCACACTAAAGAGTTCATCAAATACCCAATAATTTCGCAATCTGATTAATTTTGCGAAACAAAAGCGTTTTTAGCGAAAAAATCTAAATGTGAGTGTACTTATCTTCCTTGTCGTTTACTATATACTGCTGAGTATATCTTTTTTCATGCTCTTTCCCAAATGTGGTAAAAAGGCAACCGATGGGCTTATACCCGGACTAAATTTTGCTATCTGGGCGGAAATAGTTGGCCGAAAGAGACTACACGCTTTATGGTTACTGGTGCCCCTAGTGAATTTTTTCATCTTTTTTGGCCTTGCTATTGACACTGCCCGGTCTTTTGGCAGGCTGTCTCTATTGGATGCCACTCTTGCAGTGCTCTTCATGCCTTTTTACTTTATATTTCTGGCCAGATCGGGAAGCGATCAATACGAGGGTCCCACTTTATTAGCAGAAAGGGAGTATAGAAAAAAGGTTGAGGATGCAAAGGAAGCAGGTAAAAAGCATTTGGTGCGCAAATTGGAGCAAAACAACCCCTATCGCAAGACAGTAGCGAGAGAATGGTTCGAGGCTGCTGTATTCTCGATTTTTGTGGCGGCATTTATCCGCATGTTTATGATAGAGGCTTTCACTATCCCCACCTCTTCTATGGAAGGCACACTGCTTGTGGGCGACTATTTGTTTGTGAGTAAAATGTCCTATGGGGTCAGGATGCCCATGACAGTAGTTCAGGTTCCACTGTTACACAATCGCATTCCTTTCATAAACAGGGAGTCGTACCTCAAAAATCCTCAACTTTCGTACAGGAGAATCGGTGCTCGGAAGTCCGTTCAGCAAAATGATTTGGTAGTTTTTAACTGGCCGGCCGGGGACAGTGTTTATATATTTCCCAACCGAACCTACAGCGCCAATCAGGTTAGACAGGGCAGCCCTGAATTTCAAAGAAATTTTGTGGGGAAAGACATCGTTCATCGCCCGGTGGACAAGACAGACTTTTACATAAAGCGTTGTGTAGGGATGCCGGGTACCACCTTTGAAATCAGAGACCGGGTAATTTACGTGGATGGCAACCCGATTCCACAGCCGGAAAAGGTGCAATTTAGATATCTGGTAGATACCGGGGTACCCATCTCCACCAGCACACTAGATCGCCTGGGAATTAACCTCAATGACATGGGTGGGCGCAATCAATTCCATCTCAACAATGAACAGGTAGAGGCTTTGCGATCTCTTGACCCCTCCGTAACTGTCGATTTGGTAGAACCGCGATTAGAGACAAACACCCATCTGTTCCCTCATGACCCTGATAACTTTCCCGGATTTGATTACGACAATTACGGTCCAATACCCATTCCGGCCAAGGGGCAAACCCTGTCGATTGACCACAGCAACATAGCCCTTTTCAAGAGAATCATTTCTGTTTATGAAAATAACGACCTGGAAATAAAGCCAGATGCAATTTATATCAATGGAAAGCTGACTACCGAATATACTTTTGGTCAAAACTATTATTGGATGGTGGGTGACAACAGGCACAATTCCGAGGATTCAAGAGTTTGGGGATATGTACCTGAAGACCATGTAGTCGGAAAGCCGGTTTTCATATTTTTCAGCACAAAAAATGCCAGTATGCGAGAAGGTATACGCTGGGAAAGGGTCTTTAAGTCCGCAGGAAATTTATAAAACCAATTCCTAATGCCTAATTCAACCTCTTTAGTAAAAATAATATTAGGGCTTCTGATACTTTCCGTCTTTCAGCTATTGGTCGCACCGATTTCTTTAAAGTCACAGCTTCCTGAATCCCAGGCCTGGCTTTTAAAATTTGACCATTCCCCAGGCTCTGAAAAGTGGCAATCACAAAAAATTAGCTTTCTCAGCAATTTTAATCCCGGTGGGTACAACAATCAGCCTAAGTTTACTGCTGACGGAAGTCTATTGCTGAGCTTTGGAATTGGTGAAACAACTGATATTATACTTCTTCATCCACAGGATGGAATCTTTGAAAGATTGACTCAAACTACGGAGTCTGAATTTAGTCCTGCTATTCATCCCTCAAACAAATACCTGAGCTTTGTTCGCTTAGAAAATGACGGAGTTCAACGAGTCTGGAAAGTGCCTTTGGACGGTTCATCTTATGGCAGTCCTTTCACACCATTGAAGTATACAGTGGGATATTACCAATGGCTCCAAAGCGAGAAACTGGCACTTTTTTTATTGGAGGAGGAAGGAAATCGTCTCATCGCATGGGACCCTGTTACCAATGAAGAAACCCTACTCACCGATCGGCCTGGAAGATGCCTGGATGTCGACAGTGAGGGAAACTTATACTACACGGTCATTCAAAGCCAAACAGTCAGGCACATTCACCAATTCAATCCAATAAGCGGGGAAACTACCCGGGTGGTGCGAATGATACCTGATGGGTCAGAGGATTTCTGCCTTGGACCTGATGACATACTCATCACTTCTGCTGATGGCATGATCATGAGTTATAAGCCCGGAAAAGATGCCTACTGGATTCCAAGATTCAGCATTCCACTAGAGGATCGATCGAGAATAAGCAGGATCGCAAGTGACAAAAATGATAGGTTATGTATCATTTCCAAGTAGTTCGTTTAACCTTACTTGTCTTTTTCCTAATGTTTTTAGCAGGAAGTATTCAGGCCGTAAACGACAGTAGTTACATTTCCGAAATGGAAAAATACAGGGGGCGGTTTGTACAATCCCTTTGGCAGTCCGAAAGGGAGCCCATTCAGATAGATGACACAGTATATCTCGATTTTTTTCCCATTTCTAAAAAGTACAAACTACCCTGTAAGTTTATCCAAGAGGACGAGCCCAAGCCTTTTGAAATGGCCACCTACAGTGGTCAAATCCAGCATTATATAAAATATGGCACCATCGAATTGGTGCTCGATGACATTCCTTTTTCACTGGAACTGTACCAAAATTATGAGGCGATAAGAAGTGGAGCATTTGCTGACTACCTTTTCCTGCCCTTTAAAGATGCCACCAATGCAGAGACCACTTATGGAGGAGGCAGGTACCTGAATATGAGTATTTCTGACATAAGGCGAGAAGGGTGCTATGTCGATTTCAACCTAGCCTATAATCCGTGGTGCGCTTATCGGATGGGTTTCAATTGCCCGATTCCACCCAGGGCCAATCACCTGGAATTTCCCATAAAGGCAGGCGAAAAAACCTTCCGCAAACCAGAATGAATTCCCTCATTTAAAAACCCTGACGCCTTAAAGCGGTTGTAATAATAGAACTGAAAATCTGGAGCAAAATGGAAGTAATTGATCAAATAGGCAGAAAGGTGTCACTCCACTACCCTCCAAAAAAAATCGTGTCGCTTGTCCCCTCAATTTCTGAATTGGTTTGGGATTTGGGCTTGAGAGAAGAATTGGTCGGGATTACCAGGTTTTGTGTAAATCCTGAGGAAATGTTTCGAGCAAAAAATCGGGTTGGAGGAACCAAAGAAATCAAAATCCATCGAATCCACTCCCTAAAACCCGACCTGGTATTGGCCAATAAGGAAGAAAACACAGTGGAGATGGTTGAAGCACTGGAGAGAGATTATCCTGTGTATGTAACGGATGTAAGCGATTTTTCTTCAGCCCTGAAAATGATCAAAGGAATAGGTATAATCACCAATCGGGAAAAAGAGGCGAATGGCCTGGTAGGGCAATTACAAATCAAAGAACAGGAATACCGGCAGTCGATTCAGAATCTTCTTCCGACAACGCAAAAGGTATTGTATTTGATATGGAAAAATCCCTGGATGGCGGCTGGAGGGGACACCTACATCAGCCAAATGCTTGAATTGGCCGGGTACAAAAACACCTTAAAATCCATCAATCGCTACCCCTCTCTTTCGGAGGAAGAATTAAACACAGTAGATGCCGACTTTATTTTTCTTTCCTCTGAGCCCTATCCATTCAAAGAAAAACATTTGAAAGAGTTGGAAAAAAAAGCTCCCCAGAGCAGGGCTGTTTTAGTGGATGGGGAAATGTTTTCCTGGTACGGAAGCCGAATGCTCAGGTGCTTTAGTTATTTTGACAATCTGAGAAAAAAGCTTTCGTTAAATTAGTTGTCCGTCCACTTTACAGCTCGATGAAAATACAACTGAGAAATTGCGATCTTCAATTTAAATGGCCTTTAACCAGCCGGGTTGTTTGACGCCCCTGGCAAGGAAATGCCTTGTTGTAGTTGACGAAAATTAAGTGGTGGTTATGTGTGTAGGTAAACAATATCAATAACAAAAACGGTCGGATTCATTTATACTGAAAGCATGGATACAATAAATACAACGATATTCTCACTGTTGGTACTTTTCTCTACTTTTTCCCATATCGAGGCCCAGGAAAACTCAAATAAGGCTCATAATCCAGTAATTGAAGGGGAATTCATCGTACAGCTTTCGGAAAAGGCCAACGTTCAAAACTGGATAGAACAACTTTCAGAAATCTATCCCGAAATACAGGCTGATCATATTCGACCACTGTCCCATTTTATGAATATCCACCTTATTCGCATGAAATCGGATGAGCTAAGTCCTCAATTCATCAGGTCAACAGTGAGAAACCTGCGATTTGTCATTGATATCTTTCCGAATCGTGAGGGAAGCTGGAGAGGGGGTGAACCTGATGACCCCTTATACCCTGATCAATGGAATCTGCAAGCTATTATGGCCCCTGAAGCCTGGGAAATTGCCCGTGGGGGTGTAACCTCACTGGGAGACACCATTGTAATTGCTGTAATGGATTCAGGTTGTCAAATCGACCACCCTGATCTATACCCAAATATCTGGGTAAATCGGTCTGAGATTCCCGGAAATGGCATAGACGACGATGGAAACGGATACATTGATGACTACTACGGCCTCAACATTACCACTGGAAATGATCAGCACAATGCTACAAACCATGGAACTCAGGTTATAGGGGCTGCAGGTGCAGTGACCAACAATAGTGAGGGAATAGCAGGAATAAACTGGAATGTCAAAATCATGGTCCTCTCCAAGTCCGGAACCGGTCCCACCGAAGCGGATATGGTAGAAGCCTACAGCTATGTGATTGACCAGCGGAAAAGGTACAATGAAAGCAATGGGGAAGAAGGTGCCTTTGTAGTAGCTATTAACTTCTCAGGTGGCATTGCCAATGCAATACCCGATTCATTCCCATTGTGGTGCGGCATGTATGATCTTATGGGTCAGGTCGGAATTCTCTCCACTGCTGCCACTGTAAACAGCAATACTAATGTGGATGTATTTGGCGACATCCCAACTGCCTGTCCAAGTCCATACCTCATCTCCGTGACGAATTCGGACATGGATGACCGCAAATTTTCAAATGCCGGCTACGGCCAAAATTCCATTGATCTGGCAGCTCCCGGAAGGAGTGTACCAACCACAAATATTAATGATGGGTACTCAGGTGGCATAAACGGGACTTCAATTTCAGCCCCTCAGGTAGCAGCTGCGGTGGCATTGCTGTATTCAGCTGACTGTATGGCATTAGCCGAATTGGCGCGATCCAACCCATCCGAGGCAGCATTAGCTGTTAAGCGCGCTATTATGGATGGGGTTGATAAAAATGCGGACCTTGAACAATACACCATTTCAGGAGGAAGATTGAATTTATACAACAGTTTATTCAAGCTCCAAGATTGCCAAATAGAACTAGGTGAACTTTCAATAGTAAATATTTACCCCAATCCAACATTTGGAGATATCAACATCCAATTCCTGACCCCTGATTTTGAGGACTACGAAATCCAGGTGACTGATATTTTGGGTCGGAGAGTTTTCAAAACTTCATTTAAAGCAGATGCTTTTCAGTCAGGAAATATAAACCTCAATCTCGAGCAACTTCAGTCCGGGACCTATTTGATCCACATTATCGGGGCAAACAGAAAGAGTTCCAGAAAGTTTATTAAGTTTTAAAAGCGGTAGTTTTCCTGAAAGGATATAGAAAACATTCAATGAATCAATGTTTGAGAAGGCCGCCAATGAAGCAGATTGACCCTGCTGGATTCGCGAGTCAATTGGGTAAAACCTAATTACCACAAAACGGTCAACTTCTAAATTTGATCAGGCCTTGATTTATAGGGGTCAAAATAATATTTTTTTATTAGAAACCTTGTAATTTCATAAAAAGCAGTATCTTTGCCGTCCGAAAAAGGCTTCGTAGCTTAATTGGATAGAGCACCTGACTACGGATCAGGAGGTTGCAGGTTCGAATCCTGCCGAAGTCACAAAAATTCAATAACTATGTCTAAGGTTTGTCAATTAACAGGTAGGAGGCCGGTAAGCGGCCATAAGGTATCGCACTCCAACATCAAGACAAAGAGGAGATTCGAACCAAATTTGCACAAGAAGCGTTTTTATATTCCCGAGCTGGATAAATGGATTACTTTGCGAGTTTCTGCCAAGGCAATCAGGTGTATCAACAAGTTGGGCATACTCCAATACATCAAAAAGCAGCAGAAAAAGGGCTTCGCTACTGACATTAAATTATAATAATCCGGAATTAAGATAATCAACCATGGCAAAGAAATCAAAAGGTAACAGAATACAGGTCATACTGGAGTGTACTGAACATAAAACAAGCGGCATGGCCGGCACATCCAGATACGTAACTCAAAAAAACCGGAAAAATACTCCGGATAGATTGGAACTAAAAAAGTTCAATCCGATTTTAAAGAAGTATACTATTCATAAAGAAATTAAATAATCATGGCTAAGGTATCAAAAAACGCGAGAGTTGCTCAAAGAGCTAGTAATGCAGGGTCAGGGAAAGACCACGTAAAAGTTGTCAAGCCCATTAAAGACCCCGTAACCGGAAAGGTTTCTTTCAAAGAAGCCATTGTCCACAAAGACAAGGTTAAAGAATTTTTTGCCAACAAGTAATTGGTTGGTTTCTTTGTACACCATAATTTTATAGGTAAAAAAGGCTTTGTCTCGCGATTAAGCCTTTTTTACTTTTTAGTACTGATGTCCGGCTAAGTGTGCCGAAATTCAGTCGGTTCTCATCTATTATATTTCCCTATTATTCTATTCATATGAACTTTTTTAAAAAAATTTTTTCCAAGGAAGAGAAAAAAAAGGACCTCAATCAGGGTTTGGAAAAGACCAAGTCATCCTTCCTGGGCAAAATATCCCGAGCAATCGCGGGCAAGTCGAAAGTAGACCACGACACCCTGGACGAAATTGAAGAAGCACTGATCACCTCTGATGTAGGACTTGAGACTACGGTTAAAATCATCGAAAGACTGGAGGCTCGAGTTGCAAAGGACAAATACATCAACACCGAGGAATTAAACCGCATTATGAAGGAGGAAATCATTGAGCTTCTGGCTGAGAACAATACAGCTGACCTCAAAGATTTTTCAATCCCTCCCGGCAAAAAACCCTACGTAATTATGGTGGTTGGTGTTAACGGTGTTGGCAAAACCACTACCATCGGAAAACTTGCCTGGCAATTTAAGAATCAAGGCTTATCTGTCGTACTTGGAGCTGCCGATACCTTTAGGGCTGCTGCTGTGGATCAGTTGAAGATATGGTCCGAGCGCAATGGCTGCCATTTCTATTCCAAGGGTATGCATACTGATCCGGCTGCCGTCGCTTACGAAACGGTAAAATACGCTGTTGAGCATTCTGTGGACGTGGCCATTATCGATACTGCCGGGAGGCTCCATACCAAGATCAATCTAATGAGAGAGTTATCAAAAATTAAGCGATCTATTGAAAAAAGTCTTGTGGGCGCACCCCATGATGTGCTATTGGTTTTGGATGCGTCAACCGGACAGAATGCCATTGAGCAGGCTAAACATTTTACAGATGCCACTGAGGTGAGTTCTATTGCAATGACAAAATTGGATGGAACTGCCAAAGGAGGTGTAGTGCTCGGAGTATCCGATCAATTCAAAATTCCGATCAAATACATAGGAGTGGGAGAAAGCATAGAAAAGCTGCAGGTCTTCAATACTGCTGACTTTGTGGACTCTCTTTTCAATGAGTAAACCTATCTTTTTCCTTGGACTTTAAGTTTTGGGTCTGCTCAAGGCCTCATAAAATAGCCCTGAGATTATGCAAGTTGTGACTTTCACCACTTGCTTTCAAACTTTTTCATATCCCCAGTTGAGATACAGGAGAGTCTATTTCAATTGGTATTTTGAAGAGGGGCCAAAACAGGCCTGAATCCAGTCTCGAGTTTTTTAAAAAAAAAAACCAGATTTAAGAGGTGCATCCACTGCCTTCAGCCCCAGGTTGTAATCATTGCACAATTTCGAACCTATCATTCTGTAAAGGTTCTTTTCCCCTAATACTATCCCGCAAAATTACAACCCTAAAATAACCCGGGAGTTTCCATGCGAATCTGAAATCAATTCGACCAAAAGGCCATCAGTCTAACTTAAGCACATCCAGGAAAGCTTTCTGAGGAACTTCTATGTTTCCAATCTGCCGCATTCTCTTTTTACCCTTTTTCTGTTTCTCCAGGAGTTTTCTCTTTCTGGTTATGTCGCCACCATAGCATTTGGCAGTTACATCCTTTCTCATGGCCGAAATAGTTTCACGGGCTATGATTTTTGCCCCAATAGCAGCCTGAATAGCTATAACAAACTGCTGTCTGGGCAACAATTCCTTCAATTTCTTGCAAATCTTCCTTCCGAGCGCTTCGGCTTTTTCCCGGTGGACGAGAGCAGATAAGGCATCGACCATATCACCATTTAATCGGATGTCCATTTTTACCAAATCTGACTGGCGGTATTTAGTTGGGGCATAATCAAAGGATGCATAGCCCCTGGAGATACTTTTAAGGCGATCGTAGAAGTCAAAGACTATCTCTGCAAGCGGGAGCTCAAAAGTAAGCTCTACTCGCTCCTGAGTGAGGTAGATTTGTTTTTTCAATTCTCCGCGCTTATCCAGACACAGATTCATGATTCCGCCAATGAATTCTGGCTTGGTTATAATCTGTGCCTCAATGTAGGGTTCCTCCACATAATCCAAAACGGTTGCTTCAGGAAGTTCCGACGGGGTGTTCACGACTATGAGTTCCCCTTTTTTGGTAAATGCCTTGTAAGAAACGTTAGGAACTGTGGTAATAACATCCTGATCAAACTCCCTGCTCAATCTCTCCTGAACAATCTCCAGGTGCAACATACCCAGAAAACCACATCTAAACCCAAAGCCAAGGGCAGCAGAACTCTCCGGTTCGAATACCAGAGAGGCGTCATTGAGTTGAAGCTTTTCGATACTGTCCCTCAAATCCTCATAATCTTCGTTGTCAACAGGAAAAATTCCGGCAAAAACCATTGGCTTCACCTCTTCAAAACCCTTAATTGTGCTTGCACAGGGGCGATCAACATGAGTGATGGTGTCCCCAACTTTAATCTCAGAACTCTCTTTGATTCCCGTAATGATGTATCCAACGTCCCCGGCTTTAAGTGATTTCTTAGGCACTTGACTCAACTGCAGCACCCCAATTTCATTCGCCTCGTACTCCATCTCGGTATTCATAAACCGAACCTTATCTCCTGACTTGATCTCGCCATTGAATATCCTCATATAGGCAATTACCCCACGAAAGGAATTAAAAACTGAATCAAAAACAAGGGCTTGAAAGGGAGCATCCTCATCGCCTTTCGGAGCAGGAATTCTTTCAACAATTGCTCTTAAAATATCTTCAACTCCCTGACCTGTTTTCCCACTAGCGTGGATAATTTCATCCGGGTCACATCCAATTAAATCGACTATTTGATCGGTAACTTCTTCCACCATAGCACTGTCCATGTCCACCTTATTCAATATGGGGATGATTTCGAGATCGTGCTCAATAGCAAGGTACAGGTTGGAAATGGTCTGCGCTTGAATACCCTGAGTTGCATCCACTAACAAAAGTGCCCCTTCACAGGCTGCTATGGATCTGGAAACCTCATAGGAAAAATCAACATGCCCTGGGGTATCGATCAAATTGAAGGTGTAAATATTACCATTCTCATGAGGGTAATACATCTGCACGGCATGACTTTTTATGGTGATACCCCTTTCGCGTTCAAGGTCCATACTGTCAAGCGCCTGAGCCTTCATATCCCTTTCAGACACAGTATGCGTGGTTTCTAAAAGGCGATCTGAAAGCGTGCTCTTTCCGTGATCAATGTGGGCAATTACACAAAAATTCCTTATTAACTTCATAGGCTGCAAAGATACTTAGAATTCCATCCTTGCAGCATATTTTGTTGAATACCGCATGAGATTTCACTCTAATAAATTGATGCAAAAAAACTACTGTCCTCCTTCCAGGTCAATTATCCACTGTCCTCTAAAACAAGTAATACTCCAGAACTCAAAGATAAGATACCACTCTTTACATTCATTGAATAAGCAAACACCTATCTTTGTTTTGTGCATATCTTCAACTTTTGGCAATTTTTTAAAGATTCTTGATCAAGCGGGCGTCATGGGGAGATGTTCTTCCGACCAATCCAAAAATTAAGGTATGTCTTATCATCAAATAAATGGTTTTTTTTGCCTCTTTAGAGGAAACTTTTGTTTAAACCATTTACATTATTGAGTCATGTTACACTCAAATAAAAAAGAGCAATGAAATCATCAAAAGAGAGATCATACGAAACCATTTGCGCTAGAGAGTGGAAGAGCCCGGATCAATTTGGGTCCCACATTTTACCACTGTACCAGAGCAATTCCTTTGAGGCAAAAACCATGGAGGATGCCATTGAAGTATTTTCCGGTAGGGCTGAGGGCTATATTTACAGCAGGTATGCCAATCCAACCATAAGAGCGCTTGAAGAAAAACTGGCTGTACTGGAAGGTTTGGAGTCAGGAAAAAAATGCTACAGTTTACTGACCTCTTCCGGAATGTCAGCCATTTCGACGGTATGCAACTCTATTCTAAAGCCTGGAGGTGCTATACTTATTCATCCGTCACTTTACGGTGGCACACTGGAATACTTCAAAACAGAACTATCCAGACCAGGACACCAGATACTTCAGATTGATTTAACCGATGCAAGAAACCTAAAGAATTATTTAAAAGATGGGGGTGTTAAACCCGACCTCATTTTTATAGAGACCCCAACAAATCCTGGACTTGAAATCCTGGATATTTCAGCCCTATCAAAATGCGCATCTTCCCATAATATCCCACTGGTAGTAGACAACACCTTTTGTACTTCATATCTTCAGAGGCCGCTAGAGCTTGGGGCAGACATTGTAGTGTATTCCACTACAAAATTCATCAATGGTCATGGGAATTCAATGGGTGGGCTGATTGTGTCTACCAACGAAGAGCTCATAAAAAAACAGCTTTGGAAAACGATGAAACTTACCGGAACCAATCCCAGTCCATTTGAAGCATGGGTTATATATCAAGGATTAAAAACGCTTCCTCTGCGTATGAATAAGCAATGCAGTAACGCCCGGGAAATAGCAGCCTACTTGCAGGACAAAAAATCAAAGGTCTTAAAGGTAAATTATCCGGGGTTGAGCACTCATAAGGCATATCATCTTGCAGGTGCCCAGATGAAACAGCCGGGAAGTATGTTGAGCTTTGAACTGGATGCCAATTTAGAACAGACTATCGAATTTTGCAATAGTCTTGACTTCTCCAAAGCGCCCACTTTGGGTGATTTAGATACATTGGTGCTGCACCCTGCCACCTCTTCTCATATCAATATCACCAAAGAATTACGATTAAAAACAGGGGTAAGTGACTCCCTGATCAGGCTATCTGTAGGAATCGAAGATCACGAAGATCTAATTTACTCTTTGGAAAAGGCTTTCTCCAGGGCATTTGGATGAATTGGATAAACCAGACAAATTAGTGACGAGGCAATCAATGACCGAACACAATTGAGGAATTCCAGTTTACCGGGGATATTCTAAAACCTTTAGCCTGGAAGGTTTTCCATTTAGAATTTTAAGAAAAATACAAGTGCGGAACTGGTGGAAGCCATAAATGCCTATGGCCCCTGGATTAATAAACAGAAGGTTATTCTTTTGATCCCTTTCTACCCTGCAGATATGAGAGTGACCACATACAAAAATATCCGGTTTGACCTCATCAATAAGTTGTTTGGCTCTCCTGTTATATCGAGGTGGTTTTCCACCAATGTGAATCATGAGAACCTTCAGACCACAAATAGAAAAAATAAGTGATTCAGGTACTTCCGATCGAATCAAAGCACTGTCAATATTGCCATAAACCACCCTAAAAGGCGCAATCTTTTTATAGGCATCTACCACATCCATTGAACCAATATCGCCGGCATGCCAGATTTCATCTGGGGCTTCGGGAAGATCATTCACAAATGACAGCTCACTATAAGAATGAGTATCTGAAACAATTAACACATTCGAGCTTTCGGAAAATGAGTTCATGTCATTTTTGAAATAAGGTGCTTAATCGATTCTTAGGACAATCTTTCCAAAGTGACTGCCGGAGTTGATCCGCTCAAAAGCGGCATGAAAATCCTCCAATGGATAAACACTATCAATCACGGGTTTGATTTGGTGATCATCGACAAATTTGACCATGGATTTGAAATCGGAGGGAGACCCCATAGTAGACCCCAAAATATTCAGCTGCCGCCAGAAAATAATCTGGGGACTTAAGTTGTGAGCCTTCCCAAGAGTTCCCCCATAGATAACCATTCTACCGGCAGGTTTCAAGAGCCCAACCAACTTCTGAAACCCGTCTCCACCGGCACTATCAACAACCAGGTCAAAAGTTCCATAAGACTCCATCAGTTGTTTTTCCCAATCGTGATGGTTGTAATTTTTAACTCCATCAACACCCAGAGACTCCAATTGCTCAAATTTATCAACAGAGCCTGTAGTGGAAAACACATGAGCCCCTTTTGCGATAGCGAACTGAATACACAATTGTGCGACTCCCCCTCCACCACCGGTAATCAGTACTTTTTCTCCTGCTTTGAGATTGCCACGGGTAAATAAAGCCCGAAAAGCAGTGAGTCCTGCCAGAGGAAGAGCAGCAGCTTCAATAAAGTTGAGGTGATTGGGAATGGGGAAGACATTCTCCCTGGGAACGAGTACAGATGACGCAAAAGTACCATGAGAAGGCATGCCCAGAATATGATAATTTATGGACTGAACAGTTTCGTCTTTTCCCCAGTTGATCCCGGGATTAAAGAAAACCCTTTTACCGGCGAGCAAACCAGCACCGTCAGACCCCAAAATGACATTGGGTCGAATTCCTGGATACAACCCCTTCAATATAAAATCATCTCTTTTATTTAAAGCAGCGGCAGCTAAATCAATTTTAACGAATCCAGGAGGAGGGTTATTCACTTCAGGGTGGGAATAATCGGCTTGATATTCGGCTCCCTTTTCACGGGAAATAAAAACGACAGCTTTCATCATTCTCTAAGGGTTGACAATTGCAAAAGTAAGCATAATCAACTCAACAAAAAAGGCTGTGCCCGAATGAGCACAGCCTTTATATTGATTTTATAACCAAACTCAATTATTCAATCAACATCATTTTCTTAGTAGCATTATGATTTCCTGCTTCTAACTGGTAGTAATAAACACCATTTGCAGGAAGGTCACCTCTGGTCAGAGTAACTTGATTATAACCCCTTGTGAAGTCATCCTCAATAACCTTAACCACCTTTCCGGTAACATCATATATAGTCAAAGTACCTGAAACAGATTCAGGAACAACAAATCCAATAGTAGTATGCTGATTGAATGGGTTAGGTGTATTTTGATACAATGCAAATACATCAGAGTCAAAAGCACCTCTTTCATCAACAACAAGCAGGTTAACATCGATAATGCCTTCTCCGGCTCTGTAAGCCTCTGAAGCGGTTACCGCAGAAGTTACGCTAAACAAGTTGGAAGTAGAACCACTTTGTCTGGCGATAAATTCAAGGGTAAACAATACCTCGTCAGCAGACAAGCTAACGTGCTTGGAGGTATTCCAGGAGGTAGTGATCATGCCGTTATCAAGCATATGGAAGCCGAAGTTGTTTTCAGAAATACCTTCAAGAAGACCAGCTTCAAAACCATTGAACTCAATCATGCTATTATCGAAGTTCAGCGTAAACTGATATCCGAGAATTTCATTGAAGTCAGAAGCTCTAAAAGCTACTTCTACAAGATCACCGGCATTGAAATCAACTCTGTCAATAAGCATATTTACTTCGTTACCAAAGCTTCTGCTCTCAGCACCAACAAGTGAATTAGGCTGGTTGGTATTGTTGACATCACCAATCTTCACACCTATGAAATTAGCATCTCTAACGGAAGCCATGAAATCATCATAGTTTCGAAGAGTTTCAATTTCAGACGGATGAGGTGGCTGCACCATACCTGCAGGGAAAATCTGGTCAGAAGATACAAACTTCCAGCTGGTATTATTAACAAAACCATCTCTCTTACCAAGGATCAAAGCTCTGAGGTCAGCAACGTCAAGGACGTTAATAACTCCATCTGCTCTAACATCAGCCGCGATTAGCTTATAAGGACTATCGAGGTACTCTATACCCAGGATATGTCTCTGAATCAAAGCGATGTCATAGGTAGTAACACCATTAAGAGGATTGATATCCTTTTCAGGAGTAACCGTATAGTCACTGCTCAATGGCAGGGCGTTGAAGGAGAACAATCCATCATCGATAGTTGACTCCGTGCGGAAAAGTCCACCATCTCTGGTCAGATTAACATCGGCATTTCCTATGCTTTCGTTCTCTTCTGTTTCAAGCAAACCAGCGATAGACTGATCAGCACAAACTTCATTTGGATCTTGAATCAGGATATAGGTTTCACAATAATCTTGATTTCCAGCCTCATCCGTTACCCAAATTTCAACGATATTAGTACCGAGGTCATCGCAGCAGAAAACTTTAGTGGTTTCTGTGATATCAGCGCTAAAGCTAAAGATAAGGTCACCAGATTCGGTGCAGTTGTCAAAGCTACCGGCATCGTAAGCATCAGCAGAAAGCTCAATACATGGAGGATCTGCAGCTGGCATGATTACAGTCACAAGACCGTGAATACAAACCGGAGTAGGCTCTTTGCCATCAACAACGCTGAACTCATACTCAAATACGCTTACATTTCCACACATGTCAGAAACAGTCCATCTCACTCTATGGTCGCCAAATGGAAGTACTCTGTTAGCATTCACCGCATTAGCAGCACCGATAAAGGTTTGATCAATATCAAAAGAACCGGTATTGAAGGCATCTACCTGGAATCTGATTTCTAATTGCTCATCTGGAGTACATCCATCCATGAATTCAACTTCAAAATCAACAAATCCTTCACATCCATCACCCTCAGTGATAGCAAAGTCTCTCTCACCACATCCATCACATTCAGGACCGGCAGTATCCATAACTTTGATCTGCTGAATGAAGGTCCATTCGCCAGCTCCTGAGTTAGGATCATGCTGGCACCAGTCAATAACTTTCCACTGTCTCAATACTTTGAAACAAGCATCATTAACTATCGAGAACTCCATGTCTGTATATCCAACCAATAGATTTGCACAAGCAGCATCGGGACGGTTGTTGATATAGTTAAGGATTCTAGCCTTATCAATTTCACCAATCTCATTAAGATCAGGATCGTCACCACCACACTCGTTAATAGTTCTGATGATATTCGCCTGACCTAGAGCATTGTTTTCCCACTGCATACGAGTCAAGCCCTGGAAAGGATTATTATTAGTTACATAAATTCTCTGGGTACAGGTAGCAGTATTTGGATTGCCAAAACCAGCATTGGGCGCGGCATTTCCATTACCCTGTCCATCAACAACATAGAAATTACGCTCTATGGCAAGATTTCCTTTGAAAGGATTCAATTGCGAAACGCTCGTTCCAACATTTCCACAATGGGGATCAACAGTTATTCGATATGTCTCAAACACTCTCAATCCCTCTCCTGAAGTAGGACAGTTATCAACTGCAGTACCATCACTAATTTGAATTCTGGTTGAGCTGTTTGGATTACCAGTAGGATTGATTTCAAAGTTACGCGGAGTTTCGTTGAATGGATTCTGCGTTCTTACAATCCTTCCAAAGTGCTCACCGAATAATTCAATATTCTGAAGAGCATCACCGGAAACATTGGCAGCATTGTCGTTACCAATCGCTTCACCCCATGCTACACTACCGAAATCATACAGACAGTTCAAGTCAACTTCGATAGGATCCGGGCAGGCAACAACAGGAGCAAGCTTATCGGTTACATCAACCTCAACCTGACAAACATTGGTATTGCCACTTATATCAACAACGCGAACATTTACAAGAATAGGTGATCTAACCAAATCATCGCAACAGAAGTTAAGCTGAGGAACCCAAACATTAGCGCCTGGTGAATTACCACAGCCTGCTCTTCCACCAGGATTGCTTATATCTCTTTGAAGACCTATTTCAGCAATACCACAATTGTCATATGAACCATCGTCGAACGCAGTCCAGTGAACGAGAGCATTACCGTCGCTACCTAGAGAAACTCTGGTATCAATGTCACACAATGCAACAGGTGCTACATTATCTACAACATTAAGAGTGAAGCTACAAGTTGAAACATTGTCACAACCGTCAGAAGCAACATAAGTAACTGTATGCTCTCCTACAGGAAGATTCTGAACTATCCAGGCACCCTGATTATTCTGAGTAACATTACCAACACTTGAAGTAACTGTGTAAGAAACTTCATCTACACAAGCATCTTCAAGGAACTCAGGAATCGGTACAAACCACATTAGTCTTTCACACTGATTCACATCAGTACTAACGGTCACAGGATTCTCGCAAGCGGGATCAAATACTGGAGCGACGTCATCTTCTACTTTGATTAGCTGGTTAAAGTAACCAATTTCATCAGTACACCAGTCATAGATGATCCACTTTCTAAGAATCTTAAATCCAGTGCCACAAACATCAAATAGTAGGTCTTCGTAAGTAAAGGCAATATTATCACAATTATTGGTGAAGCCCGAAGTTTCTTCAGGATCAGGATAACCGTTTCCATTGATATCCCAGTTGCCACCGCAGCTAAGAGGAGGATTAGATATACCATCAAAGTTTGGCGGTGCCACTAATTCGTCAATTGTCACGCGAAGAACATTAATGGTCTGATCGCATGAGGATTGATTTCCACTTTGATCAGTAGCGGTCCAGGTACGCGTAATTACCTGACCAAATTCAGCATCGCAACCAAAGTCTGCAATTGATTCGGTAAAGTCAACAAACACATCACCACAGTTATCGGCGGGATCGATTTGTTCAGCATCCACATCCAGTATTAGGCCAACGATCTCAACAAGAGCATCATCAAAAAAGACATTATCCTCAATCCTAACAATCCACTCGCCTGATGCAAAGGTTCCTACAAAGTTTCCAAGATTTTGGGTAGGAACTGCAGCACCAGTCAAAGGTTGAACCAAGTCACCATCAAGATTAAGGCCAGAACAACTTGGTACCGCAGCACCGTTATCGTCAAATGTAACATCAATGGTAACAGGGGTAAATAAACAACCTGTACCACCGGTAACATTAAATACGGTAGCAGAGGTGCCATCAGGACCTGTCACAGAAATATTTAAATCTGCAGCCCATGTGTGAGACAATTTAAGTCGCACACCAACATTTTCTACAGTAGCATCTGCAGGTAAGTACCCAAAGTCAAATGGGTAGTCTATGAAAGCTGGAAAGTTAGGAATTCCAATTTGATCGTTCAACCCTTCCTCAATAATTGATTGTGGTCCTTCGATACCCGGAGCAGGTACATCAGGAATAATATCACCACAAACAATGGTCAAATCTCTACATTCAATAGTTGGCTTAATCTTATCTTCAACAAAGATATTACCCCAGCAAGAATTACCTGTAACAGGATCAACGATGGTAACCATTAGGGTTTCACCTATGAAATCACCAGTGATCGGGTTAGGAACAGACATTCCACCAGAAGTCTCCAGAATAATTTCATACTCATCGTAACATCTGTAAGGTCCTCCTTCAAGGATCATGTCCGCATTGATCAGTCCTTCACAATTTTGATCCAAAGAGAAATTGATGAAGTCATTACATGCAAGAACTGAAGTTGGGTTCGGGAATTCATTAACCGTAACACAGAATTCACAAACTGCTTCATTTCCAGCTGCATCTTCAACAACGTACTGGAAACAATGAACCCCAATTGGAAGGAAGTCTCCACTTTCGAATTCATTTACACCAGCTGGTGCATTTGGATCGGGTGAACCAACAAGATCACCGGCGCTAAATCCAATAGCGAAACCAGCATCAAGGAAGAAACCAATATCACTGAAAGGTACAGGAGATACAAATCCGCAGGCAGGAGCCTGGATAAATGTATTCATTCCGGTACCAGTGTTACCATCGCAAGAAGGTGGTGTTTGAACAACTCGACTATTAAGAGTAAGGCCTGGAGTCCAAACCTCAACCCAAATACCACCGGCAGGAACATCTACCGGATCTGGAAAATCTACACAAACACAAGTGCCATCATCTGCGGCATTTGTTTGATAATCTATACTATAAAATGGAGTGAATCCACCACCAATGTAAGGAACAACTCCTGGAGCCTGAGCCTCATAAAAATGAATAGTAGCAGGCTCGGCATTGCCAAAGGTTTCCTGATTGAAACAGAAGTAGTCCATGATACCTGCACTAGGCAAATCAATAAATTGTATGATCGCATTTTGTGCAAATGGAGCACAAGCCAGTGCAGAGCCACCAGTAGCATCATTACAAGGATCGCAATAAGGACCCGCTACGCTTTCAGCAGAAACCGGACAATTGTCAGTAGCTTCCAATTCAAAATTGAAGATAATTCCACACTCACCGGCGGCAAGGGTGAATTCATAATCCTGACAATTGGTGAATACAGGAGGCTCATTATCTTCAACAGTAATTGTAGTAGAGCACTCTATGCCGGTATTGGGAATACCAAAAGTAACAACTGTGGTACCTACTGGATAGAAACCTGCAGCATTGGCACCACCATCATTAAAGTCATTTACTATTGCAGGATCACTACCTCCACCAAGCGCAAGAATCTCAATATTATCAACGGCAGATCCCCATGCCCAAACACCGTTGTCATCATAACAGAATCTCACCTGGAAGTCACTGTTGCTATAAGCAGCAAGAGAGACAGTTTCTCCTGAGTTCGACGCCAGGGCATTGGTCTGGAATAAAACATTCCATGAGTTACCATCCCATGCTTCTGCGGTAAAAATACCACCAGCGCCAAGAGGTCTATTCTGGAAGTCAAAAGTCATTTGTGCACCGCCAGCAGAAAGATCTATAGTAGGAGACTGCTGACAATGCTTTCCACGATAAATAGCACCCGCACCTGCACGGTCGGTATCAATAGTCGCCTGACAAGTTGCAAAAGTAGGAGGCACGGCTACTCCACCGAAAGGTACACCATTTACACACTGATAGCTAAACATATTTCCGACACCGAAAGGAGCAAAACAAGCTACAGCGTTAGTGTTTATAGAGGCAGAGGTTGATGTATTGGTCCAGCCGGCTGGCTGGGCACAACCATCAAAACCTTCAAAAAATACAATATTAGGAGCTGTACAGAATCCAGTAAGGAAGGCCTCGGGAAGATCTATGAAAGCACCGCATTGTCCAGGATCGTTGCTGACAACTACATCATCAGGACAAGTGATTTCACATGGGGGAAGATCAATAACAGTTAAAGTAGTAACACAAGTAGAAGTATTTCCACTGCCATCGGTAACAGTAAGTACAACATCAACAGAACCAACGTCACCAATACCCAATTCTGTAGGCTCAATAGAAAGTGTTACATCACCACAATTATCAAAGCTACCGTTATCAATATCAGATGGCTCAAGAACGAAGGTGAAATCCGGAGGAAGCAATTCAACTTCAAATCCGGCAACACACTGTGCTACTGGAGGAAGATTATCTTCAACGGTAACAGTAACTTCACATGAAGCAGAATTACCATTTACATCGGTTACTACACCAACATAAGCATTTTCACCAATATCATCACAGGTCAGAATAACAAATTCCGGGTCAACTGAGGCAATACCGCAATTATCGAAAGATCCACCATCTACATCATCAGCTGTAACGATTACCTGACCATTTGCATCAAGTTCAACGGTAATATCATTACAAATGAGAGTCGGAGGAATAGTATCCTGTACGTTTGCCGTTACCTGACAAGAAGAAACATTTCCGTTTACATCAGATGCTTCCACGCTTATCATAATGATACCTACATCATCGCAACTAAAAGTAATTGGCTCTGCATTTACAGCATCAACCTCACAATTATCGCTAACTGATTCAACCAGATCCAAAGGATCTACAGAGGCTGCACCATCTTCACTGAGGAAGATGTCAATTTCGCCAACACACACCAATACAGGTGCAATATCATCTACAACAGTAAGGTGGAAATCACAAGTTGACTCGTTGCCATTGCTGTCAATAGCTGTCACAAACAAGTCGTGCTCACCTACCAAATCACAATCATACTCCTCGACATTTGCAAATAACTCAGCAATTCCACAAGCATCAGAAACGGAAACCACGACATCATTGATGTCTAGTGCAGCGAAGCCGGTAGAATCAAGGCTTATTTCAAGTGAATCAACACAAGAAAGCTCAGGAGCAATGTTGTCAACTACAGTAAGGTGGAAGTCACAAGTTGATTCGTTTCCGTTGCTGTCAATAGCTGTCACAAACAAATCGTGCTCACCTACCAAATCGCAATCATATTCATCAACATTCGCAAACAATTCTGCTATCCCGCAAGCATCAGAAACCTCAATTACAACATCATCGAGATCCAGTGAGGCAAATCCTGTGGCATCCAATGCAATGGTGAGAGAATCAACGCAAACAAGAACAGGAGGAATATTATCAATTACCTGTAAGTGGAAGTCACAGGTAGTTTCATTGCCTGAAGGATCTATTGCAGTAATAAAGAGGTCATGAGAACCTACAAGACTGCAATCGTACTGATCTACGTTGGCAAACAATTGTTCAACTTCACAGTTATCGCTAACACTAATAACTACATCGTCAAGGTCAAGTGCAGCCTCACCATTTTCATCGAGGAAAATTTCAGTAGAGTCAACACAAACCAAAATAGGAGCAAGGTTATCTTCAACTTCAACATTTGCTTCGCAGGAAGAAACATTACCATTGACATCTGTTACGGTAAGAACAACTGAGTTGCTTCCGATGTCATCACAATCGAAATCAGTAACACTCAATTCAAGGGATTCAATGTCACAGTTGTCGAAAGAACCATTATCGATATCATCTGCTCCAATACTTCCCTCGCCATTCTCATCCAGCTCAACAAGAGCATCCTGACAAAGTGCAGTGGGAGCAATATTGTCCTGAACATCCACATTAGCCACACAGCTAGAGACGTTACCGTTAACGTCAGTTACAGTAAGAGTAACCGGGTTATCGCCAACATCATCGCAATCGAAATCAGTAGCACTGAGAACTAAAGATGCAATGTCGCAATTATCAAAAGATCCATTGTCAATATCATCAACACTGATGCTACCTTCGCCGTTTTCATCTAATTCAACAATTGCATCCTGGCAAAGTGCAGTAGGCGAAATATTATCTTCAACAGAAACAATAGCTTCGCAACTTGCAGAATTGCCGCTTGGATCAGTAACGGTTAAAACGACTGTATTTTGACCTACATCATCACAATCGAAAGAGTTGACATCAATAGCTAAAGAAATAACACCACAATTATCCGAAGATCCACCATCTACATCAGCGGCTTCAATAGAAGCTTCGCCATTGGCATCCAATTCAACAGTTATATCCTGGCAAAGAGCAATGGGATCGACGATGTCGATAATATTAACCTCTCCCGGGAAAACCTCATAAGGAATATCATTAACCAAAAATTCAAGACTTGAAAATTCGATATCAAGAGGTGTATCGATAATCTCTACCGGAGTAGATTCACCCAATTCACCAATTGCCTGGAAGGTCAAAGTAATAATAACAGTACCGTCATCAAACACGACATCCTCAGTTCCGGCCCAAGAAAATAACAACAACCCATCCACTACCAGAGAATCATTAGCTTCGGACTGGCCATTGGGGAAAAATGTTTCAAAATCAATAAATTCGATAACATTTTCATCCCAGGCTACAGTAAACTGCACACCACCAATACCTATAAAATCGTCAGCTGTAATATCTATGGTAAAGATATCGCCACAACTGGGGTCAGCATCACTGACATATAAAGTGACGAGTTCTGAAAGTAAAGGTTTTACATCGACAGAGAATGAGCATTCTGCAGTATTCCCGGCGTTATCAGAAACGGTATATGTTACGGTACTAACACCGAGGTTAAATTCAGTTCCACTTGCATCATCATCACCACTGGTTGAAGTGGCACCTGAAACATCAAAAGTAACAGATTCAACTTCACAGTTGTCATCTGCATTCACTTCTATATTATTTACTTCAACTGAAGGGTCTCCTAAGTTTTCAACAAATGCAACGACATCTGCGGGACACTCAGCAGTTGGAGCTTCATCATCCTGATAAAGGAAAGAACCATTAATTACTTCATATGGAAGTTGGCCACTGAGATTTGAGAATTCAATATCTACAGGAATATCGGTAATTTCAATAGCAGAAGAGACACCATTAGCGGATAATACATTGAAAGTAATCTCCAAAATAGCATCACCATTGTTCAAGGCTGGAGCAGCATTACTAGCCCATGAAGTGGCTAATTGACCATCATCGACAAAATCATCGTTGATGTCACTAGTTCCATTGGGAATAGTAACTTCAGAAGAAACATACTCCAAGGCATTTTCATCCCAATTTACAGAGTACTGTATACCAAGCACGTCTTCGAAATTAGCCAGTCTTACAGAAACAACTACCTGATCAAGATTACAGTCTACGACATAATCCTGAACATAAATAATAATATCATCACCCGCTACAGCCTCTTCTACAGTAACTTCAAATGAACATTCTGCAGAATTGTCGTTGACATCAGTAACAGTGTAGGTAACCGTAGTCACACCAACATTAAAAAATTCTCCACTGGCATCATCATCTCCTGAACCGGAGGTAGCACCGGAAAGAGAATAAACAATAGAACCTACTCCACAATCATCAGAAGCGGAAGTAGGAGCTATACCGGTAACAGCTACACCAGAACTACCAAATGGAGCTTCTTCAACTACATTGGCAGGGCATGAAATAACAGGGTCTTCGGTATCCGAAATTTCGACTGAACCATTGAGTGTAGCATGTGGTAAAGGCCCGTCTAAATTGGTAATTTCTACAGCAAGAGGAGAATTACTAAAGACAACATCTGCTATGCCTTCTGGACCAAATGCTTCCAAAGTAAAGCTGAGGATAGAATGTCCATTGGGAAGGGAAACATCACTTCCAGCAAATCCTGAGAAAGACAGGAAATCATCACCACTATTAATCAATGGTGAACCTCCAGGAAAATCAGGAGTGCCGGAAACAAACGAAAAGTTGTCAGCATCCCAATTTATTGAGAACTGAACACCTCTTACATCGTTGAAATTAAAAACCTGAACATCCAGGCTAACCTCATTTCCACAATCGGCAACTCCGGTAGTAATAACCAGAGTAATGGTATCACTTACAGGAATTTCAACATTGACGGTTACTGTAAATGAACATTCACTTTCGTTACCGGCCAAGTCAGTTGCAGTATAGGTAACCGTAGTAACACCTGCATTGAACTCAGTGCCACTGGCGTCGTCATCGCCGGAGCCACTTGTAGCACCGCTCAAAGAATAAGCGACACCATCAATCCCACAATTGTCACCAAAGTCAGCAGGTTCAATATCATCAACAACGGCAGTAGTCTCGCCACTCTCAGCATCGACAACAACATTGTCAGGGCATTCAATAAAAGGATCTTCATTATCGAATATGGTGAAATCACCATTATTCGTGAGGACGGTTAAATCCTCATCATCTATATCTGTACCGCCAATAGGAGTAGGACTGTCACCAAACTCAATATCAAATACTCCAAGGTCGCTATCAGTGGAAAAATTTATTGTAAGAATTGAAGTACCGTCATCCTCGTTGTAACCATCGGTATTTTCAAAGCTAAAACCCAGTAAACCGGAACCGGCATCAGAATCATCGACAACGAGACTTCCTCCTATAAGATTTACAGCAGAAGCATAAGTTAGGGCAGAAGCATCAAATGAGATTGAAAAATGGAGAGTCTCAACATCTTCCATCCCTTCAACACTCACTGAAACAGATCCTTCATCATTACAAGATGCCTCTGAGGAAACTACATTAAGAGTAACTTCTCCGGGTACAGGAGGTGCAGCTTCAGAAATGGTAACGGTAAAGGAACAAGCAGCACTATTACTTCCAAAATCAGTAGCAGTATATTCTACAGTACTTTCTCCTAATTCAAAAAAAGTACCGCTGGCATCATCATCACCTGAAGCCGAAGTAGCTCCGGAAATATCATAAACAACAGATTCAACATCACAGTTGTCATCAGCATCAGGGGCAATATTATTCACCACGGATCCTGTCTCACCAAAGTCCACGACAACATTTACGTCAGCAGGACAGCTAATAGTGGGCTCAACATCGTCTATAACAGTTATAGATCCATCTTCAGTATCAACTGGAGTTATAGAGGGTGAACCGCCTGGTGGTGTAATTGTAACTTCGAGAGGAGTGGGAGAATTTGAAAACTCAACAGGGTGTATAGCAATTACCCCACCGTTTTGAAGTTCAAAGTCAATTTCCATTACTACGGTTCCATTGGGCAAGTTCCCTCCAACAGGAACAAACCAACTGAAAGTGATAAAACCGAGAGTGTTATTGATGTTTGGCACAAAAAGTCCGGATGGGAAAAACCCTCTAACTTCATCAACTTGAAGCTCATCAGGATCGAAAACAATAGTACCCTGAGCTCCGGCAACATCATTCCAATTCTCAACGGAAAATTCAACAGTAACAATTTCATCTAAATCGCAAGAAATTTCTTCATCAGAAAGGAAAAAAGTCACATTCTGGGCATGAAGAAAATTTAATAATGCGAAACAAAGAAATGCAATTAGCGTAATAGTTTGTTTCATGAGTTTGGTTTTTTATAATTTGTTGTTTTGGTTCTTTACAAAACTACTTGGTGGTGGAGAAGTAGACTGGTTAAATCTAAATCTCCGAAATTTTACGTCTTTTTACTACTTAAAGGACGATCAGTCCTTAAACAACAATAAAAATGCCAAATTTTTTATGACATTAAATATTGCTCAATTATATTAAAAAATCCGGAGCACCGATGAAGACTCATCGATGCTCCGGAAACTGAAATTAATCTACAAGTATCATACTCTTTACTGCAGAGTGATCGGCAGTTGTCAGTCGGTAGAAGTAAACTCCACTTCCATTCAATTCTCTGATTCCAACACGGATTTCATTGTACCCTTGTTCGAAGTTTTGGTTGATTGAACGAATGAGTTTACCAGTTTCATCAATTATTTCTATAGTAGCAGAAGAAGCTGAAGGCAATTCAAAACCAATAACAGTTTCACCGCTGAACGGGTTAGGAATGTTTTGGTAAAGAACGAACTCATTACCGGCAACAGCGCTGGTGAAGAATTCAATGTCCAGGTTCATTCTGTCATCATTAACAGTATAAGCTTCGGCATTAAGGCCGTTACGGCTAACATCGATGTGCTCGCTAATAGCATTGATAGTAGACTTGGCTCTGAAAGTGAGTGTAAATACTTCAGATCCATCATTCAACGAGTTAGAAAGCGCATTGTACCAGTTCAGGTTGATTATACCTTCTTCAATCGCGTTGACATTAGCTTCAGTCAGATTATCAATGTTTCCAGCATTCACGAAACCAACAAACTCAAGGTTGTTGTTGTCGTAATCAAGAGTGAACTGATAACCTGTCATGCCGACAAAGTTGTTGGCATTAAAGCTAACCTCCACTAAATCACCCAACTGGTAAGCTCTGTCTTCAATGAGGAAGTTAAAGTTTCCTCTGGTTTGAGCACCATGCAATCCAATAGACTCATTTACATCACCAATCTTGATAGCTACAAAGTCATTATCCAATGAAGCAGCATTTACATCAACAAGCGAGATATACTCAGGCCAAACGTCCGCAAATGGATTAGTTGGGTCAGTAAAGCTAAAGTCAGCATCGATAAATCTCCAGCTGGTATTATTCGGGAATTCAGTGATATTGCCGATAATCAAAGCCTGAAGAATAACCAGGTCGAAGGTAGATAGTACACCATCGTTGCTCACATCAGCGGCAATCAACTTGTATGGAGAATCCAAAGCCTGGATCAACAACAGGTGACGCTGAATAGAGATAAGATCCATCGTACTAACCCCCTGAGAGTGATTGTCATTCTTATAAGGAGTGAGAGTCACATCCGAACCAAGAAGTACAGAAGCATCGTAGTTACCATCTGCATCAGTTTCCAAAGTAGTAACTACATCACCGGTAACATTGACATCAACACCTTCGATTCCAAATCCATACTCAGTTGCAATTAAACCACCAATATCAGCCATTTCAGCTTCAGCATCGATGGTAACAGTACCGCTGAATACAGAGATTGGAACAACCTGTAGACCTTGAGTCAATTCAATAGCCACAGGATCATCAGAAATGATCGCTCCGGTCATATCACCCACTTCACCGACCAGTTCAACCTCAACACAAAGGATAGCATCTCCATCATTAAGAGTTACTGCATTGTCAATTGACTCGAACCAGCTGACGGTAACAGTATTTCCTATAACATTAGAAACTACATCAGTAAGACCAAGTTCCTGAACTCCAAGAACAACTGCTACCTCAGGATCAACAACTTCAAGGCTGAACTGAACACCAGTTACATTCTCAAAGTTTTCTACTGTAACAGGGATACATAGAACATCACCTTCAGCTCCGCTAACGTCCTCAGCTATAAGAGCGATTTCAGGACATACACCACCTGCAACGGTAACGAACAAGGAGAATTCACACTCAGAGAAGTTACCATTGACATCGAACACAGTAAGTGTTACATGGTTGTAACCGAGATCGGTACAATCAAACTCTGATTGAGATAGGATCATCTCATCGATACCGCAATTGTCACTGACTGAAGTCTCAAGAACATCAGCAGGAACGATGGAACCAACACCCTGATTATTGAGAACAAGAGTCAACTCATCATCACAAACGAAGGTTGGTGAAATATTGTCTTCAACTGTTACAACAGCAGGACAAGATGCTGAATTGCCATTATTATCAGTAACAGTAAGAGTTACAGGATTGTCACCAACGTCACCACAATCGAAATCAGTCTGGCTCAATACCAGTGAACCAATTCCACAATTGTCGAAACTTCCATTGTCAACTGCATCAGCAGAAGTAGAAGCCTCACCATTGGCATCCAATTCTATGGTAACATCCTGACAAATTGCAACAGGTATCAAGTTATCGATAACCATAACAACTGCTTCGCAATCATCACTATTCCCGTGAGGATCTGTAACAGTCAAAGTAACTACGATATTCATACCTGCATCAGCGCAAGTGAATGTAGAAGGATTGACAGTAAGAACAATGTCCTCATCTTGTGGATCAAAGCTTCCTCCATCGACATCCTCAGGAGTGATAGAAGCTAAACCATCAGCATCAAGGAATACAGAGATAGGATCAGCAACACAAACTGCAGTTGGAACTCCAGAGAGCACCTCAACAGTAGCTGAACAAGTAGAGAAGTTACCGGCTGCATCAGTTACGAGTAACACAACAGTCTGGGTACCTACATCTTCTAAGGTAAATCCATTCCCCTGAATTTCAAAATCCAAATCAAAACATGGCTCAGAATTATCAGTACTTCCAGCATCAACATCATCAACAGTCACAAACTCTTCTCCGTTGTTTACATAAATCTCGATTGGATCTTCAGTGCAAAGAGCTACTGGAGGAGTATTGTCCTGAATGGTAATGAAAGTTTCACAGTAAGATGAATTCCATGCGTTATCAGTTACAGTCATTCGGACATTGTTTACTCCGATATTGTCGCAATTGAAAGTAAAGAATTCAACGGGCTCTTCTGTTCCATTGTCTTCATTGAAAATTTCAAAAGTAATGTGAATACCTTCTTCGTCTTCAATGTCACAACCGAGATCAAAGCTACCGAGGTCAACCAAAGTGGCTGGCAAAGTAACCAAACCATCAGGACCGAGGGGAGCAATTACGTTAGACTGACAAACAGCTACAGGTAGCAAGTCATCATCTACATTAACGGTGAATGAACACTCAGTTACATTGTCGTTTACATCGGTTACCACATAAGTGATGGTAGTAACACCAGGCATGAACTTCTCGTCAATTTCATAACCTGCACCTGCAAATTGAGTAGCACCTTCAGCTGTGTATAGTGCAGAAGCGATACCGCACGCATCGGTAGCAGGAATGGCATTGATCACGTTCATAGAAATACATGTAACAATAGACTCAGGACAAGTAAAGTCAGGAGCTATGTTGTCTTCTACTGTAACAACAGAAGTACATTGGCTGCTGTTACCAGAGGCATCAATAACAGTTAAAGTTACAACATTATCACCGACGTTTGAACAACTAAAGTTAGACTGAGATTCAATAAATTCAGCTATACCACAATTATCAGAGCTTCCAGCATCTAATAGAGACCCGTCCGAACCACCGTCACCAAAACCATCTAGTAAATTAACAGACAAGACAGTCCCTGTCCCAGAACATGGACTTACAGGTGATGGCCAGGTATCAACGAGAATAAAATATTGAACGCCTTTCTCTAATTGGGCAGTAATAGATTTAGCAGCCAAGGAGTTTGCTATGCCATTAACACAATTAGCACCTTCCGTAGGACAACCATCAAAAACGATAAGTGAAGTCCAAGATTGTCCAGAAATACTAAACTCATAAATGCCACTCTCTTCAGGCACCATAGTAAGCAATGCTTCTTGACCATTGCCATAGGAAAGGCCAACACACCAATCAGTAACGTTTGTAGAACTGATGTTATTAACTCCAAAGCACACAAGGGACTCGCTATATGGAACACCAGAGATAATGGTAGGTGTAAGATCAGCGCACTCCAACAGAAGTGATGAAGTTTCACCCAATGATGCCAAACCCTCCTGATTCAATTGAACAGTAACATCCTGACAAAGGGCGACAGGAGCAATTTCATCAATAACATTTACAAAAGTGACACATTCACTGCTATTACTGCTTTGATCAGTTACAGTCAAAGTCACAGGAACGCCGCCAGCAATAGAAGAAGTAATCAAATTCAGCTCAAAGTCCACATCTATAGCATCACCGAATGTAGTTCTAACTTCAAAAGTCCAATCGCCTTCAACATCTTCAATCCCTTGGAAAGTAAGTTGGGAGGAAACAGGAGTAGTGTTATTAGCAGTTCCTGGAAGGGGTCCTGTACTCTCAAATACAACATTGTCGTTATTATCAGTAATTCGTATTCTTAATTCGCTGGTCCAGGCAAAGGAAATTGGTATAATTTCCATGTTTAAAACTATGTCAACAGGATCATTAAGGGCAGGAGCAGCAACGTTAAATGAAGGATTATCTTCAAACACTGTAGCTTCGGCAATTAAACTGAACTCAACTGAAGTAGTATCAAACAAAATATCACCTGAAAACAGGTCATCACAATCGAAAGTAGAGCGTGATAAGGTCCTATTGGTAATTGTACAATTATCAGAACTTCCTGCATCAACATCATCAACTGTAATTGACCCTTGACCAGCCTCATCAAGAGAGACAACGATCAATTCAATACACTCAGCAACCGGAGCGATATTATCAACTACCAATACATTTGCTTCACACTCATCTGTATTGCCATCTAAATCAGTAACCGTTAAGGTAACAGTATTCAGACCCAAATCAGCACAAGTGAAAGCATCGATGTCGATTGCATAGGCAGAAATACCACAATTATCTGTACTTCCATTATCGATATCGGTCTCAGCATCAATACTGGCACTGCCATCAGTATCCAACTCTACAGTTATATCCTGACAAACAGCAACCGGTGGTATGAAGTCAGGCACCACATTAATTAGTTGGAATTGATTCAAAGGACCGCCATTGTATACCCAACTAATAGAGTAGGTTCCAATTTCTAATTGATACTGTCCATTGCCAAGGTCTACAAAATTATCATTGCTCGATGTTAATGTCGCAAAAGCGGTCAAAATGTCACTGCAATCCTCAGGATTGGGCTTGGTAGCCGTAGGAGCCGTGATGACCACGGATGCACCACCACAAGAAATGGTATCCAAAGTAGAAAGGAAACCCTGAGGCAATCCTGCAGTCGGAGTCCACATATCCTCATCAACAAGGGTAATAGTGAAGTCACAGGTAACTACAAAATCATCGAAGGTTGCATTGTAGGTAGGCTGAGTAACAGTAATGGTAACCTGGAAGGTAGCACCGTCTTCTAAAGCAACGCCTACATCTTCAAGAGTAGTACCCGGTGCAGGATCTTGTGTAATGGTATCAGTAGGACAGTTGTCGATCACCTGAACAGAACCTATGTAATTAGGTACTTCGGTATCAGCACAGATAGAGTAAATATTCTGTGGTGAAGGACAGGTGATAACAGGTATTTCAGTATCCTCTACGACAACAGTCAAAACGCAAGTATCCGTATTTGGCTCATTGCCATCACATACCTGATCGTAAACAACCCAGGTTAGCGTGGTAATACCTACAGGGAAATCCAATTCCATTGAAGAAGGAGCCACTCCTCCACCCCATGGGTGATTCTGAGCGACATTTGCAGCAACGGATGCATCGGAAATATCTTCAGTCATTGTCATATCCATAGGATCAGAACAGTTGTCCCAGGTATCATCCAAAGTAGGACGATTCACGATCAACTCTGCGTGACAGTTATTGGTAACATTCACCAACCTAACTGTATCACCACAGGTATGAGTTGTATTGGTCAATGTAGGATCCAGGAACATAGGATCTTCGCTATCCTCTACTGTGATTTCAATGACACATGTAGCAGTTCTACCGGAAGTATCGGTAATGGTCCATGTTACAACAGTTGTTTCACAGAAGCCAGGGAATTGAGCTCCATCAAGAGTGGTATTGCTAGCAGAAAGTCCAGGATCATAATCGTGAGTAACTGACTCAATTTCACAATTGTCGAAAGTAAAGACAGGATCGAATTCACCACCAGAGGCAATGTAGAAGCAATCAACAGTAACACCATCTTGAGAAGTAGTTCTGAAGGCATCATCTGCACAAGTGATTTGAGGATCCACGTCATCCACTACGGTAAGTGTAACCTGACAGGTTGAAACATTGTCACTACAATCTGTAACGGTCCAGGTAATTACATGCGTACCAGCTTCAAAGCCGTGTCCGGCAAGGGTTGAATCACCGTTTACATCATTTACAACTGAACAAACTTCGCAGTTGTCCTCAACTGTTATAGGGTCCAATTCATTACCCTGAACGATGTAGATACAATCAACCAGAACACCATCTTCGCTGGTTCCTCTGGTGATGTCTTCAGCGCACTCAACAATAGGAGGTACATCATCCACTACAGTAACGGTAAAATCACACTGATCAGACAGTCCATTGGCATCCGTAACGATTACCGTAACAACATTGTCACCCAATTGGAATACTTCAGCTCCCGGATCGAAACTAACAGGACCGGTAAATGGACCAACATTAATAATGTTTCCATCTTCATCTTCAATGCTGAAACGAGTCTCAACATTACAAGAATCGTTAGAGTAGTACTCTCCTGCTGCAGTTGGTAAACCGTTGCAATCGATATAATCGAAACCAATACCGGGAATACCGGTAACGGAACAAAGAGCATCATCGTAATCAGAGATGTTAACTGTTATATCATCGTGACAAACCACTTCAGGAGCGATTACATCGATGACAGTGACTGTTGCTTCACAAGTATTACTAATTCCAGCTTTAGTTGTAGCGCGGAAAATTGCATTGTTTACACCAAGGTAGTTGCAATCAAGTACAACAGAGTCTATGTTGAAACCCTCCCCGTTTATCTCAATTTCCAGCAAAGCAATTCCACAATCAGCTTCAGCTGATACTCGAATATCATTGGCATAAACAACAAGTTCTCCACATGAATCCAATTCTACTGTGTAGTCTCTACAAAGTACGAAAGGAACTTCAGGATCTTCAATTGTGATATCAAATATACACTGATCGGAATTTCCAGCCTCATCAATAAAGGTATATTGTACTGTAGTTTTACCAACAGGGAACTCATCACCAGGGAAATGGTTTTGAATAACCAAAATGTCGCCTGGAGCAGTACAATTATCGTCCGCAGTAGGTTCGGTCCAAGTTACCGTTGCACTGCAACTTCCAGCATCTTTCGGCTGGATAATATCAGCAGGACATCCTGTGATTACAGGAGCTTCGTTGTCGTTTACCACCACATTGAACTGACAAAGAACGGTATCACCGGTATTTTTGCCAACGTGGAACCAGGTAACAGGAGTAACTCCAACCGGGAACATTTCACCGGAAGCCAATCCATTGAGCAATGCCATAGCACTGTCGGCAGAGCAACCATCATGAACACGTGGAGTAGGATAATTACCAACTGCACCGCATTCACCGGCATCATTTACCAAAACTTGATCTGCAGGGCAGAATGCGATAACAGGGATTGCAATTTCTTCAACAATAAGAGAAACATCAGCAGTATCACAATTCATTGCTGCATCGCAAACAATTAATTGAAGTGCTATAGTATCACCAACATTACTGCAATCAACAGAGTAGAAAGGACCTGCAGGATTCTCCCTAACCAGATACTCAACGATACCGCAATTATCGGTACTACCTGCATCAAAAGCAGTTGCAGGAACATTGATCGTTTGACCTGCTCCAACCTGGACGGTAACATCTTGTCCGTTGGCTACAGGTGCATCATTATCTTCTAGAGTGATATTGAATTGACAGATTGTATCATTGCCCTCCAGGTCAGTTAGTTGATAATAAATTGAACTGGTACCTAATCCAATGTTTGCATTGGCTTGGCTGTTGTCGCAAAGGAAAGAAAAATTGTCAATAACAACATTAGCAAAGTTTGCTGCCAAAACTGTTTTTGTTACAACGATATCAAACGTGATTACATCACCAGGAAAAACATTGAAAGACACAAAATTTGTAGCATTTCCAATCAAAGAAAGATTAGAGTGTACAGTAGACCCATTAACCTCAATATTGACAATTGAACCAGAGGCAACCCCTTGAGAAGTTTGCGCCACTCTAAGAGATACAACTCCCTGATAGTCGGAAGGTACATTAACTTCTCCTACAACATTATCAGTAAATAAACCAGCTGCCCCAGGACTTAGATCCACTTCATAAGAAAAAGCATCATGGACAAAATCAGCATTTCCTGTTGATTGAGTAACCGCCCACAGACCTGGTGAAAAAGCACCAACATAACCAAGCGTGTTCAAACAAGAACCCGGATTAGTATTGAAAATATTCAGTGTATCACCGTCGGGGCCAACACCCCAAACGTCAAAAGAAGCCAAGGCACAGTTGTCCTCAAAATCAATAGGGGGAGACCAACTGGCAATTACATCGCAACTGGATGGATTGGTAAATACAGTAAAGTCAGCAGGACAATCATTGATTATTGGATTTTCATCATCCACTACTGTTATGGTAAAGGTACACGTTTCAGTATTCCCAGCAGCATCTTCAGCTGTCCAGGTGATGGTATTACTACCTTCAGGCAAAACAGCATCTTCTAGGGTTGTATTTAATGGTGCATCAGCGAAATCGTGCGTTAAAGATACAACAGCACAATTATCATCAGCTTCAGCATCAAAAAAGTCATTAATTATGGTAAATGCACAGTCATATAGACCTAGACCATCTTCGGATGTACCAACGGTAGTATCTACTGGGCAATATGTAAAAAATGGATCTTCAGCATCAAGAACAGTAATTTCAATGGTACATTCATCAGTATTACCCTCTGCGTCAGTTGCAGTCCAAGTTACCATATAAGGACCACCTACTTCAAAATAAGCACCCATTAGAGTATTGGCTGAATCTGCATCTGGCCAATCATGAACAAGAGAAACAACTCCACAATTATCATCAGCTGTTGCATCCAAAGCCATATTTGGAACCAAATACCCACATGAATCCGGCGTATTGTCAAATGTGAAGGGAGATCCAACAGGACAAGTAACTTCAGGATCAACCATGTCCGTTACAGTCACCTCAAAAGAGTAGGTAGATTCATTTC
>REEI01000119.1 GCA_007695145.1 Saprospirales bacterium | reverse complement strand
GGGCTCTTGCGAGGATGAACTCTGTGTAACTCTACGCCTTCACGGTGAGTAGAGAAATGGATGCTTCCGGAATTTTTTTTAATCAAAACTCTCCAAAAATGCTTCCATACTGATATCCCTTCCCATAAAATTTTTAAACAACTCTCGCGGATGCACCGTACCTCCTTTAGAAAGGATCTCTTGCTCAAATCTTTTGGCTGTAGCCGGGTCGAAAATGCCATTCTTTTTGAACTCATTAAAAATATCCCATGCCATCATGTCCGACCAGGTATAGGTATAATAACCGGAAGCATAACCAAAGGAAAATATATGATTAAATGAAGGAATATAGCAGGCATCTTCTACAGAGGGAAACAAGGAATAGTTTTGAGTAAAGTCCCTTTCCCAATCGCAAAGATCACCTTCAAAAGGCATACGCATATCGTGCAGGGCAATATCAAGGGCAGCATCAGCAATGGTAAACCTCATTGCTGAAAGTGCCCTGCCTTCCTTTTCATTAAATATGATTTTATCAATCATTTCTTGTGAAAGAGCTTCACCCGTTTGGTAATGCCTTCCCACCCTGGCCAGAAAATCCGGTTCATAAGCCCATTTTTGCAGTAACATGGAAGGTACTTCTACAAAATCTCTGTATTTTATGTTTGTACCGGAAAGAATTCTATAGGTTACATCTGACAATATAAGATGCAATGCGTGCCCTAACTCGTGCAGAAAGGTATGGAGTTCGTCTAAACTCAAAAATGCCTCAGCATCTTCTGAAGGATTTCTGAAATTACAAACAAGACCTACCCAAGGGATTTCATTATGCCCTATCTCTTTATTTTGAGTTCGAATTGCCCCGGCAAATGCTCCACCTGTTTTACCTACTCTCTCATAAAGATCCAGATACAATACGGCTTTAACATCACCATTTGAATCAAATACCTCGTAGGGCAGCATTTGTGGATGCATTTTTGGTAAGCTTTGGTTCTCTCTAAATTCTAGTCCCCACATATCAGATACCATAGAAAATGTTTCGTTTAGTACATGAGCCACAGGCAACCAGGGCTTAACCTCATCGGGGTTAAATTCATAAATCCCCTCTCTGTATTTCCTGTTATAGTAACTAAAATCCCAATGTCGGATCACATCATCAAAGCCTTGAGAAATGGCAAATGCATGCAGGTTTTCTATTTCTTTTTCTGCTATGGTTTTTACCTTGTCCTTGAATGTTTTAAGAAAAGTCATTACTTGTTCGGGGGTTTCTGCCATTCTTTCTTCAAGCACATATTCAGCATAAGATTTGTATCCGAGTAGTTGGGCCATTTCAAGACGAAGGTTTAAAATCTCTTGGGCATTACCGAGATTGTTAAATTCATTGGGATTGTTCCCGATTTGCCATGATAATTTCAAAAGTTGTTCCCTTGATGTTCTTTTATCTGAGTACCTTATAAAGTCTCCGGTAGAAGGGCCGGAAATAGGAAATGCCCATCCATTTGTATTATTACTACTGGCATATGCAGCAGCTGTAGCAATTACCATTTCGGGCAGACCTGCCAAGTCTTCTTCCTTTGTAAGGTGGAAAAATGTACGGTCTCGATCCATGGTAACATTCTGATCAAAGAGGGTGCTTAATTCACTCAAGCGACTCCTGATTTCTTTCAATCGCTCTTTATCCTTTTCTGAAAGATCATTGCCATTTCGGGCCAACAAGCGGTAAGCGTACTCCAGTAGGGTTAATTCTTCCATCGTCAGTGATAAGTTTCTCTTTTGCAGATAAACCTCCTTTACCCTTTTAAAAAGATCTTCATTGAAAAGCAAATCATTAAAGTAAGTACTACTAAGCTGGTTGATCTTGCCCACTATCTGATAAATTTCAGGGTTGCCATTAACCCCGGCCATTGCATTTGCATAGGCAGATATAAGACCTGATTCTCTCCCAATCTTCGCAAGAGCTCCTATCGTATTCTCGAAAGTGGGAGATTGCGGGTTATCAGTTATCGTTTGTACCTGCTTTCTGTCTTCTTCAAGAAAAACATTGAAGGCCGGTAATATATGCTCCTGTTCCACCTTCTCAAAAGGAATGATCCCGTGGGGAGTGTCGTAGGGTTCAAGCAGGGGATTTTGAGTTTCGACAGTCAGATTGAATGCCACTTGAGCTAAAATCAGAAATGTAAAAATTAAATGTTTCATTTTGATGATTTTTTTATAATAAATATTTTACCTGCCATGATGCCTGTCAATCTCTTCCTGGCTCAGGCGCAGAAAGCGGGCGGCATTATTGTAAAGAATATCGCGCTTTTGTTCTTCAGTGAGGAAAGAGGCCGTTTCGATAGCGGTGATTCCCTCTTCAATAGCCGCGGGCCAGTTCATCTGGTCTGAACCAAACATGATGCGACGGTGAAAGCCGGCCTGTACAATACGTCTGAGGTAGTCGTGAAAGGCTTCCCTTGGCAATGAATAGCAGATGATGCCCACATCTGCATATACCTGAGGGTGGTTGTATAGTACTGCAATAAGGTGATCAGCCAATGGCCAGCCTGCGTGCATCAAGTTGATGCGCAGACGCGGATGCCTGATGGCCACTTCTTCAATTTCAAAGGCGCTGTGAAGACGCCCCAGGTGATTGTTGATGCCAGGCAAATACGACGCCCCCGGAGGGCCGGTCCCGATGTGGATACCGAGGGGGATATCCAGCTCTTCAAGTATCTCAAGGTAGGGCGCAAAGCGCGGATCACATGGTGAAATGCCATGGTATGCAAAAGACACTTCACCAAAAACTTTATATTTTCCGGTTTCAAGGATTTTTCTGACTTCAGCTGGTGGTGGCCAGTTGTCGATATGGGTTGGGGGGCTCCATGACGGAATGACATACTCACCTCCATGCTCAATGTATTCATCGAGTCTGTTTCCACTGGTTACACCATAAATGTTACGACGCTTGAGGATTTCCAAAGTTTGTTCTCTCAGTTCATCGTTGGTCATGGGACTAACTATTGGATTTTCGCCATTGGGATTTGCCAACCATTCCATCGCCGTTTGCATCCATGGTTTTTCGGGATCGAAATCGGGGTAGCCGGGATTGCCCCGACCTATACCATTGGGTACCGGCCCATTTGCATCCACATTCATGGCATGCAGGTGCATATCAATAATGGGAAGGGGTAGTTGTCCATAAATACAAACAGGTAGGAAAAACAATAAAATTGGAAAGTACAAATGTTTCATCTGCTGTATCTTTAAATATCCTGCAAAACTAAGTGTGCACTTCACTTGAAACAATACCATAATTATGGGATAATTGGTCCGAGAGCCCTAAAAGGTACTTGAAAAAGAGAAAGCGGGCAGCTCAAAGGATTGACTGACACTCTAATCCCATAATTATGGTATATGCTGAATAATAAATACCCTTAACTTTGCTGAATGAAAATCGGGATTTGAAATAGCCAATACAATGGGCATGATAAAAGTAATTATTTTTGAAGATAACCGACATCTGAGAGAAAGTATCTCATTGGTTATCAATAATACGGAGGGTATGGCATGTTCCGGTGCCTTTGCAAACGGGGACAATCTGGTGATGAATGTCCTGACAGCCAATCCGGATTTGGCCCTTATGGATATCAATATGCCCGGAATGGATGGTATTGAATGCACAAAAATTATTAAGCGCCAATTCCCAAAGGTAAAAATCTTAATGCAAACGGTTTTTGAAGAAAATCAAAAAATACAGGATGCTATAAAGGCCGGAGCAGATGGATACATTCTCAAAAAAGCCAAACCCGGCGAGTTGATAGAAGCGATACGGGATGTGGTTGAGGGCAGGGTTGCCATGAGCCCGGAAGTCGCAAAAAAAGTACTGGATATCATAAGAGGCAATACCACAGATGCCGCAAAAGCGCATTTTAGATTGTCAGAACGAGAATTGGACGTATTGAAGTTGTTGGCGGAGGGCGCTTCTTATAAGACCATCGCTGACAAACTCTTCATCAGTTTTTTCACCGTACAATCTCATGTCAAAAATATCTATGGGAAAATGGAAGTCAACTCTAAAACAGAGGCCGTGAGCAAAGCTTTTCAGTCAAAAATTGTTTAGTTCTCAGGTTGGGCTGGTGTCCGGGTCCCAAGTTCCGCCTAAATTATGGAGACAGAAGCCCAAAGCAGTTCTAGTCGTTGTAAAGATTACTGTCCTGAAAAAATGCTAATTGTTCGCAGAATTTACCCTAATAAGCACCAATAAAAAGATCCGGACTCAATGTGACAAAAGGTCAGTTTTGAATTGAACCTCTCAGTTATTCCACAAATCGACAAGAAAACAACCCACAGTTGTCGAAAAACAACTGAAAATAGGCTATTTACAACTGTAGGTAGGGGTCATAATTTTCGGCTACCCAATCAGATAAACTACCTTTGTGGCATCACAAAAAAATAAATAAGATGATGATGAATTCAAAATTCATTGGTAATAAGATTGCAGAAGAAAGAAAGAGAAAGAACCTCTCTCAAGCAGACCTTGCTCAAAAGATTTCAATTAGCCCACAAGCAGTAGGAAAGTGGGAACGAGGCGAATCTATGCCGGATATCACCAAATTAAATCGCCTTGCAGAAATCTTCGGTCTTGACCTAAACTATTTTTCGGATACTTTTCATGAAAAAGAACTGGAAGATACAGCTGTCAATCCGCCAAAAGGGCCGACCACTGAAGCTTTACCTTCAGAACATAAAGAAGGCCGAAGTATGGGTCTGGGCAGAGATCTATCTGAAGGAAACTGGCTCGATGCCGACTTTTCAGGATTAAAGAATCTAAAAGAAAAAATCAGCGGTTCCAATTTGAGGGCGTGCAAATTTCTGGAGACAGAATTGACCAATCTGATTTTTAAAGGAAATAGCATTGAGAAATGTGATTTTTCAGGTTCGGATTGGCGCAATAGCAGAATCCAGGGATCGACCCTGGTAAATAACACCTTTGCCGCCTGTTCACTTATAGACACTGAATTTAAGAAGTGCGATATCTCCCAGTCAGATTTTTCCAGGGCAAATTTTGAAGGTGCTGAAATTATATCTTGCGATTTTGAGAGCAACAAAATTGAAGGGGTACTGTGGAAATTATCATTGTTCAAAAACTCAGATATTTCGGAAATCATTTTTGAAGGGACTATAGAAAACTGCTCGTTTGAAAATTGCTCATTCAAACGGGTAGAGTTCCGAAATGCTACCATCATAAACTCATTTTTCAAGAACAATATAAAGTTGAATCGAGTCAAATTTTCCGATTGTAAGGTAGATAAACTAACTTATGCTTTCTTGAAAAATGGAAATGCCAATCTCCACGGAATATCTCTAATAGAATAATCAAATTAGGCTAATAAATAATAAGCTTGAATGATGATGGTTATCAAAGCAATCAATTGAATAATGGAAGCAAAGTTTAAGAGACATAACATTTTGGAATTTCAATAGCCCTTTCCCGGCCTTCAAGGATTTGGCGTTAAGAAAAATGGGTTCCACAACGTTAAGAAATTTGGTAGTGTCTGAAGGCGATAACAGTTCAACTACT
>REEI01000134.1 GCA_007695145.1 Saprospirales bacterium | reverse complement strand
GGGACATCTTCGTGCCCAATGCCTTTTCACCGAATGGGGATGGAGTCAATGACTATTTTACCGTCTTTGCCAATGAGCGCAATGTGAAGCAGGTACTCTCACTGAAAGTGTTTAACCGATTTGGTGAACAGGTTTTTCATCGGACCCATTTTGCACCCAATCAACCTACGGAGGGTTGGGATGGGACTTTTCGGGATCAGCCCTTGAATCCGGGGGTATTTGTGTGGATGGTGGAGGTGGAATTTTTGGATGGGGAGGTGGTAGTGTTGCAGGGGGAGGTGAGCTTAATGAGGTAGAGGAAGACCCGTCGACTAAGGGAGGTAGAATGAATCCTATCAAAATTTTAATTTCGATTTCATTAGTTCGGATTTGAGTATTGGTCTAGGCAAATGGTTATTATTTCTGAATAGTCGTTTCTGCAAAGATGTATCCACAGCATAGTCAATATTGTACAAAATTATGGCAATAATGGTTTTTGAACAAAAGGTGCTTCAGAAAAATATTTGGTCAAAGTGATCTTAAAGTCTCTATATTTGCAACAAACCTAAAAAAATGAGCTTGATCAGGAGCAGACTATTCATCAACGGACAATGGAGAGATTCGGATGGGAGAAAAAGTATGGTGGTATTGAATCCTGCAGATGGAAGTGTGGTGGCCGAAGTGGCAGATGCAACTAAGGGGGATATAGATGCGGCTGTGAGCTCAGCTGCAGATGCCTACAGCGGTTGGAGAAGCAGGACTACTTATGACCGGTGTACACTTTTAACCAAATGGTACGAGCTGATAATGCAAAATCGGACCGAACTCGCTGAAATAATGACCCTGGAGCAGGGTAAGCCCCTGAAGGAGGCAAAAGGGGAAATAACGTATGCCGCTTCTTTTGTAAAATGGTTTGCAGAGGAGGGGGTACGCGCTTATGGGGAGACTATACCTGCCCCCGCTCCGAATTCCCGCTTTGTTGCCATCAGGCAGGCAGTGGGCCCTGTTGCAATTATTACTCCCTGGAATTTCCCATCGGCTATGATTACTCGCAAGGCAGCCCCTGCGCTGGCAGCTGGTTGTACGCTGGTTGCTAAACCTTCAGAGGAGACTCCACTATCTGCTCTTGCACTGGCAGCCCTTGCTGAGAGTGCTGGATTTCCGGCTGGGGTGTTCAATGTGGTCAATTGCTCCAATCCACAGGAATTCTCAGACGTGGTCTTTTCAGATCAGCGAATTGAAAAATTATCTTTTACAGGTTCAACCCCTGTGGGAAAAAAAATGATGAAAGCTTCCTCGGCCACTTTGAAAAAGGTCTCTCTGGAACTTGGGGGCAATGCTCCTTTTATTGTTTTTAATGATGCCGATATTGACAAGGCTTTAAAAGGATTGATGACGGCAAAATTCAGGAACGGCGGACAGGCATGTATAGCAGCTAATCGCATTTTTGTTCATAAAGATGTCATGGATGCGTTTTGCGATAAACTTTTCAATAAGATGAAAAACCTAAAATTAGGTCCCGGAATAAAAAACGATACTGATATAGGTCCTCAAATCAATAAGAAAGCAGTCAGCAAACTTTCGCGTTTGGTGAACAATGCAATGCAAAATGGGGCCACTTTAAAACTCGGTGGCAACGCCATTGAAGACTGTTACTTTGAACCCACCCTGTTGTTGAACTGCAGCGATGATATGGAGGTTTTTAAGGAAGAAATTTTTGGTCCGGTCGCTGCCATTTACTCCTTTGAATCCGAGAAGGAAGTCATACAAAGAGCCAACAATACCCCACATGGGCTCGCGTCCTATTTTTATTCTAAAGATGTAAGCAGATGCTGGAGGGTAGCCGAGGCATTGGAATGCGGAATGGTTGGAATCAATTCGGGTTTTATCTCCGATGCATCAGCCCCTTTCGGTGGCGTCAAAGAAAGCGGAATTGGACGGGAGGGATCCCGACACGGGCTGAACGAATACCTGGAACTTAAATACATGAGTTTTGGGATAGGGTAGTTTTCAGTCCCCTTTAATTATTCTTGTTGTATGCTTGAAGTTGCCAACTTCATCCTGAAAATGTAGAAAGTAGATTCCCGATCTAAGTTTTTTTAAGTCAAGGGTATTTACAACAGAGCGGTTGATTTTTTCGATGAAGACTCTTCTGCCGTTCAAATCGTAAACAGAAGCAAACAGGACTTCATGGGTGCCGTTGAAATCAATTGTGATGACATTTTGGAATGGATTTGGATATATTTCGAACTTCATTGGAGTAGATTCTTCCAGAACCGATGAAATTATACAGTCACCCGTCCCAAAAATTTGTTGACCATCTTTAAAGGCGCACAAAAGTATGGTGGGGAAGGCATTGATATATTCTTTGTCCTGATACCTGAAACCTAGATTGCTGGTGACACCTTCGATCAATGTAAATTTCTCATTGTCCAGGAAATATACTTCAAGATTGAATTGAATGTGTTTTTTGCCATTTTTAAAATAGACAGAGTCCACATAGTAATATTGAGGACCGGCATTCCAATTGCCACCAATAAACATGGAGTCTCCGACATTTAGATTCAAATCCATTATCAGATATTCATCATTGTCATGCCGACCCAGGTACCAGGCCCTTGAATGGGTAGAATCCTCCCTTAGAAAACCCATTATTTCTCCTGTATTGTCATAGCCATCTACAATTTGGTAAAGGAGGTTGTTGATTAGGGTGTCTCCAACAACTCTGTGTTCTGCAGTAGCCATCCCCCATAGATTTCCCATAGTTATATTCCACTGTGTGGATTCCACACCAAAAATACTCTCATAGGTTTGACTTAAGACCTGGCTAGAAATAAAAAGGCTAAAAATAATCATTAGTGCATTCTTCATAATACTACTTTTATAAGTTGATTAATTTAAGTTGTTTTAATCAATTTCGTCTAGTTTTTGCTCAAAGATGGATGGTGTTGAGTTCATCGAGACTATTAGAATTTGATGTTTTTTCAACTCAAAACACAATCGGGCTTCAAGTAGATAATTCCAAATCAGAGTGTAAGAAATTACTCCTAAGGGTTTTGACTTAGTCTATTAAACAAATATAGTACTTTATTTTGAATGATATACCAATTTTGTCAAGAACATTAAGGTTCCTAACACCTTTTAGTTGATTTTGGTGATATTCATACTAATGTCAGTAGAAAAATAACCTTTTTTTGTGGATGGCGATGGCTACTCCAAATTTTGCAGCTTGATAATTACGCTGCCCGTTTTTTTTCCTGCGATGACATATTCATAAGCTTTGGAAATATCCTCAAATGGATATTCCCGGTCTATCACCGGCACATACTTTCCCCTCTTCAAAAGGTCGTGAATATAGGGTAAAGTTTTTTGAATACTGTACGGTACAGCAAATATCACTTTCCTGTTGCTAAAGGAGGTGAAGACTGCAAAGAAGATGTTTTGGGCGAAAGGGCCCAACTCAGAGGAAATGTAAACACCGTGCTTCTTCAGCAGTGGTTTGCATTTGCCAAAAGTGCTTTTGCCCACCGCATCAAATATGTAGTCGTATTTTTTACTGCCAGTGGTAAAATCCTCTTTGGTGTAATCAATAATTCTGTGGGCGCCCAGAGATTGAATTAAGTCTTTGTTCTTAGTGTTGCAGGTAGCAGTTATTTCTACATCGTACTGCCTTACTAATTGTAGGAGTGCGGAGCCAATTCCCCCGGTAGCCCCATTGATGAGAATTCTCTGCCCGGCTTGAATATCTACTTTGTGGACGAATGCGTAGGCGTAATGTGCTCCCTCCAAACTGGCAGCAGCTTGTTTGTAATCAATATTTTCAGGTATAGGCAACACGCTCCCATCTGGCTTAATTGCCAAAAATTCTGCCTGGGATTCCAAACCCGTATCTAAAAACCCAAATACTCTGTCGTTTACACTCCAGGCCTCAATGTTTTTGCCAATCGCCTCCACCTGGCCGGCAAAATCGGTTCCCAGTATTTTTTTCCGGGGCTTTAGAAACCCCAATACAAAGCGCATAATAAATGGTTTTGCAGTAAGGTTTGCGCAATCCGTTCTGTTGACCGAAGTGGCATAAACTCTGATCAGAAGTTCATCATCCCCGGGTACAGGTTTTTCGATTTCCTCAATTTTTATCTTCCGCGGAGGCCCGTAAGTTTTCCGCACTGCGGCTTTCATTTTTTGCATCTGCCTGCACAACCTGATTAATTTATAAAGTAATTCCTATTGCAGCTAACGGCTCGCGTTGGTTTGCACCCACTATACCAGCCAACTGGAACTGCCCTCAAATATAGGACAATTTTTGTCCACGGAGAACTGCCTCCTCCTTTATGTCAGGTAATGTGGTGGGGTGTACTCTTTTCAGGTTTTCATTTCTACAAAGTGCTTCCCTCAGTTCTCCTACATTGAGAGTCCACTTTTACGGGTTGAAGGATATATAGGGTGGCTGCGACCCTTACCCTGGGATTAAACCAGCTAATCGAATAATGAACGGGCGAATAAATCTGTAGATCACCAATCCGGGAACTGCCATTGCCAGAATAAAGATGGTTGGCAATATTGCTCCGAATGTCAATGTCATCCCGAGGACAAAACCCAGTATAAATTCTGAGTAAAATATGGGGATGAACAGACTGAGGATCAAAATGCCGTAAAGAACATGGTCAATGAATAATTGGTAGCCATTTACAAAAGAAACCGCGATCAGGACTGCAAGGATCAAACCGGTGGTGAAAATTACAACTACCTCCTAGTATTTACCTTTCGAAGGAGACTGTGATGCAGCTTTTTTACTGAGCCTCTTTTCTATCCTGCCGAGGAGAATCCAGGATAGAACGGGAAGCAAAAGTCCACCCCACCAATTAGAAATGGCGGGCAGCTCTTCCTGATCCAAAATATGATGACTTTGAACCCCTCCATGAAAGTGGTCCCACAGAAGTATACTGAAAATGAAAAGGGCAATCACGGCTGTAATAAAAGCTTGGGCTTTTGTACTAAGTTGTCGTTGCATTTTTGTTACTTTTTTTTCTTAGATCACTTTTTTTGAATTAGCTACTTAATCACCTGTCTATTTCGCAGGATAGAGGCACCTTGTTCTCCAATAAGCATGCAGCCACCCTCCATTGGATTGCAATAATACTCCAGGGGCATCACTGTTTTATCATGATTTATAGTTCTAATCATTGATCTGCGGAAGTGTTGAATGCTTTTATGTACTTGCACTATTCACAAACTGTTTGTAGGCTAAAAAGCCAATCCACAATGCGACTACTACGGTAATAATGTAGCCTGTAGCTGTCAGGTCATATAGACCCAGCAGGACAATGACAAAACTACCCACTACCCAAAGCACGTCTAGAACTGTGATGGCCATTACCCATAATCTATTTGTCAAATGCCTTTTGGAAACATACCATACAAAAACAGCGAAAACCAATAAATTTACCCCAATAACCGGAAAGACGTAAACATTTTTTATGCCAAATAATTGATTCAGAATGCCTGACAGCAGAACCATAGTCAATCCGCTTAGGGCCGAAAAGATGCTGTTGATCGTTAAATATTTCTTCAATTCTTTCATTGGTTCTGAGCTTTTAATTTTCTCGGATGAGGTCGGCCATTCTCTGAGTAATACGCAAAATCTTCCACTATTTCCATGGCCATTTTACTGAGCTTCATTTTTATCAATGGCTGCATTAGATACCCCATAATGCCTTGGAATCTGAATTTCATCCTGACCACCAGTTGAGTTTTTTCAGGCCCGATTTTAGTGAGTCTCCAATCGTTGGAAGCTGTTTTTACCATGCCCGGCAAACCTTCCACAATGTTGTATGCGAGATGATAGTTTTCGTCAGAATAATGGGTTAATTTTTCTGTGATGTCACCCAATTTCGTTTGACAAGACCTTTCGTCGCAGGTGGTCGTGGCCAATGGTTTTCCATGACCTTCTGAATGACTTACACTGGAAGCCCACTTATAGGGGTGTGCAAAATCATGTCCCAGGATTTTCCAGGTGTTTTCAATACTGTTGTTGATGATAATTTCCTTTTCGATTAACATAAGTACAAGTTTGTTAAGGTGCAAAATTGCGCCATTTAAGCGTACCTAAGTTTTCCTATTGGCCCGGTTTCTTGTCTTTTTGGCTCAAACGGATTAGCGAGGGTGATTTTCCAAAATGTCTCTTAAAGGCCTTATTAAAATGTGAGGCTGTCTCAAAACCACATTCATAGGCGATTTCAGAAATTGGCTGTGTTTGGAATTGAAGTAGATGTAAGGCTTTTTCTAATTTTTTTTGAAGGATGTACCTGGCAGGGCTCATTTTGTAAAGCTCTTTAAACTTCCTTTTAAAAGTCGCTAAACTCATATTACTCAAGTGTGCATACTCAGGAATGGAAAGATTGGAGTATAAGTTTTTTTGAATGACATCAACAATTTCGTATTCGCAGGGTACAAAAAGGGAGTTGACAAATGAATAAATTGAACTTGAATTTTCGCTTTTGCTCAATAATAAAAGTAGCTCTTTTATTTTTGTCCTTATTAGGTTTTCATCGGCAATTTGGGGGTTGTCCAATATAAAGCTTATGCTGTCAATATATGCTTTCATAAGAGGTTCGATGTTGATTTTTTTGGCATCGAACTCTTCCCTGATTTTTTCCATTTTGAGGCCAGTTGGAAAAAATCCTTTAACCATAGCCGGATAAAAAAATGCTCCAATTGCCGAAATAACAGAATGTTCCGTTTTGCGGTTGATCATTACATTTTCTAAAAAGTAATTGCCGCATTTGGAAAGCATGGCATCTCCTGCATTAAAGTTTAAAATTTTGGTAGGTGTCCGAAAGTGAAATGCACCTTTTGTCAGGAATAAAAAACAGGCTTCTTCTTCCAAAAACAGTTTTGGCACTCGTTTAAAGTTTGTGGACATCACCATTCTTTCAAAAACTACCTTGCCTCTATATCTTATTTCAGTCCTCTCTAAAATCATCTTTGTCTTTTTCTTACTGGGTGTGAGCCCTCCCTTAGCTGACCAGTTTAAATAAGTAAATTTGGTTGAAACTGAAGCTCGTTTTAGGATATTATGTCGAAGATTAAGATTACAAAAAAGTTGCCCTATACATAATATTAAATGGTTTAGACTGGCGCTAAGATACTTCATTGAAAGCAATTTGTTGTCCAGCAGGAAATCCACCGACTCCATTTCTTCCAACCAACGTATATTTGCGCTCCTATGAATTTTACGATTGAAGGACGGGCTGATACGGGCAAAGCAAGGTCTGGAACCATTGTCACGGCAAGAGGAAGGATTCCTACCCCCATTTTTATGCCGGTAGGGACCCTTGGTACTGTAAAGGGATTGAATCAGGAGATGCTTAAGCACGATCTGGATGCCCCGGTAATACTTGGGAATACCTATCACCTTTACCTTCGTCCGGGCATGGATATTATGTCCGAAGCGGGGGGACTTCACCGGTTCATGGACTGGGACAGACATGTATTGACAGACAGTGGTGGGTATCAGGTTTACTCCCTGAGTGGTATGAGAAAGATTACGGAAGAGGGGGTTTGGTTCAGGTCGCATATCGATGGATCCAAGCACTTTTTTAGTCCTGAAAATGTGATGGATATACAGCGGATTATTGGTGCTGATTTTATGATGGCCTTTGATGAATGCCCACCCTTCCCGGCTGAGAGAAAATATGTCGAGAGCTCGATGCATATGACTCATAGGTGGTTAAAGCGCTGTGTGGATCATTTCAACAAGACTGATACTCATTACGAACATACCCAAAGTCTTTTGCCAATTGTACAGGGGGGGGCTCACCGGGATTTGCGGAAGCAATCCGCCTTGTTTGTAAGTGATATGGGGCTCGATGCAAATGCAATAGGAGGCCTATCGGTTGGTGAACCCGAAGACATTCTTTATGAAATGACTGATTTGTGTACTGATTACCTTCCGGAAGATAAGCCGCGTTATCTGATGGGAGTGGGAACTCCTGTCAATCTTCTCGAATGTATAGATCGAGGAGTGGATATGTTTGATTGCGTATTGCCTACGCGGAATGCACGCCACGGAATGATCTATACCCCGCGCGGGATTATTAATATAAAGAATGCAAAATGGGCTTCCGATCACACTCCCTTAGATGAGAGCAGTGAATGTTCACTGTGTCGCAATCATTCAAAAGCTTATTTAAGACATTTGTTTCAGACCGGTGAATTTTTAGGCCCCCAAATAGCAAGTTTGCAAAATCTTTCGTTCTTCTTGTGGCTGGTGCGCGAAGCGCGCATTAAAATTTTGGACGGAAGTTTTTCAAACTGGAAGGAGGAGATGACAATGACCCTATCAAGGAGGTTGTAAATAACTTTATGAAATTAAGAGTAAAAAAGATTGATCGTTATCTCATTAGAAAATACCTCGCTACTTTCTTTTTTACATGCTTGCTCTTTTCCATCATCGCATTGGTTATTGAGATCAGTCAGAAACTGGAGAATTTACTGCAGACAGATGTAGGCATGGTCCGTATATTTACCGATTACCTGCTTCATTTCATCCCCTGGATCAATGGCTTGCTTTGGCCTTTGTTTGCGCTCATATCCGTTGTTTTTTTTACTTCAAGGCTTGCCCGCGATACGGAATTCATAGCCATGTTGAGCACGGGTGTGAGTCTGAGGCGTTTGTTGATGCCGTATATGGTGGCTGCAATCTTTATCTCAGGCGCCCACTGGGTATTGAGTCACTATATTATACCTATCAGTAGTGACCAGCGACTTACCTTTGAATACACCTACATCAGACCGGACAGAGTGGAGGGCAGGACTCAGGACGTGCATTTTTTTCTTAATCCTGAACAAAAGATTTACATACGCTTCTACAGTCGTTCGGACACCCTCTGCCGGGATGTCCGAATAGAGACCTTTGATGAGGAAAGGAATTTGGTCGAAGTGCTAAAAGCGAGGACTATGAGAATGCTGGAGGCACCTGATAAGTGGCGAATCAATGACTTTGAGATCAGGGTGTTGGAGGAGGGGAGGCAAACCTATAGTATCCATAGGGGCGAGTATATTGACACAGTACTGAACTTATTGCCGGATGATTTTACGACCTTTAGAAAAGATAGGGAAATGATGACGAGTCCTCAATTGTTGGCATTCCTTGAACGGGAGGAGTCCAAGGGAGTTGGGCGATCGCCATTGGTTGTGGCCGAGTATTACCGAAGAACAGCCGATCCCTTTTCTATTTTGATTCTCACACTGATCGGCTTTTCTCTCGCTTCCCGCAAAGTTAGAGGAGGCGTAGGTATACATCTGGCCGCTGGTGTTGTGTTGGGAGCTATGTTTGTGTTTATCTCAAAATTTTCAATTACATATGCTACTGCTCCCGGGAGTAATACTCTGCTTGCTATTTGGCTACCCAATATAATTTTTTCTGCAATTGCCGTTTATTTATTTGTAAAGGCTCAAAAATAAACCCACTATTTGCAATGACCGTAGACTCTTTTTTTGGCCGTATTTTCATTAATTACTGAAACTTTAAAAATTAATATATTTTTAACAAACGACATAAGTCCAATGTAATCAGATGATAAAGTATTAAATAAAATATCAAAGTTGCTCTTTTGGTTCGTTTTGTTGGACTTTTTGTTGCAAATGTTTAAACAGAGTTGTATATTTGTACCATCGTAAACAATTAAATTTAATAAGTCATGTCAAGCATCGAATTTCACAATCGCTATCAGGAATTATCCAACATGCTCAATGCATTCGCTTACAATCTCACCAAAAATATGGAGGAGGCCAAGGATTTATATCAAGAAACGGCCTTTAGGGCATTGACAAATAGAGATAAGTTTAGACCTGGTACCAACTTTAAAGCCTGGTTATTTACCATTATGAAGAATATCTTCATCAACAACTATCGCAAGAAGACCAAAGCCAATACCATATTTGACTCAACGGATAATATGTATTATATCAATTCCGGAGGTGCTACCATTAGTAATGGGGCTGAGTCTAACATTATGATGGAGGAGCTCAATAAAATGGTTGTAGAACTTGATGACAGCATCCGCACTCCTTTTGAAATGTACTTTGAAGGGTATAAATATCAGGAAATCGCCGATCATTTAGACCTTCCACTTGGTACCGTTAAGAGTCGTATATTTTTTGCGAGAAAAGCCCTAAAAGAGAAAGTATACGCCAGGTATGGTAAAAACGTATCGAGATATACAAAAGCGGTGGGATAAAATTTAGTGGTCCTTTTCATTTATAGATTTCCGGTCTTCCGGAAAATCATTCGAGTATTTGACTTAAGGGAGTCCTTTGGGCTCCCTTTTCATTTGTAGGGATCGGAAGTTGATTGGAAAAAATTATACGTCCAATTCAATCTCTCCATATCCAGGTACAGTTCAAAAGACTATCTTTTTCCCTTTTCAACTTCTTGAAATAAACCCTTGTCACCAAATTCCGCAATTGCGGCAATTCGAATACTGCATGCTTGTGTTTATTGTGACTGGAATACCCCAATCCAGTGGCCTATAGTCCAACGCGACTTTTTCCGCTCAACTACTATTTTTTGGCACTAGTCTGATTAATCTTCAGTGAATTCACCGTATTCTTCTAATGGGATCCTTTCAAAGGCGAATCTCAGTAAGTCGTGAGAGGTGACAATGCCCATTAATTTATCGTCCTCCACTATTGGAAGCGAATGAAATTTGTTGGAGAGAACAATGTCGGCGGCAAGACCAATTGAATCCGAAGGATCGAGATAGAGAGGGTCTTCGGTCATTGCTTCACTCACCTTGATGTTGTCCAAATCCGGAAAGGACAATTCATCCTTTTTCGCCCTAATAATTAGGAAGACATTCAAAATATCTTTTTTGCTCAGGACCCCAAGTAACTTCCCGTTTTTTCCGTCAGTAACCAGTAAATGGCGGAAAGAATTGTGGTCAAAGTAGTCTAGTGCTTTACTCAATCTGTCATCTGGTCGCACCGTTATAACTTCGCGGGTCATGATCTCCTCAACTGATTTTAATGGTTTCATGCATCATTATTTTTTAAACTTACCCCTATTCCGGGCGAGTTCGATCTTTGAAATATTTGGATTGGCTGGCCTACAGTCTCAATCAACTATTGGACTCAAGCTTTCTCACACATAAAAGTAAGAATTTATTGGATTTCAAACAATTTAATCCCGGGTTTTTTGATAAAAATTATCGGGCCTTCCACATAGTTAGTTTCAATCTGCAATCTGGACCAAAAATAGCTCAATGATCTTCAACCTTAAGACGGCAAATGGACTGGCCGATTATTTTTTCTGAAAATACTGCTGTGGTGTTCGATCTCATTTATTGCTAAATTGGCTGATTCAAGGAAAAAATATCATGATTTTTTTAGTGTTTGCAGTGGCTTCACATGGATCATTGCATATTATTCCCACAGTCTTTGTAATTTTGACCATGCTTAGATCTTTTAAATTGTCCAATGTAGATGACCCTCAAGACTCACTTAAGCAATTTTGAAGTGAGAAGAAGTTTTAGATCAGTTTCGCAAAGGACTAAAACTTTTTGCTGCTAAATTGGTATGAATTTTATTAAAATTAGTGCAATGACTAATGGAGAAAATTAAGTTTGAGCCCCGGATTTCACAGGCGGTTATCGATAGTGCTATTGATGGAATAGTGATAATCGACCATAGGGGAATTATACAAATGGCCAATCCCGCCACCTATAAAATGTTTGGATATACTGAAGTTGAATTGAATGGGGTCAATGTAAGCATTCTTATGCCTAGACCGGATCGGGATAATCACGATACCTATCTGAGGAATTATCTGGAGACTGGTAAGAAGAAAATCATCGGAATTGGTAGGAAAGTGGTCGGTCGAAAAAAGAGTGGAGAAACCTTTCCTTTGCTGCTCGCAATTAGTGAGGTAATTATCGAAGGGAAGCGGTATTTCGCGGGAACTCTTCACGATCTTAGCGAGATTTCTGAAATGGAAGACCGCCTTAAAAAAAGCGAAGGCCGAATGCTCTACCTATCCGAAAAATTACCGGTCGGAGCGGTGTATAAAATTGGAGATCATCTTATTCTCAATCGACGCATTCAGGAGCTAATAGGATATTCTAATGAGGAGGTTTACTCTCTGAAAACCTGGTTCCAGGCTCTTATGGGTTCTAGATGGGAGGACTACTACGAGATGTATAAGCAGGATAAACTAAGGGGGTTTCGGGAGGTCAGGACTTACAAAATTAAATCCAAAGACGGAACTTCCCACTGGGTTGATTTTGCAGCTTATGGAGATTCTATGGGTGAGGTCTGGATACTCCACGACGTCACTCAAAAGGTGAAAATTGAATCCGAGTTGTTGTACCTGAATGAGGAGCTGGAAAAGCGCGTGGGTGAAAAAACAGAGAAGCTTAGGGATAGCATTCAGGCACTTCAATCCATTAATAACAAATTACTTGAACGCGAATTTGAGCTGCAAGAGGCTCTCTCCAGGGAGAGGGATCTTAGCGAACTCAAGTCCCGTTTTGTCTCCACCGCTTCACATGAATTCCGTACTCCTCTTGCCTCTATTCTATCTTCGGTCGATCTCATTAGTATGTACGAAGAAAACAATCAGGCTGACAAAAGACTGAAACACATCAATCGAATAAAGTCGTCGGTAAAAATACTGATCAACATTTTGAATGATTTTCTATCCCTAGGAAAAATTGAGGAGGGGAAGTTGAGTCTAAAGCCCGAGGAGTTTCTCCTTCGGGACGTATTGCTTGAGGTAGATAGTGAGTTGCAGTATCTCCCAAAGCAGGGGCAAAAAGTGGTTTTTGAGTGCCCGGAGGAAAATATCTCGCTTTGGTCAGATCGAAAAATATTGAGCAATATACTCATTAACCTGCTGAATAACGCCATTAAATACTCTGATCAGAATGTGTATTGCGGATGCGTACTCGACGGCCATTTATTGAAAGTAAGTGTGAAGGATTCCGGTATAGGCATTCCGGAAGAGGACAAGAGGCACTTGTTTACAAGGTTTTTCAGAGCAAAAAATGCGGAGAATCATCAGGGAACCGGTCTGGGCCTGAGTATAGTAAAAAAGTATCTGGACCTTCTCGGAGGGGATATCAGCTTTGAGAGTGAAGCAGGTAAGGGGACCGTTTTTTTATTTAAAATTCCAACAAAGTATGAAGAAAATACTGGTAATTGAAGACAACCACGACGTCAGAGAGAATCTGGAAGAAATTTTGGAATTATCCGGTTATCAGGTCAGTGGAGCAAAGGATGGGAAAGACGGGGTAGAAATGGCAAAATTGATACAACCGGATTTGATTTTATGCGATATCATGCTTCCTATTTTAGATGGCTTTGGTATTCTGAAGATTTTGTCAGGAGACCCTGCCCTCAGTAAAGTGCCATTCATTTTTCTCACAGCAAAGTCAGAATTGACTGATATGCGAAAGGGCATGAATCTGGGTGCGGATGATTATATAACCAAGCCCTTCCAAAAGGACGAATTGCTGTCAGTGATTGAAATGAGACTTCAAAAGGTGGAGCGAGGGCCCTCCCTGCCACCCTCAGAGGGCAGATTAAAAAACCTGCAAAGGTCTGAACAGGAGTTAAAAAAGGTTTTTCAGGATGCAGAGGAGAGGAGACTCCCACCCAACTTCTTTTTATTCAACGCCAACAAAAGACCGCGAAACGTCTACATGATTACAGAGGGCCTGCTAAAGGAATGCCATGTAAGTGACTTTGGAAAAGAGACTATTTTTCGACTCTTTTCTGTTGGCCAATACCCGGGACTGTGGGAAGCCTACCACGGTTCAGACTACGCAGGTGAATGCAAGACATTGACTGAGGTTGGGGTGAAGGCCATAAGTATAGAAGAATTTGAGGAGATCATTTCAAAGGATTCTATTCCGGGTCTGGCAATTCGAGAGCTCTTCCACAGGCAAAAATTGCTGCTTGAAAAGAAACTGGTGGCACTGGCTATCCATTCAGTCCGAAAGCGGGTGGGGATAATGTTGGAGGAGTTGATAGACCATGGACTTGGAAGTGCAGAAAATCCGATTGAGTTGAGTAGGGCAGACCTTGGAGCCTTATGCGGGACTGCAAAGGAAACTGTTACCAGGACGCTTTCGGATTTTAAGGAGGAAGGTTTGATTGAGATCCATTCAGGAAGAGTAATCGTTGTCAATGAAAGTAGTTTGCGGGAATTGCCTGATTAGGTTGTTTTCAGCCAAAATGCCATTCATTGCTGATCTGGGTTTGAGATTTACCTGGATTTCAGCCAGCTTACAAAGGCGAGAAGGTCAGGCACTGCAACATAGACCGGGTAGCTTTCCCACCCGGAATTGGCCTCTAAGTCCGACCAGATAAAAGCGGATTTGATCCCCATATTTTTTGCGAGTTCCAGGTCGGAAATTGTATCGCCTACCATCCAGCTTTCACTTAAATCAATTTGGGGAAAGTCCTCTTGAGCCTGAAGAATCATACCTGCTGAGGGTTTTCTTCTTATATCCCCGGCTTCTTCTAGCGAGGTACAACTGTAAATCTTGTCAATTCTACCTCCTGCTGTTTCTATTTCTTCAATCATTTTGTCATGGATAGCTATCAGGTCTCCCTCTGTCATTAGTCCCTTTCCCACCCCCTGCTGATTGGTTACGACAATTATCCAATTAAATAGGAAACTCAATTCAGCCATTGCTTCTCCTACACCTTCATTGAGGGCAAATTCATCCTTGTATAAAATGTAGCCCTCCGGATTTCTCCGGTTGATGACTCCATCTCGGTCCAGGAATAGAGCGCTGTATCTGTGAGTTTCCTGTCGAGGCTTCATTCTTCTGCCTGGTGAAACATTTGATTTTCCACTATTTCACAAATGATATGTCCCAGCAGTAAATGGCCCTCCTGTATTCTGGCCGTAACATCAGAGGGCACTGAAATTACCAGGTCGGATTGAGAATTGGCCCGCCCCCCCTTTTTGCCGGTTAGAAGTGCAGTTTTCATTCCCAGTGAACGCGCTTTTTCAAGAGCGCAGATCACATTTTCAGATTCACCGGAGGTTGAAATTGCGAGGAGTAGGTCTCCTTTTTTTCCCCTGGCTTCAACTTGGCGAGCGAATACCTGTGCATATCCATAGTCATTGGAAATAGCCGTTAATTCTGCCACATTCCAGTGCAGGGCTTCTGCATAAAGTGCCGGTCGGTGTCTGTTGAATCGACCACTTAACTCAGCTGCCATGTGCTCTGCGTCTGCAGCACTACCTCCATTTCCACAGAGCAAAAGCTTTCCACCGGCCTTGAGAGATTCAATGATGTTATTGGCAGCATTTTGAACATTTCGCTGCAAATCTGCGTCATTGAAAATCGCTGAGTAAACACCTATTGCCTCCCGGATTCTTTCAGGTACCAAGTCCGGGACTTTGCCCTTAGTTTTCATCATCGAAATTTATCTTTTCTCGCACGGAATAGGCATTTCTTTTTGGAGAGTTTCTCGATACCATTTCAGCTAGAAAGCCAGTGGTAAAAAGCTGGGCTCCAAAAATGAAGAATAATAGACCATAGAAAAACAATGGCCGCCCCGTCATTTGGGTCATATCATAGACAAACTTAAGGAATGAGAGGTAAGCCAAGATCAGAAATCCCGTTACGAAGAAAATCATTCCCAGTGAGCCAAAAAAATGCATGGGTTTTTTTCCAAATTTTCCCACAAGTGTAATAGAGAGCAGGTCGAGGAATCCATTGATGAATCGCTCTGGGCCAAATTTGGTTTTGCCGTACTTTCTGGCCTGGTGCTGCACTACCTTTTCACCTATTTTTCCAAATCCTGCCCACTTCGCAATTACGGGTATGTAGCGATGCATTTCACCGTATACTTCAATGTTTTTTACCACATCCTTTTGATAAGCCTTCAATCCGCAGTTGATATCATTTAGTTTTACTCCCGATATGATTCGGGTGGTAAGATTGAACAACTTGGTAGGTATGGTTTTGGTAATGGGGTCATACCTTTTTTTCTTCCAGCCGGAGACAAGGTCGTAACCATCGTCCATTATCATACTGTACAGCTCTGGTATTTCTTCGGGACTGTCCTGAAGGTCGGCATCCATAGTAATGATCACGTTTCCGCTTGTAGCTTCAAAACCCTTTTGCAATCCGGCTGATTTGCCGTAATTTGTTCTAAATCGAATGGCCTTCAGACAGCTGTACTTTTTTACCAATTCCTGAATGACAATCCAGGACTTATCACTACTCCCATCATCTACCATGATCACCTCGTATTTGAGTTGGGTGCTAGCGAGGACCTCATCAATCCATCTCATGAGTTCAGGAAGGGATTCCTCCTCGTTGAAAAGCGGTATTACTATACTCAGGTCCATTTACTGTTCAGCTTTTTTTAACGATCAGGGCATAAACTGCCGCAAGCATAAATCCGGGTAGCAAAGATGGGACAAATTGCCGAAAGAGACTTCCGGGACTCGGCCTTTGTGCAGCGTCATGTAAAGTTCTCAACATTTCATCTGCCCTTTCTTCCCCAAGAATTCCTCTTGACTCTTCTACCCGCCTGAGCTCTACTTCTACCTGCAGGTCAATTAGTGTTGGATCGAGTTCAAAGAACAGCAAGTAGTAAAACAAGTAATACAGGATTTGTGCAATGAGATACACCACAAAACCCTCCCTGACCAGATCCCTGAATTCAGCTTCAGGATTTTGTAGTGAGAAGTTTTTTACTCCGACAAAAACGAAGAACAAATAGGGCAGCCAACTCAAATTTATAGCCCATGGATTCCACAGGAGCTCCTTGTCAAGCATCCAAAGGACTGTCATGTACAAGGCTACGCTCAGTCCGCAGACAACTCCTGTCTTTTTACTGTCGGATAATTTCATCAATTTATACTTCCGGTGTTTTGAATCCCTCTTTTTTCATAACCAGTGCACCTATAAGCGAAATAATGACTGAACCTATGGTGTACATAATCAATGATGTCAGAAAGATAATGATTGGAGATCGGAAAAAGTTAGTGAATCGAATGGCCATATCAATGGCTGTATCATCCGCTCCAGAATCTTCTAAATCAATGATTACCTGCTCCAGTCTTTCATCCATGGCTGAAGAGTCAATCATGGTGACGTAAACTGTTGCATAAATGGATACCACGAAAGCTGCTATGAGGAGGGTCAAGAAGCTCAACTTGAATCCATTTCCAAAGCTGATAAATCCACCCAGCTCCTTGTCTCTGTATGTTTTAATGCTAAAAATGGAGACCAGTACCACGATGACAAAGGATAGAAAACTCTGCATGAGACTTAGAAAGACACTGTCCTGGCTGCCGATCATATAGAAAAGGGTTGAAAAAACAATCAAGACCAAACCTGTGGCCAGACCGTACTTAATTGAAGCAGAAAAGATACTTGTTTTAGGTTCGTTTTCCATGATTTATTGATTTGCTGGTTAAAAAAGCCAAATTAATACCTACACCTTACATTGGACAATCTTAATCGATTAAATTTACGGTTTTTCCGATAATTGTCCCAAAAATCTTACCGTACAGCTTCTTTCCAATCGCCGGATTGCTCTTTGATTTTGATTGGATGTCTGTAATTTGATACAATCGACTTGCATCGGGATCAAAAAGTGTGAGATCGGCCGGATTCCCTTCTTTTAGGGAAAAGCTCTCAATATTCAATGCCTGTCTCGGCCCATGACCAAACAGGGAGACGATATGGTCAATGGACAAATCATTCCTCAGTGCTGTATTCGCCATTGCAAAAGCGGAATCCAAAGTGGAGGCTCCAAAGGCAGCCAGCCCGAATTCTACATCCTTAACTTCCTGTTCCATTGGTTCGTGATTGCTGAAAACGTAAGAAATCAAACCTTCCTTAATTCCTCTGATGATTGCCAGGCGATCCTCTTCAGACCTTAGCGGGGGTTTGACCTTAAATCGAGTATCAAATTCGAGTAGCGAATCTTCATTGAATAGAATGTTCATTACAGCAACTCCTGTAAAAAACTGCTTAGGACCGGATTTTAATAATTCTATTGAAGGGGCACTACTAATTCCGTGAGAAATCAGACGCCCACCTGCATATTTGATCATACTCAAATCCTGGTAAAGTGCGATGGTTTCAGCTTCAACCGGAAAACCCTCTAAACCTGATTGCACACTGACTCTACCCTCGTGGATTTGGGCAAAGGGGTTGAGCTTTGGTAGCAAGGGACGGTTGATAATTGGTTTCTGTACTGAGGCAGAGTAAATTAAGGCCCTGCCAAGTAAGCCGGGATTGTCGATTGCCACATTGCCGTTGGAAAAAGCTATTGCACCTGAGTCCGCCATATCCATGAACTCCGTCAACTCAATTCCTGTGGCATCTTTTGTCATTGCACCGATGGGATAAATGGTTACGGGCAAAGCTGCAGATTTTTTTAAAAGAGAATCCACATCTGCCTTCCGCTGAACAACAGGATCGGTATTTGGGAATATGGCCAAGGCCGTATATCCCCCGGAAATGGCTGATGCACTTAGGGTTTCGAGAGTTTCCCTGTGCTCAAAACCAGGTTCCCCGGCCTGTGTCCCAATATCCAACCAGCCTGGGGATAGATGGAGGTTTTCTCTTTCAACTATGGTTGCCTCGCCGGGTTCGATATTACTTCCCATTTCAACTATTCGCCCCCCATCGATGAGGATGTCGACCACCGCTTTATTGAAAGGGCTGTGGATGTCACATATTCTGGCATTCCTAATCAGTATTGGCTTTTCCATTCTGTATTGAATTCTATTGGGTCATGCAAAACGCATGCTCTGATAACCCACTTTTCAAAATTCTAAGCCCAAAGATAATCCTTGTGTTGGAAATCAAGGCCCGAACCCCATTCCTATTTAGTGATAAGGCTTTTGGTTGTGATGGGGTTCATGGTGCTGAGGCGCTTTGAACCAGTTGAACCCAAATCTGGCCTCACCTTAGTTAGTCCATAATACAGTCATTTTTTGAAAATATCATTGGCCTGTGCTGTCGGGCAATCTGGAATCCATCATTTTAAACCAAATAGGTGGTATCATGGAGAGGATAATCATCATCGGGTAGCCAAAGGGCATCTGCGGACTTTCTTTTATGTGGTTGAGAACCTGATATTTTTTCTCTGCCTTTTGATGGTGGTCGGGATGTCTACTCAATTCATACAAAAAAAGCCGGGACATCAAGTGACTGCTATTCCAGGAGTGGGCCGGGCCTACAGCTTCGTACCGACCTTCTTTGAGTTTTTTTCTCCTCAGGCCGTAGTGCTCTATATAGTTGACTATTTCCAGTAGCGCAATTCCAATCAAGGCTGAGATGATCAAAAAGGGAACCGCAAGCCAGCCAAACAACCAACCCATTATCAATAGATAGGCCAGTTGGGCTATTTCAAAAAGGATTACTCTGTTTTGCAATGGCTTGCCTTTGTCATAAGCTCTTCTCAATCTTCGGTTTTCGATGGCATAGGCTCCTCTCCAGGTTCCTATAAATGATCTGATGATGAATGGATAAACCGCCAATCCTTTTTCTGCAGAGGCAGGATCGAGTTCGGTAGCTACGTATTTGTGGTGTCCGTAGTTGTGTTCGATGGTAAATCGCATAAACAGAGCGGGTAAAAGAAGCAATCTCGCCATCCATTGATCCCAATTATTGAGACGATGCCCCAGTTCGTGAGCTACATTTATTCCAAAACTCCCCAAAACAATGCCCATGCCAACTGTCAGGCCCGCGTATTCTGCAGCATGAAGTGAAGTGCTTGAAATGGTGTAAGCATACCAAAAGACCAATCCCCAAAGCAGGGGCAGGTTGCCATATAAAACCCAATCGTAGATTTTTTCCGCCTCCAGTTTAGTAGATAGGGGCGGGCGTAGATTGGCATCAAAGACAGGTAAAGTCCACTCAATGAGAGGCAGGATGATAAAAAGTAAGACAAAGGGCGACCAGACCCACCCACCCTGAAGGTAAAGTCCAAGCCCTAAAGAGATTGGGCCCAAATATGCGATGAGGTATTTAAACCATTTCATAGGTTATTTCACTTTGTTCAATAAATAGATGCAAACAACTTGCATTTTACCTGCTCACTTTTGTTTGACATCTGTCCTTACCTGTTGAGAACCCAAGGCATTCAGAATCTGTTCATAATCCTTTCTTATAATGGTCTTACTGTTTAATCATCATAAATGGAAGCAGACCATTTTTAGTGCCAAATCAATTTTTTTCACTTTCCCTCTTTCTAATTCCTGGTGAAATACAGCTGATGATCCGACAAGAAGGGAATTGCAGTCTGAATGGCTTATTTTCTCAAGTCTATTCCTGCTGCATGATCATCTGGATTCCTTTTGTCCCCAGCACCTTGAAGTTTTCCCCCTGCGGATTTTTTTACCACTTTTACCACCGCCATCCGATCTACCACTTCCATTTTGTGACCCCTGGATTTCAACTCTTCTTTTACTGCTTCACTAAAAACTTCATTCTCTATTCTTGTGGCTTTCGGAAAGGCTTGTTGATGAAATCTCGGTCGGGAAATATTGTCATTAAGATCTAAGTCAAACAAAAAGTCCCTCAAAAGTACCTGGAATACTGCGCTGATGATGGTAGGACCTCCCGGGCTCCCTATGGCCATATAAAAATCACCTTCTTTTTCAACGATAGTAGGGGTCATGGAACTCAGCATTCTTCTGCCGGGCTTTACAGAATTGACTTCACTACCCAGCAATCCAAACTGATTGGGTAGTCCGGGAAGTATAGAAAAGTCATCCATTTCATTGTTCATAAAAAAACCTGCTCCGCCTACTACCACTTTGCTGCCAAAATTGGAGTTGAGGGTGGTGGTAAGGGAAATGGCATTGCCCCTGGAATCCGCTATAGAAGTATGAGTAGTTTCGTAAGCCTCCGGCAGTGTAAAATCTTTTTCGACGTAGCGCAGCCCGTCTCCGGCTGAATGGGGATCGAACAACTGCCAGAGTGAATCGAGTCGAATTGCTGATGTCAATTGGCCTGTCGATAGCATCATGGACTCGGGGTCCCCCAGGTGATCAGCCCGCAGTGCAAATCCAAGCCTGGAAGCTTCTAATAAATGGTGAGCAGAACGAGTATCCCAAGTTTCCTCGCAGCAAATTTCCTCTTTTTCGACCAGGTGGAAAAGTTGATTGAGTAGAACGCCGCCACTAGAAGGAGGTGGCATAGAGTGCAGTTCGAATTTATTGAATTGGAAACTGATAGGCTTTCTCCATTCCGGTTGGTAGTTTTTCAAGTCATCATAGTTAATGATGCCATTACCTCTCTCCATTTCAGCTTTTAGCGAATCAGCAACCCAGCCGGAGTAAAATCCATCAGCTCCATAAGTGGCAATCGCTTCAAGTGTTTTAGCTAGTTCAGGTTGTAGGAGCAGGTCTCCTTCCTCCCAAATGGTTTTTGCAGTAAATGCATTTCCTCTGGTATTGGCATCGATAAATTGATCTAAAAATCGATTGAGTCTTTCGGCTTCTGTTGCACTTATTCTAAATCCCTCACTGGCATATTGGATGGCTGGCTCCAAAAGAATTGAAAAGGGCTGCAGTTGACCGAATTTTTCGTGTATATCGATCAGACCGGCCACCGTTCCGGGGACTCCTGAAGCCAAATGACCTCTCAGGCTCAAACCCTCTATTGGTTGGCCGAGAGAATCCAGGTACATTTCCCGGAATGCTGCGCCCGGTGCTACCTCTCTATGGTCTTGAGCAAATATCTCCCCTGCTTCGGTTCTGATGATTGCAAATCCGCCTCCCCCCAAATTACCCGCCCGGGGATACACTACTGCCAGTGCAAATTGTACCGCCACAGCCGCATCAAAAACATTGCCTCCCCGCTCGTATATTTCCAGTCCCGCCTCAACGGCCAAAGGATGAGAACTTACGATCATAAGCTCTTCAGAAAATGCCTCCTTTTCTGCTTCCTTCCAATGTCCGACCTCAGGAGAAGTGCATTGCTGAAGGGCAAATCCGGTTAGCAGGAGCATGTAGAAAAGGGGGGAAAGTCGACAAATCAAAAAATCACATGAAAGAAGTGAAAAGAAGGATTTCATCTCGAATAATTTTGGTTGAAACAGTTAGTGCCGGGTCAAATATACTTTAGCCGGCCCAGATATTCATCTTTAATTCTTTTGCTGCCCTGGAAAAGCCTCACGCAGCTTATTTCAGCAAGCTCAATGACCAAAGCTATGCTGTGTTTTTCCACCTCATCTCGTCCCGTTACCAAAAGGATGATATAACCGAAATAGGGTAATGTGCTTGATACTAGAAAGATGGTACCTTTTTAGGTTTTTATTCATACTTTTTCGAGATCACCAAATCCGACTTCTTCACATTCACTGTGATCTTGGTCTTGGCTTCCACCGTATACCAGGTAATTTTGTACATCCGGATTTAATTTCTTGAATTGCTTGAGGTTTTTCAAAAATTCAGAATGAATTGTCTTCCCGGATTTGATCTCAAGGATGAGGAGCTGATTCCCTCTCTCTATCAATAATTCCAGCTCGTTTCCGGGCTAGTCCTTTCAGAATTTATATCTTTCTCCACTCCTCCGGTTATGGGATTGTTTGATCTTTTCAAGAATCATAAAATTTTCAAAAAGCTGTCCATTGGTAAAGTGAATTTTCAGATCCCCGGATCTCGTAACATCAGAAGATAGGCAAGCAAACCCGATTAGTAGAAACCAATCTTTGGTGTTTTGACAACTCGCTTTTTGAAATTTTTATAGTAGGGCTTTAGCCTTAAAGCAATGAAAGAAACTTCCAATAAGTTCATCCTCGAACTGATGATTTTGTTGTCAAGACCAATTTCTTTTCCCAGACTGCTTTGGTTAAAAAATGGACTAGCCTTCCTGCCAGAGATTGGGAAATTTTTTCCAACGACAATCAATTTGTTGTACCTGTTATGAGATATTCACCTTATTTCCTTCGTTCGTCAGAGTAAACCTGCAGATACGAAAACAGTTCCGGCACAAACGGAATTTCATCGATAATGACCCCAACTTTTTATGTATCCAAAAAACCTTTGGGTTCTGAGCCTGCGAACTCGCGCAAGGAGATATCTTCCAGATTAGCGTAATCGGGCTTTAAAATCTTACACAAAGTCGTTTTTCCGGATTGCCGCGGTCCGATGAGAAATACGATGGGATACTTATCCAGATTTAAAAGTACCTGTTCTGAAATTTTCTCTCTATCAACATATTGTGCATAATTAGGAATAAGATTCCTTACCTTACAAAAAATCATTCATTTTCTTGAAGAAAAAGTTTTTGTCACTAAATTCCCGATTCCATCAAATCACTCTAACCTTATCATCTGGCCTCTGTACTCCTTTTCATCAACTCTGATATTGTAAAGCATCTTACCGGCAGGAAGATTATTGTCCAGTTGAATAGAATTAATCCCCTTAGTACCCTCCATTTCAAAGAATTGAACAAGGCGTCCGCTAGCATCATATAATTCTATTTTCAATTGCTTATGATCCGCTAGCTCAATCCTGAGTTCTGCTGCATGGTTCCACGGGTTAGGTAGAACTGTATGATTAAGTAAAACCTCCTCCTGACCAACATCAGCGTAATTTGCAATCCTAAGCGCTGCAGGAGGACTGTTTTCAAAGGCTATAAAAGCGGTAAGTCTGGAACCTGAGGGGGAAACTGAAACTACAGACAGCAGGTCCCCTGACTTCCGTGCCGAGGTCCATTCAATGTCGAAAAGCACCATGCCGCGATCCAATTCAAACCCTCCTCCATCGTACCACAGTGCTCTTAATAGCCCTTTTTCATTGTCGATAAAAAAGTGATCCAGAGATATTCCGGGCAAATCGCTATCATTAATATCGATTCGGTCAATGGTTACTTCACCAACATCAAAATGAAGCTCAAACTGATAGCCCGTAACCTTTGTGGATTGATCCGGGGCCAGTAAGCGCGTCCTGTGCTTGTGCCCATCAGATTTCACTTCTTTTGTCTTAAGGTACAGAGGTGAGTCATAAATCATTCGAATTCCGGAAGGAGGCCAGGTGACATCACCGGTTTTTACGGCGATCCAATTATCCGTAGTGTCCACACTGAGATTGGAATATTCAATGACTTCAGGGAAATTTTCTGCCAGTGGATTCTCGGGATCATCGAATTCGTAATCAGCGGGAATGAAGCGCCACGAACTATTGCCCGCTATTGAATCCTGAATACCCACAATCAATTGTTGGAGCAATACAAGGTCAAAGGTGCTGACCAAATTATCTGCATTGACATCAGCTGCAATTATTTTGTACGGATTGTCCAAAAGTTCCAGTCCAAGAATGTGTCGCTGAATATTGATGAGGTCTATAGTCGATACAAATTCAACCCAGGAGGTGGGGCGGTCGGGATTTAATTCAATAGATGCCCCCGACTGAACTACAAAACTGAAAAATCCGTCGGAGTCAGTGCTTTGTGTGCCCGATTCATCGCCGCTGTAATTGACAATGACTCCCGGAAGTGGCTCGTTATTTCCTCTGTTGAAAAAGCCACTAACGGTTGCGGTAGAAGGCCCTTCAATGACTGTAATCACGGTTGAACAGCTCGAACTGTTGCCTGAAACATCCGTAGCCGTGAAGACAACCTCAGTGCTACCTAAGGGGTACAAATCACTGGCATCAGCTCCTCCGCTGTTGTAAGTATTGACTATTTCATCCAAATCGCAATTATCCACAGCAGTAGCAGGATCTGGGTTTGCAAATCCCTCAGATTGTCCGCCGGGAATACTAACCGTTAAGTCATCGGGGCAACTAATTACCGGTGGTTCATTGTCCTCAACCACAACTGAGGTATTGGCCGTAGCTGTGCAGCCATTTGTGTCTGTAATGGTCAAAGTATAGGTTCCGGTATTCAATGGTGTTGCATTGGGTATAACGGGGTTTTGTTCATCCGAATTGAACCCTTCCGGACCCGACCAATTGTATTCTCCACCCCCGGTTCCAAACAGCTGAATTGATTCCCCCGGACAGTAAGGGCCGGTATTGGATGCAGAGGCGGTTGGATTTTCATTTACGGTGACATGAGTAGTTGCTTCATCGCTGCATCCGTTGGAATCTGTTACTGTCACAGAGTAATTTCCATGCATGGATGCTGTCGCATTCATCAAGGTCGGATTTTGATCGGTAGAACTGAACCCATCAGGCCCTTCCCACGAATATATCAACCCACCTGAAGCTGCCAAATTGATGGTTTTTCCCTCACAATAGGGTCCATCGTTTGAAGCTGAGGCAGTTGGCAATTCATTTACTATCACCTCGGTGGAAGCAGTGGCGGAGCCTCCATTGGAATCTGTTACGGTTACTGTGTAAAATCCTGCATTGGATAAGGTTCCTGATGGAATCACCGGATTTTGGTTGGAGGAAGTAAATCCGCCGGGGCCGCTCCAACTGTAGGTGTCCCCACCATCAGAAAATAGTTCAATATCCTCCCCTTCGCAATAGGGTCCACCATTGGAAGCGACCGCCTCAGGAACACCATCAATGACTACAGAAGTTTGAGCGGTAGAAGTACATCCATTGACATCTGTTACGGTAACCACATATACTCCGGCATTTTCGCTGGTGGAGTTAAAAATAACCGGATTTTGGTTGGAGGAAGTAAATCCGTCCGGCCCGCTCCAGCTGTAAGATACCCCTCCCGAGGCAAATAATTCAATATCATCTCCCTCAAAGTATGGTCCTCCATTTGAGGCAGTGGCCGTAGGTGTTGGATTTACTGTTACGGAAGTGCTGCCTGTATCCTCACACCCATTGGTATCTGTGATCGTTACTGAATACATTCCACTATTCACTATAGAAGCATTGGGTATGGATGGATTTTGAAGTGAGGAGCTGAAGCCGTCGGGTCCTGTCCAGCTGTAAGAAGTTCCTCCTGAAGCGTTGAGCTGGATGGTTTCCCCTTCGCAGTAAGGACCTG
>REEI01000114.1 GCA_007695145.1 Saprospirales bacterium | reverse complement strand
AAATACTTGACAGCCTTGATTTTTTTGTTACTTTTTGTATCAAGACAAAAAGTAAGGGAAAACTTGAGATAACCATTCAATAGCAAAAAGGACTTGATTGATGAGAAGCAAAAATTGTGTACAAGTCATTGATGCACATATGGATAGGGTAATTAAATCATGCATTTTATTACTATTTAAACAACTGACTTTAAAGTATTTAAGTAGGGAGGAATCTTTAGTAAAAAATTCTGAAAGGGGCATCCGCTAATCTGTGTTGACTATTTAAGATTAGCCCTCATTGACTTGTCTCGAGTGAAATTAACAAGGACTAAATGAGCTTTATTATTTAATAGCCTAATACAATTTTTTAATTGAATTGGCTGACTACCCGGCGCAAAAGCATCGTAAAAAAGACCTTTTTGTAGTTGGAGTTTTACATATTTCATATCTTAGCACTTGGCAATGGAGAATTCTCCAATTTGGACACAAGTCTTGAAAAATAGATGATCGGATCAAAACCAACGAGCTGCTATCCCTCGTGGGCAAGTTTGAATAAATTTGCCCTTAGTACCTTTATTTTGTTGTTTATCTTTCGGTTAGAGGCTCAAACTTGCCAGAGCCCTATTCCATTAAGTGTTCAGAATATTGATACTGGTTCTGCCCTTGTAAATTGGTTTCATTTAGGCCAGGCGGATAGTTTTGATATTATTTATCGCAAGTTGCCAGACCCCTTTCCATTGGAGCCACAACTTACAGGTGTGGTCGGTCTTTCTTATCAATTTGTAGGACTGGATGCAGGGGCAGTATACGACTACAGAGTTCGAGCCAGATGTGCAGACTTGATCAGTCCCTGGTCACAGAACGGAAGATTTACAACCCATCTGAGCAATCCCTCCCCATGTTCTATATATTTGCCCATTTCTGACAATAATTGTAATTCTGGAGGGAATTTATTTAAAATCGCAATTTCAGATCAAAACGGGCTTCTTGGAATCGATATATTCATCAGGGAAGTACGAATGATTGCTTCGCATTCCTGGCCTGCTGACCTTCGGATCTTTTTGAGAAATCCTGCAGGAAATGAGATTCCACTTTCAACGGACAATGGTATAGGAGGCGACAATTACGGGAATCCCAACTCAGAGGACTGCACACATTCCACTGTTTTTTCAGACAATGCATGTATTCCAATTTCCTCCGCATCCCCACCTTTTATTGGTCAATTCATACCTGAATCACCAATTGGAACCCTACACGATCAAAGTCCGGCCAATGGCATTTGGGAGCTTTTTATCTGTGACAAGGCTCCGGGTGATGTAGGTGAATTGATTTACTTTGAAATTGTATTTGAAGGTTTTAGTTGCCAACAACCAGCTGTCGAACAAATATCCGAAATTACAGATACTTCTGTACACTTTAGATTGAGTTCAATTGAAAATTGTGATTCCATAACCATTCTTGCAGGACCGCCTGGATTTGACCCTTTTTCCGGTGAAGAGGATGTTCGCCTTACAATCTCATGTGATTCTACATCTCTTTTACTCAGTGGTTTAAAGCCCGGACTCGATTATGAAATTTATGTTTTCTCAGTTTGTGATACTGATACTTCTGCCCTATCCTGCCCTTCCTTTTTGTCGACCCTTTGTTCTACACCTGCAGTTCGATCAGACTTTAACAGTGAAACACTCTGTGATTTGGTTTGCAACTCCTATTGTCAGTTATCCGGTATATGGAAAAATCTGAAAGAGGGGTTGGCGTATTGGTTGGTAAATGAAGGACCTACGCCCACAGAAAATACCGGCCCTGAATCTGCCTTTGGAGGTAGTGGACACTATCTATTTTATCAATCTTCCGGCTTGCAATGCCAGGCTCCTTCAAGGGCGATTCTAGAATCTGCATGTATTGACATACAGTCCAACGGTGGAGCCTGTGACATGAGTTTTCGATACCATCAATGGGGGTTGCAGGTTGGCAAGCTTAAACTTCTCCTATCTGTAGATGGTGGTTTCAGTTGGGATACCCTTTGGTACAATCAAATCCCCCAATCTAATGAATGGCTGGAAGCAATTATAGATTTGAGGGACTATGACGGCATGACAGGTCGATTTAGATTTGTAGCTGAAGGAGGCAGTGGGCCACTAGGTGATATTGGATTGGATGAAATATTACTCTTCAATTCAACATTGGCAGATACTTTAGACTTGATCTACTATGTCGATAACGATGGAGATGGTTATGGCCAGGATGGGACAGGTACTTTTTTTTGTACTAATTCCGCTCCGGAAGGTTGGGCCTCTGTCGGTGGTGATTGTGATGATCAAAATCCCGATATAAATCCTGGAGCAGAAATTATTCCCTGCAACCTTATAGATGAAAACTGCACGGGACTTGAAGACGATCAACCGGAAGAAAATCCAATGGTTGCACAATTGATCGAAAAGGTAAATGAAAGTTGTTCGGGTGTTTCCGATGGGTCCATTTCAATAAACGTCACCGGAGGGTTTCCACCTTATACCATTCACTGGAATAATCAGGATACCGGAGCTACTGTGGATCAGCTGTCAGCAGGAATATACTTTGCTATAGTGGAGGACAGTACCGGCTGTCTTTACAGAACCCCGTTTTACTCTATAGAAGAAACCTCCATCATGAACTTTACCTTTAACAATGTCGTCAGACCCGGCTGTAGTTCTTTTTCAGATGGTGAATTAGGAGTACTTACCGGTGGAGGAACCCAGCCATTTTCTTACCTATGGAGCAATGGTGACACCACACCCATTATCACCGGATTATCTGAGGGAACCTATTCAGTTACAGTTTCAGACGCAGCAGGCTGCCAATTTTCTTCACCCGTCTTTAAGTTAAATGCCCTTAATCCATTTTTAGTAAACGTGGTAGAAAAAGTCAGACCTACCTGCAATGGTTTGTCAAATGGAAGCCTTCGAGTGCAGATGCAAGGAGGTCAGGCACCCTTTATCACAGAGTGGAATACCGGGGAAACAGGTATTTTGGCTGAAGGCCTCATGGCAGGTTATTACTCTATCACAGTAACCGACAGTACTCAGTGTACAGTGGCAATAGATTCCATATACTTGAATGAACCAGACCCGCTGAACGTTGATTTTTCTTCCATTACACCTCCTTTGTGTCCGGGAGAATCCAGCGGAAGAATACTTACGACTTTAGAGGGTGGTACGTTCCCTTTCACGTTTTTGTGGCAAAGCGGAAATAGGACTTATACCACTAGCGATTTGTTGAATGTAAGGGGAGGAGAGTATCACTTCAGAGTAACCGATCAAAATGGATGCTCATTTGAGGCTAATGTCTTATTACCTGAGCCGGAACCTTTTGAACTTGAAGTAAGCAATATTATTCCCGTGAGTTGTGGAACAAGAACCGATGGAAGTATTGAGACTGGAATCACCGGGGGAATTGGACCCTATCAAATTTTCTGGAATTCCGGTCAGAGAGACACCCTTCAACTCGATGGTTTGAGTGAAGGTTCGTATCGTTTTACACTCACAGATCAGGCGGCTTGCAAGTTTACCTCTCCAATACTTGAACTTGAGAATTCAAACCTGCCTCTGGACATAAATATTTACATACTGGACTCTATTAGTTGCAACGGTGCTATGGATGGCTCAATATCAGTTGAGGTTGAAAGTGATTATCTTCCCATTCGATATAATTGGAGTCACCAACCTACTTTCGAGCTACCAGCCAGAACCGATACCATTAAAGGGCTTGGATCGAATATATACAGTATCTCTGTAATGGATGCCTCTTCCTGCATCGGAAGTAGCCAAAACCTTTTTTTGCCGGATCCGCCAGAATTAGTAGTCACGGAAATTGTTAGAAAAATCCCAACTTGTAATGGAGATAAAGACGGTGAACTTGAAGTGATCCACATCGGAGGGACCTCGCCTCATTTTTATTTATGGTCTTCTGGTGATTCTGCTAAAATTGCTTCTGGCTTGAGTGCAGGAACCTATTCAGTAACGGTAACTGATCAGAATGGATGTAAAAAACACAGGAATAACATCTTCCTTCAAGAGCCTCCTCCCTTTGAGGTTTTTTTTAGCTCCGGCCCAGATGATGGTTCAGGCAATGGCTATATTAATACATTCACAGAGGGCGGCATCCCCCCTTTTGAAATCAGTCTTTACCCTCAAGCCGGAATTGTTGAAAATGGAAGAATATACAATCTTCCCCACGGAGAATATTTGGCCATTGTCACAGATGCCAATGGCTGTATTGTGGATAGCCTGCTGATAATTGAGTTAGTCAACCAGATGCAGGAACTGGCTAATCTTGAATGGCGATTGTATCCAAATCCCTCAAATGGCCTGATCGTTCTAGAGCTTCCAATTGGGTCTAATGCAGCAGAAATTGAGAGGATTAAAATTTATGACTCAGCGGCCAGAATGGTAAAAATATTGGACCATTTCTCAGGTCATCAGGCTAAGAAAATTCAAGTTGATGTCTCTGAACTGCCTTCAGGCATTTATTTTATTTATTTAGAAACAGAAGAGGAAACCTTTCGAGCGACTTTTGGAAGGAAGTAGATACTTAAATGGTAAGAAGTAGAGTCTTTATCTCCGGGTTGGATGAGGCAATGTTTGAGATAGGCGGTCCGAGAGGCCCAGTATTCATTGGAGAAATGTAGGGATCATGTGGTGAATTAACTACCTCTCCGCCATTTTTATGGGGGCTAGAATGTCACTCCTTCTGGGTTTGATTTTTCGGTTTGTTTTATTTCTATAATCCAACCACCCCTTCGGGATTGGTCTGGGTTAAATTCCAGGTTCGGATTTCACAATCCATTATACGGAGCACAATCCCGAAGAGATGGCATTATTATACCACATAAATTACACGTTTGAGCAGAACCCTGAATGGTTGTTTTTTTCTGACGGTCCTCCAAGGAACATGGATATTGATAAGAATAATCTTAGCTATTAAATATCTGCTTTGACCACCTACAATTCCTGACTGACTGTATCAACAATGGTAAGGAATTGATCGCGTATTTCCAAATGGAAAATGGAATCTCCTGTTTCCCTGTTTACTGCCAGGGTGTAGCCATACATCGCAATTTCACCAGGAACCATGAACTCAAACCTACCTTCAATTTTTTGGCCTTCATACTTTTCAAAAAATTCTTCAAATGGCAAGGAGCCACCTTTCTCGAACCTTTCTTTCTCTACAAAATCATAAACCAAAAAGTAATCCCAGCCTGTGGTATCTATGTAATCAAGTTTATAATTTACCTTCAGGAATACCGTATCAAAAGTAGTAGCAACCAGAGGGTCTAGCTCAATAATAGGGTATACCATTTTTGTGGTATCTCCATTATTAGGGAACCATCGCTGATAGAGTTCTCCGCGCTCAGTGTAAAAATTGATAAAATGAAGGCTACCAGATTTCCTGTAGAAATACCATTTTCCTATATGTAAATTGGATTCACACTTTCCAGTGTAGTAAATTTCTCCGTTTGGATAGAACACTTTCTGTGGTCCCAGGCAGCGCCCCAGGCTATCACCAGCATATATTGAAACCAATACACCCTCTTTAGTATACTTCCAAATAGAGTCTAATTCCTTATCAGGATAACTCCTGACGAGATAGTTGTAGTCAGGGTCTACATCGGTATTATAACTTTCAATAAAATCATTGGAATTTTTACCGCATCCGATAAAGATCAGGATAATTATGAGTAGTCTCAGAATATTCATTGATCTGCGGGTCGGTGGTTTGGGTGATTTCGCCGTCTCCGTCTTTGTCTTCGAAGATGACTACGGTGTTGCCGAGGTGGCTGTGAGGTAATATTGATAGCGATTTCCGTTATACAGGTAGCGCCCGTCGCCAAAGTAATAGGCATATGGTTGGAATTCCGACCACCCGCCACCAATTTTATGATGCTCAAATTCAAGCCCTCCTAGATAAAGTCTTGACTGGTATTCAGGTACATCAATTTTATCAGAATCATGCTTCATCTCCACCATGAATTTCTCACCACTGAAGGTGTAGTGAATGGTCATACTGCCGGAGTCGGAGGTGATGGTGGCTGGTGGATTCATGGGATAAATATAAAGAATATTGAGAAAACAAATCCACTCCGCTTTTGATAGCAAGTAACAATACTGTCACCCCTTCGAGCTTCTTCTGGGCAACAAACCGAAGACTCAGCTCAAAAAAACTATTAGGAGGTGGAATAAAAATCCGAAGGGGATACAGGATTGTTACTCAGGAATATTGTATCTAATCCTCACCCAGAATCAGACCCCAATATTCTAAAGGTGGTACGACGATTGGTTTGATGCTCCTCCTCAGTGCATTCATCACAAATGCATTCCACCCTCAGTCTACTCTTTCCATACCCCCTGGCTTCCAGCCTATGGGAAGGGATTCCTTGTTGTACAAGATAATCTACCGCAGCCTGTGCTCTGTTCTGAGAAAGTTGAAGGTTGTATTCTTCAGTTCCCCTGCAGTCTGTATGCGAGGCTAATTCGATAACTATCTCGGGATTATCTTCCATAATTCTAACGAGAGCATTGAGGGTGGGCATAGCGTCTTCTCTAATAAACCACTCATCAAAGTCATAATAGATATCCTCAAGAATCACCTCCCGATCAATAAATTTCCTATCCAAAATGATTTCAACCTGAACTATCTGATTTGGGAAATCAGGATTTTTTTTGATTCCAGAAATATCTAATTTCTTTGTTTTTCGAAGAAATCCATCTGCAGATGCCGCCACGATATAATTTATGTCATAGTCGATTTGAGTTGAGAATCTTGCATCTCTTCGGGTTCGAATGGTATCCGCTCCGGAAGGTCCGATGATTTCAACAAGAGCATTGGGCAAATTCTGTCTACCGAGTCGCCTGCTGTTGGGGTCACTGGGGTCCTCATACAGATTTTCAAAAACGATACCCTCCAGTTGTAAACTATAGGTAACTTCTTTTTCAACTATGGGTTCAATTTTATCGTATTGCTCCCAGTAAAATATCCGGTCAGTTGTTCCATTGCGATTGCTTGAGAAATATCCTCTATTCAAAATTTCATCATCAGACGTATGAAATGGATCAACAAGAAACCCAAAGTCATCGGCTCCGGAATTAAAGGGGGGCATAAGGTTGAAAACTTCTCCCCATGATCCATCCGACTGTCTTTCAGCCCGAAAAATATCCAATCCCCCTATACCGAGGTGCCCGTCCGAGGAAAAATACAGGGTGTCATTGTGCAGAAAGGGAAATAATTCATTCCCTCTGGTATTGACATTTCCTGGTAGGCGAATGGGTTCAATCCATTCAGGACCTCTTTTATAACTGACATAAAGATCGTATCCTCCCTGATCCCCTTTTGCCCTGAAAGAAAAAATCAGCATATCACCTGGCGCATTGATCGCAGGATGAGCATAATTCCCCTCAGCTTGCTGAAATGGTAATTTTTCAGACTCGGACCAAAGGCCATTAATTCTCTCACTAAACCACAATCGACAATAACCGTCTTCCCCTTCGCCGGTAGATTTGCAGCGAGTAAAAAAAACTTGGTTTCTGTCTTCAGTAAAGGAAAGGGTTCCCTCATTGGCTTCAGAATTTAAAAAATCAAAGGTTTCAGTAAACCGGTTCAAATTTTTATCGTAGGTGAAGTAGTTGAAAAATCCTCTGCCAGTCCAGGAGTAGGTATCTCCTTTCCCCGTTGGATGATATCGGTCACTTGAAAAAACAATGGTACTTTTATTGTAATATACGGGTGCATAATCGCTGGCCGGAGAATTGAATTCGGCTTCTATTATTCGAAAGGGCAGCTTATCGGCCTCCTCCATCCAGTTGGAAGCTGCGAGAGATATTCTAAGGGCATTTTCCCATTCATCCAGACTTCCGTAATTTTCAATAAGCTGTTGATACACTTCTGCGGCTCTGTCGTAATTTTCTAAATTTTTTAAGGTGCGGGCAAAGCCTTCCAATGCCCTGGAGCCCTCACCTAGTCTAAATGCTTCCTGATACCAATTGGAAGCAGAGGCATAAGTTCCCATTCGGGAATAGCTTTCCGCTAATAGAAATGCCTTTTCTGCCTTTACATCTCTATATCTGGTATTTTCGTATTCTTCTGAGAGCAACTCAATAGCCAGGGCATACTTTTTAAGTTCAAATGCGGTATTCCCATCCCTTATTTTCATCATGCCTCCGCAGGAGCTAAAAAGCAGCATTATCATTGTAGAAATGAGCAGTATTGTATGGTTCATTACTATCTCCCGGTTGGGTGTACGAATACAACGATAATTCGATTTGCGAAGTTTTATTTTGAGTAAACTTTCATCAAAAGGAAACAGTGGGCAGTATAAGTGAACACGAGTCCAGGAAATTTATGAAAAAAAGGGGCTACAAATCTGTAGCCCCCATAATATAAATTTCTAGCTATGGATGAAAATTAAACTTTTGTTCTTGCCAAAGAGGACTCTTTTTTAACAACTCTTGCCTTCATTTCACCGGTGAGGTCGTGCACCACCGGAGTGGCAATGAATACAGAGCTGTATGTACCGACAACAATTCCGATAAGCAGTGCAAAAGCAAAACCCTTGATACTTCCACCTCCAAATATAAAGAGTACAAATATCACGAAGAAGGTAGTAACAGAAGTAATTATGGTTCTGCTGATAGTGCTGTTTACAGCCATATTGATCACTTCTGTTTTGTCCTTATTGGTGTAAGTATTCAAGAACTCCCGTACCCGGTCAAAAACCACCACGGTATCGTTAATGGAATAACCAATCATGGTCAATAGTGCGGCTATGAAGGCTTGATCTATTTCCATTGCAAAGGGCAACACTCCATGAAGGAGAGAAAAGACGGACAGAAGTATAAGCGTATCGTGAAAAAGTGCAGCGACCGCTCCCATACTGTACTGCCACTTGTTAAACCTAATAAACAGATACAAAAAGATGAGCAATAAAGCGAAAATGGTTGCATAGACAGAACTTCGGCGGATATCATCTGCAATAATGGGGCCTACCTTTGCAGAACTAATGATGTGGGTTCCGGTAGACTCAGTAGAAATAAACCGATCGTAATTGAGATTGCCTCCAACGAGTTGATTGACCCCCTGGAAAAGTAATTGCATCACTTCTTCTGCAGCCTCATCCCTCGTGTCATCTATCATATGGGAGGTAATGATGTTGAAAGTATTTCTTGTATCAACAGCTTTAACAACAGGTTCATCATCAAAAATATCAGACATTACCTGTCGAATGTCCTCAGCATTTAAATCGACATCAGTAGCAAACTGTACATTGTATGAGTAACCACCCCTGAAGTCGACTCCTAGTTCAAATCCTCTGGTAGCAAAAGAAATGATACCAGCCAATATGATAACTGAGGAAATCATGTAGGTGATCTTTCTCTTGCCTAACCAGTCCACACCGGGATTGGCAAACATATTCTTTGTTGCTCCGGTGAAGAACGAGATATTTTTGCCCCTGGAAATGGTCCACCATTCGATCAGCATTCTACCCAATAATACTGCTGTAAATAACGAACAAATTACACCTATGATCAATACAACAGCAAATCCCTTTATGGGGCCCATACCAAAATATGCGAGTACGATAGCAGTAAGTATGGTGGTTACATTTGCATCAATAATGGCCGAATAAGAGTTTTTAAATCCATCACTTATGGCCATCAACATGGATTTACCTTCACGGACCTCCTCCCGAATCCGTTCAAATATAATTACGTTGGCATCCACGGCCATACCAATGGTAAGAACAATACCGGCAATACCGGGCAGTGTAAGTACCGTACCAAATGAGGACAATGCTCCAAAAATAAAAAAGAGATTCGCAAAAAGAGCAACAATGGCCACTACTCCACCGGTGCTGTAATAGAGTATCATGAATACAAGGACCAAAAGGAATCCTACAATCAATGCATTGATACTTCGGCTGATATTCTCAGCCCCAAGCGAAGGACCTACAAGGGCTTCCTGAATAATGACCACTCTTGCAGGAAGTTTACCAATTTCCAAAATGTTGGCAAGATCCTGACCTTCCTGAACGGAAAAGTCCCCACTGATTCTGGAATCACCAGAAGGTATGGGTTCATTTACTCTGGGTGCAGAAACTACCCTATCGTCAAGTACTATTGCAATCTCCCTGTTGTTATCATTGGCCGCTCTAGTAGTCATGTCTTCCCAAATCCTTGCACCCTGAGCGTCCAAGGAGAGATTTACAACAACCTGACTTGTAATGGGGTCAATGGTACTGGTAGCCCGAATTACACGGTCGCCCTCTATAGGTGCAGCAGTAGCTCCCCTTCTTTTTTGGATAGCGTACAACTGAAATTCCCGGGTTCTCTGCCCCGTTTGAAAGTCCTTCATCGGTTGGGCCGCCCATCTGAACTCAAGATCACGAGGAAACAAAGCTCTGATATCCGGTCTTTCCAGCATTCCGGAAATGCGGTCCATTTGGTTCCTGTTGGCAACCCCTATTACTGCCGGAGAAAATGTCAAGGCACCCCCTGAAACAGAGTTCAGTTCGAGAATGGACAGAAGTGGTCCCCTCTCCCCGGTTGCTAATCCAACTTCAGTAAATACAGTATCGATAGTGACGATAGTGTCGAGTATTTGACCTGCATCGTCATATGTAAAAGTGGTCGTTGTGTCCAGGGTAAATTCAGATGGATCTTCAACAACATCTTCACCTCCAATGACCTGTTTTAATCTTTCATCTGCATTGGTAAACGCAGCTAAAATACCATCATCGGTAATTCTATACACATCCCAAAACTCCAATTGAGCGCTTGCTTGAAGGAATCTTCTTGCCCTCTCAGGGTTGTCAATACCAGGGAGTTCAACGATAATGATATCTCTGCTGGCATCCAGGGAAACGGTCGGTTGAGTCACCCCAAACTGGTCGATACGGTCCCTCATCCGCTGATAGGTCAGTCGAACAGTCTCATCTGCCCGTTGTCTGATCAATCTTAACATTTCACCATCTGTAGTTTCAAAGGTGACTTCCTCTCTGAGACTAGGATTTCGAGAGAAAATACTCACCAGTGACTGGCCATCGGCTCGCTCTCTAAATTCATTGTAGAACAGAGTAATGAAATCACTTTGTGAACTGGCAAATTGTTCAGAAGCAGCATCCAACGACTCTCGAAATACGGGGTCCCTGCTCTGATTAGATAGTGATAATAAAAAATCTTTGAGGTCAATCTGGAGAACCACGCTCATACCCCCTCTTAGATCAAGTCCCAAAGCGAGCTGCCTGGATTTAAGCTCTTCATAGGTAAAAGCTTTGATCAGTGGAAGTCTAAAAATTTCCTCACCCGACATTGAGTCGAGAAAGGCAATTCTCGCTTCCCGGAAAGCTGTGTGGCGTTCGTCCGGATCTTCAATAGAGGCAGACACAGCCTCGGCATGTCTGTCTGCTTCTCTCTCCACTTGGGTCGTAGGCAGTACGAAGAAGTACTGGATCAAAGTAACAATGATCATCACTACGAGAAAAAATTTAACTATCCCTTTTCCTTGCATGTTATTGTAATAAAATTATAAAGTTGTTTTTCCAAAAACGCCACAAAGATATGTAATTGATTAATATATTTGTGGCCCCCGGTATTACTGATTGCTTTTTGCCTGATTGTACAACTCTCAAAAGTTCAAACAACAAATCCCAATTGATTGATATTAAAGTTATTAGATGACTTGTACTATATTTAAAAATAGTGGGCTGTTATTTATTTTTTTGTAAAAAGAACAAGTACAGGAAATATTTCAACAAACAGGAGGGTTTGAACAGAAACAGCTGAGATTCCCCTACTCCATTTAGGAGCACCCTTTAAAGTGACTCGCTATCTGTGAACATCTTTAATTTCATCGCACTGGCCTGGGCAGGACCAATTCCACCCATTCCTAGAAAAGTCCCCTCAGCCTTTGCTACATGTTGGGCAAAACTGAGAAAAGATTGAATCAATTTGTGCCTTAGAAATGGATTTACACTTTGAATAATGGTATTAACCTCCTCAAGTCTGGATTCAAGAATTTGAGTCCTTTCATCATTATCTTCGGGGAGAGCCGCCACTAAGCGATAAAATCTGTCATCAAATGATTCGAGCGCTTCGTTATAATACTTTCTAATCTCGGCCTCCTTTACCGGACTAAAGCGCCTCAAATTGGCTATTCGCTTAGCAGAATCCACCTCCTTTCGATCAAGGGAACCATCTGCAAAAGCAACATATACGGCAATTAAGGGAATAGCTTCAAGTAGTTTCTCCCGTTGCTTACTAGTGAGTTTTAGCATAATTTTATTTTTTGCAAGGCAAATATCGCAACAATGTTAGAAAGTCGCATCTAATCATCGAACCATTTTTTCATTGGTTCATTTAATCCCCTATTGATTAACAGATTAAATGGAGTTTTTTATCCTTTTGGTAAATTTTATAACAGCCTAATCCGATAATTCTATTGCAAAACAAATCACATATAGTATTTTTGTATAAATTTTATTTCCATAACATCGATCACTTTTGGCAACCAAGATTAAAAATACCAAGCAGACTCCTTTGATGCAGCAATATTCGCGCATGAAAGCTAAGTACCCCGATGCAATTCTCTTGTTTAGAGTGGGAGATTTTTATGAAACCTTTGGGGAGGATGCAATTATAGCCTCAAAGGTATTGGGAATCATACTTACAAACCGAAACAATGGAGGCAGTAAAATTGAGCTGGCAGGATTTCCACACCATTCTATGGAGACCTACTTGCCCAAACTTGTGAGAGCCGGTTACCGGGTAGCTGTCTGCGATCAACTAGAGAAGCCATCGCCCAATAAAAAGATCGTAAAAAGAGGGGTTACTGAAGTGGTTACCCCAGGTGTCACCATAAATGATAGTCTGCTTAATCAAGGCGACAACAATTTTTTATGTGCACTGCACATTGAAAAAGAATACCGCATTGGGATGGCTTTTCTGGATATTTCTACTGGAGAATTTTTTGTAACCGAAGGAGACAAGAGCCAAACTGAGAAATACCTGCAAAGCTTTAAGCCCACAGAAATACTATTTTCCAGAGAGCACAAAAAACTCATTGATGAATGGTTGGGTGAAGAATTTTATTCCTACCCCATGGATGAGTGGATGTTTTCTAAAGACTTTGCTGAAGAGAAACTGCTCGGCCACTTTAAGGTTATATCAATGAAAGGTTTTGGAGTTGATGATATGGGGTCTGCTCAAATTGCAGCAGGCATTGTGATTCAATATCTTCACAACACAGAGAACAACCGGCTTGCACATATCCGGAAAATTAGCAGACTCCAATCTAGTGATTACCTCTGGCTGGATAAATTTACCATAAGAAATCTAGAACTAATATCCAGCCTCCACCCTACCGGACAGTCACTATTGTCGGTTTTGGACAGAACCAGCAGCCCAATGGGTTCAAGACTACTAAGAAAATGGATGGTACTCCCCCTCACATCCATTGCACGCATCAAAGGTCGTTTGGATGCAGTAGAAAACTTAAAGTCTGAAGGGGAAAAACGAGACAAATTACTTAGCTACCTGAAAAGAGTTGGTGACCTGGAGCGCCTGGTCTCAAAAATTGTCCTTAATAGGATAAATCCAAGAGAACTTCTTCAATTGCTCTATGCAATGGAGTCCATAGAACCCATAGTTGAAATCCTTTCTATTGATGCGCCTGAATCGCTTAAACTAATTGGAAAACAACTCAATCCTTGTGAAGAACTTCAGAAATTTTTAAGAGATCAAATAAGAGAGGATGCCCCTGCTGTTTTTGGGAAAGGTCCTGTTATTAAAGAGGGTTATGACGCTGCACTCGATGATTGGCGGAATACTATAAAGAACAGCAAAGAATTACTGCTGGAAATTCAAGAGGAAGAGATAAAGCGAACCGGTATACAAAATCTAAAGATCGGATTTAACAATGTCTTTGGTTACTACTTGGAAGTCACCAATAAGTACAAAAACAAAGGACTCATCCCAGAAGATTGGGTAAGAAAGCAAACGCTGAGCAATTCCGAGAGATACATTACAGAAGACCTCAAAGATTTAGAAACCCGAATTTTGACTGCTGAAGATCATATCAGCATCCTTGAGGAGAAGATTTACAACAAACTCATTGAAGATATTCAAACGTATGCTGAAATAGTCCAAACCAATGCCGGATTAATCGCAATACTGGATTGCTTGATTTCTTTTGCCATCATCTCAAGTGAAAACAACTACCACAGACCTGATATTAATGAAGGTTTTGAAATTGAGATCAAAAATGGTAGACACCCGGTCATTGAAAAGGAAATGCCACCGGGACAGGCATATATTCCAAACGATTTAAAATTAGATACCGAAGAGAACCAAATCCTTATGATTACCGGACCGAATATGTCGGGAAAGTCCGCGATACTAAGACAAACTGCACTCATTTGTCTCATGGGACAGATGGGATGCTTTGTTCCGGCTGATTCTGCAAAGATCGGATTGATCGACAAAATATTCACCCGGGTAGGAGCTTCTGATAATATATCATCAGGAGAGTCTACCTTCATGGTGGAAATGAACGAAACTGCTTCAATTCTCAATAATCTATCAGATAGAAGTCTCATACTGTTGGACGAAATAGGCAGAGGTACTTCTACTTATGATGGCATTAGTATTGCATGGTCAATTGCCGAATACCTCCATGAGGTTGGCAATTTAAAACCCAAAACGCTATTTGCTACTCACTACCATGAATTGAATGAACTCGAAAAATCCTTCAGCCGAATAAAGAACTACCATGTATCGACCCGGGAGGCAGGCAACAAAGTTATCTTCCTTAGGAAGTTAAAAAAAGGCGGTTCCAACCACAGTTTTGGTATCCACGTAGCTGCCATGTCGGGTATGCCTGATGATGTTATTAATCGCGCAAATGATATTCTAAAGGAACTGGAACAAAAATCCATACAGTCTTCGGAGAAAAAAAGTAAGTCCATACCAACAGCTTCACCCCAAAAAATGGATTCCCGATCTGTTCAATTGAGCCTGTTTGACTTGTCCAACCCCCAAAGTGAGAAAGTAGCTGAAAAGCTGAAAAATATGGACATAAACTCCATGACCCCAGTGGAGTGTATGCTAAAAATTAAGGAACTTCAGGAATTGTTGAAGGAAGAATGAAGCTCCTGGACAGGTATTAAGTGACAACCAATCTCAAATTTCTCTGGAATGATAAAATACATCCAAATTCACTGTTTTACCCATCTGAAAGTAGAAGGTGCTAAGCCCTCTGAATGCAATCTTAGTAAATACAATCCGGAAGCCCAGTTTTTGGTGCTGATTGAATAATCATAAACATCAGCTTTCCCAGTGTACATTAGAAGCCCACTAATATTGTACACTTCGATTTGATATTCAATGTACTCCGGAGAATCAATTCTAAACCTAAGATTATCCCTTCCTGGATTTTCAAAAATTTTTATCTCAAACGGGTTTTCTGTCAGCTCTTCAGAGTTGGTAATTTGCCTAATTTCCTTTCCGTCTATCAAAATCCGGTAGCGATTGTATATTTTGTTTCCATTATCTTCATATTCTGTTACCTGATAGGGTTGTGTAACTCTGAGGCTCACTATGGCATCATTCGGAATAAGGCCCTCTTCATAGGACAAAAGGCCTTCAGCCAGTGGGATGGCTGTCCAATAAATTTTTTCAACTATCTGCCTCTTTCTGATTGAATCCGGCTCACCTGAAAACAGAATTTCATAAATTGAATGGCATCCGTCATATTCCGTTGAGGTGATGTAAATAAAGTGTTGTCCTCCGGCATGGTGCCTATGTATTTCGCTACCGGGTATTAGCTTATGAGGGCCGGGGTTCCATATACGATCATCTCCCGAAAGGTATGCACCGGGCAAACTGGATATATCTGAATTTAGATTTTCAGGGCTGTAGACAGTATTTTCTGCAAAAAATATGTTGAGTCTCCTCCCGGTTTCTACATCTATTGCATAAGCGGGAAACCAGGCAAACCCATTTGGCAGGTCAAAATCATCTTCGGGAAGCCCATCAGGACCGGCGTTCTTTGATGCGGCAGGTCTGTCAACTAAATCAAACATAGTATGTCCACGCCAATTCAGACCGGCATCATCAAAGAATTTATTGGCTGCTTCTACTACAACCGACCTGCTCCATTTCGACTTGTCAGAGGTGAATACTATATCGACATTAGCTCCAAAGCGGGGCAGGTTTTTGGGCCTAATATTGCCGTAGTTATTAATCCAGGCAGGAGAGATGTAGGGCTTCTGCTCAACTCGGTAATCGACTATGTGATAAGGGTACCAACCAATATTTTTATCACTGGTGAATGACTCGAAGGGATCAAGTCTTGCATCATTTTGATCAAAGGCGGTGCGGACAAAATTGTAAGAATTGTCATGCGGGCCCGGCTTATATGGCTTACTTTTTAAAAAGGAAAGCCAATCAGGGCCTCCTGGATTGGCATAGGTAATCTCTGTACCAGTAAATCCATTTGATGGGTTGAAGAAGGGATTGGAAAACGGACGGTCCTGTTGGCCAAAAAATATACTGATACCATATTCGGGAAAAAGCAGCTCGTTCATAATTGAAATATCCGTAGAAGACTCGTACTCTTCTCCGGTGTTTAAGTCGACAACCTTTACCCGGGTATCGGGCATCAAGTCCGTGCTCTCCGGGTGACTGTCAAAAAAAACAACTTCAAGATCCCGGTCTTTTATATTGAGGGGGTCTATCACTTTTGCATCCAGAGGTCCATACCCTTGTCTATAGTGAATGTCACCTGAAAAATTGCCGCTGAGGACTTCATCATACAACCGGGGTTCAACTTTTAAAAACTGAGTACCAGTACCTGCTCCATAGATTCGTGTGACTTCCAATCCATCTCCGTATGCAGCCTGCATCTTCAGGTCTGAAGGCATTTCAGTAGGAATGACCTCGATGATTTGAACATTATTTTTACTCGGCAGGAAAGGCCGAGATTGCCCATCGCTCCAATAAAATTCAAAATAATTATTGTATGCATAGGCAATAACTACAAAGTAATAGGGTTGGCCATTCACGAGCCGGTTATTGTCGCCATCGGCAAAGGCATCAGTAGTAATGCTGAATGAGTGTTGAATTCCTGCATTGACCCCATCTACCTCTAAAACGGGATAATAAGAATCAGGACTCCATGGCATTGCAGAGTACCAATTGTATATTTTGGATATTTCATTTTTTATGTCTGATTGAAAAACTTCCTTAAAGATATTCGGGTCCCTGTTACTAAATGTTTGCTGAGTCAAATCTAGGTTCGGACCGGGTACTTGAAATACTAAATATCCCTCGAAATTATAGGTAGAATCTTCTACTCCGACAAAATAAATATTCTGACTGTAATTCAACCCGGCATTATTTGAACTATCAAGGTCATTAACCAAATGAAATACAATTTCTCCATCAAGGGCAATAACAGATAATGTGGGTGCATCCGGCCCATCAAAACCGAAGACTCTACCGTGAAAAAATCCAACCAGGATAAAAATAGAGGTGAGACCAATAACAATAATGCTCCTTGAAATAGTAATAAGTATTTTCATTTTAAATGGTTTCTCAATGATGGACCAGAATTGTTCTTATGATTTTATCCATATTTCAGTAACTTTTTTACCAGAGGATTTGCACGCAAGCTCAACAAAAAAGGAGCCTGAATGCCAGTTACCTGCAAAAACCTTCCCCATACCAGGTTTTACTTTTTCTCTTTGCATAAGATTTCCACCGGACGACCAGATTGTAAGATTTAGGTCGGCGCCCTGAGAAGCTTCAATGTAAAACGATATAAAATCCCGGCCGGGGTTGCCATAAAGTTGTAAGCCGAAATTTTGGTTTCTGGGATTAGATGAATTATTCCACCTTATATTATCTGAACCATTATAAACCTTCCTACGGTGTTCTCTCTCAAATGGCACTTCCCTTATAGTAAATGCATAGGTTTGGACATTGTCCCGGCCTGCTAAAAAAGGTTCCCTTTGACAGTAGGGATAGTCCTCCAAATTTCTACAGGGAAAGTAATTATTTTGAGCATAGGCAATTGCGCTAAAATAATAAGTTTCACCTGGAACAAACCGCCTGTCGGAGCCCTGAGCAAAAGCGTCCACCTCTAACGCAAACCTGGATTTTATACCCTCATTATTTCCGGAAACCATTAGTTCAGGCCGGAAAAACCTAATATGTAGGGGATTGGTACTTTCTACCCGGTACCAGTTCACCAACTCATCCACATCATTTTTTATGTCTGATTGAAACACCAGTCTGGATAAGAGCGGATTGTAAAGATTATCCATAGTTGGGTGAACATTTTCATCCCTTAATTGGAATAACATATATCCCTCGAAATAATAGTAAATTTCATCCACATCTTGAGGGCGGTATGCGACCTCTTCTTGATAAAGATGGTGTTTGTTGTTTGAGCCCTGAAAATCACTGTCGAGGATAAAGTGAAATGAACGGTCCAGCGATACTGCCTTTACATTGGGAGCATTGGGTCCAGTATTTTCTTCATTAAAACAGTCGCCAAACAGAGTCTTCAACCTGCTGCCAACCCCAAAAAGTCTACTTAAATCAGGACATGGAACCGCCACATTAGGCTCCCAACTTACTCCTATGGTTAAATCATTAACAGCCCCAGATGAAAGACTAACCGGGCCTGAAGACATCAATCCTCTGAAGATGCCGCTACCTATACCAGAACTACACATTGACCAACCATTGGGATCAGAAGGATTGTCGGCCAAAGCATGCTGAACCTTAATGCCTGCAAAATTAGGACGGTATCCGGAACCTCCAAAAGTGAGAGGAAGGCCATCGCGCCATCTGCCGGTGAGAAAATGGTAGTGTTCCAGTGCAGTGACTGGATCAGTTGTGGCCTGGTGGCCAGAAAAATCCCTGGGATTGTTAAAATAGGTAAAGATGGACATACCCAATGATTTTCCAACATCATCCTTGATACCATCGAGAAATTGAATACCAACCGCAGGAATTAAGTCGCAATAGGTAGTGTAGTCTCCGTCAGGTGTAGAACAGCTGCATCGGGGAACATAAGAACCGTCTAAAGCATTTTCATTATAAATATACATCATATCTAGATCGGGATTGCTGCCGATATAGTCGTCTAAAGGGCAACCAAGGGCGGGTATCACAAATAAACCAAAATACATAGAGTCAAGCCTATAGGGGCTTCTGTTGACGAACTCATACCGGTAAAAGGTCACATCATTAACTTCGGAATCGCTTTGAAAGGCAAAAGCCTGGGAACGGATTTCCATGTACAAAGGGTCACCATCAGAACCGTGGTGAGGGCCACCCGCATCATTGATTATCCACCAGTACATTTGATCAGGCACCCGAATATTCTGTTCTGAACGGCAATTTTGGTTTCCAATAATTGGAAAATCCCCGGAGACCGGATCATAAATACCATTGCCGGTAAAATCGAAATACGGGCCCATACCCTGAGTAGCCTGAGGCAACTCAAACCCGTATTTTTGAGAAAAAAAAGGATTCCCCGTAGCAGGCCAGTACTTTACATTATCAGGAATACTGTCCACAGGAATTGATAAGCCGTTAATGGAAAATTCAGAGATATTATTTCTTTGTTTTTCAATATCCTCCGATCGTATTTCAAATACGCGGTCCCAGTTAAGGCACTTATGGAAAGATGTTTGACCCGAAAGTTCATCCAAAGGTCCGGTGTACCAATCATTACCGTTTTGCAGCCGGTTATTTTGTGCAGCGAGCTTAAGGTTGGATTCTTCGTCCATGCCTCCTATCCACAGGCCGGCGTATTCTATGGCTGAAATAGGTTCCAGATGAGGGGGCATAACCGGTGCATAATATCTTCCTCCGCGACCATACATATCAAACCACTTATCCCCGCCTGTAGTAATTCGTGCCCTCATATTATTGACTGTCAGATCAGCATAGGTCATCGGGGGCGCGCAATCAGAGCGATAAGTACTTGTAGAAACCAATGAATTGCCCTGAGCACTAAAACCAGGTGAACTCACGGAGGAGTTCAATGAAAAAATACCAAAAAATAAAAGGAGGTTGGCAATCCTGATCATTTTATTGAAAATTGATTGGTGGCAGATTTAGTAAAATTTTACAAATTTAGGACCTCAGTATGAAGGATTAGTTTTCCTTACACTTCCCGTTTTCGAAACATTTTTGATCAAACAGACCCAATTTGCATCAAAATTTGAAAGCTCTTTATACCATGAATCGCCCTGTATTATTTCACAAATCCACCTACAGAATAATTTAATACTTTGTTAGATTAAAATTTAAATGACATTAAGAATATTGTTTAAAAAGTGAGGATAAACAAGAATTTCAGCTTAATGTCTATTTTTAAATTTGGACAATGGTATTCAAATTGGAATAATATATTGTAAACTTCGTATTTTTAGCCATTTGTATCATTTTAAAGTAAAATTACATAATTGTTAAACCCATTAACACATAAAATTCTTCTCTAAATCCATATTTTTCTGTACCTTTACGATTGAAGAATTATTTTTTTTAAAAAAAAACTTATGAAAATGACGTTTACAAAACTAATGCACACATTAATGTTTTCGGGAGCATTTCTCTTGTTTGCCGGGAGCACACTAAATGCCCAATGGGTATTGGAAGTTGAAATTGATGGCGACTCTGAGCGCTTTCCAGTGGGAACTGCCGCCTTTGGTCCTCAGGTCACCGACACACTAACTGGTCCGGCCGCAATCGGAATGGATGGATCTGATCAACCCCAATTGGGTTGCGAGGCTCTGACTACCGACCTTTCCGGATCTTTTGGACTATTGAGAAGAGGAGATTGCACCTTTAAACAAAAAGCATTGAATGCCCAGAATGCCGGTGCCATAGCACTAATTGTTTGCAACACACTTGATGAATTGATTACCATTCCTGATGATCCCGACATTACTCAGGGGATCACTATCCAGACAGTTTCAATGAGCAGTTCTGATTGTCGAGTAATTAGAGACGCTGTAAATGCTGGCAGTGAGGTTTCAGTCAGTTTGTTCGAGATTCCTTTAAGCATAGTATGGGGTGGGCCAGATGATCCCAACAGCACTTTTGACGGTGGCCTGAATGATTGGACAACCGTTGGAATTCGTTGCTCTAATGACAATCTTGGGCAAGAGGTAGATGCAGAGAATGCAGAATGGAAGTGGGTTGCCAATCCTGTTTCAGTGGGAGCTTTTGCCGGCACAACCCCTATGGTTTCTCCTTCTGCTAGCAATGGTGCTGTAATTTTTGATTCTGATTTCTTAGACAATAATGGCCAGGGCAATGCATTTATGACAGGTGACTGCCCTGCCCCGCAAACAGCACAGTTGATTTCACCAATTATGGATTTGAGTGGATTTCCATCTGTAGCATTGACATTTTATCAGAATTACCGTCATTTCGGTGGTCCCGGTGGTGGTCCTGGTGGTGGTCCAGCCTCATTTGTTGAAGTCTCAGGTGATGGAGGCGAAAATTGGACCAGAATTCCCGTCAATGAGGAAATTCAGGTAAATATTGCCTCTCCTAATCCCGATCGCGTTGCTGTTGACATATCAGATGTGGCAGGTGATCGTTCGGAAGTTCAGGTTCGCTTTGTTTGGGACGGTGATTACTATTACTGGATTATCGATGATGTTGAAGTAGTCGAGCTTCCTGAGGTAAATCTCGCAATAGAAAATGCATTCTTCCCACTTACAGCAGTATGTATACCTGCCATATTTGCTCCAGAGCAGGAAATGGAATTCGAAGTACTTGTAGCCAATGTCGGTGGTGCTGATCAGAATATTGAAGCCATTGCTCAGGTAGTTAATATCAATACTGATGAGGTTTTCTTCTCAGAAACGCAGCAGATAAATAATTTGGAGAGAGGAACAGATACTATTGTTACTTTCCAAAACACTTTCTCCTCTACCGAACTTATACCCGGTGACTACATCGTAAATTACAGGGTGAGGACTCCAGGTGCAGTTGACTTTGACCCCTCAACCAATGTAATTTCTTACTTCTTTAGAATCTCAGAAGACATCTATGCCAATGAAGATTGCGCTCAAATATCAGGATTTGGTGGCCTTAGAGCAGTAGATGTATTTACCTGGTACTGGGGCAATGCTTTTTATGTAGGTGATCTTTCCGGATCAGATGGTGCAAGGGATGTATTCTTCACAGGAGGTCAGGGGTCACTTTTCCTCCAGGGAGACTCGGAATGGACCAACGAAAGTGTTTTCATGCACTTGCTTAAGTTCAATGAACCGGGTAAGGATGCATTCAACAACTTCAATACTGAAATTACTGATGAGCCCATTGCTCACCCGGATCTAACACCTGTAGCACTTGCTGTGGTTTCACCTGACTTGTTGAATCAGGTTGGCAATGGCAACCTTTTTGAAGTGCCGTTTAGTGAATTCTTTCTCGTAGATGGATCTCCAGCTGATGCACCTATTGAATTAGAACAAGACCACTATTATTTCTTGTTCCTTCAATTGGATGAAGATCAGGTTGAGCCGTTCATGTTCGTAAGTCAAAATGCAGGGAATATTACTGCTGCCGAACTTAGAGAACTCCTTCACCTTGGCGATGGTTATGGATTTTTCCAGGAATCTTCCAGAAGACCGGTTATCAGAATGAGAGTTGAAATTACGAATAATACAACCGATACGGAATTTGTTCAGGAAGACGGGTTCCTCATCTATCCTGTACCGGCAAGAGATGAATTGAATATCGAACTTGACTTGCCGCAAGTTAAGGATGTCAATATCGAAATGTACGATGTTCAGGGCAGGTTGATCAATAGAAGTGTTCACCCCAATGCGGGAACGGAAATCATCAATAAAAATGTTTCTGAATTTAAGTCCGGAAATTATTTGATAAGAATAATTACAGAAAATGGAGTGCAAACCCAGCAGGTGATTATTGTTAGGTAATAATGTTTAAAATGAATTTTGGTTTAAAAAAGCCGCTGTATGAATTCGTACAGCGGCTTTTTTTATCCAGAAACTTATAGCTTGCCAGGTAAAATTTCGCAAAATTTAATGCTTGGAACAAAAATAGATTCCGGAAAATTACCAGATATATAATTCTCTACTTATCTTTAGGTTTCCATTAACATTCCTAAGCCATGACAGCGAATCTCAACTCAATCATTATTACTTTGCTTCTTGCTCTGTGCATTCATTCTATTCAAACATTTGAGTTGAATGCACAGCGGATATTGGAAATCAATATTGATGGGGAAATTCAAATTGTTGAATTTCCTGATCCTCAGATGTCCAGTCTATCCTTTAAAGGAGTAACTGGTCAGGCAATTATGGGGAACCGCCTGAATAGGATTTCAACAACTGGGTGTGTACCCTACAAAACTTCTGTAGTGGGCTTGATTCCACTTGTGAAAAGTGGAGGATGTTCTTTGGATCAAAAGGTAAACAATGCTGCGGATGGTGGCGCTGTCTCACTTATCATCTGCAATCCGACGAATGAACTGATAAATTTTTCAGATCATATACGGCTTGAAGAAGAATCAGGTTTGAATATCATATTTCTCGATCAGTCAGAATGCAACACAATTGAAGTCGCTCTTGAAAATAATCAAAGAGTTGATCTCAGGATTTATAAAAGATTTGTTGAAATAATCTGGGGTGGACAGGACGAACCAAATAGCACATTCCAAGGAGGTCTCAATGATTGGACTACCGGAGGTGCAAATGGAAACCTTTGGTACCATTCCATACCAATAGAGTCCAATTTGGTTCCGGAAGGGTGGAGCTCGAGTCAGAACCCAACCCATTACGACTACTCACTACACCCTGAGTTCAACAATTATCCCCGATATTATGGAACCCTAACCGACCGAAGAATAATCAGCGAATCATTGGATAAAGGATTTGCCATGCTTGATTTAGATTCATACAACAACACGGAATTTAATGTTCACTTGGAAAACCCCGTAGATGCGCAGTTGATTTCTCCGGCCATTGACTTATCGGGCTATGAAGGGCGTGGACTTGCGCTGAGATATACTCAGAGCCTTCGATACTGCTGCAATACCTACCCCTATTTTCAAATAAAAGTATCTCTGGATGGATTCAATACATATTTTAGTTTCGATCCCGCATCAGAAGTATTACCCAATCAAATCAATAGACATGAAGTTATTCAATTCCCAATTTATGAATTGCTAGAGGAAGGGGCAGACTTGAGCAATTTTCAAGTGAAATTCATTTTTGACCCGGGTTCAAGTCACTATTTTTGGATGATAGACGATGTGCAAATTGTAGAATTGCCGGATATACACATAAGTATTAATAATGCGGTTTTCCCTTTATCTGCAGTATGTTATCCATCCGGCCACGGAATTCAGGAAGAGTTGAACTTTGCTCTTACTGTCACCAATGAAGGTGGGGTGGATCAGGAGAAAGTTGCAGTGACCGTAGAGCTCAGAGAGAAAGAGAGTGGCAGAATTTTGCATTCCCATACCGACATGATCCATGACCTCCAGAGGGGGACATCGCTTACTCATGTTTTCGATGACAGTTATTTTCTGGAAGAATATCACAAGGATGAATTTTTAATTACCTACCGGGCTGAAGTTCTCAATAGCAATCATTTTAATCCTGATGCCAATAATATTTCCTACTTTTTCAAAGTGGGCAACTCCCCTTATGCAAATGAGGATTGTAGCAGAACACAGGGATTTGAAGGAAAATCCCTTTCAAATACATCAGATTGGTACTGGGGAAATGCATTCTATATACGGCCGTCACTTCAGGGATTGGAGTTCAATGGGTGGTTTAACGGTGCTGAAATCGCCCTAATAAAGGAAGATATTGAGAATACGCATGGGAATCCTGGCATTTTTCTACATTTGATGAAACTCAATCAACGCGGTAAAGATGCATTTGAGCAATTGAATACTTCGCTGAATGTTCCCCCCATATACCACCCTGACTTTACACCTTTGGCAATTGCGCCAATTGATCCGATTGACCTTGATGGATTGAATGAGGGCAGAGTTAACGCAATTCCTTATAATCGGTTTATATCTGTACTGCCGCCTTACAATACCCTGGATTACCCATTGGCCTTTAAAGCAGACCACTATTATTTTCTCTTTGTTCAATTTTCGGGACTTCAACCGGGTAACGATTTCCCATATTCCATCGCATACAACCCCAACAATCATCAGGAGTCCCGAACCTCAGAGTTGGTGTACATTGACAGGAGTTTTGATTACGAGGAAGGATATATGATTTTTGATCGACCCTACCGAAATCCGGTCATAAGATTAATGGGCGATCTCTTCTCTGATGCAGAAGGTTCCCCCTCTGTTATCAAAAGCCCATCGTTCTACCTCTACCCTCTTCCTGCCAGGGATGAATTGCACATTCAATTTTCGGAGCCCCTCCGGGAAGAAGTCACCGTGGAATTGTTTGATATCAGCGGCAAGCTGGTGGATCAAAAAGTTCATTCAAGTAACGGAACATCAACTATTTCAAAAAATGTCACAACATTTAATTCGGGAACCTATTTACTTCGGGTAATTTCTGAAAATGGCGTTCTGACTCAAAAAGTGGTTATTATGAGGTGAGGGGAAAAACACATTTTCGTATTAAACTTCTTTTTGCTAGAATCCTTAAGATGCCACATTAACAAGGGAATTTTGCTCGCTTAAGACTTGCAGTTCAGAGGGTCTGGAATAAATATTTTGTATTAGGCTATTAAATACCAAAGCTCATTTAGTCCTGGCTAATTTCACGCGAGACAAGTCAATGAGGGCCAATCTTAAAAAGTTAACACCGATCAATGACTTGTATACAATTTTTGCTTCTCATCAATCAAGTCCTTTTTGCTATTGAATAGTTATCTCAAGTTTTCCCTTACTTTTTGTCTTGATACAAAAAGTAACAAAAAAATCAAGGCTGTCAAGTATTTGGCT
>REEI01000087.1 GCA_007695145.1 Saprospirales bacterium | reverse complement strand
GTACAAAGGCAATTCCGGAACCTGCATTAATAGCGTTTTCGATCACATGCGCGAATCCAATCCCGGCAGAAGTTTGATAGTCACCGACGGCTACACGGTTGAGATTACCGATTCCATGCTCCGCGACATCGATCGCAGGCAGGTGTTTGCGCTCATTACCCCATTGGGTAAGTCACAGTATTTTCGCAAACAAGGTATTCCGCATTTTCGGTTAAAACCTATAACCTGAAGTTGTTTTTTTTTAGATCTTATTTATTTGTATATAAGGTATTTGTATATTAATTATTTTTTGAATGTGATGATTCTTTGAATTGTAATTCAAAGACTTACACCAAATTTTCACTTGATATGAATGTAAACCACGTTAGTTAAATAAGTACATTGCATGTATCAGGTTTTTCTTACTTTTTGTCTTGACACTTCGGCTGCGCTCAGTGCGAGTACTTCGGCTGCTCAAGTAAATCGCAGCACATCGCAATAAATTGCTTTGGGGTGAGACAAAAAATGATTAACCACAGTGCGATGCATTGCGGTGAACTGAGTCGAAGTCGAAGAAAGCGTTAGTCGAAATGGAACGGAGGGCACAGAGAAATTGATCATGTTTTAAACCATATATTGCTTTCCGGAAAAAGCATTATTTAAAAATGCTTTTTGTAAAAACTACTTTGTAACTTTGCTTTCTGAAAAAACTACTATATGGAGTTGCTCATTGAAAAATCTGATCGGAAAGCAAAAGAGGTAAGGGATCAACAAAGGAGATATTTGTATGAACAAATAGAATGGAACCAACGCCTTATCGTTATCCTCGGGTATAGAGGTGCCGGTAAAACAACCTTATTGTTGCAATATCTGTCCAATGCCAGGCAAAGAGGCATTTACCTGAGTTTGGATGATTTTTACTTTGAGACTCACAGATTGGTAAACCTTATTGAATCACTTTATAAAAAGGGTTTCCGCTTATTTCTTTTGGATGAAGTACATCGCTATGCCTGGTGGTCAAAAGATCTCAAGCAACTCTATGATGACTATGATGATATCCAGGTAGTTGCGACAGGTTCTTCCATTCTCGATATTTCCAAAGGAAATGCAGATCTTTCCAGAAGGGCTTCGGTTTACCACTTACATGGTTTGTCTTTTAGGGAATATCTTAATTTTCAGAAAAACATTGGGCTGGAAATACTGAGTCTGGAAGAAATTCTAAACGAGCATCACGTTTTGGCTCCTGAGCTTTTGGATACTTTCAATTTCAAATCAGACTTTCAGGATTATCTAAAATTTGGCTATCTCCCTTTCTTCCTGGAGTCAAAAAAGACATACCATCAAAAATTGCAGGAAACCATTCACCTGGTAATTGATACGGATATTGCCCCTTTTGAAGAATTGCAACATTCCACCACACGGATATTGAAAAAACTGCTTTTCGTATTGAGTGAGAGCGTACCTTTTACGCCCAACATTAAGAAGTTGTCCGAAAAGTTGGAAACGCCGAGAAATACGGTATTAAGACTACTTGATATATTGGATCGCGCACAGATTCTTCAGTTATTGCGGTCTTCAACAAAGGGTGTCAGCTATCTTCAGAAACCGGAAAAGATTTACCTGGGCAACCCCAATTTCATTTATCTTTTTTCACCTAAAATGGCCAACATTGGGAATGTTCGGGAAACCTTTTTCTTCAACCAACTCAGGGCAGTTCACTCCGTTACAGCATCCAAATTTGGTGATTTCATGGTGGACGAAACATGGGTATTTGAAGTAGGAGGAGCTTCAAAAACCACTGAACAGATTCAGGGAATCCCCAATGCCTACCTGGCGCTTGATATTGATGGAGGGAGCAATAGAAGAATACCTCTGTGGTTATTTGGTATGTTGTATTGAAATAGACCTAACTTTACAACCCATTAAAATCGAATTAAACATGTTTGACCTCATCGGAGACATTCACGGGCACGCTGACAAGCTGGAAGAACTGCTTGTGAAATTGGATTACAGAAAAAACAGTGACAGCTACGCCCATCCCGAGAGAAAAGTACTGTTTGTAGGCGATTACATTGACCGGGGTCCGAAGATACCCGAAACCCTGGCTATTGTAAGGTCTATGGTGGAGAGCGGGAATGCCATTGCCCTCATGGGAAATCACGAGTACAACGCACTTTGCTTTCACTACCGCGATCACAATTCCGGAGGACATCTCAGGCCACACTACATAAAAAACATAGTGCAGCATTACGAAACGCTCAGGCAGTTTCACAACCGACAGCGAGAGTACGAGGACAACCTGGAGTGGTTCAAGACCCTTCCGCTTTTCTATGAGACCGACACCTTCAGAGCCGTGCACGCCTGTTGGGACAAGAACCACATCGATTTTCTCAGGAAAACCCTGCACGAAAACAAGTTGACAGATGAGTTGATTCGAAGATCAGTCGATAGAGAAGATCCACTGTACAATTCAATAGACGAGACCCTCAAGGGAAAGGAGATCACCCTGCCCGATGGACAAACCTTCAGGGACGTACAAGGCACTGAGCGGACCGATATTAGAATAAAGTGGTGGGAAAATCCCGAGAACATGACCTACAGGAGCATCAGCGTTCAGCCCATCAACCACTTACCCGACCGCAAGATCAACCTTGGGGACCTATCGTCCAGCTCCTGGTACAGAGAAACCAAAAAGCCCGTGTTTTTCGGTCACTATTGGCTCAAGGGTGACCCCATTTTTTACAGACCCAACATATGTTGCCTGGACTACAGCGTTGCAAAAGGCGGAAAACTCGTCGCCTATTCTTTTGACGGGGAAGACAAACTGAAGAGCGATAAATTGAGGTATGTCTGAGAGGTAGAAGCAATACTCCGGCTCCGAACTGTAACTACCTCCACCTCCACTAAAAATTCCTCCAAATTCTCCCCTACCCCTTATCTTCACCTAAAATTTTCAAGCCATGGACATAAGTGAAAGGACCAGTCTGCCCTCCTGCAATGCACAGTGGATGTTTCCCTACAGGCTTCACTTTAGAGAGATTATTGAAGAATCTATGAGAGAGCAGGGTTTTGCGGTGATTTACAATAGGGACGGCAGCACTCCCGATTTAAAATCTTTGAAGCACATCAAAATGGAAGATTTCATTAAAGACAGTAGCGCGCTCTTCTACATAGCGCTTGAAAATGGAGACTCGGAGGAGGTTTCGGTAATGGTGCACACGAATGAAGTGGCACCGCCCGGCCTTCCTGCCATATATCTCAATGAGATTCGGTTGTCCACTCAAATTCCAGAAAGCAGATATCAGGATTTTATTGAATTTTTGGCAAGAAACTTCGAGCCGGTTCCTCCCGACGAGGACGAGCCTTTTGGCATGGAGCGATACGAGGCCGAGGCTTGTTTATACAGCGAGGAAATGAGGACCATCGATAAAGGAAAACCGTTTGAGTTTTTTTACAATATCCCTTCGACCTCCTCGCCTATTGATATCATTGTGCTGGCAAAAGAGGGCGTAGACTATCGTTCCGGACTAAAGAAGAAGTCAACCCTGGACATTTAATGGTGCAAAGTTTAAAAGCCTAAGCATTTTCGAATTTCAATAGCTTTTTTCCGGCCTTCACGGCGTATTTGCAGTGAATTTTTGCCTACCGGCGAGCGAATCGCAAAGACGAGGCGAACTTCAAAATAGTCATTTTATCCCGAGCTAGTCACTATCGAATATTCCATCAAGGCCCAACTGAACTATGGAAACGCCCCGGATCGGGCCCCGAAAAGTGATAATTGATACAATGGAAGGAAAAATTGATACCTGTGATGACCATTCACAGAGCAATTTTGCAGTGTGCTAAAAAAGCTAGTAAAAAAGACCTGTGAGTCTTAGCAATCAATTGTAATCATTTAACCTAAAATCTTATATTATGAAACGTACATCTACACTTTTTTTATTCATTTTCTCATGTTGCATGCTGCCGGGCATAGTCAATGCGCAGATTCTAATCCAGTACGAGGATTACCCTAAGCCTGAGAGCTTTGAATTGCTGCGATTCCAGGCGAATCCGGAGAACATTGAGCCCCCAACTTTTGGAGAGGACCAGTTATGGGATTATTCAAACCTGCAACCCATAGGCACCATCAATAGTACCGTTTTAAATGCTGAGGGTGACCCCAATTTCCCCAATGCAAAATATGTATCACACGGCCAGCTGTCCTTTCAGAATTTCTTATTCAACGTTAGTAGCTACGAAGCTCTTGATGAGAATGGCGTTTACCTGATGGGACAGATTACGGCTGACACCACCTTTTCGATTACTCCAGTTTCGGGTGGGCCAAATGACATTCTGAGGTTTGTCGGCACACCGGATCATTTTGAGGGTCGCTTGAATATCATCAAATTTCCAATGACTTATGGCGACACATGGACAGAGACCAGGAAAGAAAGAATCCCTTTTGAACTTACAGTGGCTGCTTTTGGCATGGATAGAGTGCCGGGATGGCGAGCCAGAACAGTAACCCAAACCAGGACGGTAAGCGGTTGGGGCCAGGTGATAATCCCCAATAGAGATGGGAATCCCAACCCTCCCAGAGATGTATTGTTGATGTGGATAGAGGGAACAACCGTGGATAGTTTTTTCCTTGGAGGTGCCCCCGCCCCACAGCCCATTATGGACGCTTTTGGGCTGATCCAGGGTGAGGAGTTCAACAATAGTTTTACCCTTTTCTTCGATCAGTACGATGTCTCCAACTTGATGCGTGCAAACATTGCAGCTGATGGATCGATCAGCAGTGTATTCTTCAAACCGGATCACAATCCAATTTCTTCTGTTAGAAATCTCTCTCTAAACCCGGCTTTCGTATTCCCAAACCCTGTTTCACCACTTCAGGATTTGACCATACGAACAGAGCAACCCATATCCAATGGGAAGATATTGCTTTTTGATATGAATGGAAAGACAGTTTACAGCAGGGATGTTCATTCCTCCTCCGGGCAAGAATTTGGAATTACCATTCCCACGCACTTGTCCTCCGGGATGCACATTTTTCAATTGACCGATGAGAATGGTGAAATTAAAAGTGTTGGAAGGATAACAGTGCATTAAGGTGAAGGATTCCAAAGAGGAGTTGATGGTGTATAGAGACTGCTTTTGAGTGTAATCAATGGCAAGTCTAACAGCTATTCGAACAGATCTCTTAAGGCAAAGTCCACTTTATCGAAATAGAGGGAAAGGCATAAGTGGTTTTTGTGCCCTTAGATTTTCCATATCCACCGGATAAGCCCCATATTGTTCGAGCAATGCAAATGACAGCCCTTAGCTCATTGGCAAAAAAAGTAATAAGTAGGTTGAATCGACTATGCTACACCACGGCATGGTCGATTTTTTTTAAAAAGACTTGGCAATAAAGTACGTCGGTAGGCTCAATTTTGCAGTTGGTGCCTGGAAATGGAAGAGGGAGTTCAGGGAATTGAAGATGATGGATGGTTTTGAGAATTGAGAAACCGGGCCAGGAGGCCCAACTAAAAGAGACCTTTATGTTATATGGATTCCTGGAGTGCGTAAAGTATTTAGAAGCAGCATGATCAGAGGGAATTATATGATGTTTAAACTAATCCAATTAGACCAATAAATAATCTCCTTAATTATTGAAGGTCATTTAAGCAATCAATTGAATAATGGTGCAAAGATTAAAAGCCTGAGCATTTTCGAATTTCAATAGCCCTTTCCCGGTCTTCAAGGAATTGGCGTTAAGGAAAATGGGTTAAAATTTGGTAGTGTTTGAAGGTGATAGCAGTTTTGACTACTCAGCAAAACCTGTAAGAGAGAACTGTCAGGGAGGGTCATATAGCCCAGTAAAGCAAAGTAGTTTTTTTAGGCATATGGCATCCGGAATAGCTATCAAAAAAGTGGCTCCCCAAAATAAATTGGGGGAAACACAGAATAGCCATTCCAGCTGCTCAGAGTTATTCCTTGGCAGGTTGCTCCTCAGCAGAGCCTGCCTCCGTTTCACTCTGAGACATGAAGATAACAAGCCCGTTTATTTTTTAACCGGGAAATTATTCACATTTTTTTAGGTTTTAGGGGTAAGCTGTCAACCTATATTCTGAGGGCACATAAAGGCCGCAGATAACTTTACATCTGGCAAAGAGGGACTTTACACAGCCCTTCTTCCACCAATAATGTTGAGTAGAATGACAATAATGGCAAATACCAACAAAAGGTGAATCAATCCGCCGGCTGAAAATGCGAAAAACCCAAGGAGCCAACCTATAACTAGAACCAGCGCAATAAAATACAATATACTTCTCATGATGGATTATTTTTCGATGAAAACAAATTTAACAAAGATGTGCTGATGGACACGGCCTATAGTGCATCTTCAATAGATTCCCTCCATTCATTGAGCCTGGACGAAAGATCTGAGTATGCATCTTCAGCACCGGATTTTATATCATCCCATGTGTCAACCGTGGCATTTTCAAGATCATCTATAGTGCGCTCAAGATCTGATCGGTCATCTTTCAACTCTGCATACGCATCTTCCAAACCCTCTCCCAGTTCTTCACCTGCATTTTCAATTCTTTGATTCAAATCACTGAGCTCTTCATCCAACTCATTCCTCAACTCTTTGAGATTACTCAATAATTCATCTCTTTGTTCTTGAAACGCTTCGACCATTTGCTCCCTCTCCTCTTCAATTGCAGATTGAGCATTTTCTGAAGATTCGCCACATTGCACAAAGAGGAGTGCTGTCATAAAAAGGGCCGCCACGCTAAAAAAACCAATTAATTTACTCATGTTTATATATTTTAAGTTAAAAATTTATTCTTAAATGTAACAGTACATATTATGTGATTTTGCAAACTGATTATCCCGTATTCTAATCTGCACAATCTCTCTGGATGGTTTTAAATGGGGCTTTATGAACTCAGCCAGGTCTGAAATAATAGTTGGTCATTTAATTTGAAAGCCGCAAAATTTAAGTATTTTAAGATTTAGAACCAACTAAATTTGTTAGCATTATAATAGTATAACACCAAATAACAGCAATTGTTCAAATAAAAGAATTTAATTGGCATAATATACTTTGAGACGTACCTTATGCGCAATAATTTTTTCTTTTTGACATTAAAAATTATGACTTCAAAGCATCATAGGTTCCAGGGAAGAAGGTCCACTATATAGTCGCCAATTCTGGTAGCTTTTCTTTCTGGTTGTTTGCTGGTACCTGGCTCTTTAAACAATATCCGCAGTGGTGGATAAATGGTATACCCCTGATCTTCAGTAAAAGACCGCTTTAAGCGATTTCGTTTAACCTGCTATTGTGTTATTGTCAAAGACAATGCGTTTAGGCACCTTCAAAATTGTATATCTCCCCACTTCCGAGGGGAGTAAAGATTCGAAGACTTAGCTTTTAAGTAGAGACAATTAAAATATGACACCTAAATATATAGGTCTGACATCCCTGACCACCCATTTGAATGATTGGTTAAAAACACGGACTTCCATTAACTTTGATTGAATCTCCTTCCTTTTTCTTCCGCACATTCTTCCAGATGTTAAAGGGGACCATTCTTTCTACTGCCTGAGTCAAGGCCACTTTATATCTGAAACTATTTATTTCGATTCCCAAACAAGGGTGAAGTGCCCTCCTATGGCAACGGTCATTCTGGATGGGAATTATCGGTGCAGTTTGACCTTAAAGGCATTCATAATAGTGCCTACCAATTCAGAGGCTATTGCCACTGGTCTTATTGAGGATCCACTTTGGGGAGAGTTGCACAAGATCAGCGGGAATTTTAGCTTGAGGGCCGTAGATATATGTATTGGGATAAATGACTAATAGGTCAGAGCTGTACTTTCCAATCAAGCAAGACAACTTAGATTTACTATCAAACTCCCTTCGTAGAGTCAACCATTGTAGATTTATACTTTCGGGGATATGTTTCCACGAGCCTATTTTTAAAAAATTATCTCCAGAACTAAATATTTTGCATAAAAGCAGGTTTTCTAGTAATAAATTGGTATATTTGTAAAATTCACAAGTTATGGTCTCTTATGTCAAAGAAAATATATATAAAATTTATGGTTTCTTTGCGGTGTAAAATGGTCGTGAAGTCTGCCTTGGAATCATTTGGCCTGAGTTATTCTCATATTGAACTGGGTGAGGTGGAGATTAGAGAGACACTAACACCTGAAATGCGTTCAAAACTGGAAGTTGTCCTACTGAGGTCCGGTCTGGAACTGATGGACGATAAAAAGGCCATGCTGATTGAAAAAATCAAAACGGTTGTCATTGAGATTATTCATTACTCTGATGAGCTTCCCCACGTTAATTTTTCCCATTATCTGAGTAATAAGTTAGGCTATAACTATAACTACCTTGCCAATCTCTTTTCTGAGATCACCGGCACCACTATCGAACATTATATTATCTCGCACAAAATTGAGCGGGTAAAAGAGTTGTTACTATACAATGAACTCAATCTCACTGAAATATCTTATTTAATGAATTACAGCAGTGTAGGACATTTGTCCAATCAGTTCAAAAAAGTAACCGGACTTACACCTACCTTTTTCAAACAGTTAAAGCAATATAAGAATCGTATATCCCTGGAGGACCTGTAAATTTTGTAATTTTTAGGATGTTTAATGTAAAGTTAACTTGACTATATTAGCTGATCTTTGTCCTAAATCATAGAATTAAGTTCATGATAAAACAACCAAAAAATGAAGAAGATCAGTTTATGTGTATTTGCCTCACTACTAATGCTAGCAGTTATCCCGGCTCATTTGATTGGGAAAAATGAAGTAGATCCGGTAATAATTGAGGCAACAGCCCCATCAGAGGCTGAGCAAATTGGAATATTGAATGCCAGATTGATAGAAATTCAAGAGTTAGACAGGTCCGGTATGACCAGGCAGGAAAGAAGAGCCCTAAGAGTTGAAGTGCGTGCTATTAAAGGTGAACTCAAAAGCTATGGTGATGGTATCTATCTTTCTGTAGGTGCTTTGATCCTTGTAATTGTTCTACTAATTCTTTTACTTTGATTATCAATAGGATAAAATGAACCTGGTACTTCAACATTCTCAGTGTTTTATCAGGTATTGTTTTCAAGTTGAAAAACGAGGGTCGCACACATTATTTTAGGTCATGAGAAATCCAAAATGCATTTGACACTGCAGCGAACATAACATCATATAAAGTTGGGATTCTTTATCCTGGCAACTGCCATATTCATGTAGTGGTTTTAAATTCTTAATTAAACAAGGTAGAAAAATGGAAACAAAAATTATTGCGATAGTATTAATCTGCATTGGTGTGATCATGTTGACCTATACCGGGTTTAACTACATCACTACAGAAACTCTGGTGGAGGTGGGTCCTCTTCACATTGAGACCGAGAAAAACAATTTTGTTAAGCTGTCCCCGATAATTGGTAGCATACTTTTGGCGGGTGGGATAATTTTACTACTGCTCAAAAAAAGGACCATTGCCATTTAATTGCCTTCAACCCTGATCAAAACCTGTTCTTATGCCATTAATAAATGTTTTTATTGTTTTGATTGTCCTGGGCTTTGTTTTATGGTTGATTAATAACTATATACCGATGGATCGGACGATTAATAAAATCCTCAATATTGTCGTAGTGATTGCAGTAGTTATTTGGCTGCTTCAAGTATTTGGGATGCTCGATTCAATTAGATCATATACCATTTAAGTAATCGAGAGGTAGATTTTATTCATGACTTTTTGTTTGAGACGGGGACAAGGCGGAAATGACTGAAATCAATAATCGAATAAAATTAATAAACCCATTAAAAATTCAAACTATGCCATTAATAAATGTATTTGTCGTGCTGATCATTGTCGGAGTTATTCTATGGTTGGTCAACAACTATATCCCTATGGATGGGAAGATCAAAAGCATTCTCAATGTAGTTGTTGTAATTATTGTAATTCTCTGGTTACTCAGAGTGTTTGGCTTATTTGCAAGCTGACTCTCATCTTAAATAAATCAAATACAGCTGTGGAAAACCCCTCTTATCCACCGCTAGCTCGCACAGCTTTTTAACCCAGGGTGATTAATGTCTTTACTTGCTCTTAAGCATGATTCAAAGCAAAGTAATTGAGCTGAGGTTAGAGGTAAGAAATAGAATAAGGGATTGAAGCCGGGGCTTTTTAAAAGGGGCCGAACATGAATTTTTGTAAGAGAATAATTTAAAAATAATCCGCATATGCATGCGAAATTTTTTTCACAATTAAAATTAAATCACAATGAGTAAAATTAATGAAAAGAATACCAGAGAAGATTTTAAGAAATCTTCAGAAAAAAGCTCTGACCTTAAAGGTAATAAGGCATCAAATCAGAAGCTTGACAGCAAAAGGCCTGCTGACACCAAAAAGGATGTCAGCTCCTCCTTTAGAAAACCTGAGAAGAACCCAAAATCTTAAGGTTTCAAATTTTCGGGATACTGTATCGGTGATCTGATTGCTGACATATTGTCCTAATAATTTTTACTGTCTTTAGGTCGGGGAGGGAATTCCCCGGCCTATTTTTTTGGCTGGAGTGTTTCTCGCTCTCTGGCTCTAAGAAAGTGCATAATTCGGCCTCCATTGTGCCACCTAATCCGGTGATCTTGAACCACCTATTCCGTAGGTCTTTGTGCAACTTTCATGAAATCAGATTAAATAGCTGCCAAAAATATTGGCAGAACAATGAAACAATCTTATGGAGATCAAAGAATTTATCTTACTGAAAAAGAAAAATGTAAATAAAAGGAAGGCCGCTTCGCTATTGGGGATTTGCTGGAAGTCTACAAATTGCTTCATAAAGTAATTTGATGCGCATGGATTTGATGATTAAGAACCCTTGAGGCAAGATAATGCCTCATTAAATGATACATTCCAACTTCTTTTGAGGTAGAGGACCTATGGTTTTAATATCTACGACCTTAATTACACAATTATCGATAATTTTTGCAACATTTTCACATTTCCATTGCAGATGTAAATAATGTAATTTTTATATAAAATTGTGTAACGGAAAGGGGTATGGGTTAAAGTATCTTTGTTCAACAAGACTTTCTACATTCACCACATAAAATAAATTAACCACAATGACTGATCAAAATATAAAGAACACTAAAGAGGATAACACTGAATTTCAAAAATTAAAGACATTTATCATAGTAGAAATAATTGAATACATACCTCAATCAGTGGTGATTAAGACGATAATAAAAAAGACAACGGGAAATGTATCGGCTATTTCGATCGACGAAGGTGAGATTTTAACGGAAAAAATATCTCCATTTGACACTTTTATTCAGTTGATTGATGGAAAGGCAGAAGTAGTCATTGCTGGCAAAGCCTTTATGCTGGATACTGGAGAGGCTATTATCATTCCCGCCCATACTCGCCACAGTTTGATGGCCAATGAGCGATTTAAAATGCTTTCTACCATCATCAAGAGCGGATATGACTAAACAACTGAACCGGGATACTGTCAATAGACGATTGAGATAGTATCCCATCTGAAAAACTTAAGTACAAACTTGTATGCGGTCCGGGAAGAGGCCTGATGATAATGAACTGAGCTGCCTGGGATTGTTTCTCAGAAATTCCGAGTTTATGGGCGCTGACCAACAAATAACTTTTCTAAAATCTGAAAAATGAAACTGTATGTAAAGTTCATGGTAAGTATGAGATGCAAATCGGTGGTCAGGGAGGAACTTCGGAAAATTGGTGTTCATTGCACTGCAATTAATTTGGGAATGATTGAAATAAGAGAACAATTGAGTCCGGAAATTCTGGATCAATTGAAGAAGGACTTGCAAAAATCGGGTTTAGAATTGATAGACCACAAAAGTTGTTTAGTGGAGAGAGCGAGTAATTTGATCATTCAAATGATTCATTTTGCCGACGAGTTGCCACAGGAGAGTTATGCAGATTACATCAGCAATACCCTGGACTGCGACTACTGCTATTTGTCGAGCTTATTTGCAGAGGTAAAGGGGATCAACATTCAGCATTTTATCATTACCCATAAAATAGAGAAGGTTAAAGAATTACTCATATACGAAAATCTCAGCCTTACCGAAATTTCTTACAAACTGCAGTACAGCAGCATTGCTCACTTGTCCAATCAATTCAAAAAGGTAACGGGCCTCGCTCCTTCCTTTTTTAAAAGAGTGAATTTGCAGCGGCAGGAGAATTTTAAAAGAGTGGAAATTGTGTAAATATGGCACTCAAATATGCAACTTTATTCTCCTTAAGATACTGATCTTTGTAAATAAATTCCTCCTTTATAGGTGAAAGACATCTACAGTGAATGCAAGAACAGCATATGAAAATTTTACATGACCTGGTATAAATTAAAACAGTGAACTGTTTCAAAGTGCAGAATCTAAATCCTTTCTACCTCCAGATTGCCGAGGAAGAAAGCTTTAGCATAACCAATGAGGCAGAAAAAGTATTAATCATTCAAAAAAGTAAAGAGTATGAAAAAATTAATTTTATTGACAATCGCAGTGACATTTATGGCCACCAGTATGGTCGGACAAAGTGGATCTGAGGATACACGCGCTCAATTTCAGTTCGGATTAAAGGCTGGTACTAACTATGCCAATGTTTATGATGAGCGGGGAGAAGAGTTTAGAGCAGACGGCAAATTTGGATTTGTCGGGGGGGTTTTTATGACAATTCCAATTGGCAAAGGATTTGGTATTCAGCCCGAAATACTTTTTTCTCAAAAGGGATTTAAGGCAGAGGGTAGTTTTCTAGGTTCCAACTACGGTTTGACCCGTACTACTAATTTTATAGATGTGCCCCTATATGTTGCCATAAAGCCTATCTCGGCGGTGACTATTATGGCAGGCCCTCAATTCTCTTACTTGCTCAGACAAAAAGACCAGTTTAGGTCTGCAGGTGGAACATTTGAGTATATTGAGGAGTTTGAAAATGACAATATCCGCAAAAATATCCTTGGATTGGCCGGCGGAATTGATGTCAATGTCAATCACCTTGTAATAGGAGCCAGAGCCGGTTGGGATCTTTCTACAAATAATGGTGATGGGAGCTCACAAACACCGCGGTACAAAAATGCGTGGTTGCAAGCTACTTTAGGTTACAGATTTTTATAACCTTCATATTTTGTTTATAGCACATTCAAGCCATACTGATCCAGTATGGCTTGTTTTTGCACATTCCATTGCTAATCAACTCAAGTTTTGGATTTTTGTTATGATTGGAATAAGTCGAGTGGTTCAAACCAATTTGTAGAAGGCTAAAGTCAAGCTGTAAAAGTGTGGATAAGACTAAGGAATGATGCAAGGCCAACGAAAAATTCCCATAAATTTTTCTAAACCGGAATACAAGCAATCAGCGCATTGGTTAGCAGTCCTTCAACCTTTATTATTTCACCCTTAAAGGATTTGAGGTTGGGAAAATCAATCTCCACAACCTCAAGAAAATTGGTATAAGTCACTGATGAACAATTTGTAAAAAAATTAAATTTTGGATTTTTTTTCTAATTAAATAACAAGATTTATAGTAGTTCTCTAATGAGAATCTTTTGTAATCAAATCATGTGAATTTTACAATAATGCACTACACTTTTGTAAGGGAACAGAGTATATAATTCATCACTTTTGTAGATTGGAAATAATTTCACAATTTTAAATCATAATTACAATGAAAACTTTGTTTAAAAGCTTCGCAATTATAGCATTATTTATATTCATTGGATGCGAGAAAGATGACTTCGAAGAGGTCGTGGGATTGTGTCCGGAGGTGGTCTTGACAAATCCTGATAACGAGACGACGGGAGTCCCTTTAGACCAAATAATCACCGCCAGTTTTAATACCAGGATGGATGCTTCCACCATTCATGCTGAAACATTTACTTTAGAGGGCGTAAGTCCTGTTTCTGGTATTGTTTCTTACTCAGATTCTATAGCCACATTCAGACCAGTAAACTCATTGGAGCCCAATACCAGATATACGGCTACCATTAACACCCTTGTAAAGGATATAACCGGTAATGCCATTCAGACCAATTACGTATGGACTTTTGTTACAGGTCCGGAAGGTCCTAATTTGAATTCAGTAGCTCGATTTGGAGTATTTGCGGGTGCCGGCATAGCAAACACCGGATCAAGTGTAATTCGAGATATGGATGTTGGGGTCAGCACCGCTCTTCGTTCAACCATTTCAGGCTTTCCTCCGGCAGTAGTGATTAATGGAGCTATTTACGCCATAGATGATGTTGATCCGGTGGGAGTAGCGGTTATGCTGGCAGAGGCCAAGAGCAATTTAATTGCTGCCTATTTATTTACCGAAAACACAACTTCCCCTGCATCTTCTACCATCTCCGGTGACCTCGGTGGTCGCACCCTCAGTCCGGGAATTTATCGATCCAACAACAACCTTCTAATTCAGTCAGGCAATTTGACGCTCAATGCTCGAGGGGATGCAAATGCTGTCTTTATATTTCAGGTTGGTGGAAACCTTAATACAGTTGGAACTGGTGGAGGAAATATTATCTTGTCTGGAGGTGCACAGGCCAAAAACATCTACTGGCAGCTTGGAAATTCTGCATCCATAGGATCGGGAACCATTTTTCATGGAAATATTCTAGCTCTCGATTCCATTACTCTCAATTCATCCTCCAATGTGGTAGGTAGATTGCTTGCGAGAAATGGGACAATAAGTCTGAATTCAAATATTATTAACAAACCTTAAATCACTTTTAAAATGAAATATTTATATAATATCAGAAAGATATTTCCGGAAACGGGCAGCCTCTCAATCCAGATTTTTAAAAACTTACTATTTTGTGCTGTATTTATTGCAGGCATCCAAGGTCCAATTCAGGCTCAGATTTACGAATACTCTAAACCCACAATTTGGATTGGGGCAGCAGCCGGAGCTAATTTTAATTTTCATCGCGGCTCAACCCAAAAACTGAATGAATCATTCACCTCACCAGTGGCTTTCCACGATGCGAATACAGTTGGATTGTACCTTGCTCCTCTTGTTGAATACCACTTTCCATCGGGCTTGGGAGCTATGCTTCAAGTCGGATACGACAGTCGAAACGGCAGTTTCGGACAAGAAATTACACCTTGCAATTGCCCGGCTGACCTATCTGCCAAACTATCCTATATTACCGTTGAACCCAGTATACGCATTGCTCCTTTTGACAACGGCTTATATTTTTACGGAGGGCCGCGATTGGCTTTTAACCTGGATAAGGAGTTTACCTATAAACTAGGACTCAACCCTGAATTCCCTGAGCAGTTACCAACCCCTGATGTAAAGGGCGATTTTAGTGATGTAAAGAGCACCTTGATTTCTATGCAGGTCGGCGCGGGATATGATATCCCAATTAATTCGCAAAACAACAGGACACAAATGATGATTTCACCCTTTGTTTCATTTCAACCCAGTTTTGGTCAAAATCCGCGATCTATAGAAACATGGAATACTACCACATTGCGTGCCGGAGCAGCCATAAAATTTGGAATAGGCAAAAGGAATACTATACCGGCTGTTGAAACAGTAATCCTTCCAAAATTCAACGATGTGGTTTTTTCAATTAATTCACCCAGAAATATACCCACAGAGCGAAGAGTCAATGAAACCTTTCCGATTCGAAACGATGTATTTTTTGACCTCGGATCTACCGCTATTCCCGATCGTTATGTATTGCTAACATCGGATCAGATTAAGGGATTTAAGGAGAATCAGTTAGAGGCATTTGCCCCAAAAAGGCTGTCAGGTCGATCTGACAGGGGCATGACGGTATATTACAACCTCTTGAATATAGTAGGGGATCGAATGACTGAAAATCCATCCTCAACCATCTCTCTCGTTGGTTCCTCCGGGACTGGAGTTGCCAATGGAAGGGCTATGGCGCAATCTGTAAAAAGCTATCTGACTGATATCTGGGGCATTGAACCATCCCGCATTACCATTGAAGGACGCGACAAACCTGTGAATCCCAGCCTTAGACCCGGTGGAACCCAGGATTTAGCTCTTCTTCGTGAAGGTGACCGGAAAGTATCTATCAATAGCACATCACCTGCCCTCTTAATGGAGTTTCAAAGTGGACCGAATGCAAGCCTTAGACCTGTGGTAATTACCGGTATTCAAGATGCACCCCTAGATAGCTATGTGACCTTTAATGTTGATGGGGCACGAAAAGCATTCTCATCCTGGAGGTTGGAAATAAAAGACCAAAGCGGTAAAGTGCAGAATTTTGGACCCTTTTTTCGCGATCAGGTGAGTATCCCCGGCAAATCCATTATGGGAACAACTCCTCAGGGCCGGTACAATGTTACCATGATAGGAACGGATAAAAACGGTGAATCCATTCGAAGGGAAACAGCTGTTAATATGGTCCTTTGGACACCCCCAAAAGATGAGATTGGAAAGAGGTACAGCGTAATTTTTGAATTCGATGAATCTACAACTACCTCCATTTATAAAAATTACCTGGAATCCGTGGTGGTACCCGGTATTCCCCCCAACTCCAAAGTGATTATACATGGTCATACTGACATCATTGGTGATGAACAATACAATCAAACTCTTTCTCTGGCCAGAGCCAAGGAGGTGAAGACCATCATTGAAAATGGCCTGAAAAATGAAAGAAGAAATGATGTAAAATTTGAAGTGCTTGGATTCGGGGAAGATGTAAGGCTTTCCCCATTTAAAAATTCCCTTCCTGAAGAACGGGCTTACAATAGAACAGTAATAATTGATATAATTCCGGCTTCGTCTAACTAATTGTACCTGTTTTTAATACCAATCGCTGATTTTTCGTGCCCCGGCCCCATTTAAATATTGATTTCCAAAGATAAATCGTACTTTTTTTTTGCTGTCGTTTAGGGGAAAGGTCTCCTAAACGACATTTTTTAACGGCCCAGTACAGCTGCAATTTAAATAAACTCTCAGGTATCGGAGTTCTCTCAATGATATGGATTGTGCCTCACAAGACTGTTTGTCGACTGAGTAATTAAGAGCTAGAGAATAGGCTTATGAATTGAATAAAGCTTTTATCAATTTCAGTTGAAAAGTGGTTGACAAAAAGATTTTTTTATACACTATTACCCTACTTAAGTATTGTTTCTCTCTTCGAATGGATATATATGGATGCTTTGGTGCATTTTTTAGCCAAATACATACAGGCCTAACTTTTTGGTTATTTCTTTTACTTGTGCCGCAGCTGTTGAAGAACTCGTGCTGAGCCTGCGTAAGTATCAAGAGAAAAAGTGAGGAGATTCCAATAAATGGGCTGAATGCTTCAAACAAAGATCGATAGGATTGACGCAAACAGGAAAATTACCTTTAGTTACGGAGGGACAATTAAGAATCCCAAAAATAATTGTTTAGGATAGTTTGGCATTTCTACAGATGGGAACAGAAAGCTTCTAAGCGGCTGCTGTAAAGTGATCAAACTGAATAAGGGCCATTATTTTTCTATGCCTGAATATTTCTTGTAGATTGCCCTGTATCCAAATAGTCGGGCTGCGGGGGCTATGGTATTCATCAGTATTTTTTGAACTCCAAGTGGAATGTCAGCGAGATAGGTTTTACTGTCCAGGTATTTGAGGGTTACCAATTCCTGAACTAAACCATATTTTCCATTTTTACTTTTCCCATCTGCAGCCAGCCCGACTAAGTTTTCGACCAGGTAGTCAAAGTCGGATCCGGGTGCCATGGTGTGGATATAGGACACTGGGGCATCCTCGGTATTGTAGTGGTTGTGTGGGGTCTTTCTGGGAAGAGTAATTTTCTCTCCTGCTGTGAGCTTTTTCTTCTCCCCATCCAATACAACGGTCAAACCTCCTGAGACTATCTCGAAAGTTTCATCCTGAAATACATGGAAATGATTGGGAACCAGTGGCCCTTTTGAGTTAAGGGTGACTTTCATCACAACTCGCTCTCCATCCGTGTCTTTTGAAGTTTCAAGAAACTCGAAAATATCTCCAGTAATCGGATTAATCAGTACTTGACCTTTTGTTGGCATGATTTAGTTTTTTAAAAAGCACCACGATTGTTGCATGCAGAACCCCGGATCACCTCATTTCAATAATTGGTCAAATTTACTCCCTTTCGTCAAATATTGATTGAATCTCCTTCCTTTTTCTTCCGCTCACTCTTGAATGTATTCAAGGGCCCATTCTTCTATTCCCCGGAGGCAATCACCTTATCTCCCTGGAAGCTGAACAAAGCAAAAGGGTGAGAAGGAAGGTTCACAACAGAGTCGCAGAGGTAGGCAGGGTCAACCCTCACAAGAGGGGAACACCCAGGATTCTGTGCAAATCCGAGGAATCTGTGGTGAATATTTGCCTGTATTACAGCCTGGTCAGGGACGGTAAATTAGTGGCTTATTGCTTTGAAGGGGAGGAGGAACTTACAAAAACCAATATGATATACGTCTAAGACCGAATTCAGGGATTACGAAAAAAGCTGTATATTCTGGAATTTGGTAAGGCGTATTCATGAGTGCTGCGCATTACAGAGCTCGGTAAAATCTATTGTAAATCATCTCCTCTTCTTACAGGAACCAGTTTATTCATTTCATCCGGCTCGAAAATTCTGGATCTGATAATAAACCGAACACCCAATGGGATTTCAAGAGAGAAGCTACTTCCTACTCCACGTGTAAGGTCGATTGTTAACTGCGTATGTTTCCAATATTCGAATTGGTCGGCACTCATAAAGAAATCGCATCCATGTACATTGCCAATCCATAAGTCGCTATCACCCACTAGAAAATCCCCTTTTTCAAAACACATTGGAGCTGATCCATCGCAACAGCCACCGCTTTGATGAAATATAAGTTCACCATATTGCGAGCGCAGTTGATTGATTAAGACCTTAGCCTCTGCAGTAGCCAATACTCTGGGGATGTATTTTACCTTTACTGAAGACATTTATTTTTTTTAGGAGTTTAGAGAACTAAACTTGGTTGAGATAAGTGGTCCGTTTGCAGAAAGAGTTAGTCGCCCCTAAAACGGCGCGACTAACTTTGAAAAGGTATTTAGAAAAACCCCAATTTTGATTTACTATAAGAAATGAGCATATTTTTGGTTTGTCTGTAATGATTGAGCATCATCAGATGGTTTTCCCTACCAAATCCAGATTTCTTATAACCACCAAATGGGGCATGAGCGGGATATGCATGGTAATTATTGACCCAGACCCGACCAGCCTTGATTGCTCTGGGAAGCCGATAAAGTTCATGAGCATCGCGAGTCCAAACACCTGCTCCCAAGCCATAAAGCGTATCATTGCTTATAGCTACAGCTTCCTCAGCATCTTTAAATGTAGTTACAGATGTAACAGGCCCAAAAATTTCTTCCTGGAAAATACGCATTTTATTGTGGCCTTTAAATATGGTGGGCTCAATATAATATCCGTTTTTCAATTCGCCATTGAGATCGGCACTTTTTCCTCCACAGAGCACCTCAGCTCCTTCCTGCTTCCCAATATCCATGTAGGACAGTATTTTTTCAAATTGATCATTTGATGCCTGCGCTCCCATCATGGTATCTTCTGAAAGTGGATTGCCCATTACAATTGCCTTTGTCCTCTGAATCACTCTTTCCATAAATTTGTCGTAGATGTCTTCTTGCACCAATATTCGACTGGGACAAGTGCAAACCTCACCTTGATTCAAGGCAAACATAACTGCACCTTCTATGCACTTATCAAAAAATTCATCCTCTTTATCAGCCACAGACTTCATAAACACATTGGGGGATTTGCCGCCGAGCTCCATTGTTACAGGAATCAGATTCTGACTGGCGTATTGCATGATAAGCCTGCCCGTAGTAGTTTCTCCGGTAAAAGCCACTTTGGCAATCCTGGGAGATGAAGCCAGAGGTTTTCCTGCCTCTATTCCATAACCAGTGACAACATTAAGTACGCCAGCGGGGACAATATCTTTGATCAAATCCATTAGAAACATAATGCTTGTTGGAGTCTGTTCAGCTGGCTTAACTACTGTGCAGCACCCCGCAGCAAGAGCAGGAGCAATTTTCCATGTTGCCATGAGCAAAGGGAAGTTCCAGGGTATTATTTGTCCTACCACACCAAGTGGCTCCTGCAGAGAAATACTTACTGTTTCTGCATCGTGCTCTGAAATGACACTTTCATCTGCACGAATAACTCCTGCGAAATAGCGAAAATGGTCCACACAAAGAGGAAGATCTGCTGCTCTCGTTTCTCTTAATGCCTTACCGTTATCGATGGTTTCAACTCGAGCTAGCATCTCCAGGTTTTCTTCAATAACATCCGCAATTTTGAGTAAAATGTTGCTCCTTTCTGCTGCCGAGGTTTTAGACCAGCCAGGAAAAGCTTCATGTGCTGCATCTATTGCAAGTTCAATATCTTGTTTGTCTCCACGTGCTGCCTTTGAAAATACTTTTCCGTCAATAGGTGAAATATTATCAAAGTACTTACCCGATTGGGGTGCGACCCATTTCCCACCGATAAAATGTTCGTACTTTTCTGATATTATAGGTTTTTCTACAGGCAGCGCAGTTGAGATTGTTAATTCTGACATAATTTAATAATTTTTGATTCGCGACAAAGGTCTTTTAGGTCAATTTCAGTAAATAATACTATCTTAGCACTTTATCATATGATTCAATCATTTTTTTATGTAAGCTTAAAAAACCTTTTTTTGAAAAAGCGAAAAACTTAAAAAAGCAGGAGAATGAACGATTTAGCAAATTGTAACTCCAAAGTTAGTGATGAGTGCTCCCCTGTCGAAAGAGAAGCAGCTCACCATCAGGTTTAGAAGAAATTTTAACTGTAGGGGAGGCAAGGGGTTTCGTTACTTTTCATTATAGAAAGGATTTTCGGACTTAAATTATCCTATTAAAAATTAAATCGTGAAAGTCAAAGAGGTTCCATGGAGGTCGAAAAAAGATTTAAAAACGCTGGTTGAAAACAGGGTGGTCTTCGAATTTGAAAACTGCGAGCTAAATATCTTTGAAACTTATGAGGAAGCTGAGGATGTTTTTCTCTCATTCGATCACTTTGTCCTGACTGCTATGTTGAAAGGTAAGAAAAATATGGCTTTGGGGAGCAAGCCTTTTTTCGATTATTTACCGGGGGAAATTGTAATAGCTCCGCCAGATGAAGTTATGAGGATCAATTTCCCTGAAAGTACTCCCGAAAACCCCACTCAATGCATTGCTATTAGTATTTCTGAGGAAAGCATTAAGGAAACTTTCAACTTCCTTAATGACAAGCATCCTCGATTGATTTCCGGTTTTGATTGGGGGTTGGATTCATCTTTTTATCACCTACTCAGCCGCAAAGACCTCAATCAAATTGTGGGAAGATTTATGAGTCTTGCTATTTCAGACAGCACCAGAGAAAAACACGCTGTCGCTTCTCTAACCTTGAAAGAAATGCTGATTCGACTATCTCAGACGCAGGCCAGAGCCATACTCGAAGCCTCCTTTAGATCATCTTCCAATTCCAACCCCATGGCCCATGTGATAAATTATATTAAGAATCATCTTAGCGAAAAACTTCGGTTAAAAGACCTTAGCAAGATGGCTTATATGAGTCCTTCACACTTTTCAAGGAAATTTAAAATGGAAACCGGCATCTCTCTGACTGAGTTTATTCAACTTGAAAGATTAAAGCTGGCTAAAACCCTCTTAGTTACTACAAACATGAGTGTGCGCGATATTGGTTTTAGGTCCGGCTTTACAGATGTAAACTTTTTTAACAGGGTATTCAAACGGGAAATTGGCCGAACCCCCAGTGAATTTCGTACAAAACCATTGAAAAATCTGCGACCTTGATTTTATCATTTTAGCCGGACAAATGGAAGAAATGAATATTGAGATCGCCATGTTTGGCACATCAGGGGCAGTAGATGAATTCCAGGAGGCTCTAGGTGAAAAGGCAGAATTGACTTTTGGTCTGTCAGCCTGGGAGCCCGGCCTACCTTATCCCGGAATCGATTCATTTGTAATGGCCTACCGGGAGTCCTTCGGTCGCTCACCGAGTTTTCATGCAGCCGGTGCCTACGGCAGCTGCCAGTTGTTAATGGAAGCTATTGAACTAGCCGAGAGGCTGGACTCAGACGCCCTGAGAGAAGAATTGCTCCACCTTGAAACTACTACCATTTTCAGCAATTATGCAGTTGATGAAAGGGGATATCAAATCGCTAACCAGGGAGTATTTATTCAGTGGATCGAAGGTAAAAAGGTGGTAGTATGGCCCCCGAATCTTGCGGAAAGAGAACCCATTTTGTCAAATGGTGATGAAAGGCGGTAATCATTTTCTTCTGTGAGAAACCATTTAGTGATCGATAAAAACTCAGGGTTCGCATTTCTTTACCATAAGGGCATGTAGAAAAATACAAAACTCAAAAACTAATTGAATGATTAACCGAAATTCGCACTGGATTTATTAGCGAAGTGGGAATGGGTAAAATAAAAGCGATACCGTAAATACAGTGAATGCAACGTCTAAAAAATTACAATATGGACAAATACAAAAATAAATACCGGAATGCCTCAGAAGGTGCCCAATTATTGATCCCTTTAGTGTCCTTGTCGCCCTTATGCTTTTTTACAAGCCTCCTATAGGATTCTCGCTTGATCACTCCCAAAAAACTGAGAGAAAAGTATTACCTTTGTGGTTGGCATAGTGGTGGTTTTTGTCAACCCAGATGTAGAGAAAATGGCTATGTCGTTTTTTATTCGTTTTGGACAGGGATGAGAATTCTTATGTTTTTTGAAATTCTAAATCACGAGTTCAAGCGGTTTGTTCGATCTCCGCTTTTCAACCTTAAACTTCCTGGTTTAATACTTATTGGATTGTTGTTCATATACAGCCTGGTTGTTCTGGAGTTTCTTACTCAATATTTTTACAAATATTTCAGCGAGACCATTTTGGATTTTGATAAGCTGAAGGAAGCTGCAGCCGGCTTGATTCTTTACTACTTTCTTTTGGAACTAGCCGCCAGGGTCTTGATTCAGTTCGGTCCTATAGGAAATCTATCCCATTACCTTTGTCTTCCGGTCTCAAAACGAAAACTCGTTCATCAGTCCCTTCTTCTTTCAGTTTTCAACCTTTTCAACTTCGGTTCTTTTTTACTGCTGTTTTACATCTCACGTATTTTTATTTTCCCTGGCCAGGATAGTATCGAATCCTTTCTTTGGATGGTTGGTCTTGTGCTGACCCTGTTGGCCAATCACTTTCTGGCCATCTTTTTGATGGCCGCCTGGAAAAGGTACATTGCCACCCTAACCATTCTGCTGTTGCTCCTTGTTGTGCTGGTAATTGGAGAAGGGCATGGATTTTTCTCGCTGATAGGACTTTCTGAATGGTTGTTTTTTGGGCCTCTTTATCCTGTATTTCCCTCCGCTTTTGGAATGGCAGCGATACTGTTGCTTTACTTTTTGAATTACAGGGGGCTTTTACCTACAATGGCAATAGACTTTTACGGCCTTAAGGGTAGAAGAATTAATTCCCTCCCCATTGGGTCTGACGAAAGAAAGGGAATAGTTTTAGCCCTACTGAAGTTTGAGTGGTTGTTAATCAGAAGAAATAAGCGAATTCGTCAAACCATTTTGAGGGGAACAATAGTACTACTTTTGTACAATCTGCTTATATTTCACTTTATTTTCTATGGTGCTGAAAAGCACAGTATAATTTGGCACATTGGGCTCGTTTTTTTTGCCATAGCGATGAATGCATGGATTATTGGTTATGGACAAATGGCCACTGCATGGGAAAGCATTTTTTACGACCGCATAAGGACTCTACCCATTTCTGAAAAGGATTACCTAAAATCTAAATTTCTGATGCTGGTGTTGCCTACTGCGATTATTTTTGTCATTGTTTTTCCCATGGCCTTTTTCCTATGGGAAATTTCCCTTGAATTGGTTGCTGTGTTTTTCTTTTCCATTGGGCCTGTAGCCATTTATGTACTTTTTGTAAGTATTTTTAATCAAAAAAGAGTAGAAATCAATCAGTCGGGAGCTATGAACTTTCAGGGAACTAGCTGGATTCAGTTTTTCGTAATGCTCCCTGGAATTCTGCTACTGATGGCTACTATTATCCCCTTCATGATGATGAATACGCTCCTTGTCGGTTGGATTTTTTGGATTTTATCCGGATGGGTTTGCCTTTTGTGTTTTGGTATCCTGTTGAGGCCGTTGAGCTCCTTGCTGAAACGGATGCAGTACCGGAAAATGGAGGCGTATAGAAAGAGGTAAAAATTGACTCAATACGATGAATGAATTGATAAAAATTTCAGGGCTGAAAAAGAATTACCATCAAAAGCTGGTATTGAACGTCCCGGACCTCTCAATTGGGAAGGGTCAGATATTTGGCATTGTGGGCAACAATGGTGCAGGAAAGACCACCTTTTTTCGATTGCTGCTCGACCTCATTAAACCATCGGAAGGGAGTGTAATGATTGCAGGCGACAATGTAAACCGGTCTGAAAACTGGAAGAACATCACCGGATCGTTTTTAGACGATGGTTTTTTGATACCTCATTTGAGCCCGGAGGAATACTTTGGATTTGTCGCCAAAACCCGAGGCCTGAGCAGTGAATTACTCAATATGCAATTGGATAGCCTTAGTCCTCTGTTCAAGGGTGAGATATTGGGCACAGGCAAATACATTCGTGACCTCTCACAGGGCAACCGCAACAAAGTGGGTATTGCTGCCGCACTCATCGGAATGCCCAAACTCCTGGTACTCGATGAACCCTTTGCCAATCTGGATCCGTCCTCTCAGTTTATCTTAAAATCGCAGCTCAAAACCATCAATAAAAATAGCGGCGTCACCCTGCTTATTTCCAGTCACAACCTCACACATATTGAAGAAGTTTGCACCCGTATTGCCATCCTCGACCGGGGAATCATCATCAGGGATATCATTAAAAATTCGGAAACTGAAAAGGAGCTTCGAGATTTTTTTTCCGGGGATTTACCTGCCTGAAGAGGAGGGCAATAAGCCCTACACTACTTACCAAAATACTAAATCATGAACCAGCCTAAGCTACTTTCCCTGAAAAGTATCGTATTTTTATGTTCGGGGTTGGATGGTGGATATATACTAACCATCAATACATAGGTTCGTATTCCTTCACCCCCTATTTTACAGGCCTTCAAGGATTTGGTGTTAAGAAAAATGGGTTAAAATACGGTAATGTTTGAAGGCGATAGCAGTTTCGATTCCACACAACCACCAACCGCCGAAAGCCTATCACATGACAGCTTTGATTTTTTTTGTTTAATAATTATGTTCTGCTTGCATTGCTTGCCAATAGCGTTTTGCGTATATGACTTGTGGCCGTTTTCAAAGCAGTTTCTTGCCGGCTTCCTTTTTAGATTATTTTGTCGTCGCTAAAGCTGCATGTGCAGCAGGTAAAGCTTTTAAAACTCGTTTTGTTTCTAAATCAATTTTTAAAGGCAGATCAGCTAGTTCCCATTTATCCATTTGTAAAGTTTTTCCGAAAATGCATACAAACATAACTTCTTTTGTAAAGAAATCGCAAAAATCTTTATAATAAACTATAGTATGGATTAGAAATCCAAGAATCTATGGACACAAATATTTGTACCGTCGCATTGGCGGTAACGGTTTCGGCTATATGCAGTAAAGGATTGCGGGCTACTTTCCTGTCCACCTGCACCGAAGATTAAGCGGTGCGGAATGCTTGACTTACCATTGAAACCCCTATTGGATATAGCCTTGCTGTGTGTGCCACGAATGGCCAACCTTCCATCAAAGATAGCACATTGTTAGAAAAGTAAGGATGATGAAAGCAGTATTCATTAGCTAATGGAGTATGACTGACCGATCTCGAAGAGTGAACGAACGATCCTGTAGGGTGACTGACCGATCTCGAAGAGTGAAGGTCCAGTGGACCTTCAAGGGAAGGAACCGCGAAGCGGGCGGGCGGGCAATCCAGTGGACCTTCAAGAGAGAGAACCGCGAAGCGGGTGGGCTGGCAATCC
>REEI01000100.1 GCA_007695145.1 Saprospirales bacterium | reverse complement strand
CTTCTTCCCATTCCGAACAGAGCGGTTAAGCCCCTCAGCGCCGATGGTACTGGGACATCCCGGGAGAGTAGGTCGCTGCCAATTTTTTAAGAATCAAAGCCCGTTGTGGATACTCCACCTCGGGCTTTTTTTAGTTCCCCGCCTTTCCATACCGAACTTTATTTCATCATTACACGCACCCATTCAGCTTCCTCTCTACGATTGGTGTTTTCAAATTCATTCACTGATTCTATACTCAAGTTTCGCATTTCTTAGTGAATCTGATATAATTTGAAGGCACACAACCTCCAAATACTTGACAACCTTGATTTTCTTCAATCTTTTTTCCCACTGAGCCTGGCCAGGTGTGATGACAACTACTGTGTTGATCAAACCTAACGCGATCTTTTAATTTTACTATCGGGTTTAGTATTAATCCCAGCTTGTAATTGGAGTGTGTCGCATAAGTGCAATGGATAATTTGGTAATTAGCATTTATTTTTTTGAATTAGGCTATTTAGGAATATAGATCAAATAGTCTTGGTTATCTTCAATCCAGACAAGTGAAAGAGGGCCAATCTTAACGAGTAAAGGTGAAATAGGACAGTGGTTGATTAATGAACACCGATTAACGCCCATTTGCGACATAATCTGAAATCATAAATCGGTGTTCCTTGTTCGTAAATCAAGATTGTCCATTAGTGCCGGGATTGTTATTTTTACTGTAGTCGAAGAAATAGTAAAGTATTCATGAGGTGTTTTCATCATACTTATGTGCCTAAAACAATTTTTTTTGGATGGTCAATACAGAGGGGTTGCTCAGTCTTCTTCCCTGTGATGGCCATCGATGCATGCTAAAGTGCGTCCTAGGAAACTTCGTCTCAATCACCATTCATCTATTTTTCACTAACTTTGTTTGTATGGTACGATTTGATGAGGCATGGTGTTTTCTCTTTGCTTCATATCTTTACAAAAGGGTCCTTTAAGATGCATTCATTGATTAACCGTTTATTTCTGATATTCAGTTTTGCTGCCGGACTCTCTTTTATTGCCTTCTCTGCAGTACTACCCCCTGTGATTTCCTTTTCCCCGGAAGATTACCTGGCTGACAATCAAAACTGGTCCATTACTCAAAGTGAATCCGATCATATATTTATTGCCAATAACAAAGGTTTGCTTGAATTCAATGGGGACTCCTGGATACTGTACCCCTCTCCTAATGAGAGCATCATCAGATCGGTTTATTATTCCAATGGTCTGGTTTACAGCGGCTGTTATCGAGACTTTGGATATTGGAAGCGCGATGAATTTGGGCAAATGCAATATAGCTCGCTGATTGAAAAACTAAATATAGAGACTGGCGACAACGAGGAATTTTGGACCATAGTTAGTTATGCCGATTGGATGTTGTTTCAATCACTTGATGCCATTTATTTGTACAATTCCCTGACGAGGGATTTGCGCAAACTTGAATTCGAGGAGGGAATCACCAAACTGATCAGGTTGGGCAATGAAGTCCTCTTTAGTATTCCCCGAAAGGGGATATTCCGGATTTCGGATGGATCAGTACATCTAGTATCTGATCATCCGGTCTTCAGAGAAAATCTGGTCAACAATCTCTACAAAATTGACGGTCAGATCCTGGTGCAAACTAATACTGCCGGAATTTTAACTCTGGAGGAGAATCCGCTCAAATGGGGCGGCACCAATGCCAACTTTCTGTCAGAGCTCGCTGTTTACAACAGCATTCAAACCCGCTCCGGCAATTTACTCCTGGGAACCATATCAGATGGCCTCCTCAAGGTGGATAATTCCGGTGAGATCATCTACCACATCACTATGGATCATTCCCTTCCCAACAATACTGTCTTATCTGTTTTTGAGGATCGGATTGGAAATATCTGGCTGGGACTGGACAACGGCATCAGTTGCGTGAACCTCAACTCAGCGGTAAGGATATTTTACGATAGAAGTGGTAAGTTGGGTACGGTCTATGCGTCCGTTATTTTTGAGGATAAACTCTACCTTGGAACCAACCAGGGACTATTTTACAAAACTTTGAATGCGGAAACGGCTGACCGCACCTTTGATCTGGTCGAGGGGTCCGTGGGTCAGGTATGGGACCTTTTTGTCTACGACGAGAAGCTATTTTGTGGCCACAATGATGGCACTTTTCTGGTTGAAAATAGTCGGTGGACGCAAATCTCGGATATTCCCGGCACCTGGTGTTTTAAACCGGTTGAGGGCAATGCTGATATTTTACTTCAAGGAAACTACAAAGGTCTGAGCATACTTGAAAAGTCCGGAGGTAGTTGGAGATTGAGGAACGTCCTTTCGGGTTTTAACATCTCCTCTCGCTATATTGAGTTTATTGACAAAACCTCCATACTTGTCGCCCACGAATACAAAGGGGTATACAGGATAAAGTTGGATGAATCTTATTTGAAGGTTGAAGATGTGGAGAAAGTTACATCCGTTGACAGGGGCCTCTATTCAAGTATCGCGACCTTTATGGGGGATATACTTTATTCCAGCCACAAGGGAATTTGGAGATACGACAAGGGTAGAGGAGAATTTTTTAGAGATGAATTTTTGTCTGAACTTTACACCCCTTCCACCTACAGTTCAGGAAAATTGATCAGCACTGGAAATAAAACTCAGTTGTGGGCTTTTTCAAAAGGATCTATTCACTTTATCGCACCCGGAAAAATCACAGATGAATTAGCCGTAACCAGCATCCCTATTCACTATAGTCTGCGGAATGCTATGGTCGGCTATGAAAACATTTTAGAATACGATCAAAATCGATACCTCTTTGGAAGTTCCCAGGGTTATTTCTTGATTGATCTCGGTGAGGTTATGAACAGGCAATTGCAGGCCAGGCTTACCATTAATAGAGTGCTCGCGCGCTCTCTCAATCAGGAGGAAGATAAGATTCTCTCCCTCAGCGATGGATTCAGTCTCAAGAACAGGTATAATCATCTGGAGTTTTCATTCAGTGTTCCCGAGTTTGAAAAGTATTTTACAACAGAATATCAATATAAGTTGGTCGGACTGATGGATATTTGGAGTCCCTGGCAGGCTGAGAACAGGGTTGTTTTTAACAATCTCGACTTTGGGAATTATGAATTTCAAGTGAGGGGCAGAGTAGGTAAAAACAATAGTTCCAACCTGGCCACCTTTTCCTTTAAGATCGAGCGACCCTTTTACTTGTCTAACCTTATGATTTTGCTCTACTTTTGTGGAACCATCGCTTTGATGGTATTTGTTCACAGCGCATATAGAGCATACTATAAGGGACAGAGAGAAAAACTGGAGGATAGGGCCCGAAGAGAACTCGATTATCAGGAATCGGAGAACAAGAGGAGGCTCATGCTTTTGAACAATGAAAAGCTGAGGCAAGACATAGAAAGTAAAAATAGAGAGTTGGCCATCTCTACCATGAGTTTGATCAAGAAAAACAAGGTATTGAATGGGATAAAAACTGAACTCAACAAACTCAAAAGTGATTCTAAGGACCTGAAAAAAGTGATCAATCTGATCAATAAAAACCTCAAGAGCAGCGATGATTGGGACTTTTTTGAAAGGGCTTTCAACAATGCCGACAAAGAGTTTTTCAGAAAGATTAAGGCAAAACATCCCGGCCTGACTACGGATGATCTCCGTTTGTGCGCCTATCTCAGGCTGAATTTATCTTCCAAAGAAATTGCCCCCTTGCTCGGAATTTCTCCTAAAAGCGTAGAGATCAAAAGATACAGATTGAGAAAGAAAATGGACCTCACTTCTGAAGTCAACCTCACGGAGTATATTTTAGAGGTTTAAATTTTCTAGAGACCTTTCCCTTCCCTCTACAATAGCACTACAGAGAAAAAAATCATAAAATTTAGTGATATTTTTTGCATCTATTTTGTAGAATTAACCCAAACTTATTAATTGTAAATTAATGTTTTGTAAATTCAATATTAATTGAATATGAGCTTAACATCGGGTATGTAGGAGTGATGTATATCTGTAAAGCTTGATTTGCAAAGGTAGTGAGTCTAACTTTGTCGAAAATCATTCTTGCCATGCTTAGATATCTACTTTTCTTGTTCTTTGTGCTTCCCCCCTTCTTGTTATTTTCACAAGAGAAATCCATTTCCGGACTGATTATCGATGCTTCAACTCAGGAGCCTCTCTCTTTCGCTAATGTATTAATTAAAGGTACCCAAATTGGAACCATCGCAGACCTGGATGGTAATTTCACCCTTGAACGGGTACCTGAGGATGGCATTTTAGTAGTTTCATATCTTGGTTATGTCCGCAAGGAGGTTGAGATTGGAGACGAGGATTTTTATACCATTAGATTGCAGTCAGATGCTCAGATGTTGGCTGATGTTGTAATTATTGGTTATGGGCGCGAAAGCAGAAGAAATGTTACGGGTGCCGTCTCTCGATTGGATGGAGAAACCATTGAGCGTTTGGATCCTCCCAACGTGGCCCAGGCCCTTCAGGGAACCGTTTCAGGTGTATTGGTTACTCAGCAGGGAGGTTCTCCCGGCTCTGAATCCAATATTAGGATCAGGGGAATATCCACCAATGGCAACAACGCACCTTTAATAATAGTAGATGGCTTTCAATTTGAAGGCGGCTTAAATTCTATCAATCCTCAGGATATTGAAAGTATGACCATCTTAAAGGATGCCCAGGCCGCAATATATGGTGCCGCCGCATCTAATGGAGTCATCCTGATTACTACCAAATCAGGAGCGCGCAATCAGGACGCCCAGTTTACCTATCAAACCTATTTTGGAGTGCAGGAGACCAGTAGAAAGCTGCCCTTACTCAACGCCACGGAATATGCCCTTCTTGTAAATGAGAAATACGCCAATGCTGGTCTTGAATCACCCATAAGCCAGGTTACCGGTCTTGGTAGAGGTACCGATTGGCAGAATGAAGTTTTCAGCAGGGCCCCTATGATGAGCCACAACCTTTCCGTCAGAGGTGGATCTGAAACAACGGCTTACAGCATCAGCGGTTCCATACTCGATCAGGAGGGAATAGTGGGAGGATCAAAATCGAGCTTCGACAGAAAGACGGCCTCAATCTCTTTAGAATCTGACCTGAGAGATAATCTCAATGTAAACGCCAGGCTTTTTTACTTTTCTACTCGCAATAAATCTCTCAACTCTTTTGGTCTGGGTTCGGTGCTGTTCAACGCGCTGAATATTGCTCCTACCATCGACAAGGGAGTTGACGATCTCACAGGGGAAATCAATCTTGGCAATGAAGTGGTCAACCCCCTGACTCAAATCCGCAATACCTACAACGACTCAAGAACCAACCGGCTCAGTGGTACAGTCCAGTTGAAATACGACTACGCCAGGAATCTGGATATCCAGGCAAGAATGGGATTCAATACCGCCCTGACTCAAAATCGCGAATTCATTCCGGTTTTTAACTATGGGCCGGGCAAGGTATTTAATCGACTGGAAGACAATTTTGTGAGCCTGGCTAAAATCAATGACAACGACTACACCTTTGACGTTTTTAATACCTACAGGAATATTTTCAACGATCGTCACGATGTCATCTTTACCGTGGGAATGACCGTATTTCAACAAAAGGGCGAAGGACTTTTTGGCAACTCGACCGGTGTTCCTGCCAATTCATGGGATTTTGCTGATCTAAGTGTAGCGACAGGTTCCGGAGACAACAGGGGATCAGCTTCCTACGCGTATGATGTTAGAAGGCTGTCTTACTTTGGACGACTGCAGTATGTTTTGGACGACCGGTATTTGATGACCGCCATTTTGAGAAGGGATGCCTCCACCCGATTTGGACCCAACAACCGGGTGGGTTATTTCCCGGCAGTAAGTTTGGGCTGGGTTTTATCAGAAGAATCCTTTTTTCCAAACCCGGATTATCTCGACTTTTTCAAGTTTCGGGGCAGTTATGGAGTCATGGGTAATGACCGGATACCCGATTTCCTTTACCTGTCACTGCTAACAGGGCAGGCCACTTATGTTTCCGGAGACGACAACAGCCTAATCAATGGTATTGCCATTGGGCCCCTATCAAATCCCAATGTAAAATGGGAGGAATCCAGGAAACTGGACGTTGGATTTGATATCAGGTTCAGAAATAACAAATTTAATTTTGTGATTGATTACTACATCAATAATACCAAAAATCTTCTGGTTTCAGATATACCAATTTCCGGAATTTTTGGAGTATCGGCACCGGGTTCTTCCAGTCCTACAATCAATGCGGGCAGTGTAAGGAATCAGGGATTTGAATTCGAGTTTCTCTATCAGGAGAGTCTAAGGGAAGACCTCAATTTTAACCTCGGATTCAACTTTGCGACCATTAAGAACAAAGTAACTGCCATCGAGGGAAGGGATGTTCTTGAGGGCGGCCAATTTGGTGTGGGGCAACTCGCTCCCTCCAGAATGGAAGTCGGTCAGCCAATCGGTTACTTTTATGGATATAAGACGGCCGGAATTTTTCAGAACATGGACGAAGTCAATGCTCATGCCTCTCAGATTGCATTGGGAGCACCGGCTCAACCTGGTGATATTAGATACCTGGACATCAATGGTGATGGCGTTATTGATGAAAACGACCGCGTCAATCTGGGAGACCCTATACCAGACCTTACCTTCGGATTTAATTTGGGGGTAAATTATAAAAACTGGGACTTCGCTGGCTTCCTTTTTGGATCTGTGGGCAATGATATAGTAAGGAACTTTGAACGCGACCAACCGAATGTCAATCAGATGAGTTACCGACTGAACCGCTGGACTGGGGAAGGCACTAGCAATGACGTTCCTCGTGCTACCGTTTCTCCAACCACCAACAATGTCTTTTCTGACTTTTTTGTAGAGGATGGTTCGTTTGTCCGCATTCAATCACTTAGTTTGGGATACAACTTTCAAAGAAGTTTGCTAGATCGCATTGGGTTTAACCAGTTGCGAGTCTATGCCAAAGTGGACAATGTCTACACCTTTACAAAGTATTCCGGCTTTGACCCGACTGCCTCAACCGGAGTTCCCATTGGTGGGGGTATCGACTTTGGGTTTTACCCCATACCGAGAGTTTATATGCTGGGAGTAAATGCTCAATTTTAATCACTTACAACAAATCACGTCATGAAAAAAATATACTTAGCTTGTTTGGTTTTGCTTTTCGCTACTTCCTGTAAGGATGACTTTGTGGATGTAGCACCCCCATTTTCCATCAATTCTGAATCATTTTTTGAGTCTGAAGAGGACTATCACCTGGCCCTCGTTGGAGCTTATGACCTTCTGCAGGCGACTTTTGTCAATGTGCTGATGGGGGAAATTGCATCCGACAATGTAAATGCCGGCGGGGAAAGCCCAACAGATGTCATCGGCTGGCAACAGGTGGACCGAATGATACACACCTCTGTAAATTCCAATATAAGGGATTTGTGGAATTACAACTTTGCAGGAGTCCAAAGGGCTTCCTGGATTTTGGAAAATGAAGACAGAATTGATTTTGAGGGAAAAAACCAAATCATTGCAGAGGCGCGTTTTTTACGAGCTTATTTCAATTTTGAATTACTCAAATGGTTTGGACCTATTCCGATCAAACCCCAGGGCCAGTTTCAACTGGGCGATGAATTGAGTATTCCCCGCTCACCGGTAGAAGAGGTTTATCAATACATCACCTCAGAGCTGTTGGACGCCATTGAAAACCTCTCCGTTAGTTCTGTGCAAACCGGACGGGTCAATCAAATGACTGCGCGCGCTCTTTTGGGCAAGGTTTACCTCTATTGGGAAAGATTTCCGGAGGCGGCCGATCAGTTGAATCAGGTCATCAATTCCGGACAATACCATCTTTACGGAACTCAGGGAAATGAGCGATACGAAGACCTCTTTGAGTTCTTAGCAGAAAATGGACCGGAATCTGTCTTTGAAATACAGTATACAGGAGTGCAGGGCGCAGGATTTGATTGCCTCCAGTGCAGTGAAGGTAATGTAATGGTGGGCTTTAGCGGCATTAGAGGTTATGTTGGACCGGTATTTGAGTCCGGCTTTGGATTTGGTTTGCCTCGAGAGTCAATTTTCAATGCTTTTACAGAAGGAGATTTGAGAAGAGATGTGAGTATACTGGACATTGAGGCATGGGCGGCTGAGACAGGGGCCAGCTTTACCATTGGAAATCAAGACCCGGTTACAGGCCATACCGGGTACTACAATAGGAAGTATCTGCCAAGAATCAATAACAACCAACCGGATGCAAACCTCACTCAACCCAACAACAATCGCGCAATCAGATATGCCGATGTCCTGCTCATGGCTGCAGAGGCACTGAATAGAGGAGGCCTCAACGATGAGCTGGCACGAACATACGTCAATCAGATCAGAAACAGAGCCGGCCTTTCCGATACTCAGGCGAGCGGCGCAGATTTGTTTGAGGTAATTAAAAATGAAAGAAAACTGGAGTTCGTAGGAGAGGGCCATCGCTTTTTTGATTTGGTTAGATGGGGCATAGCAGAAGATTTTATTGAGGGCTTTGTGTCACCAAAGAACAACCTTTTTCCGATACCATTTGAAGAGATTGTATTTTCCCAGGGGAACTGGAGTCAAAACCCAGGTTATTAAAAAACTATTTGATATGAAACTTATTTATAAATTTTGCCTGATCATCATTGCCGGACTTCTTTTTTCTGCCTGTGAAAGGGATGACATGACCGAAGTGCAGGTGAATCAACCCACCAATGTGGATGCCGACCTGAAATTGAGTAATGACAACTCAGGCCTATTGACCATCATTCCCAAGGCTGTAGGAGCCAACTACTTTATCATCGACTTTGGGGATGATAGCGATCCCTCTGATCCCGTTCTCGCGGGCAATCAGATATCCCATACATACGGTGAGGGAGAGTTTACGATTGGAATCACAGCGAGAAACCTCACAGGCGGGGAAGCCACTGCCTTCAAGACTGTACTCATTTCCTTCGATCCTCCCGAAAATCTCGATTTTACCATCACAAGAGATACGGAAAATCCCCTAAAAGTTTTTGTAACTCCCACGGCCGATAAAGCCATTGGTTTTGAGGTAGATTTTGGAGAATCCGATGATGACGAGCCAGTATTCATCCTCGCAGGTGAATCAGCCGAACACATCTACGCAGGTATTGGCACTTACACCATTACAGTAACTGCCCTCAGTGGTGGAGAGGCTACCCTTTCGCTTTCAAAGGAGGTCGAGATTACGGATCCTTTTGTACTGCCTATAGATTTTGAATCGCCTACCGTTGATTACGCTTTCAATAATTTTGGAGGAGGAGAGGGAGATGGAGTTCCTATTGTTGACAATCCCGATCCCAATGATGTGAATTCCAGCAGCAAAGTGGGTGCTTACACTAAAGTAGCGGGATCAGAAGATTGGGCAGGTACTTCTGCCCGCCTGAATGAAAACATCGATTTCTCATCCACTCAGGCCATTGCAATGGACGTATACTCTCCGGCAGTAGGTGTGCCGGTTCTTTTCAAAGTGGAGCAGGATGGCAATCCCGAGGTGTTTGCTGAACTCGTTCAAAATACATCAGTAGCCAATGAGTGGGAAACCCTCACTTTTAATCTAGTTGATGTCGACCCAAATGAAAGCTACTCGATAATAGCCATCTTCTTTAATTTCGGCACATCGGGCACCGGTGAGACCTATTATTTTGACAATATCAGATTGACCAATCCGGTGCAACTCGGTCTACCACTCGACTTTGAATCCGGACCTTCAGCCTATCAATTTATAGAGTTTGGCGGCGCACCAGTTAGCGTGGTAACCAATCCCGATATTTCGGGCATCAACACCTCTGCAAATGTAGCTGAGTTGCTGAAAGCTCCCGGTTCAGAAGTTTGGGCAGGAGCATTCATAGACCTGGATGTGCAGGTGGATTTCGGAATCAGCTCAACCTTAAGCCTCAAGGTATGGTCACCTGAGGCAGATATTCCGGTTGTTCTAAAAATTGAAAACCCTGAAACGGGTGCCGAGGTGGAGGTAAGTGCTCAGGTTCCTGTGGCTCAGGAGTGGGTGGAACTGGAGTTTGACTTTTCATCGGCCTCAACCTCTGAAGCCTGGACCAGAGTGGTATTTTTCTTTAACTTTGGTACAGCAGGTACCGGCGAGCTATACTACTTTGACGATCTCGCTTACGCCGGGGACACCGGCCCAACCTCTGTAAAACTGCCACTAACCTTTGAAGGCAGCCTTGATTATACCTGGGAAAATTTTGGAGGTGCAGAAACCGAAGTAATCAACAATCCGGATCCATCGGGTATCAATACCTCAAACAGAGTAGCCCAATTATTTAAATCTGCCGGTTCAGAAGTATGGGCCGGTTCATTCATTGATCTGGATGAGGCGATCGACTTCAATTCTACCCGAAGAATTAGTATGAAGGTATGGTCCCCCATCGAAGGGGCGACTGTACTGCTAAAACTTGAGACCACCCTCTCTGCATATGAAATTGAGGTGCCGGGTACAGTAGCTGTGGCGGAAGAATGGTCAGAGGTGATATTTGACTTTTCGGATGTAGACTTGTCCGAACTTATGAACCGCGTGGTGGTCTTTATGGACTTTGGAAACCCGGGCGGTGATGATACTTTCTATTTTGATGATATTCAATTAATAAACTAAAAACCATGACTCAGAAACTTATTTTTCTCTTCGCTATACTTCTGATAATCGGATGTCAGGATGACGATGCTTCATTTGGGGAATTAACTGCGCCCTCCAATTTGCAAATTGAAGTTGAAATAATAAACGCTACTGAAGAACAGCCCTTCGGCGATGGTTCCGGTAGAGTTCATTTCAGAGCTTCAGCAGCCAATGCCATCAGTTATAAGTTTAATTTTGGCGATAATATTACCCGTTTGGCACCTGGTGGGACGGCCACTCACACTTATACCAGAGTTGGTGTCAATGATTACACGGTCACTGTTACTGCAAGCGGTACGGGGGGGCTGGTAACCACAGCAACCATTTCTATTTCTGTATTAAGTGAATTTGACGACCCGGTCACAAAATCTCTGCTCACTGGAGACGATACCAGGACCTGGTCCATTGCAGCTAACGTACCCGGACATCTAGGGGTAGGGCCTTTGGATACTTATGGACCCGACTTTTTCTCTGCTGCTCCCAATCAGCTTGCAAGCTGTCTGTATGACGATGAAATTACCATTGCATTGGACGCCAATGGCAATATCACCTTCAATCACAACAACAATGGTGTAAGTTTCTTCAATGTTGAATTTTTGGGAGTTGGTGGCGGAGGTGGAGACTCTGATCAGTGTCTCCCTTTTGAGACCGGGGGCAATAAATTTCTGAGTTTAGCTGCTTCATCCTTCGATACTCCGGATGAACTGACAACAGGTACTCAGTTTACTATTTCTGACGGGGGATTCATGAGCTATTACATCAACACCAGCACCTATGAAATCCTTGAAATTAGCGAAACTTTCATGCATGTGAGGGCCATTTCAGGATCAACTGGGAATCCACTTGCGTGGTACCTGAAATTTACCACTGAAGAAGGATCCGGCCCCGGCAACACCCTTGAGTCCCAGTTCGACGAGCTAGTATGGGCAGAGGAATTCGATGTGGATGGTCCTCCAAATCCGGAATTTTGGAATTTTGAAATTGGCAATGGTGTCGATGGATGGGGTAACCTTGAACTTCAATACTACACTGAGGATAATGCGGTAGTATCCGATGGTACACTGAAAATCAATTTAGTAGCTGAACCCACCAATGGATTTAATTATTCCTCCTCCAGAATCAATACCCTGGGTAAATTTGACTTTAGGTATGGGAGGATAGACATCCGTGCCAAACTCCCTGAGGGCGGAGGAACCTGGCCCGCATTGTGGATGATGGGTGTCAATTTTCCAACTGTCGGCTGGCCTTTTTGCGGTGAAATCGACATAATGGAGCACAGGGGGAATCAGCAGGATGTGATTCACGGCTCATTGCACTTTCCCGGCAATTCAGGAGGAAATGCTGTTAGCCGAACTACCGATGTGCCCGGGGTCTCCGACGAATTCAATGTTTATACTGTTGAGTGGACTTCAGAGCAGATCATTTTTGCAGTCAATAACGAGATTTACCACGTATTCCAAAATGAACCCTCACTACCTTATAACGACCCCTTCTTTATTCTATTGAATGTTGCAATGGGCGGTACTTTTGGAGGTCAGGTAGATCCCAATTTTGAGCAGAGTACCATGGAGATCGATTACATTCGGGTATTCCAGTAAGAAATAGGGAGTATTTTCATTGGGTTCAAGTCACGACAGAAAAAGTTATCTAATGTACCTCAGGGCTTATTTGTTTTTGTTGCTCCTTTTTGCGGTAGCTTGCGAAAAGCCCGGAAATAGTGTGATATTCCTTGAGGAGGGTTCAGATGGATGGCGATTGATGGTGAATGAGCAACCCTTGATAATCAATGGTATGAATTGGGACTACTTTCCCATAGGCACCAATTATGAATACATCCTTTGGGAGGAGCAGGATGAATTCATAAAAGAGGCACTTGACTACGAAATGGGATTGCTGAAGAATATGGGGGTGAATGCCATTAGAGTGTATACCGGAATTCAGGCAAAATGGATTGAATACATCTACGATAACTTTGGAATTTACACCATGTTGAACCATCCTTTTGGAAGGTATGGCTACTCATTTGAAGGAGACTGGATTCCCGCTACTGACTATGCCGACGATGCAGCAATAGAGGTTCTCCTCACCGAAGTGGAAGAGCTGGCCTTGCAATACAAGGACACCCCGGGCTTGCTGCTCTATCTTTTGGGCAATGAAAACAATTACGGTTTGTTTTGGTCCGGTGCTGAGACAGAGGATATTCCGGAAGTAAACGAGGAGTATATTGAAAGCGCAAGGGCTATGTACCGCCTTTTCAACAAAGGAGCACTGGCCATAAGATCTGTTGATCCCGAAATACCGGTTGCCATCTGTAATGGGGATTTATTATTTCTCGACCTGATCATTGAGGAATGTCCCGATATCGATATCCTCGGAATCAATGTCTATCGCGGAAAGTCATTCACAGACCTGTACGATCGGGTGAAAAAAGAATACGGAAAACCCGTACTTCTCACTGAATTTGGATCCGATGCATTTAATGCCATAACCCAGGAGGAGGCACAGGAAGATCAGGCGATTTACAATGTGGCCAATTGGAGAGAAATATATGAAAATGCCGCGGGCCTTGGAAAAGCCGGAAACTCAATTGGGGGATTTACTTTTCAGTTCAGTGACGGCTGGTGGAAATACGGACAAACCCATGACCTTGATGTACACAATACTGAAGCTAGCTGGGAAAATGGAGGCTATGAATTTGATCATATCCCTGGAAAAAACAACATGAATGAGGAGTGGTTCGGCATTTGTGCAAAGGGGCCGACCAATGATAAGGGGTTTTATGAGCTATTTCCGCGTGCCGCCTATTTTGCCATTAAACAAGCGCACCAGATCAATCCCTATGCTCCTGATATTAGCCTTGAACAAATTAGGCAACATTTTGATGAAATTGACATAGAACTTGCCCTTACAAAAGCTGAACTGTGGGAGGACTATATCAAATAGTTAAGGGGGAGTTGGAAGGATTTGATGTTTGAATAAGAGAAAAAAGAATGATTAAAGCATACTCAGAAACTATAGAAGGGGAAACAAAAAAGGAAGTCAGCCTGGAAGAGGTGGTGGTTGATAATGAACCCCACTTCAAAATATCCAATTACGATAAGATGAGGCCCTTTTTTATGAGCATTGTAAGCGATGCCAATCACTGGATGTTTATAGCGAGTAACGGAGGACTCACAGCAGGAAGAAAAAATCCTGAATATGCTCTCTTTCCTTATTATACGGTGGACAAATTGATAGAGTCTGCCGACCATACCGGGCCAAAGACGATTTTCCAGATACATACGATGGGTGAAAAAGTCATTTGGGCTCCCTTTTCAGAGCGGTTTACTCACAGGTACGATATCAGCCGGAACCTCTACAAGAGCATTTACGGAAACAAAATAATCTTTGAGGAGATCAATCGCGATCTGGGGCTGACTTTTCGGTATCAATGGAGCTTTTCCAGGATCTTTGGTTTTGTGAGAAAGTCGGAATTGATCAACCGCTCAGAACAGGAATACGAGATCACTATGCTGGATGGCCTGCTCAATGTCATGCCTTTTGGAGTGCCCAGCGATTTGCAGCAGTCCTCCAGCAACCTGGTGGACGCTTACAAGAGATCAGAGTTGGAAAAAGCATCAGGCATGGGAATTTTTTCACTCAGTGCTATCATCGTGGATAAAGCAGAACCCAGTGAGGCACTGAAAGCGAATGTGGTTTGGTCGCTGGGCCTCGACAACCCGAAATTCTTGTTATCTGCGCTTCAGTTGAATGAATTCCGCTCAAAAGGAGATATTGAGGAGGAGTTCGATATCAAGGGTGAAAAAGGAGCTTACCTGGTGTCATCCAATATCCACCTGAAGGCCGGACAGAAAGAGGAGTGGAAAATTGTTGCCAATGTCAATCAATCACAATCCCAGCTCGTAAATTTGATTGATCAAATCACCAAAGACAGTACATTCCTGGAGAAAAAGATCAGGTCCGATATTGAGACGGGCACCTTGAATCTAATTCGTTTGGTTGCTGCAGCCGATGGTTTTCAGCTCACTGATGATAGACTCAATGACTGCAGACATTACTCAAATGTTCTTTTCAACATCATGCGTGGAGGAACATTCGATTTTAATTATCAAATTCCCAAGGAGGACTTCCTCAATTTTCTCAAAAAGGCCAACAGAAATCTCTATCAAAACAAAAAAGAATTTCTCAGTACTCTGCCCGGGGATTTGAACCGTTCCATCGTCCATAAGTTGGTGCATGAAGACGGTGATCCTGATCTGATCAGGCTGGGAATGGAGTATTTGCCCTTGAAATTCAGTCGGAGACACGGTGATCCGAGCCGCCCATGGAACTATTTTACCATCAACACCCAGGACGAGCTTACAGGAGACGATATTCTGGACTATGAGGGGAATTGGAGGGATATATTCCAAAACTGGGAAGCACTTTCTTACTCCTATCCGGAGTTCATTGCCGGAATGATCTTTAAATTTTTGAACGCCTCCACTTTTGATGGATACAATCCATATCGAATTACCAGGGACGGCTTTGATTGGGAGACCATAGAGCCCGATAACCCCTGGTCTTATATTGGATATTGGGGTGATCATCAGATCATTTATCTGCTGAAGTTTTTGGAGATAATGGACAGCTTTTACCCGGGAGTTCTGGAATCTTACTTCGACAAGGATTGGTTCGTATACGCAGCTGTGCCCTACCAAATTAATCCATACCACGAGATACTTAAAAACTCAAAGGATACTATAGAATTTGATGAGGATTGGGATCATAAAATCAGATTGAGGAGGGAAAATATTGGCTCAGATGGCAGTTTGCTAACCACGGACAAAGGAGAAATATACCGGGTCAATCTCATTGAGAAAATCCTGGCTTCTGTTTTGGCAAAGCTCTCCAATTTTATCCCGGAAGGGGGCATTTGGATGAATACTCAAAGACCGGAATGGAACGACGCCAATAACGCTTTGGTAGGAAATGGGGTCTCTATGGTCACTCTTTGTTATCTGCACAGGTTTTTTGCATTTTTTCAAAGGCTGTTGGAAAATTCTCAACTTGAACATGTCAAAATATCCAGTGAGTTGATAGAATTTTACCACAGTGTAAGGGACACCTTAGAGAAGCATCACTCTGCACTGCAAAATGGTTTTTCTGATCTGGAGAAAAAAGAACTGTTGGATCAAGTCGGACGGGCGGCCTCTGATTACCGCTTACACATTTATAAAACTGGTTTTTGGGGAAAAAAGAGGAGCGCATCATTAGAGGGACTCAAAAAGTTTGCCAGAATGAGCCTCGACTTTATTAAACAGACCATTGACGTCAATCGACGCCCTGATCGCCTTTACCATGCCTACAATCTGGTGAAAATTGAAGACAATCACCTCAAACTGTCTCACTTAAGTGAAATGCTGGAGGGCCAGGTAGCAGTCCTGAGTTCGGGTCATCTGAGTGTGAGAGATTCCCTTGAGGTGCTGGATGCATTAAAAAGGAGCGCACTTTTCAGGCCTGATCAATACAGCTATGTCCTTTATCCGAATAAAGACTTACCCGGATTTTTAAATAAAAATATCATTCCTTCTGAGGAGGCCGATGACTCGTATTTGCTTCGAAAACTCATTGCCAATGGTGATTTATCCATAGTGGAGAAAGATGTGAATGGTCTGTTGCACTTCAATGGCAACTTTAGAAATGCCAAAGACCTATCTCGTGCTCTGGATGAACTCTCCCTCAATGAAAATTACAGCGATCTAGTGAAAAGGGAACGGGGGCTAATTTCGGAACTTTTTGAGAAAGTTTTCAACCACTTGAACTTCACAGGCCGGTCAGGCACCTTCTTTGCCTATGAGGGTCTTGGCTCCATTTATTGGCATATGGTTTCCAAGCTGCACCTGGCCATACAGGAAGTTTGTATCAGAGCGGCCAGGGAACAGGTGGATGCAGTGACGATGGGAAAACTATTGGAGCATTACTACGAAATTGAGGCTGGAATTGGATCGCATAAACCCCCGGAACTTTACGGAGCATTCCCAACAGATCCCTACTCCCACACTCCTTTGCACCGAGGAGCTCAACAGCCCGGAATGACCGGTCAGGTAAAAGAAGACATCATTGTGCGTTTTGGAGAACTTGGAATTGAGGTGAGGGAAGGACAATTGCAGTTCAACAACTTTCTATTGAGAAAGAGTGAGTTTTTAAGCGAGCATAAAACATACCGCTACTTCGATCTAAGCAGAACTGAAAAACACCTGAATTTATCCCCGGGGCAGTTGGCCTTTTCCTTTTGTAATTTACCAGTAATATTCTCTGAATCAGCAGAGGAAAGGATAATTGTCCACTTCAGAAATGGAAATACTGAGGAAGTAAAAGGTTGTGTACTCAATAAACAACTCAGCAAGTCAATTTTTGCGAGAACTGGAAAAATCAACCATCTGGAAGTGTACTTAAAAGTAATTCGGTGACCTAAAGTACTCAATATAGCAACTATGCAACTCATTTTCAAACGCTTATTCGTGCCGCTAATCCTTTGTTTCGCAACGGTCCTCAATGCTTTGGAAGTGAATAAGGCTATAAATTTTAAATCGATGACCGATCCATTGCAGTCCTCCGATTTCCTGCTGGAGGGAACTCCCCTGGCTGTTTGCTACTCTGGATTTAGAACCGGTCAGCATCCTGATCGTGGAGCAGGAGCTGTGAATCCCAGCAAAGATGAAATATTGGAAGACCTTCAAATCCTCTATCGGCAAACACCCTTTAGGTTATTGAGGATGTACGATTGTGGGGAGAACACTGAAATGGTGTTGGAGGTGATCCGGGATCATGAATTAGATTTCAAGGTGATGTTGGGTGTATGGCTGAGAGCTGAAATATGCACCTTTGGGACTTGTGAGTGGCTGACCGAACCCTATCCGGTGGAACTCCTTGAGGAGAATGCCATTCGGAACAGTCGTGAGATAAAAAGGGGAATCAGCCTGGCCAATGAGTTCAGTGCCATTGTGGCTGCAGTAAATGTGGGCAATGAGTCTTTGGTGGATTGGAATGAGCACAGGGTATCTGTTGATTCTGTGATGTCCTACGTGCGAAGGGTTCAACAATCTATTGAGCAGCCGGTCACTGTTGCTGATAATTACAAATGGTGGGCAGACCACGGAAGAGACCTGGCCGGGCTGGTGGATTTTGTATCCATACACCTGTATCCCATCTGGGAGGGACGCGATATCGACGAGGGGCTGAGTTTCAGCATTGAAAATGTGAAAGAAGTGATGAATGCCCTGCCCGGATCACCCATTGTCATAGCTGAAGCCGGATGGGCGACAACCGCATCTGAATTTGGGCCCAGGTCGAGTGAAGAAAAACAAAAGCGCTATATAGGCGAACTGCTGAGTTGGTCCGCTGAAAACAATATCACCACTTTTGTTTTTGAGGCCTTTGATGAGGATTGGAAAGGTGATCCAAACGACCCTATGGGTGCGGAAAAACACTGGGGATTATTCACAGTGGAAAGGGAGCCCAAACAGGTCATTCACCTATTTAAAAATCATAATTCCCCGGAAGATGAGCATTGATATCTCTACTTTAAAATATTGGCCATTACTTCCCCTTTGCATGAGTTTGCTAATGGGATCCTGCAGTGGCCCAAATGAGCCTAGCCACAGTCCTACTGCCGGGGAAATACTGGGAAACACTCGCTACCAGGCAATTTGCTACGGAGGTTACAGGGAAAATACCAGAGATATCCAGCCTACTATACCTGAATTGAAAGAGGACATGCGGATTTTGGCTGCCATGGGTATTAAATTGCTCAGAACTTATAATGTTCATCTCGATGAGGCCGCCAATTTACTAAAGGCCATCAGTGAATTGATGGAGGAAGACCCTGGCTTTGAGATGTATGTCATGCTGGGTGCTTGGATAGATTGTAAAAATGCCTGGACGGAACTACCTGACAGAATAAGGGACCAGGACAGCGAAAGAAATGCTGTGGAAATAGCAAGAGCAGTCGAACTTACCCAAAAATATCCCGAAATCGTCAAAATGATAGCCGTCGGCAATGAGGCTATGGTTCATTGGGCCAGAGAGTATTATGTTGAGCCCGGGATTATACTGAGGTGGGTCAATCACTTACAGGAATTAAAGAAAAGTGGAGAGCTTCCGGAGACACTCTGGATAACCAGTTCGGATAATTTTGCCGCCTGGGGAGGGGGTTCTGAAGAGTATCACTTGCCTGAGCTCAACGCTCTAATTGAGGCAGTAGATTTTTTATCTGTGCATACCTATCCTATGCACGATACCCATTACAATCCGGAATTTTGGGGTGTGAGGAAAGAAGAGGAGGGAAATTCTGATTTAGACAAAATCGAGGCAGCAATCTTGCGCTCCCTTGATTATGCCATTTCACAGTATGACAGTGTATTGAGCTATATGAGGAGTTTGGGTATTGAAAAGCCCGTTCACATAGGTGAGACCGGTTGGGCGACTCAGTCCAATGAGTACTACGGCAATGAAGGTAGCAGGGCTACTGATGAATACAAATCGGGATTGTACTATCACCTGATGAGAGATTGGACAAATAAGAACAACATCAGCTGTTTTTATTTTGAAGCTTTCGATGAGAAGTGGAAGGATGCTGCAAATCCTTTGGGTTCTGAAAATCACTTCGGGCTTTTCAACTTGCGTTCCGAGGCTAAATACCCGCTCTGGGAGCTTGTTGATCAGGGTGTATTTGACGGACTGACAAGAGATGGGATGCCCATTACAAAAACCTTTGGCGGAGATAAGGATAAGTTGATGGAAACCGTAATGGTCCCACCTACCGAAACAGAGATTAAGAAGAGACTGAAATTAAGGAAAAAGCAACAATGAAAGGAGAAGTTTCACATATCGTCCTCCTCCTTTTAATCAGTATAGTCATTTCAGCTTGTAAAGAAGATGCATCTATGGATATCCAGGTTTTTGAGACCTCAAAAAGTGGTCATCAACTAGAGCGGATTGAAAATTTTGCCAAGTCAGAACAAGCGGTTCTGATTGCAGTTTTCCCGGAAAAGAAGTATCAAAGAATTCTTGGATTTGGGGGCTCCTTTACTGAGGCCTCCGCCCACTTGCTGAATCAAATGAGTGCTGAAAGCAGGGCCAAAATTATAGAAGCCTACTTTGGTGAGACAGGAGCGAGGTATTCCCTCACTCGCACACATATGAATTCCTGTGACTTTTCGCTCGGCAATTACTCTTATGCTCCAGTGCCCGATGACGTAAATCTCGAGCATTTTTCGATAGAAGAAGACCTCGATGACCTGATCCCAATGATCAGAGATGCGATGTCTGTCTCGAAGGATGGCTTCAAATTAATTGCCTCTCCCTGGACTGCCCCTCCCTGGATGAAAGACAATAACAGCTGGAAGGGTGGACGTCTTTTGAAGGAGTATTACGACAGTTGGGCCAACTTTTTTCTTAAGTATTTGGAGGCTTACAAGGAAGAGGGAATTGACATCTGGGGCTTTACTGTCAACAATGAACCTCTCGGAAACGACTACAACTGGGAGAGTATGCACTTCAGCCCGGAAGAAATGAATGACTTTGTGCAGCATTACCTAGGACCAAAATTGAGGTCCTCAGCACCTGAGGTAAAGCTACTGGGATACGACCAAAACAGGGACGAAGAAATGAGAGAATGGGTAGATGCTATGTACGATAATGATAGTATTGCTCAATATTATGACGGGACTGCTATCCATTGGTATGGAAGCACGTTCGATTACTTTCCTGAATCACTTCAATATGCACATCAAAAGGCTCCGGATAAGTATTTGATCCAAACTGAGGCTTGTATAGACGCTGAAGTGCCCCGGTGGAAGGACGACCGTTGGTACTGGTCAAAAAAAGCCACCGATTGGGGATATGACTGGGCTCCGCAAGAGAGGAGACATATGCACCCTAGGTATGTGCCGGTTTTTCGCTATGCAAGAGATATCATCGGCTGTCTTAACAATCATGTAAATGGTTGGATCGATTGGAATATGGTTTTGGACCGTAAGGGTGGTCCCAATTGGGCCGAAAATTGGTGCGTAGCACCTGTGATAGTGGACCCTGAAAAAGATGAGGTTTACTTCACACCACTATATTTCACAATGGCGCATTTCAGCAGGTTTATTCGCCCTGGTGCAATCAGAGTTGGGCTGGAATTGGACTCTGATATCATTCAGGCTACCGCAGTTGAAAATCCGGATAATTCACTGATCATTGTGGTCTTTAATCCGGGTGAAAATCAAGTTGGGATAGAAATTTTGATAGGAGGAGAAAAAATAGATTTGTCAATTTCTGGAAAGGCCATACAAACTATAGAGGTGACTCCCAAAAAAGGTGACCTCTTCATTTGAATAGATAATTATGACATCAAAGCCAACAGCTAAAAAGGATAAAATACCATTAGGACAAAAACTGGCCTTTGGATCCGGCCATTTTGTCCTCAATCTGTTGCCGGGGGCCTTGGGTTTCTTCATGTTTTTTCTTCTTACAGCTTTTGGGATGGATCCCTTCCTGGCGGGGTTGTTAGGCGGATTGCCCCGAATTTTTGATGCTATTACCGACCCAATTATGGGTTTTATCTCGGACAATACCAAGTCGAAATACGGCAGACGAAGACCCTATATTTTCGTTGGGGCTATTCTCAGTGGAATACTATTCATTTTACTTTGGCAGCTCGATCCGGAAAATTCGCAGGCTTATAACTTTTGGTTTTTCCTGATCATGTCCATGGTCTTTTTGATTGGGAATACCATGTTTGCGACCCCCCTGGTAGGCCTTGGGTATGAGATGACTCCGGACTACAATGAGAGAACACGTCTCATGGCTTTTTCTCAATCAATGGGTCAGATCGCATGGATGATTGTCCCCTGGTTCTGGGTCATCATTGCCGATCCGAATATCTTTGAAAACCAGGCTGTAGGCGTCAATCAAATGGCCGTCTACATTGGGGTAACCTGTATGATTTTTGGCATCATTCCCGCTATATTTTGCCGGGGAATCGATGCAGCAAATATGGAAAACAGAAAAAGAATCAGCTTTAATACCCTCCTGTCCAACCTAAAAGAGCTGTTCCAGAGTATTGCTGAAGTTTCCCGCAATAAACCCTTTCTGAGATTATGTGGAGCGACCTTCCTTGTTTTCAATGGATTTCAAATTGTGGCCGCCTTCAGTGTATTTATCATTGTATTCTACATGTTTGAAGGCAGTTATGTGGGGGCGGGGACCTGGCCTGCATGGTTCTCTATGATTTCTGCCATAGTCACCGCCTTTATTGTGATTCCCATCGTTTCCTGGATATCAGGAAAATTTGGCAAGCGCAACGCCTTTATATTGTCAACAGCTCTCTCCATAATTGGATATGTACTGAAATGGTGGGGATTTGACAATGATCTCAATCAGCGATTCAATGAGACAGGTTTTGCTCAAACGTTAAACAACATGGTTTATAATATTTTTGAGTTTCTCAATCCCTATCTCGATGCAGCGGGAATGTCCTGGTTTAGCATTGATGTATCCTACGGTATTCCCTGGTTGATTTTTATGCCCATTCCCCTAATTGCCTTTGGCCTTGGTGGGCTTTTCACCCTTATGCTGAGCATGACCGCGGATGTGTGCGATCTGGATGAATTGAAAAATGGAATGCCGAGAAAAGAGGGGACTTTTGGCGCTGTGTACTGGTGGATGGTAAAATTGGGACAAGCGTTGGCCCTCGTCATAGGAGGCCTGGTATTGAAGCTGGTTGGGTTTGATCAAAACTCCACTCAGCAAACTGTTGAAACACTGACGAATCTCAGGATTGCAGATATTGTCATCCCTTCTGTAACAGCAGCTTTGGCCATTTGGGTGATGTGGAAATACGACTTAACAGAAGACCGGACCAATGAAATAAAAGAAACCCTGATAAAAAGAAGGGGCGAACTAAAACGATAAATAAGAACCTATGTCATATCGAGAAGATCATTTTCTAAAGTTTCAGCCGGGAAAAACTCCCCTTTGGCCGGACTACAAAAGAGGTAGGAGTTCCGATGAGGATAGAGAGCTCTTTTTGCAAATTTTGCAGAAAGGAATACACGGCTTCTGTTACAGCCTTTATGAAGAGGGACAAAAACCAGGGGATATTGTAGGGGAAGCCCAAATAAGAAAGAGGATGAAAATCTTAAAGCCTCACTGCAACTGGGTAAGGTCTTTTTCCTGTATTGAGGGGAATGAGTTTATTCCGGTCATTGCTAAGGAAATGGGAATCCATACCCTCGTAGGGGCCTGGCTGAGCACTGATAAGGAAAAAAATTCAGAGGAAATTGATAATTTGATCCGACTGGCCAAAGAGGGTTATGTAGATGTTGCTGCTGTGGGCAATGAGGTGCTATATCGAAACGAACTTTCAGAAGGGGAATTACTGAGATATATTGAAGAGGTAAAGAAGGCAATTCCCGGCATTCCGGTAGGGTATGTAGATGCTTACTATGAATTTGTGTCCCGCCCTGCCCTTTCTGATGTTTGCGATGTCATACTGAGCAATTGCTATCCCTTTTGGGAGGGCACTGCTTTTGAGCACTCTATAGACCACGTAATTCAGATGTATCAACAGGCGATGCAGGCAGGAAAGGGAAAGAAAGTAATCATCACGGAAACCGGTTGGCCCAGCGCCGGAGCAGGGCTCGGAAATGCAATGCCATCTGAGGGGAATGCCATCAGGTACTTTATTAACATTCACACCTGGGCTCAGCAAAATCAAGTGGAGGTATTCCACTTTTCGTCATTTGACGAATCCTGGAAGGTGGGCCCAGAAGGTGATGTAGGCGCTCACTGGGGAATTTGGGACAAATCTGAAAAATTGAAGTTTTAACATGGATACATTCAATGCATTGAATATCATTTACGGCAGAGCCATTTGCTATTCCGGCTTCAGGGAGGGCCAAAGCCCCGGCCTGGTTTACCCAACCTACGATCAAATAAAGGAGGATTTGCTCATCCTCAAGAACGGAGGTTGGAGGTACCTCCGATTGTTTGATGTAGACCTGCATGCAAAGATGGTTATTGAAGTTATCCGAAAGGAAAAGCTCGACTTTAAACTTATGTTGAGTGCCTACATAGGAGCTGAGATGAACAACTTTAACTGCCCGTGGGGCGGAGGAGTATATACCGAAGATCAACTGGTTAAAAATACCCTTGAAAATCAGGTTAAAATCATGAGACTGATCGATTGGGCCAATGCCTACTCAGATATTGTTTTCTCGGTATCAGTCGGCAACGAAGCTTGTGTGGACTGGACAGATCACTACGTTCCGGTGGCTAAAGTAGTCCACTATGTTCAGAAAGTGAAAAATCAAATCGCTCAGCCCGTTACTTTCTGTGAGAATTATGCACCCTGGCTATTTAAACTGGAAAAGCTGGCTAAAGCTGTCGATGTCATATCCATTCATACCTACCCGGTTTGGGAGTATAAGAATATAGCTGAATCGCTAAACTACACTAAGGAGAATTACTATTCCGTAGCTAAAAAGCATCCCAATAAAACCGTAATTATCACCGAAGCAGGATGGGCTACCAATTCCAATGGAAGAGGGATCAATCCGGAGAACGTGAGCGAGGAGTATCAAAAAATTTATTTTGAAAAGCTGATGGAGTGGTCAGAAAGGGAAAAAATACTGACCTTTTTCTTTGAGGCTTTTGACGAACCCTGGAAGGGATCACCGGATCCTTTTGAACCTGAAAAACACTGGGGGTTGTTCAAGCTTGACCGAAAGCCTAAACTGGCAATGCAAAATTTAAAAACTAACATTAAATAAATTAGGAAGACCATTTTTTTTCATCAAAAAACTTAAATCATGAAAAAGCTATTTACCATTTTTACCATTTTGGCTCTCTGTAATTATTCGGGCTACAGCCAAAATGCACCTATCGACTTTGAAGAAGATGGGATCGGAGCGGATTGGACCTGGACCGTCTTTGAAAACGATTCCAACCCTCCCCTGGAAATCATTGACAACCCGGATATGTCAGGTGTCAATACTTCGCAAAGGGTTGCTCAATTTACTGCTTTGGAAACAGGTGACCCATGGGCGGGATGCGAATCCCAACAGACCATTGATCTTGGGACCTTTGAGTGGGATGGCACCAATACCACGGTCAAAATCATGGTATGGAAATCCGTTATCAGTGACGTTGGGATTAAGTTTGATACAGAGACCGGTTGGTCAGAAGGTGAAATTAAAGTCTCCAATACGGTCGTCAATGAATGGGAGGAACTGACCTTTGATTTCTCAGGTGCACTCAATCCTCCTCCCGGTGAAGGAACTTTAAGTCGCATCGTAATTTTCCCGGATTTTGATTTGGATGGCCGCACACAGGATAATGTGGTTTATTTTGACAATATCAGATTTGAAGAGGGTAATGGCGGTGGAGATGATCCCACGGAGGTAACGGTAACAGTAGATGCGAGCCGGGAGTTTTTGGGTTTTGCAAATGTATTTGAGACCCCTGAGAATGGAGGTGATTTTGTATTTGGTTCGCCCTGGGGAGTGTCTGACATCAAGTCTGAAATTGATCCTGGAGCCAATACGGTCACACTATTTCCCAACTTCAACACCTATGCTGACAATCCGGACGATCCCTTCTGGGTAGATCAGGAAACGGGACTTGGAAATAAGGTGTTTGAGGGCAATACATTTGTGGAGGATGCCACCCTGGTTGGAAGCATAGTGACTTTCGAAGGCGAGGTGAGTAGTTTTACGCTTTCTGGAGATTATGAAGTGAATGTATTCATTCGCGTATTCAACAGTGATTTTTCAGTATTGAAAGAAGTGATCGCCCCCTTGACGGAGGAAGGCACGTTTTCAATAACTTTCGACGAACCGGATGCGGAAGATGCCTTGGTTCAGTATGGATTTTCGGTTAGGGGCCTGAATGCCAATCCCGATGATGAGGAGGCACTTGGAAATGTAGTAATAGGAAGTGAAGATGGCGGTGGAGATGATCCCACGGAGGTAACGGTAACAGTAGATGCGAGCCGGGAGTTTTTGGGTTTTGCAAATGTATTTGAGACCCCTGAGAATGGAGGTGATTTTGTATTTGGTTCGCCCTGGGGAGTGTCTGACATCAAGTCTGAAATTGATCCTGGAGCCAATACGGTCACACTATTTCCCAACTTCAACACCTATGCTGACAATCCGGACGATCCCTTCTGGGTAGATCAGGAAACGGGACTTGGAAATAAGGTGTTTGAGGGCAATACATTTGTGGAGGATGCCACCCTGGTTGGAAGCATAGTGACTTTCGAAGGCGAGGTGAGTAGTTTTACGCTTTCTGGAGATTATGAAGTGAATGTATTCATTCGCGTATTCAACAGTGATTTTTCAGTATTGAAAGAAGTGATCGCCCCCTTGACGGAGGAAGGCACGTTTTCAATAACTTTCGACGAACCGGA
>REEI01000031.1 GCA_007695145.1 Saprospirales bacterium | reverse complement strand
CCCGCTTCGCGGTTCCTTCCCTTGAAGGTCCACCGGATTGCCAGCCCGCCCGCTTCGCGGTTCTCTCTCTTGAAGGTCCACTGGACCTTCACCCTACGGGATCGTTCGTTCACCCTTCGAGATCGGTCAGTCATACTCCATTAGCTAATAAATGCCGCAAGCGGCATCTTTACTTTTCCTGCGTTTAGCTATCTTCGCAGAAATGTTGGCCATTCGTGGCACACACAATACCTATACGCAATGCCCTTCGGGACACTGCGCATAGCCAAAACGTTATCGTTCAGTGTAAAAAACCGAAACCGAACAGAAAAACAGAGATAAAAAAATGACAAGCCAACGCACAAAACAGCACATTTGCAAGCCCCGACACAAAAGCCGACCCTTCGGCTTGCAAAAGAGCTGTTTTTTTGCCAACGCTCGGACACCCGAACAGAATAGAAAATAGAATGACAAAATTTAACGAAGATTCAAGAGTGAAAATACCTGCCATTCTGCATTTGTGCAGACTGGGTTACCAGTACCTTTCACTGAAAGACGCTGTTTGGGACACTGCCACAAACATATTCACTGACATTTTTAAAGAATCAATTTGCAGAATCAATCCTGAATTTGACCAAGACCAAGCTGAAAGACTTTTAGTGGACACTTCTATCCTGTTGGACAATGAAGATTTAGGTAAGGCTTTTTATGAAAAACTGACCAGTGAATCAGGAACGAAGCTCATTGATTTTGAAAATTTTGGGAACAACTCATTTCATGTAGTAACAGAACTGCCTTATAAAAATGGGGACGAGGAATTCAGACCTGACATCATTCTTTTAATCAATGGAATGCCTTTGGTATTTATTGAAGTTAAGAAACCGAATAACCGTGACGGTATAATTGCCGAGCGTGAACGCATCAACAAACGCTTTCAAAACAAGAAATTCAGAAAGTTTGTAAACATCACCCAATTGATGGTTTTCTCCAATAATATGGAGTATGACAATGAAGAAATAGAACCGCTGAAAGGTGCATTTTACGCTTCCCCATCTTACAAGAAACCTATATTCAACTATTTCAGAGAGGAAGAAAGTTTAGATCTTTCAAAATTGTTGGCAGATGAAAATGACGACCTTGAAAACTTTGTTTTGAAGGACAACAACTTGTCTGTTATCAAAAATTCACCTGAGTTTTTGACCAATAAAAACACCAACACGCCAACCAATCGTGTTTCTACTTCGCTTTTCAGCAAAGACAGACTGGCTTTTATCCTTAAATATGCAATCACTTATGTGGACGAGGCAAAAGGGATTGAGAAACACATAATGCGTTACCCTCAAATTTTTGCCACCAAAGCCATTGAAAACAAACTGGAAAGCGGTATCAAAAAGGGTATCATTTGGCATACGCAAGGAAGTGGCAAAACCGCTTTGGCGTATTACAATGTCCGCTACCTGACAGATTATTTTCAAAAGAAGAAGGTAATCCCAAAGTTCTATTTTATAGTAGACAGAATAGACTTGCTCATTCAAGCGAAAAGAGAATTTACCGCACGTGGACTTACGGTACATATAGTTAATTCAAGAATTGAGTTTGTGAAATCCATCAAAACCACAACCGCTATTCACAACAATTCAGGAAAACCTGAAATCACAGTGGTTAACATCCAGAAATTCAGCGAAGAAGCCAATGTCGTCCAAGTTCAGGATTATGACATTAGTATTCAAAGGATATACTTTTTGGATGAAGTGCACAGAAGCTACAATCCACAAGGCAGCTTTTTGGCAAACTTGACCCAATCGGACAAAAACGCCATCAAAATAGGATTGACCGGAACGCCTTTGATTTCCAAAGACTACTATTCCAAAGATTTGTTCGGTGATTACATCCACAAATATTATTACAACGCCTCTATTGCTGATGGCTATACACTCCGATTAATTCGTGAGGAAATTGAGAGTGATTATAAATTTGTATTGAAGGAGGCTTTGGATAAAATCAAGGTACAAAAAGGCGATATACCAAAGAAGGAAGTTTTTGCACACAACAGTTTTGTAGAGCCGATGCTCGATTACATTGTGAGCGATTTTGAAAAGAGCCGTTTAACTTTTTCTGATGCTTCTATTGGTGGAATGGTCGTTTGCGATAGTTCCGAACAAGCAAAAGTGATGTTTGAGATTTTCAACCAAAAATATTCCTTGACTGATACCGTAGTTGAAGACTTGCCAATGGCAGCCGAACCAAAAGCAGCATACAAATCAAAACTCAAAAAGAGCTATAAAGTAAAATCGGCTGCATTGATTTTACACGATATTGGCACAAAGGATGAAAGGAAAGATATGGTGGAAGATTTCAAAGACGGAAAAATTGATTTCCTCTTTGTGTATAATATGCTTTTAACTGGCTTTGATGCCAAGCGATTGAAAAAACTTTATATCGGCAGGGTGATTAAAAGACACAATCTTTTGCAGACACTTACCCGAGTAAACCGAACCTATAAGAATTTCAAATATGGTTATGTAGTGGATTTTGCCGACATCAGGGCAGAGTTTGATGCTACCAACAAAGCCTACTTTGACGAATTGCAAGCCGAACTGGGAGACGAAATGGAGTTCTACTCTAACCTTTTCAAGTCAAAAGAAGAAATTGAAGAAGAAATTGCCGACATCAAAGAAATTCTCTTTCATTTCGACACTTCTAATTCTGAAATATTTCGATTACAAGTGGAGCAAATAAAAGATCGAGAAAAAGTTTTGCAGCTTAGAAAAGCATTAGCTAATGCCAAGAGTCTATATAATCTTGTTCGTTTGTTCGGTCATTATGATTTGCTCGAAAAAATTGATTTCAAGAAGTTGGGACAGCTATTTAGGGTAACGGAAGACCACCTTACCATGCTAAATACGCAAGAAGCGCTCAAAAACAATATCGACAATACCAATTTACTGAATGTAGCTTTGGAAGATGTGTTATTTCACTTCACCAAAATATCGGAAGAAGAATTGGTGTTGGCAGACCAACTCAAAGACACATTGCGCAAAACCCGTGAAACCTTGGCAAGTAATTTCGATAAAAAAGACCCTGAATTTGTCTCCTTGTACGAAGAATTGAAACGACTTTTCGATAAGAAAAATTTGGACGAGATAACCCAGGATGAAATGCGGCAGAATATCGGAGCACTCACCAAAATTTATGAAAAGGTCAAAGAACTCAACCGACAAAATAATTTGCTGAAAGACAAATACAATAGCGACCCAAAATATGCACGTATCCACAAAAGATTGGTTGAAAAAGGGGACCTGACCCAAAAAGAAAGTCAGATATATGAAGCCTTGATAAACGTAAAACAGGATGCTGATTTACAAGTGTTGCAAAACACAAGATTGTTGGATAACGAAAGCTATTTCAGCACCCAAATGATGCGATTGGTGATAGACCAATTCAAAAACAAAAACAAGATTAATTTGAATGCAGAATCCTCTAAGTACATCAACAACTTAGTGGTAAGCGAATACATTAACGAATTCTACGGAAGAGCGATTTAATTTGAACTTATGGCAGAATTAACCAACAATCCTTCGGAGCAGCTTTTCAATCGGATCAAACAAATTGTTGACGACAGTCGCAACCAGATTGCTCAAGCCATCAATGCGACATTAACCATTACCTATTGGAATGTAGGGAAGATGATAAGGCAGGACATTTTAAACAACCAAAGAGCCGCCTATGGTGAAGAAGTAATTGTTAACCTTTCTAAACAACTCACCCGTGAGTACGGCAAGGGATGGAGTGCCAAACATTTGCAACATTGTCTACGCGTTGCGGAGACTTTTCCAGATGAGGAAATTGTCTCTACACTGTGGAGACAATTATCATGGTCGCATTTGAAAGTCTTAATGTACCTGGATAGCGATTTGAAACGCGACTTTTATATTGAAATGTGCAGCTTAGAAAAATGGAGTGTTCGCCAATTGCAGGAAAAAATAGATTCTATGCTTTTTGAACGGACTGCCATCAGTAAAAAGCCCGAAAAATTAGCTCAACTCGAACTTCAAAAACTAAAATCAGAAGGTGCCTTGTCCCCTGATTTGGTGTTTAGAGACCATTATGTCCTCGATTTTTTAAACCTCAATGACACCTTCTCAGAAAATGATCTGGAATTAGCTATCGTTCGTGAATTAGAAAGGTTTATTTTGGAATTGGGTGTGGGATTCTCATTTGTGGCGCGACAAAAAAGAATGACCATTGATCATACTGATCACTACCTCGATTTGCTTTTTTACAATAGAAAACTCAAACGATTGGTAGCCATAGAGCTGAAGATTGGAAAGTTTAAAGCGGCCTACAAAGGTCAAATGGAGCTATATCTCAGATGGCTGGAAAAATTTGAAATGGAGTCGGAAGAAGAACAGCCCATAGGCCTGATTTTATGTGCATCCGGTAACCAAGAGCAGGTTGAATTGCTACAACTCGACAAGGCAAACATTAAAGTTGCAGAATACATCCATCAGCAATTGCCGAAAGATTTACTTCAACAAAAGCTGCATCAATTTACCGTAAAAGCAAAACAACTGATTGAGAACCGAAAACAATATAATCCATAAACTTAACGCCTTTGCAAGAGCTCATTTCTCGCAAAGCCGCAAAGTCGCAAAGAATAAATAGTAAAATGACAGAGAACCATATTTCAAAAATAGTAGTGAATACCGCTTACGACATTCACGTCAAGTTAGGCCCTGGATTACTTGAATCTGTATATGAAGAAATAATGTTCTTTGAACTTACTAAACAAGGTTTAAAAGTGGAAAAGCAAAAAGCTGTTCCTGTAATTTGGGATAATTTGAAAATGGAGTTAGGTTTTCGAGCAGATTTAATTGTTGAAAACAAAGTAATTGTTGAGTTGAAATCAGTAGAAGCTTTAGCACCGGTTCACCCCAAGCAACTGCTGACCTACTTGAAAATAACCGGGTTGAAATTGGGATTATTAATTAACTTCAACGAAAAACTAATAAAAGACGGAATAACAAGAATTGTAAATAATTTATAAAATATCTCGCATAGCCGCAGAGTCGCAAAGAAATTAACTTGGCGTCTTAGCGCCTTCGCGAGAGAAAAAAAGCGAGAGAAAAAAACATGAACGACATAGATTTTAAAGAAAAGACCAAAGCCCTAATCGATAGCCTCAAAAGCATCAGTGCAAACTACGGCTTGGGCAACGATGGCAACGAGTTCAAAATCATTACACAGGTATTCCTGTATAAGTTTATGAACGACAAGTTTGCCTTTGAACTCAAGAAACTCGATCCAAAATTGCGCAATGCAGAAAACCTACCAAAAGGGCAGGCAAGTTGGGAAGAGGTGGTTAAAACCTACTCAGAGGACGAATACGAAATGTTGCTCTTACAATTGGGAGCCGATACCGCCAAGCTCAAACCACAGCATTTTATCTCTACTCTTTTCAGCCGACAAAACGAAAGCGATTTTGCCAAACTGTTTGACGATACCCTTATGGACATCGCCATTAGCAACAACGATATTTTCTCTGTAAAAACAGATGGAGGTGCCAAAGTGATCCTCTTCGACCGTCTGACAGAATACATCAGTGACGGAAGCAAACGGGATGCTTTTGCTAAAGCCATTATCAACAAACTGGTTGGAGTGAGTTTTGAGCACATCTTCCATCAAAAATTTGACTTCTACGCCACCATTTTTGAATACCTGATTAAAGACTACAACACCAACAGCGGTGGCAAGTATGCCGAGTACTTTACACCCCACGCAGTAGCCAAAATTATGGCGGCTATTTTGGTAAACGAACCCGACCAAGATGTAACGGTCTATGACCCTTCGGCTGGTTCGGGTACACTTTTGATGAACATTGCCCACGCCATAGGCGAAGACAAATGCACCATCTATTCGCAGGATGTGAGCCAAAAATCTTCGAGCTTGTTGCGACTGAATTTGATTTTGAACAACCTGGTACACTCCATCCAAAACATCATTCAAGGTAACACCATTTTACACCCTTACCATAAAGACCAGGAAGGCAATTTGGAAAAGTTCGATTACATCGTTTCCAATCCACCTTTTAAGTTGGACTTTTCCGATTACCGGGATGATTTGGACAGCAAGGAGAACAACGAGCGCTTTTTTGCGGGCATACCCAATGTACCCAAAAAAGCCAAAGACAAAATGGCGATTTACTCGCTCTTTTTACAGCACATCATCCACTCCTTGAGTAAGAAAGGAAAAGCCGCCATTGTCGTACCTACAGGCTTTATCACGGCACAGAGTGGTATTGACAAAAAAATCCGCCAAAAAATAGTGGAGAGTAAAATGCTGGCAGGTGTGGTAAGTATGCCAAGCAATATTTTCGCCACCACCGGAACCAATGTGAGCATTGTTTTTTTGGACAAAACCAACCAAAGCGAAGTGGTGCTGATAGATGCCTCCAAACTGGGCGAAACCGTAAAAGAAGGCAAAAACCAAAAAACCGTTCTCACCTCCACCGAAGAGCAACAAATTATTGACACCTTCAACCAACGCAAAGCCGTGGACGATTTCTCGGTTGTGGTGAGCTATGATGAAATCAAACAGAAAAACTACTCCCTAAGTGCCGGGCAGTATTTTGAGGTAAAGATTGAGTATGTGGACATCACCGCAGAAGAATTTATCGCCAAAATGCAAGGCTTTGAAGACAAGCTAAACCAACTTTTTGATGAAGGTAGGGCATTGGAAATGGAGATTCAGAATAATTTAAAAGGGTTGGGATATGAATGATGGAATACCAATAGATCAACCTCATGTGGAACTATCAAAAACAGAGATTCGCATTGAAAATGAGGCCGTTTGGCTCAACCGTCACCAAGTACCTATTCTTTTGGATAGGAAAATTAAAAGCATTTGCAAACATATTAACAATGCTTTAAAAAAAGAATTAGAAACTGTCGCAAAATTTGCGACAGTTCAATTAAAATTGGCAAGTGCATTTTTTGCGCCAACCACTACCTATAAAGCAGTAAATCAATAAAGAAGATGAAGAATGAAATAATACTTTATCAGACAAATGAACTTCCATCACGCATTGAAGTAAAAATTGAAGATGAGACCGTCTGGCTTAGTCAGGACCAGATGGCAACCTTATTCGGGCGAAACAGAGTTGCGATTACGCAACATATAGGCAATATTTTTAAAGAAGGAGAACTTGATGAAGAAGTGGTATGTAAGGATTTCTTACTAACCACTCAACATGGGGCAATCAAAGGAAAATCCCAAACCAGAAAGATAAAAATATACAACCTTGATGTAATTATATCTGTTGGTTATAGAGTTAAATCTAAACAAGGCACACAGTTCAGAATATGGGCTAATAAAATACTTAAAGATTATCTGCTTAAAGGTTATGCAGTTAATAAAAGAATAGATAGAATTGAAGATAATGTTCATGCGCTGATTGGAAGAGTTAATGAAATTGATTTGCAAATAAAAACCAACCTGCCACCCAAGCAGGGTATTTTTTTCGACGGACAAGTTTTTGATGCTTATGCCTTTGTAGCAGACCTATTTAAACAGGCAAAGCAATCCATAATTACAATAGATAATTATATAGATGAATCTGTGTTGGTAATGCTGAGCAAAAGGAGTAAAAATGTTTCGGCAACCATTTATACGCAACTAACCAAACAATTAGATTTAGATATTAAAAAGCACAATCAGCAATACGACAAAATAGTGCTTAAACCGCTAAGCAAATCTCACGACAGGTTTATCATCATAGACGAAAAAGAAGTGTATCACTTTGGGGCAAGTTTAAAAGACCTTGGCAAAAAGTGGTTTGCCTTTTCAAAAATGGAGATGGATGCGAAAATCATTTTATTGCAGTTAGATCAAAATTTAAAGGGGTTGGGGTATGAATAAAGTTGTTCTGAGTTCAATAATTGACATAATTAGTGGCGGTACACCAAAAACTTCAGTTCCTGAATATTGGAATGGTCCTATTGGATGGCTATCTGTTACAGATTTCAATAATGATAATCGCTTCGTTTATGAAACAGAAAAGACAATTACTGAAAAAGGGGTAAAAGAGAGTAATACTAAATTTCTTCAATTAGGTGATATTATCATTTCTGCAAGAGGAACTGTTGGTGCTTTAGCTCAAATTGGAAAGCCTATGTGCTTTAATCAGTCGTGTTTTGGAATTAGGGGTAAAAAAGACAAAGTCACAAATGATTACTTATTTTATGCACTTAGAAATTATGTAAAAAACATAGTAAAAAGAAGTCAAGGTTCTGTTTTTGACACAATCAATTTGGCGTCATTTGATTTAATGGAACTAAATATCCATCCCGACCTCCCCACCCAAAAATCCATTGCCAAAGTCCTTTCCGACTTAGACGCCAAAATCGAGCTCAACAACAAAATCAACCGCGAGTTGGAAGCGATGGCCAAAACGCTGTACGACTATTGGTTTGTGCAGTTTGATTTTCCTTGCCTTCCTGAAAATTATAAATTTTCAGGGGCAAGTAAACCTGCCAATTTTGATGCCTTGATGACTTACAACAAAGTAGGAGGTTTACCGCTGCCTGATGGTAAGCAGTGGTTTGTGTATGTGATTTTATGCGAAGATGGTTCATTCTACAAAGGGATGACTAATGATTTGTATCGCAGATTCTACGAACACTTTATGGGAGAAGGCTCTGCATGGACAAAAACGCATAAACCCAAAAAAATCATTCATTGGGAGGCCTTTTCTACGCAAACGGAGGCCCGCCAAAGAGAAGAAGAACTCAAAACAGGCTTTGGCAGAACCTGGTTGCAACGCGAATATGAAAAACTTGTAAAATATGGTGCCAAAGCTCAAGACGGTTTACCTGCGCATCAAACCCGTTTGATGCCGGCAGGTAAGATGGTGTATAATGCGGAGTTGAAAAGGGAGATTCCAGAGGGGTGGGAGGTGAAGACTATTTCAAATTGGATTAAGAAAGATAAAAGCGGTGATTGGGGTAAAGAAGAGATTGAAGGAAATTATCAACTTGAAGTTTCTTGCATTAGAGGAGCAGATCTAAACGGCTTAAATGGCAATGGAGAATTAAAAGCTCCAACTCGTTTTATCTTAGAAAAGAACTCGAATAAACTTTTAGATAACCACGATTTAATCGTTGAAATTTCTGGTGGTAGTCCAACCCAATCAACAGGTCGTTTGGCATTTATCACCGAAGAAACCTTGGAAAGATTTTCTACACCAATTATCTGTTCCAACTTTTGCAAAGCTTTGACCTTAAAGGATGAAACCTATTTATTCAACTTTGTTTATCAATGGAATAGACTTTACGACAACGGAGTTCTTTTTGGATGGGAAGGCAAAACAAGCGGAATAAAGAATTTACTTTTTGAGAGCTTTGTAATCAATCATAAAGAAGTTTATCCACCTTCCAATCTTGTTCAAAAATTCTATGATTTTGCAAAGCCTATTCACAGACAAATTCAAAAGAATTTAATGCAAAACCAACACCTAACCGCCTTGCGAGATTGGTTGTTGCCGATGTTGATGAATGGGCAGGTGACCGTTCGACAAGCTCACGGCAAGCAAGAAGCTGAGGAAAGAATATGTAGTTCTGCTGAGCTTAGTCGAAGCATGGCAGCAGAGCCGGGTGTAAAATATGGAGAATAGTAAAATAGTATGAGTAAACTAAGTAATAAAATAGAAGCACACGACCGCTCCATTACCGAAGTTTTGGACGATAAAAAATATACCGTAGATTACTTTCAGCGGGAGTATAAATGGGAAGAACGCCATATTGAGCAGTTGGTTTCAGACTTGACATCTTCATTCCTTAATGAATACAAGCCTGAACATAAACGCAAGGACATTGAAAATTACAATTCCTACTACTTAGGCCCATTTGTAGTAAGTGTAAAAGACGGTCAACGAAGCATCATTGATGGGCAGCAACGCCTCACTTCCCTAACACTTATCCTGATTTATTTGAATAATCTTCAGAAGGATTTGGGAATCAACGAAAAACTGGAATCGCTGATATTTTCTGAAAAATACGGTGAAATGTCCTTCAATATTCAGGTGGATGAACGCATTAGCTGTATGGAAGCCTTGTTCAAAACAGGTGAATACGAACCAAAAGAAACAGATGACGAGTCCACGCTCAATATGGCTGCTCGTTATACAGATATTGAAAAAGCATTTCCCGAAGAAATCAAAAATAGCGTATTGCCATTTTTCATAGACTGGTTGAAATACAATGTGGTTTTGGTGGAAATCATCGCCTATTCAGACGAAAACGCCTATACCATTTTTGAAACAATGAATGACAGGGGCTTGAATTTGACCCCTACCGAAATGCTCAAAGGTTTCATCTTATCGAAATTTGAAGACCGTAAGAAAAGACAAAAAGCCAATGAGCTTTGGAAAACGTCAATGCAAGAACTGCATACCTATGACAAAGATGAAGACCAACGCTTTATTCAGGCTTGGTTTAGAGCTCAATATGCAGAAACCATACGCCCGGGTAAGGCAGGTTCAAAGAATGAGGATTTCGAGAAAATCGGCACACGTTTTCATAGCTGGTTTCGAGACAATTTAGATAAAGTTGGCATTGAGCAGGATGATGCAGAGGGCTTTCAGTCATTCATTGACAAAGACTTCAAATTCTTTTTGAATGCCTACAAACACCTATTGTCTGCCGAACGCAAATTATCAGATACACTTCAACACATTTTCTACATCAGAAGATGGGGTATTGCCAACTCACTCAGTTATCCATTGTTACTTGCCTCTTTGAAGTCCTCAGATTATTCTGACACAGTACAGATGAAAATGGATTTAGTGGCAAGATATATTGAAGCATTCGTTGTTCGCAGGTCGGTAAATTTCAGAAAGTTCGCTTCTAGTTCGATACGTTACACCATGTACACTTTGGTAAAAGAAATCAGAAGAACCGAAGTAGATGAACTTAAAGCCATACTCAAACGCAAATTGGATGAAATGGAAGAGCCTTGGTCAGGAATTCAAAATTTCCGTTTGCACGGACAAAATAGGGTTTTTGTAAAGTTCCTACTTTCAAGAATAACCTCTTTTGTGGAGCAGCAATCGGGCTTCAATTCATCGTTTGAGAAATACTACCACAACCCGGGAGGTAAATCTTATGAAGTGGAACACATCTGGGCAGACAAATTTGCTAACCACAAAGACGAATTTGACCAGGAAGCAGACTTTCAGGAATATAGAAACAGAATTGGAGCATTGGTGCTATTGCCAAGAGGCACCAATCAATCCTATGGTGCAAAACCCTACAATGAGAAGCTAAGCCACTATATCAAAGAAAATTTATTGGTGCAAAGTCTTTGCCCTTTGACGTATCAGAACAACCCAAATTTTCTTTCAATGAAGAACAGGTTTAGTTTGCCATTCAGAGCCCACGAAGAGCTTAAAAAGGCTGATATTGTGGAAAGGCAAAAGTTGTATCAAGCGATTTGTGAATCGATTTGGGGTTCAGATAATTACACTAATGAATTAGGTGATTAACAAATGGCATGAAAACTAAAAAAAGAACTGAATGTATAATCCAACCCTTCACAGCCACACAGATTGCCAAGCTACACAAGCCAACGCTACAACCCAAGCTTGGCTAAGATTGTATTTGTTCCAACCGCACGACAAAAGCGACCGATAAACAGTCGGACGAAAAAGAACACCGAAGCGATAAAAGCACCTACACGCAAGCAGGGGTTTCGTGCTTCGTATGACAGGAAAGTACTAAATTTTAATGCAGTCCTTCATCGGGGCTTTTTTTTTGCCCCATCCCATTCTTCTAAATTCCTTACTTTTGCCTGAAATGTTTCTTATGATAAAGCGGTTTTTCTTTGGCTGGTCAGTTCTATTTTTCTCTCTCGCCTGCGCGTCTGCAAACTTGGAGGCTACCGATAGGGGCGGTGACCAATTGCCCGATCTGATGCGGGAATATATAGCGGATAGGGGGGCACTGGAGCGGAAGTACCAACTTAAATACAGTGAGGAATTTTACGATCGCATGTTGCGTTTGGTGCATGACTGGAAGCTTCGGCTGGAGGGACTGGATTACAGTATGCTGGCAGGTAGTGAGCGGATTGACTATCAATTGTTCATCAATCACCTTAGAAAGCGGCATTTCGACCTGGAACTGGAGCACGAGCAAACCGGGGCAGTCTCCATGGTCCTCGACTTTGCAGGGCCTCTGAAAGATTTTATTAGAGAAAGAAGGAGGGGTAAAACACCCGATAGCCGGGCTGTGGCAGATATTTTTCACGATGCGGGCATTGAGCTCCAAAGGAGAATGTCAGCCCTGGAAAGTGAAGAGGGATTTGAAACCTGGCAGCAGGCTGACCGGGCTGCATCTATGGTCGAGGACCTGAGGGAAAACTTAAAATGGGCTTTTGATTTTTACCATTTGTATCATCCCGATTTCAGTTGGTGGGTCGCCATGCCCTGGGAAGAGTTGGAACGTCTCCTGACCGCTTACAGCCTTGCATTAAAAGATTACTATCAGGATCCGGGAGGCATGGATGACGGCAGCGGGATAATTGGCCGGCCACTGGGTGAAAGGGCTTTGGAGCGGGAGATTCAGTCTGAAATGATTCCGTATTCCGCAAGGGAACTTATTGAACTGGCAAAACAGGAATTTGAATGGTGCCTCAAACAGTTGAATGTCTCGGCTGCCAAACTTGGTTTTGACCACTATATGGAAGCCATCGAATTCGTAAAAACGACTTCGGTCGATCCTGGAGAACAACCCGAACTGATCAATTTTTTTGCGGAGGAGGCCATTGAATTTTTGGAGGAGCGGGATTTACTCAGCATACCCGATCTCGCAAAGGAAACCTGGCGGATGCGAATGTTGAGTCCCGAGATGCAGCGATTTGCACCGTTTTTCCTCGGAGGGGAGCAGGTTCAGGTAGCCTTTCCGACGAGCACCATGGAGCACGACCTAAAAATGATGAGTCTGAGGGGCAATAACCCCCACTTCTCGAGGGCGGTGGTGCATCACGAACTCATCCCGGGTCACCATTTGCAGCAGTTTATGAATTCGCGATTCAACACCCATAGGCGGCCCTTTATGACTCCCTTTTGGATAGAGGGCTGGGCACTTTACTGGGAAATGCTGCTTTGGGAACTGAATTTTCCACGGGATGCCAAAGATGAAATCGGAATGCTTTTTTGGCGAATCCATCGAAATGCCCGGATCATCTTCTCCTTGAAATATCACCTCGGAGAAATGAGCCCGCAGGAGTGCATTGATTTTTTGGTGGAGCATGTTGGTCACGAAAGGGCCAATGCTGAGGCTGAAGTCAGACGTTCGTTCGAGGGGGCCTGGGGGCCACTTTATCAGATTTCGTACATGATCGGCGGACTGCAAATGATGGCACTGAGAAATGAACTGGTGGAAAGTGGTCGAATGAACGAAAAGGATTTTCACGATCGAATATTGCAGGAAAACGGGATGCCGATAGAATTATTGAGGGCGCTTCTGCTTGAAGAATATCCTGAAAGAGATTTTGAGAGTTCCTGGAGGTTTATTGACAGGCTTGGGAATTGAAAAAACCGGATTGCCCGGGGAGTGGATAAGTACCTGTCCACGGTGCCGATAAAGCAACATATCAACAGCCAAAGACAGGATTGAATTGGCAAGGGGCTAAAAGCTATTTTTTTAGAAATCACAAATCTGACCAGACTATCCAAAAAGCAACAAAATACGAAGCACGATAAATTACGAAAAAGCTGGTACCTTTAACCATCATTTTTGGTATTGTTTGCCTTGTCGGGAACCGACCGATTGAATTTGAAAAGATAATGGGGACTTTTAAGTAGGCTGGTATTAACTCAATCGCATTAGGTTAATAATAATATCCTTGAATGATGATGGTTATTAAAGCAATCAATTGAATAATGGAAGCAAAGTTTAAGAGCCTTACCGTTTTCGAATTTCATTAGTCCTTTCCCGGCCTTCAAGGATTTGGCGTTGAGAAAAATGGGTTTCCTACCGTCTACCCGGGCAGATTCTTTCAATCAGGAAGTAGGTCTCTGGGACGCGAGTAATATCAGTCAAATGTTGTTTTTTTTGAGGGTGCGTACTCCTTCAAACAGGACCTGGGGAATTGGACTATCAGACGAGTGACCAATTTGGATAGGATGCTGAATGAGTCGGGAATGGATTGTATCAATTATTCAACTACCTCCATAGGTTGGGCCGGGCAGATAGATATTCCCTTTGGGATCACACTTGAGGCCTATGGATGGGTGTACAATGCTCAGGCTTCGCAGGTGAGGAATTTGATTTTGGAAATTCGCCAGGGATGGACCATCAGATGTGATATGCGAGGATTATGTGATGAGGTGCCCCCTGATGATGTCCAATCGGTAATAGCTTCCTTTGAGCTCTTTCCCAACCCCGCAAAAGATGAGATATCCCTCTTTTCAGGGGTGAACACAGGGCCTATTGAGCTGGAAATCTACAATGTTTCAGGTGAAAAAATCCTTGACTACGCTATGTACATCCACCCCAATTCAAAAATTGATTTGCGCGGCTTGAGTTCAGGAGTACAATTAATTCATCTTTCCTACAACCATTTCAGTCCCACCATGAGTTTTTTGAAGCAATAGGGCAAGAAGGAGTTCAGCTTACTTCTTCAACCATTTAGATTTAATAAAAAAAACATCGTCTTCAGCCTGGTGGATGTGGGAAGTCCACTCATAGGCGGATGGCCATTTTTTGAACATTTTTACCACTGTGTAAAGAAATCGCAGGGAGAGTTTGTCCGGATTGGGTTCCCAACCGTAAAATGAAAGGGTGGTCTTTATAGTTTTGAGGTCTCTTTCTATTGAATATTGACCTTTGATCAAACCCGTAGACGGATGGCCCTGAATTTGGAACAGGCCGGACTTTTGGCTTGGTTTTTCCATTGAAATCAAGTTGGGAAAAGGATCAATAAAAACAATTTCCAAAGGATGGATGTCATTCAAGCGGGTCAATTTATTCAAGTACACCTTGCCACTCTCCTCCCTGAAATCAAACACATAATCTCCCTCTTGCATTGATCCGGAGGATTGAGCTAAATTTAGTGGACTTAATGGTCCATTGCATTCGGGATTCAGGCGGGCAATCAGTGGTTGAGGACTGTAGCGGGCAAAGTACATCATCGTGAGATCTATGGGGAATGGCAGAGTATCCGGTTTGTGTCGCCGTCCATCAATGTGAATCCTCAGTTCTGTACCCGATCTGCGGACAAAATAAAAGTCGTGAAGTATCACAAGTGGCATGGCTGAAGGCTTCTCAGCCGCACTGCCCATGGGAGCCAAAAGGCCAAATGGTTTTCTTTTTTTTGGATGGTCTTCTGAGATATATAATTCCACTTTTCTCCCGTGTAAGTCGTGGAAAATGTAATTCGCCATTACCCCTTTTTCACCAACTTCAAAAGAGGCTGCCTCAAATTGGCTTTCCCTCATTTCATTCAGCCCCTTACCTGCAATATCGTAGTTCTCGGGAGAGAGAATCAGGGAGGGCTGATGATAAACATCCACCTTCCCATCCAACCGCCATCCAATGATTAGGTGACCTTTCCCGTGGACTTCATCATCGAACACCTGTGGCTCAAACCCGAGGTAGGTAGAATCCGGGTCCTTTTCAAAGTTAATCAAGAGCAATCTCTCCATAGGCTCTACTTCAATGGTAAATGGCGACAAAAAGTCACCGCTTGCTTGATTGTTGTTCTCCTGCTTTTCCATATCTATTTAACTTAAAACTTTATATTTGGCTGCTGTAAACTACTTCCTTAGGAAAAAAACCAATTGGAAAAGATGAGCGTTAAATGAATGGCACTGACACCCATTTTCGTTTGGATGGCTACTTCCTTTGGTAAAAGTAAATCTCCCGGTTTGTGGTAGCTAATGGTAATTTCTGACTCAGTTTGCTGCACACTAAACTGGTAATTTGAAAAGACCAGTTCATCCCCAAAATAACTTGCATGCATAAGCCCGGATACTTCCAACCCCCCTTTATTGCCCATCCATTCCACCTCTTTTCCATTTCTTCTAAAAGTATAAAAGGTATTTGAGATTGAATCCCATGCCACTACTTTCACCCCATCCCTCCCAATGGTAAGTTCGGTTTCCTTTTTGTGAAAAAACGCCTGGATCATCATGCGTTTTATTTCGTCGAAGACCCCTGTCACCAATTGATAAAGTCCCTTTCTCATTTGTTCAATGAAAGTGTCTATCTTCTTTTTCATGGGCATGCATTTTACCAGTTTGGGCAGTCCGCACTTACTTTCAGAATCCATACTGCAACATTCAACTCTAAAAAAATATAAATTTAAGCCCTACCTTTAAAAGTTGTGGTATAATAAATATGATTTTTTGACTTTGGGAAAGTGAGGCCCTTTTTGTTTCTCCCCTGTTGAATTAGATCAATACTGTAAAATTTCATAAATTTGCCAACATTCAATTCATTATTTCTCCATGGAAACAACACAAATTTTATTAAAATTCAGGGAGCACGTTCATATTTGGAAAGTGACCGCAGATAATTACGAGCTCAGCGATTTGAAGAAAAAACCCAAAGACTCCAGCTGGTCACTTGGACAGGTTTGCATGCATGTGATCATGGCTCATGAGAAATTCTTTATGACTAACGCGCAGAAATGCCTGCAGAAAAAGGGCACCAAAACCAGGAGGGGAAAAAACATAATGGGTAAATTTATTTTTCTTTTAAAGTCCATACCACCTGTCCGACTAAAAATGCCCAAATCGGTTGCCTTCGAACCTCCTCAGCCGGAGAGCAAGGAGCAACTGCATCAGAGATTTGACCAAATGGTTGCGATGATGGAAGAGGTCGAGAGGCAATTGGCAGATGCAGATTTGACTATCAAGACAAGACATCCCGCATTGGGTATGATGAATGCTTTGGAGTGGTTTAAGGGAGCGGAAATGCATATAAGGCATCACTTTATGCAAATGAAGCGCCTGGAAAAATTTCTTGAACAAGCTTGAGGTTCATTCATCATATTCTTATTCACACCCTTTAAGCTTGACTTTAGGATTCAACAAATTGCCTCGAAACATTCGATTTAATCCATTCATAATGAACTGCAAAACTTGAGTCGTTTACAAGAAGAAGCTACCAATTGGCATCAATTGCTAATTGGGGTATAAAATAGGTTGAGTAGGCTAAGCTTTTTTTACAAATTCGGACTTTAACGCTACTGCTCCAAATCCATCTATTTTACAATCGATATTGTGGTCGCCTTCAGCCAGTCTTATTCGCCTTACTTTCGTTCCGGCTTTTATCGTTTTTGAAGCCCCTTTCACAGGCAAATTTTTGATGGTTACCACGGTGTCACCATCTTGCAAGAGATTTCCATTGGCATCTTTTACTAAGAGCCCGGTATCTTCCTTTGACTCGGTTGATTCCCCGACATTCCACTCATAGAAACAATCCGGACAGATATACTTCTCTTCGAGTTGGTAGGTATTTTCACCCCTGCATTCTGGACAATTTGGATACACCATGCTATTGATTTTGAAAGGCTAAAGGTACAAAAGTGAATGAAGTCGGCTGCAAAAAGGGCTTTAGGGTACGAATAATCATCAGACGTTGTCATTAAAACCTGCAGGTCCAAGTGACACTCGCCTGCCAAAAGTAAGCTTTTAATCGCGAGAGACTAAACACTATCTGCAACTCAAGCTACCCATTAGGCGTAAGGCCTTTTTTCGAATCCATAACTTTTTCTCCATATTTCCACCTTAAAATTGCACCCTATCATTTCAGTACCTTCAGACCAACTGCAGTTCCTTAATTATTTCCCGATTCTAATGATTTTGGTCTTATCTGCTGGTGAATATTGTTTATGAAAATTTATCTTTGTGGCCCAATTGCAAAAATTAATGGAAGTCTAAGGGTGATCTTGATGCTTTATTAGGCTAATATTTTTTGCAACCCACTGTTAATGATATTTATTAAAAAACTGTAAATGATATACTTGAGTGCAGCTGGTAGCGGATTATTGAGTTTAGGGAAGAAACCCTATACTTTAACTCAAATGGCTTTTTTGTTGGTTCTACTCTGTCCAGTACTAGTATTGGCCGGCAATCAGAACAACGATTCGTTTGATCCGGACTACGCACTGCGGTTGAACGATAGAGAGGCTGGATTCTATTATTACGAACGAGTCGTCCCATCGGATGAAGGCATGGTTCTCGAAATAAGTATGGAGCTCCACGATCATAAAACTATGGGGCGCTATGGTTGCGAACAAATCCTCAGGATGGTTCTTCAAGATTTGGCAGATTCAGGCATTTTGGATACTGAGGACTTTGGCGAGCCATTAGTTGATGAAATGACCTTTTACGAAAGCTATAAACTATCCTTTATTCGCCATGCCAGCAATATCAGGCCTTATAAAGATTTGCAGGACTTCTTTTCTGAATCCCTAAGAATTTGGCATCATCAAAATTGCTTGTTTTTAAACCGCTTCGAGTCCCGTCCGGAATGGTTTCTGGATTTGCCAACCGAACAACTTTACCTGAGTGATTCAGGCATGCCCAAACACAAGACAATCAATCAAAAGATACCAGGTATTTCTGTTGTATCCGAAAAGGAAATTCAATATGAGCAAGACAGGGTTGATTTCAAAATAACCAGCGAAGGATATGACGAGATCAGGGCTTCATTCGAAGTTTCAGGACCTGTGTTTGATCCTTTCCAGATCAATATGATTGTGGCCTCCCTGGATTATCACGAAGGATTTGAACAGTCCTACAAGTTCAAAGGACTTTTTGTTGATGTACCGCTTTATGAGGATTGGCCGGAGGAAGGGCCTGAAACCGAGGCATTTACAGTGGATGCGACAATTAAAGTAGCAGGCTCAATGTTCTTGCCCTTCGATGGAGAGGAGGTTTCCGTATGGGCAGTGGATGTAAATGGTTTTGAATTAGTGAGCTACCACCCTTTGTTTCACCTTGTGGATCATTATCACAGACGGTTCGATACTGTCCGTTATTATATCTGTCAATCAAAGGGAAATATCCTCATGGTAGAAACTTTGACCTCTGATGGGACGCCTCGAGGGATGTTCCATGCCGATTAGAGGTAAGCCAAGCGCACTAAGGGTAAGATTGGAGAATTTGCATTACAATTGAAATACCTGCAATTATTTGTTGTAGTCAAACCCGATTATGCGAGCAATTTTACCCATGATCCTTACGATGAAGTCTGGTGGGTTGACCGCTATGATTTCTCTTCTATAGTTGGTCATTAGCCTACCGAATAAAAGTTTTGTCTTTATGCTTTTTAAGCTAAATACTTCTGTCCTGTTTCTGGTAGCACAATCTATAAGCTTATAAACATCTTCAAAATAATCTTCCATGTCCAATGCCGGCTCATGGGTATTGTATACTCTGGCGATTGAATTTGTCGGATTTCTAAAAGTATGGACCACACCTTTTTCCACCCTCAACTTATCACCCTTTTTTGCCTTTATCCATCTGTCCTTAACGTAAAACTCCATCTCTCCTTCTAGAAGATGATAAGTTTCAATAGCTTCTGGATGGGTGTGAAAAAGAGGGTCCTTCATGTTGCATTGTGGCAGCACCTCCCACTCCAGATCGAGAGATTTCCCCCGCGTATCTTCCTTAGTTTTTACTACAGTAAAAATCATCCCCAATGGTGACATGTCCAGAATTTGACCTTTCGTTGCCATAAGCTTTATCTTTTTACCTGTTGATAATTCCGGAGCTTTTTGACTTACTCTTCTTTGGGCGGAAAATTTTGAGAAAATTTATCCTTTAAACTCTTAGTCGAGTGGGTAGAAAACCCTAATCAAGAGAATTCTTTTTGCTGCAATGTTTCCTAAAAAACAGAACAAAAGCCCCAAAAAAGCTCAGTCCATCTTACTATGCCCGGATCGAAAACACCAAATAACAACAAATATGACAAAGGTTAATAACTTTTTCACACTTTTTTGACCCATTGAATGCCAAACATTGAATCTTAACCCTTTTCTAACGGCAATAGAAAAGCAGGTTCTAAGGTAGAAAAAATTTGACAGTTACGGGTCTACGAATTAATTTTATCAAGTGCCTGTGAAATGTCGCCAATAAGATCTTCAAAATATTCTACCCCTATCGATAACCTGATCATTTTACCGGTTATTGAAAGTTGATTCCTCAATTCAAGGTCGACATCCATATGTGTCATTGTCGCCGGATGTTCTGCAAGGCTTTCGGTGCTGCCCAAACTCACAGCTAACTTAATCAACCTTAATGCATTGAGGAATTTGAATGCTTCCCGTTCACCACCTTTGACATCAAATGAAATCATTCCGCCATTGGTCAGACATTGCCTTTGTTTTATTCGGTATTGCTCTCCATCATTTTCTGTTACATTGCCGAGGTAATACACTTTTTCCACAAGCGGGTGTCTGTTTAGAAATTCAGCTACTTTCTCAGCATTATTAGCCTGAATGTCCATCCTTGCTTTAAGCGTTTCCAGACTTCGCAGCAATAGCCAACCAGTATGTGGACTGGCCATATTTCCGAGGAAAGTCCTGAGGGTTTTCACCCTCTTAATAAGGTCATATGAACCAAGACAAGCCCCTGCAATCAAATCGCTGTGTCCTCCAATGTATTTGGTAGCAGAATATAAAACAAGGTCTGCACCGTGCTTTAATGGGTGTTGCCAAACGGGGCCCATATAGGTGTTGTCGACAGCTAGATAAACTTCTTTATCGGAGCTTGAGAAGTATTTGCCAATATCTTTGCAGCCACTGATATCGATAAGGTCATTTGTTGGATTTGCAGGCGTTTCAATAAAGATTAGGGCAAGCTTGTCGGACATGCCTGTACTTTTAACAATCTGGATTATTTCTTCTCGACTTTGACCCACCTTAAATTCTGCCACATTGATTCCAAATTTGGGCAGCACTTTCTTGATAAAGTGATCACTTCCGCCGTATAATGGGCTGCTAATTAAGACTAAATCTCCCGGTTTTAAAAACTCCAGGAAAACGGTGGTTATTGCTGCCATTCCACTTTCAAAAACTGCGCAGTCTTCTGCATCATCCCAAAGGGTGAGCCGATTTTCTAATATCTCCAGGTCGGGATTATTGATGCGGCTGTAAATTAGTCCAAGTTCTTCGTCTTTATTTTTTGGTCTGTGTCCATATGCTACTTCAAAAAAAGCTTTTCCCTCTTCCGCTGACTTAAAGACAAAAGTCGAGGTTAAAAAGATAGGGCACTTTACGGCACCTTCTGAGAGCTCGGGCTTGTAGCCATAGCTCATCATTAAACTTTCAGGTTTCATTATTTTACTCATCCTTTTCCTTTTTTTCAACTGTTAGTATTTGACCTAAAAATATTAAAATCAGCCTCTTATCAACCCGCCTACCCAGCTATCAAAATCAATTCATTTTTACAGATTCCCAATAAATATAGACCCGTAATACTTAGCAGTAAAGCCACAAAATTTTCTCCAGATTCAAAAGCCTTTAAGATTTCCACTGATGGAAACTTTATGCAGGCGATCTGTAATTAGTTATTGGGCTTAAAATGAACTGTTAGATAAATTGTGATGCAAAACCTAACTGGAGTCGCGAAAATTCCGGATGAATGCTTCAATTCTGAAATTTAGCCACTGAGACTACCCTCTTCCACCAACAACAATGACTCCAAACCACAATAGACAAAACATCCTGAACCCCGCACATGCACAAAGACATACAGCTAAATTCACTCATTCATTACTCTGAGGAAATGAATACCTCCAGGTCTTAGAAAATAGACCTTTCTGGCCTTAGAAATCAAACTTGATTCCCTGTGCCAGTGGCACCTCTTCGCTCCAGTTGATCGTATTGGTTTGTCTACGCATGTATGCTTTCCAACTATCTGATCCACTTTCCCGACCGCCTCCAGTCTCCTTTTCACCGCCAAAAGCACCGCCTATTTCTGCTCCACTCGTACCTATATTGACATTGGCAATACCGCAATCTGAGCCTTCGTGGGAAAGGAATCGCTCGGCCTCTCTTACACTGTCAGTCATAATAGCTGATGAAAGGCCTTGTGGGACTCCGTTCTGGATGGCAATGGCCTCAGAAAGCTCACTGTACTTCATAATGTAGAGGATGGGCGCAAAAGTCTCCGTCTGTACAATGGGCAATTCCGGACTCGCCTCTACAATACAAGGTTTTACATAGCAGCCGCTCTCATATGCTGCACCTTTTAATACGCCGGGTTCTACAAGAATTGTCCCACCCTGTTCTTTGGCTGACTCGATCGCTCCCAGGTAGGCTTTTACGGCATCCCGGTCAATCAGGGGCCCCACGTGATTGTTTTCATCCAGTGGATTGCCTATTCTCAATTGCCCGTAAGCACTTACCAGATTGTCCTTTACCTTGTTGTAAATAGAATCGTGGATTATCAAACGCCTAGTGGATGTACAGCGCTGGCCTGCTGTTCCTACCGCACCAAAAACAGCTCCTGTCAGGACGACTTTCATGTCGGCCGAGGGAGTGATAATAATCGCATTATTGCCCCCGAGCTCTAGGATGGTTTTACCCAAGCGCGATGCGACTTCAGCCCCCACAATTTTACCCATGCGGGTACTTCCCGTAGCTGAAACCAGAGGAACTCTTGCGTCTTTTGTTAGGAATTCGCCCACCTTGTAATCACCATTGATTAGGTTGGATATCCCTTCGGGCAGGTTATTGGCCTTCAATACTGTTTTCATTAGATTCTGGCAAGCCACACTGCAAAGAGGTGCTTTTTCGGAGGGTTTCCAAATACAGACATCACCACAGACCATGGCAATCATCGCATTCCACGACCAAACAGCCACAGGAAAGTTGAAGGCGGAAATAATACCTACCGTTCCGAGTGGATGCCACTGTTCGTACATTCGGTGGCGGGGCCTTTCTGAATGAATAGTTAATCCATATAGTTGACGTGAAAGTCCTACTGCAAAGTCGCATATGTCAATCATTTCCTGAACCTCTCCCCAACCCTCCTGCAGGCTTTTTCCCATCTCATAGGAAACCAGTCTACCGAGAGGATCCTTGTACTCCCTCAAAATATTACCATATTGCCTGACTATTTCACCACGCTGTGGGGCGGGCATCATTCTCCAGTCTTTGAAAGCAGCCTGCGCACTGTTCATCACCTGCTCGTACTGCTCCCTGGATGTGACACTCACCGCACCTATCAGACGCCCGTCTACCGGCGAGTGTGATTGAATCATTTCGGAAGACATCATGTCTTCTTGTCCGGTTGAAGTCCCGGCATTCTGAGCTTTCAAGCCCAGTTTTTCTATAAAGGATAAGTCCATCGATTGTTAATTTTGCCGCAAATGTAGTGATAAATGAGCAAAATAAGGACTTGAAAGTACGTTTTGAAGGCCCGCAATAATATATTTTTAGTATTGATGAATCGCGTTTAAGAATGATCCCCTCCGAATATTTGTGAAAAATATTGGCATTTCAGTCATAGTATTTGTTCTCGGACTTTTTTCCAAATTATCTTCGGACATAAATGGCATATTTTTTGAATAAAGTAAGGATTGGGGAAATCGTTAAAATGTTAAAGTTTCCTGGACAGTCTTGTATGCGAGTATTTTTTTTAGCATTTTCTTATCCAAATATAACATTTTCAATATTTTATACATGCAAATACCTTTAATTGTATCTTGTTTAATTTTACTAAAAATATTGTACTCAATGTTGTCAGGTAAAAGAAAATGCCTAAATTTGCGCTGTTTTTTACCATTATTTTTTGGATAAATCTTATTGCGATGCAAAATATGGGTTTCAAAATGTGGAAGTGGACGTATGGTCTGTCTCTTCTAGCCGTTGTTCTCTTCTTCAATGCATGTACATCAGATGATGAACTTCCGCCCCCGCGTGATTTTCTTGGTGACCCTCACGAATTGAGTTCAGAGGTAGTAGCTGATTGGTACGGTATGTTTTTGGAGGTCAGTCGTTATGCCGACGGCTACAGACCCCCCATTACAGCTCGTAATTTGGGGTATATCGGTTTGGCCGGTTATGAGACCATCGCACATGCTACTCCGGGAAGGGAGTCATTGAGTTCACATTTTGACAATTTGGACATCCCCAGAATAAATGACAACGAGCTGTATTACTGGCCGGCTGCAATCAATGCGGCTTACCAGGCCACATTCAAATATTTCTTTCCGCACGTGGCATCTGAGTACGATGCTATGATAGACCACATGTATGATCACTACTTTGAAAAGTATTCCGCTATGCTGGAAGGTGAAGTAATGGCCAGATCTGAGGCTTTTGGAAAAGCAGTTGCCGCGGCAGTAATCAATTGGTCTCAACTGGATCAACGTGGGGATTTTGCCTTTCTGAATCCAACACCTCCATATGATCCTCCGGTTGGACCGGGCCTTTGGCAACCTACCCCTCCTGACTTTTTGCCCGGTTTGGTTCCTGAATGGGGAAAGGTGAGGCAGTTTGCCATCAGCGAAGAAGATAAGCTGTCACCTCCTCCCCTGGAATGGAGTCAGAATCCCAATTCACAGTTTTACGCTCAGGCACTTGAAGTGGTAAATACGGTAAACACCCTATCTTTTGACCAAAGATGGATTGGCGAGTTTTGGAGTGATGATAACTTTTCGTTGACCATTGATCCTGCCTGCCGTTGGGTGGCTATTGCACTTCAAGCTATGGAAAAAAGAACCTTGACTTTGGCTGAAGCTGCTGAATTGATGGCAAAGTTGGGAATGGCCCTCGCTGATGCCGGTATTGCAATATGGCACTCAAAGTACTATTACAACCTGCAGCGCCCAATTGACTACATCCGTGAGTTGATGAATCCTGAATGGGAAACCATTTGCTACAATCCCATCACGGGTGATAAGGGTAAGTCGCCCCACTTTCCAGCTTATCCGAGCGGTCATGCGGGATTTGGTTCTGCAGCTGCTGAGGTTTTAATCGAAACTTTTGGTTTTAATTTTGCAATGTGGGACAGAACCCATGAGGGTAGAACTGAGTTTTTGGGAATGCCCCGGCACTTTAATTCATTCAATGAAATGGCCGTCGAAAATGCCGAATCTAGAATTTACCTGGGGGTTCACTTTAGAATCGATGCCGATGAGGGCTTGAGAATGGGCAGAGTAGCCGGAAGGTCTGTACTCAATCTGCCCTGGCAGGGATAATTAATTTTTGTATTGGGTGTGGTATTCGAAATTTTAAATCTCAAACAGTAATACTGCTAATGGTTTTCCCACCATTAAGCAGAAAAACCTATCACAATGAAATTAATTGGTGTTTTTTTCGGAACATTTCTACTTAGCTTTTCATTCCTTTTGACTTCTTGTAGCGAAAAGCAGCCGGATGCCTCCGATGATGCGATATCAGGCTTGATCACCTTTACCAGTTCGGGCATTACTTTTCTGGATTGTGCTACCGATAAAAGGTATCGGCTAATCGATGTGGGCCAGGCCATCAATACCGCAATGGGTGAAAGAGTTGTTCAATTGGACTATCCGCTTTTTGCGATCATTGATGGAAATAGACGCCCTCACGAAGGCACTCTCGATTTCGAGCAGAGATTTGAGGAAGTAATTGAGGTCGATAAGGTTTACGAGCTCTCTGAAGAATACGCTTCCAACTGTGAGCACCATATCCATCCAATCATTACTTTCAATAATCCCGAAGACCGTTGGTCGGTTACATTTAATTACTATGTTCCGGCAGCTATAGTTTCCAAACCCGTTTTCGGTAGACTTTTATACTTTACAATTCAAGATGATGAATTTCCCGATTTGTCGCAGCCGCTTACCGAACTTTCCCTTTCAGCCCATAAAACTGAAGTTGATCTGATCATTCATCAGAAAGAATGTATCTCTACCAACGACAGGGGAGCTAAAATCAGCAAACATTCTCACACCCTTGAGTTGAACTTTGAAGGCGGGCAGTATTTTGCCTGTGGAGGTGATGAGCTGGATTTTAAAAATTGAGAAAAAACTTTTATTGAATTAGGCTATTAAGGGATTAAGATCAAATATACTTGGTTGACTTCAATCAAGACAAGTGAATGAGGGCCAATCTTAATGAGTATAGGTGAAACAGGACAGTTATTGATTAACGA
>REEI01000071.1 GCA_007695145.1 Saprospirales bacterium | reverse complement strand
CCCTCAAACTTAGTCCGGGTATTTTGAAAGCTTCGGTTCTATAATGGTTTTTAGAGTTGTTTAGGGAATTGTATGGGTTTCACGCAGAGGTCGCAAATTAGCGCGAAGGTCGCAGAAGGCCGCAGGAGTGGGTAAAGTGTTGTTGGAACAATAAGCACCAATCCGTCCTATTTATATCCCCAATAACCCAGGATCTAACCACCGTCAGCAACAAAGGATAGGTCACAGTAAATCAACATGTCCCCAGCAAGCCAAAAGCCAAGGTGTCCCGAAGGGACAAAACCCAAAAGCCAACCACCAACCAAAACCGATTTAGAATACAGATAAGATGAACAAATGTATCGGTAAATGATGTTTAAAAAGTATCCGATATATAATCTTTAGAAGATGAAACTCACGGTAAAAGCAGAAGGGCTACTGGACCGCATACTCAGTAAGAAAAAGATAGTGGAGCAGCATCGCCCCTTTCCACAGTCTGTTTTGCAGCGATTGCGAGAAGATTGGATGCTGGAGTGGACTTATCACTCCAATGCCATAGAAGGCAATACGCTTTCTCTTGCCGAGACGAGAATTGTACTTGAGCACGGAATGACCGTTGGAGGTAAAAGTCTTAGAGAGCATTTTGAGGTCCTCAATCACAGGAGAGCCATTTTGCTTTTGGAGGAGCTTGTCAGAGAGGATCGGCCTGTGGAAGTATCCGACCTGCTGGATTTGCACGCCCTGATTCTCCGCGATATTGATATGGATTTTGCCGGTCGTATAAGGAATGGGAGAGTCCGCATCATAGGCGCTAATTTTATTCCACCACCACCACATAAGCTGGATTTTCTTTTGGAGGAGCTCATTTCTGAGCTGAATACGCTGATGTCGGTTCATTCTGCTCCTATGGTAGCTGCCTGGTTCCACCACCAGCTTGTCTACATCCATCCCTTTTTTGATGGGAATGGGAGGACTGCGCGCCTTGCCATGAATCTACTGCTGATGAGAGCGGGTTTCCCCCCTGCAGTTATTCTTCAGCAAGACCGCCAAAAGTACTTTAGGGCCCTCAATTTTGCCAATAAGGGTGATTATGAGAAGTTCTTCCTTGTAGTATTCCAGGCCATTGAGCGCAGCCTCAATCTTTACCTCAATGCTCTTCCGGGCCACTACGACGACTATCTGACCCTTACAAAAATTGCAGAGGATCCGGATATTCCATACGGCTCTGAATATTTGAGTCTCCTGGCCCGCCGAGGCAGGATTGATGCTTATAAGGAAGGCCGGAATTGGCTGACCACCAAAAAAGCGGTGGAGGAGTACAGGGATAATATCCAGTCCAATGCATCAAGCTCGAATAATTAGTACTGTGTGAGTACTTAGGATGCAGATTCACGGTCTGGTTTGGTGACGGCTGTTTTTTTTGGTAGAAAAATGACGGGACCATCATTTTTTGAATGATCCAATAGATCAAAAGTAGCAAATCATGGACATTTAAGGGGTTTAGAAATCTGGTTTCTTAAAAAATGTGCAATCGTTCACCGCAATTTTCATTGGCAAAATGAACCCAATTGATTAGTGCAGCAAACTAAAACTGCAAGAGACCAAAAGCCATTTTGTGCGCAATAAGATTTGTCAACAGCCATTAATTTTCAATACCTTTGAATTAAAATTTTAAATGTCCAAGCGTTTCGGAAAAACCTGGTGGGGTGAAAAATGGCTGCAGTCCCTCAATGATATTGATTATTCTAATCGCTTGCCACGGGGTAGAGCATATGCCGGGAAAGGAGCAGTTAAGTACATTGAAATCCAAACAAATGTAATACGTGCCGAAGTGGCCGGATCTCGCCATTTTCCATATGAGGTTGAAATAGAAATTCCCATCTTTAGCCAGGCAGAAAAGCATCAATTTGTCAAGGAAATATCGGCTCAGCCCGGGATTATTTCCAAAATGCTCAGCAGAAAGCTCGATCCTTATGCATTGAACATTGCCAATAGATGTGGCTTGAAAGTATTTCCTTCAAGTTGGGAAGACTTCAGCATGATTTGCAGTTGTCCTGATTGGGCTGTTCCCTGCAAGCACCTGGCTGCGGTAATATATCAATTGAGTCTTGAAGTAGACAACAATCCCTTCCTGATCTTTGAGTTACATGGTCTTAATTTACTAAAAGTCCTGAGTGAGGCTGGTATTGAGGTGAATGAGAAGTCAATGAATATCCCTGATTTTACTGAAAAACTCGGTAGGGTTTCTGACTGTGAGTTGAGCAGCAGTGAAAAGGAACTGGCCAGGGAAAATGCTTATCGAAAAATTGAGTTTTCAGGTATCAAGCCACTTCTTGAACAACTTTGCTCCCTCCTAAGTGATAATCCCACCTTCTATAATAAAAGCGGAGATTTTAAAAAGAAGTATTCCATTGAACTTGGGAAAGTTTGTAAGCAGATGGACAAGATAGTAGATGGGAAAGTTTTGATGGATGAGGTTCTTGAACATTTTGATATCCATGACCATATCAAGCTGGAAGAGGATAGCGCGGTTTCAGCTGTTTTGCATGGAGATTACTATTTTGAAATATCAATTGATAACGAGCTGGTAGAAGTTCCTGAACTGATGCGGTTATTGGGGAGAATAGACGCAGGGAAATTGGAGGATTTCACACCTGAAATTGCAGCACTTCATACCACTTTGCTGTGTTCTATTCACTTATTGTCAAAGGGAGCAGTAGTTCCTGAAATAGTCAAAATTCCTGATTCCGGTTTTGTGATTCGATGGGTCCCCGCCCTTTTAAGCGCTGAGGTCAAATCTTTTGTGTCGCAGCTTGAGGTTGTTATTCCACCCTGGTTGCTCGAATACGAAGACCATGAGGGCCGATGGGATGCATTTGACCAAAGGGCAGTCAATTTGCTGAGTGTTTTTATTACTGAATGGATCCACTTATTGAGCAGATTAGCTGAGGAAAATGTATTCCTGGAAATGTTTTTTGATGGAAGGAGTTATGAATTTGAAAAACCGGGTGAGTTGGCTTTAAGTGGGGGTATACAGGGGTGGCTCTCTACTTTTTTCATTGGCACTGGTCGATTTGTACCCCAAATGCAAGTCCATGAATTTGAAGATCAGTTATTTGAAATTGAATTGTTGGTTAAAGATACCAAAAAAGTGGAGGAGGGGAGTTTTCCTTTGGCTGAGGTAATTAAAGAGGAGCAATGGTCTGAATACCGATACGACATTTTGAAATCATTCACCAGGCTAGATGGGGTGGTGCCCCAATTGGATGAATATTTTTCCAATCATGGAGATTTTAGCATTACGCTGGATATCGAGGAATTTCAACCCTTTTTACTGAACAGTATTCCATTGATAAGTCTGTTGGGGATAGCATTGATTTTGCCGAAAAGTATTGGTTCATTGTTGAAGCCAAAGCCCAGTTTGACGGTGGATGTGAAGGACCCAACAAAACCTTATTTCTCAATTGATGAATTACTTCGTTTTGATTGGAAGGTGGCCATTGGGGATGAAACAATCGATCCCGATAAATTCATGAAGATGGTTTCCAGGTCCTCCGGCTTGTTAAAGTATAAATCGAACTACATTTATATTTCTCCCTCAGAATTGAAGGCATTGCAAAAAAGGTTTGAAGCCTCCAGACAACCATCCAGGATTGAATTACTGAGAAGTGCCCTCAGCGGTGAGTTTGAGGGGGCTAAAGTTGATCTTTCAAAAAGGGTTATAAATTTGCTCGAGGAATTGCGTTCAATAAGGGAAGTTCCTTTGCCCAAAAATCTCAATGCTCAACTGAGGCCTTATCAAAAAAGAGGCTTTGCCTGGATGTATAAAAACAGCAAGTTTGGGTTTGGGTCCATTATTGCTGATGATATGGGCCTGGGGAAAACCATACAGGTCATTTCTACCATCCTTAAATTCAGGGAGGAAGGCCTGCTTCAGAAGGATAAAGCGCTTGTGATTTGCCCCACCGGACTGCTAGTTAATTGGAAATCTGAGTTCGAAAAATTTGCTCCTGATATTCACGCTGAAATCTACCATGGAACCTCCAGGGTTTTACCAGAAAAATATGAAGTGCTTATCACCTCTTATGGAATTGCCCGTTCCGATGCAAATATCCTTTCCAAGAAAAAATGGTGGGTATTGGTAATCGATGAAGCCCAGAATATCAAAAACAGCAGCACAAGGGTAAACAAAGCAGTCAATTCTATACCTGCCAGAAATCGCATTGCGATGAGTGGTACACCTGTGGAAAATAGATTGTCCGAATTGTGGAGCATTGTAAACTTTACCAATAAAGGCCTACTGGGCAATGCCAAAGAGTTTAAATCCGAATTTGGGAATCCTATAGAAATTTACAACGATCAGCAGGCAGCTGCCGGACTGAAAAAAATTATTGGGCCTTTTATGATGCGCCGATTGAAGACAGACAAACAAATTATTTCGGACCTTCCTGAAAAAATGGAAATAAACTGTTATGCCAGGTTGAATCCGGCCCAGGTAAGCTTGTACGAGGCAACTTTACTAAGCGCTATGAAGGAAATAAAAGGTATAGAAGTTTCTGATAGCCAAGGGCTTTTCAAAAAGAGAAGTCTTGTCCTTCAGTTAATCGTTTCCCTCAAACAAATATGCAATCATCCTACCCACTTTCTTAAAAATAACGATTTTCGACCGGAATTGAGTGGAAAAGTTCAGCTGCTTTTTGAGAAGTTGAATTCAATTGTAGAAAACAGAGAGAAAGTGCTCATTTTCACTCAGTTTAGAGAAATGGGAGAACTTTTGAAGATGTTTATTCGTGAAAAAATGGGAGTGGAGCCCATGTTCTACCATGGTGGTACTTCTGTGAAAATGCGGGAGCGTATGATAGATCGATTTCAAAATAATAAAAGGGACCGTATGTTTATTCTTTCTCTCAGAGCTGCAGGAACCGGACTCAACCTCACGGCTGCACAACATGTGATTCACTTCGACCTTTGGTGGAATCCCGCAGTGGAGTCCCAGGCTACAGACAGGGCATACCGAATTGGCCAGGCAGAGAATGTTATGGTGCATCGCTTTATTACCAGAGATACCTTTGAAGAGAAGATTGATAGGATCATTCAATCGAAAAAAGCTTTGGCTGAAATGACGATTGTCAGTGGTGAGAAATGGCTGGGTAGTTTAAGCGACAGTGAATTGGATAGTATTTTTACCCTACAAAAGTCTTGAGTTTTAAATTTTTATAGCAATGTCCCAGCCAACCGCCAACAGCCAACCGCCAAGCCAGCCAAAAGCCAATCGCCAACAGCCAACAGCCAATCGCCAATCGCAAATATGGAGCAAACTGAACCTTGGAAAGGCAGTTGTTTTGTTTGGAGCAAGGCAGACCGGTAAGACCACACTTCTTAAAAAAATAGTGCCGGAAGACGATCAAACACCTTGGCTGTCCGGTGACAACAGCGACACACAACAGATGCTATCCTCAGCCGGAGGGAAGAGGGACCAGTCTTGAAAGGTTGTAAGTATAATTATAGAAACATGGTGACGGGATAAGAGTTATAATTATAATTATAGAAATTCTATATTTGCTGGAATTCTTAAAGTGTATCATAAATACCTAAAAAATATAGCTTTGAATATCCCAAAGGAAGTAATACGTAGAAAAAGGTATGTAGAAGCTGTGGCGCCATTTATTGACCAACAACTGATCAAAGCGATAAGCGGGCAGAGAAGGGTTGGAAAGAGCTATCTGCTATATCAGCTCATGGAGTACCTAAGGGAGGTGAAAGACAATCCCCACATCCTTTATATCAACATGGAAGATATAAATTTCTCCTTTTTGAAGAGTGCAGAGGACTTACACCGCTATGTGATCGAAAAATGGGGTGGATCAGAGCGGTGTTATGTGTTCATTGATGAGGTCCAGGATATCGATAACTTCCAGTCCTCACTCCGCTCCCTCTTGCTCAATGAAAGCCTGGACATTTACTGTACCGGAAG
>REEI01000022.1 GCA_007695145.1 Saprospirales bacterium | reverse complement strand
GGGCTATTGAAATTCGAAAATGTTATGTCTCTTAAACTTTGCTTCCATTATTCAATTGATTGCTTTGATAACCATCATCATTCAAGCTTATTAATTATTAGCCTAATTCGATTATTTTAATCAGTGCTTTCTCTATTCCCGCACTTCCCCCAAAGAGGAGTAGACTTCATGATTTCAGAGCCTTATACTGGCAAGTGCGAGTAAATTATTTCCAAAGCTATAAAATTTTCGGTAATTGGGATATGATTTCCGGATATTTAAGTAGCCAAAAGGTAATCGGAACATTCAGCTCTGGGAAATGTCCCTCAAGAACCGGAAAGACTTGTAGGAGAGCGAGACCTTCCCACCACCCTCATTGATTGATCTCCACCACAACCTTCCCCAAGTGCCTGCCTTCACCGAAGTACTGGATCAGGCGCGGGATTTCGTCAAAGGGGTGGGGGCCGTCGATTACGGGTTTTATTTGACCTGCTTCCACGAGACTGGAAAGCTGATCCAGGCCTTTATTGGGCTGATGAAAAAGTACTTTTAGCTTTTTGCCGGTGAAGAGAGATATAAGCGGACCCAGGAGGAATATTTCGAGTAATTTGTTCATCCATCCTCCAATGGTGACATAGGTGCCGTTTTTCTTGAGGGCTCGCGTGTACTTAATTGGGGATCTGGTTGACTTTGTATCGAGGATGAGATCGTATTTTTCTCCACTGGCGGTGAAGTCCACTTTTTTATAATCGATCACTTCATCAAATCCCAGGGATTTCATCAAATCGAGTTTTTCCCCGCTATCCACGCCGGTGACCATTACGTCATATGATTTCAAGATCTGAATACCCAGGGTTCCTACACCGCCTCCGGCTCCATTGATCAAGACACGCTGGCCGGATTTCACTTTTCCCATATCCACAAGTCCCTGAAGTGCGAGTATTCCGGCATGAGGCAAGGCAGCGGCATCGATAAAACTGATATTAGAAGGTTTTTTGGACAGTACGTTCTCCGGTACGCAGACATACTCGGCAAATCCGCCAAATCCGCATTCCGTCAGATCGCAGTATATCTCATCGCCGATTTTAAAGGAATTCACTTTACTTCCAACTGCTTCAATAGTGCCTGAAATGTCTATTCCGGGAATATGTATTTTGGGCTTTCTGAGACCGAAAAACAAACGAATCACCAATGGTTGGCCCCTGATCAGGCCCCAATCCGAATCGTTTATTGATGCTGCCTTTACTTTCACCAGTACTTCAGTGTCCTTTGGAGTAGGTTTTTCAACTACCCCGATCTCGAGGTCGCTGGGCTGGCCGTATTTTTTTTGTAGTATTGCTTTCATTGGGATATTTCTCTCATTATTCTTCTCCTGTTATTCGCTTTATTTCTATGTCAAAATCAGAAATATAGTTTTTGTCCTGAATCTTTCTATATTTTTTGTATTCCTGTTCAGCTTTTATTTTTGCTTCCAGGGCAGTTACCTTTCCCTTATCCTTTAGGATTGGGTAGTCAGACAATTCAAGAAATTTATGCAAGAATTTCGTCCAATCTTCCATTCTTGTAGGGATTTGCCTTTCTGCCCGATTTTCAGCTAAATCAAGATACGCAGAAACAATTCGGTTTAACTCTTTAATATGCTGTTTGTTTAGGTGATTTTTGGCAATGGAAACATCGGATTTTAGGATTTTTCCATCAGGAGCGTGTTTCCAGTTGGTTAAACCCATGTACGATTTTTTCGTATCGGCGGATGTGTAAATGATTTCAGCGGCGGTTTTACCTGTAATAGCCCAATGAAGTTTGTTTTGGACGGTAGCAAAGAAGTCCTTAGTGATCTTGTCATCTTTATCATAGTCAATGGATAGGGCATAAATGTCGGTTATTTTTTGGTAAAATCGTCTTTCACTTGCCCGAATTTCCCGGATTCGTTCAAGCAACTCATCAAAATAATCTTTCCCGAAATTCTTACCCTGTTTCAATCGTTCATCGTCCAGAACAAACCCTTTTACAATAAATTCTTTGAGTATTTTGGTAGCCCAAACCCTGAATTTGGTTGCTTTTAGGGAATTGACCCTGTATCCGACTGCGATAATTGCATCCAGGTTGTAGAAGGTGGTCTTGTAGTTTTTTCCGTCCTCAGCAGTATGTTCCAAAATGGAACTAACTGATTCCTCCCTTAACTCTCCTGATTCAAAGATGTTTTTTAGGTGTTTTGTGATGGCAGGCCTTTGAACCCCGAACAATTCGGCCAGTCTCTTTTGGGTCATCCAGAAAGTTTCGTCCTGGTAGTGAACCTCAACCTTTACATTGCCATCGTCTCCCTTGTAAAATATAATTTCAGATTCTTTTGTCATTCCATTTTTTTATAAAAAATCCTTTTCCACCTTTGTCAGAGCCTTTGGAAATTCAGTGCAAGTATTTCATAGTCAAAGCTATGGAATTTTTGGGAATTGGGGAGGGTTGGCTGGTACACTATTGATTGAAAGGTACATGGGAGAGGTTTTCCCGGGCTGACTGGCAAATACTATTGGCAATAGTTATTTTATAAGCCTTGAATCAAACCTGAAGTTACTTTTATCAATGAGTTTTACTTCACTATATCTTTTGTGTCGGCAGTTTAGTATTACATTACAAGCGCTGTGAATTATGCAACTGGGTACTCTTAAAGCCACTGTCTCAGCCTGGATCACCCATTTTTCGCCAATTTCAGATAAAACGGTCGGGGCGGGGTAAGTACTCCAGTTTGAAGGCAGCATATCTGCTTCAATTGTCTCAATCGAATCGTCAGGTATTTCAAGGGTAACAATATCGAGTTGGGGAACAATCATGGGAGGAGTGTGGACTATAGTTTCTAACAGTGCTATTTCTTTACTTTCACCGGTGTATAGAACCGGAGTCCCTTTCTTATTCCAACGCCCTCCGTACATTGCTGCACCGGTACCAGTTAAATCATCGGAGTGTTTTTGACTTGCTATTCTATAAACCAACATACTTAACTGTAAACTCCGTGTTCAATTCTTCCAATAATGTCTCTGACTTTTGAAACCCCATCGGGTAGTTCTATTAGTTCTATAGGTTTTAATCCTCCCAGGGCAGTATTGGGTAGATTTAGCCATTTGAAAAAGGTCTCTTTTTCTTCAAAGACTTCGATACCGTATAAAAATAAATCAGCGATTTCAAAAAGCTTGATAGAGTAATTTATTTCAAGGTTTTTATTGGATTTGATCCAACGGTATAAAGTTGGCACTGATATATTTAACAAGCCTGCCATCATCTCAGTAGTCAATTCGAAATGAACTCTGACATTTTTAATCACATTGGCATTGATACCCTTCTTCGCTATATGTATAAAATCGAATGGACTCTCCACATCTTCCTTTACATACCTCCGACCAAGAACTCCGGTAAGTTTCTTGTAATGTTCCGTTGTTAATTCATGTTTCTTTATCATTTGATAAAATATTTTATTATTTGAACGAGGTGAGAGCTAAAAAAGTTTTATCTCCAAAAGGTTTTCTCTAAACATTTCACCTCTCTTACTTGCGTTTTCGTTACTTATTGATGTTGCTAACTTGTTTAAAGTCGAATATTGATTCCGGATTCACTACAGAGCAAGAACAAATACAATTTTTAAGTCAATATTTTTATCATTATCCCTTGTAACCGGGCTTTCATCTCATCCACTATCCGCTGCCCCGGGTAAAAAGCCGGATATCCCCGGGAATGGTTTTTCCCATGCATCTGATGTACCGTTAATTCCCTTATTTTCCATAGGAATGAGCTGTCCGGTAAAGGGTTTAATCCGTTCTTTTGGATTGAAAGGTACAAACGGTGAGGAACGCATTTTTCTCAACGCCAAATTCATGAAGGATCACTCCTTTAATTGGCGTACCTCATTTACATTTGCTGTAAGATAAGTCCGAACTTTGTCTACAATGGGACTTACAAAGGGGTTTGATGAGTAAAGGGTAGGTATTCCGGAGGTGCTGGTGCCCACTCCCTATAAACCAATGAGGTACACAAAAAATTAATTTTTCCATCTATAGTAGTCTGTTGAATACCCAAACGGCAGACCTACAATTCTGCCCTCAACTTTTTCAATCTCAACAAATCAGCATCCACCTGGTCTATTGCATCCTTAATGTCCGCCCTCATTCCTGAAATATCTGCCTTACTTCTAGCCATTATTGCGATTAACTCATTGATCAGTTCCTCTGTCCTTGCATTCAGATCATAGTTCACCTTTCTCAGGGATTCATCCATGCGGTAGCTGATGTCGTAAAGCATTGCTGCGCTGTTTCTGGTAATTGCGCGATCTAATTCTCTTAAAACACTTTTCACAAAACGCCTTTTTACAAGAGACTTTGGCAGGAAATTTAAGAGCGGATTGGCGCCGGGTTCTGAAATGTGATAGTCAGAAACATTCCTGATATAAAATGGTGAATAGACGTCCAGGTCAAATTTGTCAATTACCATGTCGATACTCGTTCCAAACTGGTTCTCCAATTGTTGGGAGAGTTCATTCAGGAAGTGCTGTGACTGATTTACAAAGTCGCGCATTATGTCGGTAAACCTCTGTTTCACTTTCTTCTCAATACTCAAATGGAGCTCCTTATAGCTTTCCTCTATGTCTGAATTTAAGTCCGATAGAAATTCTTTTGTCCCTTTGTTGTTCAGGATATGATCTAAAGTGTCGCTATTCATGAGCTGATCCCGGAAGTGGGTCTTTATTCTCACTGATCTGCGATTTACCATGTCTGTAAACTCTTCCCGAATCAGTTTTATCCGGTTGTTTATGACAGATGAAAAGTCTCCTTGATTGGTCTGAATTACAGAAAGAGATTGTCTCAAGTGATGCATCTGTGCTTCAATATCTTCAATGGGCGTATTGTAAGCACTGCGCTGCAGACTCAGAAACTGAATCATTTGGTCCAACATTTCCCGAATCCGGTTGGTAGCAGATTCTCTTATTAAATCGTTTCCCTCTTCATCTGCTAAATGGATCAACTGGATTTTTAGATCAGGGATGCCGGACTGTTGCTTCAAATCATCGGTTGAGGACTCTAAGTACTGCTTTGCAGAAACGGGAACCAGATCGATGCAGGAGGAATTTGGACCTGTTTGACCGGCAATACTCTTCATGTTGAATTTCAATAATTTCTCCAAATCCTCATCTCTCAATAAATCCTTTTTATTGAGCAGATAAAACAATCTCGGAACCCTCATGGAAATATCCTTTAGAAACTCACCATCAGCCTTGCTCATCGGAAGGTCTGCGCTCAACACGAACAATCCGGCGTCAATTTTAGGGATGAAAGAAATTGTTGTATCGGAATTGTGCTCATAAAGAGATCCAAAGCCGGGTGTGTCGACCAAAACCAGGTTTTTCAAAATTTTAGAGGGCAGCCACACCTTGACTTGCCTGACTTTCTTGGTATTCTCGGGATTGAACTCTTCTGATACAAAACCGACAATTTCATCTACTTCTACAGTCCGCTTTGAATTATTTTCAAATACGATCTCAGCCTTTTTAGAATCACCGTACTGAAAAAATGTGATGACGGAAGTTAGGGGTGTGATTGCCACAGGAGCTAAATTGTCGCCAATTAAAGCATTGATCAGAGAGGATTTGCCCCGTTTAAAAAGGCCTAATACCACGATATAAATCTTCCGATTTTTTAGCTTGGTGTCCAGCTCATCAAGCTCATTTACAGTATTGTTGTACTCGTGGTTTAGAGCAATCTCCCGAATAGTTTCAATGGTGCTTTCAACAGAAGCAGAATTGTTTTTAGATAAAGGTTTAGAATCGTTCATTTCTTGCTCTGTTCGTTCTTTGCGCTTGCAGGGGACATCCGGTTACTGGCACTTTGCACATAGTACCCGGTTACTCCATCTGGGTTAAAGTCTCGAAGTGGTATATGTAAGTATTTCATAGCCAAAGCTATGGAATTTTTGGGAGTTGGGGAGGGTTGGCTGGTACACTTTTGATTGAAGGGAATAAACAGTGAGTACCGCTGTTTTTCATTCTACTGCTTGTATTAGATCCAATTCCTTCTTTATTTTATTCATCTCTTCTTC
>REEI01000023.1 GCA_007695145.1 Saprospirales bacterium | reverse complement strand
ATCTCCTAACTTCAGGGGTCGAAAATGCCGCAGAACTTAGGACAGCCGTACTCAATGCTTATCCTGCGCAAACAACAGAGATTAACGCCTTATTTGATAGTTATGGGTACTAATAGATTAAAATTATGGTGGTTAGTTTTGGTTGTTCCTTTTTTGATTGGATGTCCATTTGGAGAAGAGCGATGTCCTTTCAATGATTGGGAGAGGGTTACAACCATCGAGGACTTGATAACTTTGTTTGCAATGGAAGATACCTTTAACTTGGGAGAAGTTGTGACCTTTGAATTAACGATTCCTGACAGTGTTTTTATTTATGATACCATAGTCTTTTTGTATAGTGAAACCGGAGATCATTCTCCCAAGTTAATTACAGATAATAGGTTATTCCTAAATAACTCTTTGGGATTTGAACATGGGTATCAGGGAGATAGAGACAATTGGTTCCATTTGGAATTTCTACCAGAGAAAAAGAAGTACAATTTAAGGATTATGGTAGAGCTAAGTAAATTGGGTAACTTTGAGCTGGCTAACGCGTCAAGCAGAGTAATATTTAAAGGAAGGGATAAATGCAATTGGTATGAAATACGAACTAATATTAAAGAATTTAGTGGAAGAGGACATTGGATTACATATACAGTTGTGCCATAGACTTAAGGTTGCAATTGGAGAAATCAACAACTTATTCGACAGTTATGGCTATTAATAAGTCCAAATCGTACTGGCTTCTACTTTTACTTCCATTTCTAATAGGTTGTCCATGGGGAGATGAAAAATGCTTTGATGAATTTGAGAGGATTACAACAATTGAAGATTTAATAATTATCACTCCGTTGAAGGATACTTTTCGGATTGGAGATACCGTCTCAATGGAGATCAATATCACTGATAGTATTTATTTTGGAGAAATTAAGGTTAATTTGCTTAATGAGACTAATGATTTAAGTCCTTCAATTATTATACCACAGAGACTGGGATTTATCAACTTTTTCAACAGCGATTTGCATATAATCGAAGGAGAACAAGTGGAAGATAAAAATAAGTTCCGCTTTAAATACAGTTTTGAAGATAATTTGTATAAATTATTGCTCGTAACAATTTTTTCTATTGAGGGTGATTACTGGTTTTCAGGTAGTAATGACATTGTTTTTGGCAAAGTAAAAGATTGTAATTTTTATAGAATTACCACTAATCTAAAAGGTGCTGAAAATGGAAAATGGCTGGAGTTTGTCGTAGTTGAATAAAATACGGCAAAAATTAAATAACAGGAGAAAAAAAATGATTCATTTAAAAATTCCATACCGGGATCATGATGATTTTTAATAATATAACCTCAGAAGTAGAAAATGCCGCAGGACATAGGACAGCCGTACTCAATGCTAATTCTGCGCAAACCACTGAAATTAACGCCTTATTTGATAGTTATGGATACTAGGAGATTAAAAATATGGTGGATACTTCTGGCTATACCATTCCTTATTGGGTGTCCCCTTGGGGAAGAAAAGTGCCCATTTAATGATTAGGAGAGGATTCTACAGAGCTATAACCACCTCTTGCATCGCCATTTTTCTCAAATCCCAACATGATTTTAGCCGCCAAGCACCTACAGCTTACCGGTCTAAAGGAAATTCTCATTTCAATTGGACGAACTTTCGGGATTTTCTTTTTTTCTCACAAAAATAATCCCAACTTAGCGCCATGATACATTTGGGTGTTACTGGCTGGCCATTGGAGCATTCCTTTTCACCGGCCTATTTTCAGAAGAAGATTCGGCAGGCTGGCTTAACTGGAAAAGTGGGGTATTCAAAGTACGAGACTCCTGCCCGGGAGGATTTTATTCAATTGATAAAGAGTGGGAGGGTGAATGGACTTAATGTGACCATTCCTCACAAAAAGGTAGCTTTGGAGCAGGCGATATGGGCAGATGATTGGGCGCGTAATGCTGGAAGTGCCAATGTCCTAAGCATTTTGCCTAATGGAAGTTGTACAGCATGGAATACCGATGCTCCGGGTTTCCTATTGACTCTAAGTGAGCTTGTTGATGGTATTAGGTTCGCCCTGATATTGGGAACCGGAGGTGCTGCAATGGGGGTAAAAACTGCCTTGCAGAGCATAGGTATTGCTTGCTTGATGGTGTCTTCCTCTGGAAAGGGTGATTTGGACTACAGGAATATTGATAAGTGGCTGCTGACCTCCTGTGACCTGATTGTAAATTGTACTCCGCTCGGAACTTTTCCCAACACCGACACTTGTCCTGATATTCCCTACAGACTGTTGAGCGGGCGAGAAATTCTTTACGATCTTGTGTACAATCCCTCTGAAACCTTATTTTTGAGCCGCGGTAAAACAATGGGCTGTTATACTATTAATGGAGCCCAAATGTTGGTTAATCAGGCTGAACTTTCGTGGAAAATATGGTGTTCAGAACTGAATATTTTCTGATTCTTACATAGCATCCATGGGTAAAATAGATTTTTCAAATACGAGAATTGCCTTTGAATCCAAATCAGACAAGGAACTCCGGTCCATGGAATTTCTTTTCAGAATGATGAGTAAATCAGGCTTATCCAGCCTGGCCTCTGGAATCGGTCTGAAAGCCGTTCAGTGGAATGTGCCACTTGCCCGGTGGATGGTTGAAAAGACCATTTTCAAACAATTTTGTGGGGGAAAAACTCTTGAGGAAACCATTCCCGCCATCGAAGCTCTCGAGAAATACCGGGTGTTGACGGTACTTGATTACGGTTCGGAAGGTCGGGAAGAAGAGCATGAGTTTGAGAAAACCAAGAATCAAACCCTCAAATCGATTGAATTCGCCTCCTCCTACAATGCAGTACCGGTGGTTAGTTCTAAAGTCACCGGACTGGCCAGAACGGAACTATTGAAAAAGTATCAACGAGCCAGGGAAGAACTCACCGCCGGGGAGCAGAATGAATTTGCAAGTGTGGAGGCCCGTCTCGATGAAATTTGTAAACTGGGAAAGGACAAGGGTGTAGCTGTAATGATTGATGCCGAAGAAACCACCATCCAGGAAACCATAGATGAGTTGGTGGAGAAAATGATGGAGAAATACAATAGGGAGCAGGTGGTTGTTTATCAGACTTTTCAATTGTACAGAAAAGATAAACTGGCTTATTTGAAGAGACTTCATCAGGAATCGCTCGAAAAAGGGTACTTTCTTGGGGCCAAACTGGTCAGAGGTGCTTATATGGAAAAGGAGAGGAAATGGGCCAAAGAAGGTGGATATCCATCTCTCATTCACGATACAAAACAGGATACTGACCGGGACTATAATCTGGCTGTTCTTTACTGCGTGGATAATTATCGCGATATCGCTTTGTGTAATGCCTCACACAATGTAGAGAGTGCCAAAATCATGGTGGATAGAATTGATTCGATCGGGGCGCCAAAAGATCATCCCAGACTCAATTTTTGCCAGCTTTATGGCATGAGCGATTACATCACCTACAATCTCGCATCCGCAGGTTACAATGTAGCCAAGTATGTGCCTTATGGGCCGGTAGAGGAAGTTATCCCATACCTCATCAGGAGGGCAGAGGAAAACGCTTCCGTTACAGGCGAAATGTCCCGGGAATACAAGATGATTCTGCAGGAATGGGAGAGGAGGAGAGACAATTGACAATTTACAATGGACGATTGACAATGGACAATTGACAATGGACAGATTGACAATGGATAAATGGACAAATTGGACAATGGAGGATTTGGAAGGGACAATTGAGGGATTAACTTTCAAAAAAAATACCCGAATGCAAAAGCAACCGGGTATTTTATGGGTGGCTGATGGGATTTGAACCCACGACCCCCAGAACCACAATCTGGTGCTCTAACCAACTGAGCTACAACCACCATTTGCTACCACAATTCAATGGTAATTTTTACGGACTGCAAAGATAATTTCTTCCTGCTTATTAAACCCAACAATGGAATAAAAATTCAGGAAGTGGTAAGAAAAAAGCAGCCCCATCAACAGATGGTACTGCTTTTATTATTATTAAAAATGAATCATAGTTATGGCTTATCAACTGTAGGCCAGTGGGTCATGGCATCAATCATTTCATAGCTATTATCTTGAGGTTTTTGGAATTTTACAAATTCATACTTGCTTTCATGCAGGTGTGCCTGGACCCTTGAAAACGCAATATCTTTATGAAAATACCCCCTTCAATAGGGTGTGTTTTGGTGCCCCGGTGTGAACACGTTGACAATGAACGAATACATTAAAATTTGATAAATGATAACTTGGTCTTTAGCCATCTTCGGAATTCCAAGTTTAACGCATAGGCGCGGTATAGGAAGTGTTTTGAAACTGATAGAGGATAAATTTTTTCAACCGGGCTTTAACTTAAGGAAGGAAGTTTTATTCAATCACTGTTCCGCACCATTCCCACTCAAATTATGCGACGCACTGCTAAACCCTTACTCTTGAATTTTTCGTAATATTCAGTTGTAGAACTCTGTTCAAAAGTATCCACCCAACCAACCCCATATTGCCGGGGCAAAGTAAAGGATAGACCTTTGCCAAAAAGCAAAGATGAAAAAACTGGATTGGATTGGCCATGTTCAGGTATGGATGGGGAGCTCCATGTCAAAGGCGGAGTATTGTAGGCAAGCAGGTTTAGCGTATCATCATTTTCTGAAGTGGTGCAGGGAAGTAGAACAGGGGGGAGAGGAAAATGAGCATACCGGACAATTTCTAAGGATCGAGAATCCTGGGGTGGGCGACGCACCGAAGGAGGGCTTTGAAGTGATATTAGCCAATGGAGTAAGGATAGTGCTTAATGGCAGATTGGACATGAGGATTTTAAAGCTACTGTCCGATGTTTAAATACAGTCAAAAGTACTATCTGTATGACAAGGCTGTGGATATGCGTAAGAGCTTCTTCACGCTTGGGGCCATTGTGGTCAATCAGATGCAACTGAAGTTATTGAGTGGGTCAAGTTTTATATTCATCAACAAGCGCAAGACCCATTTAAAGATGCTCACCTGGGAGGGAGATGGATTTAGTCTTTACTACAAGCGATTGGAAAAAGGAACATTTGAGCATCCTGAAGGTGGTTCGGACTACCTGATTTCGCATGAAAAATTGATGCTTATTTTAGCGGGAATTGAGACAAAGAAAATAGTAAAAAGAAGGAGAATTTCTTTGTAAAAATTGGCTAGGATTCAGATGTATTCCGTATCTTAGCGCTATGACAATGCAGCAGTTATTAGAGGAAAACAATCAGCTCAGAGCTGAAAATTTTGAGTTGCGCTTTCAGCTTGAACAACTCAGAAAAGCTGTGTTTGGCAAAAGTGGAGAAGGCCATCAAAGAACTGTTCCACAAGATGACCCTTCCAAAACTGGAATACAGGGCAGTATCTTTACAGAAAAGCAAGCGGAGCAGGACCAACCCTCTAAACAAGAGGATACAACCATAGAGGTAAAAGCTTATAAAAAGAAGAAAAAGGAGTCTAAGAAAAGAGTGAAGTCCAACGGCAGGAATCCCTTTCCGGCCTCCCTTAAAAGAGATATCGAAGAGATATACCCGGAAAATTACGATGAAGAAAAAATGATCGTTATTGGGCAGGATGTAAGCGAATCTTTGGAATATAAAGAAGCTGAAATAGCTGTAAAAAGGAGAGTGCGCTATCGAGTAGCCTACAAGGGAAATGAGGATAAAGGAGTATTGCAAGCTGCCCCACCACCCAAACTAATACCCAAAAGCAAAGTAGAAGATAGTGTTATTGCAAAATTGATCACTGAAAAAATTCTCTTTCACACGCCTTTGTATCGATTCAGGAAGAAACTTAAGCAGGCCGGGATAAGCTTCATCACCAGCAATGATCTAAATAATTGGTTTCATAAAACTGCAGAAGCACTTTTACCGCTATACTATATCTTACAAGATGATCTTTTATCGCACCCCTACAATCAGGCAGATGAGACTACTCTAAAAGTACTGTGTAAGAATAAGCCGGGAACGTCACACAGAGGCTTTATGTGGGTGTTGTACAATACCGAAAGCAAGGCAAGTTTGTTTCATTACTCCCCATCCAGGAGTTCAGAAGCTTGCCTGGATCTGATAAAGGATTACAAAGGGATACTTCAGGCTGATGGATATGAAGTATATGATAGCCTCCAAAAGTCCA
>REEI01000116.1 GCA_007695145.1 Saprospirales bacterium | reverse complement strand
GTTCTCAAATACCAGAATTGTAAAATGGTGAAGGTCACTTCCAACTCATTGGTTGAGGGCACCCCCCTGTAGTCGGTGGCCTTAATTCTCAGGAGATAGTCACCCGGAGCCATGTTTCTATAGGCGATAAATCCATCCTGGGAACGATTGGACCAGGGATATTCCAGATCTTCGAGGTACCAACTGTAGGTGGAGCCCCCGGTTCTGTTTAAATTGAAGTGGGAGAGGTTGAACTGGAGGGCATTTTGGGTCGGAGAAAACCGGAGTTTTTCTATATCTGAGTCGCGTTGAACGGACAGGAGTTGAAGTTGTTCGCCTTTGGTGTCGTATATCTCAATGGAGTTCAAAAATAATTTTTCAGCAGCAAAATCAAGGGCTTTGACTTTCTCAGGGTCAAATAAATTGATGCCATTAAGTCCACCCATCCACACTTTTCCCTGCGAATCTAAGATTGCTGATCGCGTATTGAATTCTCTGTGCGACAGTCCATCCCATTCGAAAAATGATTTTACGAATGGCACCTCAGGTTCTATATAGGTGAGTCCATTGTCCGTGCCCAGCCAGAATCCCTTTCCATCGTGGACCATATTGTAAATGATATCCCCGGGAAGACCACTTTTTCGGTTAAAATGATGCAGGATGCGGAAGGAGGGTTTATCCAGCCCATAGAAACCCTCGTGAGTACCCAACCATAGAACTGAATCGGTAAAGTGCAGTGCTCTGATATCCATTCCGTCTATTTCACGGGGCCTTTTCAATTGAAAGACTTCCCTGAACTCCCCTGTTTCGGGCACGAATTTTCCCAGACCATTCCCGGTGCTGCCGTAGAGCTTTTCATCTCTCAGGGCAAGTGGTTGGTTTATTTCCATTGGAATTTCTCCGACCTTTTCGAGGCTAAGATTTTTGTGATGGAAGTAAAAGTGCTCATTGTCGGCGTTGAATATGTGGTGGTAGTCTCTGTCTTCCGTCTGAAAAATAGCTGTGACTAGTCTCGGACTGGAAATCATTCCCTCCGGAGAAAACAGATGATCAGTACTCAAATCGTAAAGCAACAATCCGTAGGACGTTCCCAGTATAAGGTACTCCCCGAACTCATTTTGAAAATAATCCATTTCCAGCACTTCGATATTTTTCCCATCCGGCTGCTGGGATACCAATTCTACAAGTTGATTGTTTTGATTATCTACCTTAAAAACCGATCCGTAATTTTGATTGGTGTACACCTGGCCGTCTTTCCCCTCCACTATACTGCGAATACTCAATCCAATGGGAGCCGGCTGGCTCAATGAGAAGGGAAGGGAACCGATCTTTTGAAACCAATTGCCCCGAAAATTGAGACGGAACAAGCCGTTTTCAGAACCCAACCACAGCAGTCCACCTTTTTCGTAATAGATGCAGTTTATACCATCCAGATCCGTTTTTAATAATTCTATACCGCTGTTTCGGAAGTCGTATTTGAAAATTGGTTTATTGTTGCCAAAAATCCAGATGTTGTGATCCCTATCCACATCAAATCGATACTCTTCCCCGAGAAGGTCTCCAGGAAGCTCAAAGAAGTTGAATTTTAGCTCTCCTGCTACAACTGATTGCGGAAACCAGAAGCGGTTTTTGTGGTCGATGGGCATTGTTCCCTCCCAAAAATTCGGTTGGTCATAGTCTGCCGGATTTTCTATGACAGTGAGTTCAGAAAAATTGGAATGGATCCACAGGAATCCACGCCCGAGTAACCAGATCACAAAAGAACCATCCTCCATTTCGCTGATCTGATCTATAAATTTGTAATCCCAAACTCTCCCGATTTGTACAATCTGATTTATAAGTTCCCAGGAATCAGAGTCATAGGCAGTTTGTATATCCAAATCGAGTTCCCGGGCTAAGAGGTGAATGGTTTGAAGGCCCTCCACAGCCTTGAAAAAACACAGGTAACAGTGATTTTTAACCTGACCTGAGCCCGAGAGCTGGTACCTGCTACCCGGTATTATTTTTTCGGGGATGTAACCATTGTAATCTTCCAACAGAAATGGGGGATTTCTTCCCTTTCCATATCCCGGAATACCCCAAATATTGCCGGAATTGTCAGTTGTAAATCTGACCCAGAAGAGCGGAAAACTTAGGGAATCGGGTTTTTCCGGCGTGAATATTTCCGTAAACTCATTTCCGTCAAAGTAGCTGATACCATGTCGGGTGGATACCCACAGCCTGCCGGAAGGACCCCTGATCAAATCGATTATTTGGCGATGTGCAAGACCATCAGAACTGCTGAAGTGAGCTTGCTTGAAGTCCGGGAATTCCGCAATGCCATACCCGCCATAATCCTGAGCATGCAGCTCGGTAAGTATCAGAAAGAAGAAAAAGCAGATTCTTGCCATGCTATTATAAGCCTGCGTTTCTAGCGGAATTTAGTAAAAATATGAATCGAACACCAAAGGTAATAGAAATCCAAATCTCCTCAAAAAGTAGAATACCGATTATTAATAAATGTCATGGATTTTACCACAAGCCTCTTTTGAACATATAAAATACACCCTATTTTATAATCTTTTCCTAGAATACGACCTCCACAATTCTGCCAATTTGATTTGTGGTAATATATAAAACATTGAAAAAAATAATTTTATATAGGGGATTTTAGAGATTGGTTAGGACTCTCGTTCAACATCGCATCTGCAACCGAAAATTGCGGATGCAACCAAATAGCACCAATATGCAACCAGATAAGACATCGTTTAAGGAAACCCGGGAGATATTTGCAGGATCAATAAATATTTTAAAATCTCTAATATTATGCTGTATCTAAATTATCTCTCAGTCTACTCTTCCCTTATGATCAAAGGGTTGCTCGTTTTTTCTCTCTTGGTTTTTGCGCTTCCACCCGAGGCAATATTTGCCCAGAATAACCCCAAAATCAGTATCCAGGGCACTCTAAAAAATGCCAATGGCAACACCGTATCGGATGGAACTTATGAGCTTACCTTTAAACTATATCAGCAAGCCACAGGAGGAACTGCGGTTTGGGAAGAGATAGGTAATGTAGATGTCGTTGGTGGTGTTTATAGTTATATGTTGGGTACAAATGTAGCCCTGGATCCTAATGTATTTAGTAATGCTGTGTGGCTGGGTATAGTGATAGAGGGTTTTGAACTTTCTCCGAGAACTGAGTTTTCCTACTCCCCCTATTCCTTTGCAGTAGAGTTTGCCCAGAAAGTAGCTTGTTCGGGTGCAGTGGGGGATGTGAAGCACTCCATTCTCAACCCCACTCAGTTTGCCGCTGTAAATGGCGACTGTTGGGTACCCATGGACGGGAGAGCTTTGGATCCCAGCGATGAGCTCAGACAAATAACCGGCATGACCAATGTACCCCAAGGTGGTGGTATGTTCTTGAGAGCACAGGATTTTAGCAATTCAGACAACGATCCTAACCGGGATCACAACTCTACAATTGCCTCCGTTCAGGATGATGCCTTTGCGTCCCACCAGCATGGAGCGGGTTTTTTAACAGGGAGTACCAATCTTGCAGGTAGCCATAGACATTTTACAGGTGTCCTAACAAACCATCCAAATGATGAAATTGCTTATGGAAACGAAGGATTTGATGGCACAGATGGTACTGCTACCCGAAGAGTAGCGGATTCTGCGGGCACCAGCAATCCAAAAAGATCAGTAACCAATTTCGATGGGGCTCACGAACACACTGTTGTTGTAAACAGTGGCGAAACAGCACTTTCAGGTGGTGATGAAACCCGCCCTAAAAACCTGAATTTTTGGATCTACATCAGAATCAATTGACCGGTATTCAAGCTATTCTCCTCTCATTATTAAAAGACATTGATTATGTTCAAGTCCGGATTTTTTTATATTTTCTTCTTTTCCTTATGGTTCATAGGATTTAATCTGAGTGCTCAGGAAACAGAGTGCCAGCCGATGGATGACGTTCCGACACAGGGGGATATTTTTCTCAACTACGGAAGTGTCAGTAACGCCACCTCTTTTCGAAGTAGGGGCAATGTTACAATTGGCCAGCCTGCAGTTGGCATTGCCCACGGGACCACGGGGGTTGTACAGACAGGGTTTTGGAGTCGGCTGTTATTGCCTCCTGTCGCTCCTGTGCTAAGTGTCAGTCAGGGCTTATTTCCCAACAGGGTTCTGATTAATTGGGGCATTGATCCTCTAAGTCCAGAACCACAAGACGGATTTATCATTCGTCGTGACGGCGTTTTTTTGGCTGAGTTATCTTCCGATAAAAGAGAGTTCATTGACTTCAATGTGCAGGCAGGTGAATACTACGAATACAGTGTCTTTGGAAAAAATCAATTTGGCAATGGAGCCATCGCCTCAGAAGTGGGTTTCGTAAATCCCAATGGCGTGGTTAATGGAAAGATAACCACCAATAGTGGCAATCCGGTGGCCGGTGCGGTAGTGAGACTTTCCCCCACTATAGGGAACTCCTTACAGTTTAATGGCCTTTCGGATTATCTGTGCGTAAGTCATAACGAAAACATATCTGCAGAGATGTGGACGGTTTCAGCATGGGTCAAAATTGGGGACAATTACGACCGCAGCGGAATTATTGATCTGGGAAGCGATCTGGACAAAAACTTTTGGTTACTGACCACAGCCTCAGGAGATGGGAAGGGTGTTATTGCAGGTCTTGGGGATGGTGCCAATACCTTTGAGCTGACCCATGAATTTGAAGACGATCCGGACGGTTGGCATCATGTGGCTGCTGTTTACGCTGCAGGCAATCTGTTGCTCTACATCAATGGCAATTTTGTAGCATCCCGCGATGGGGTGGATATGGGTCAGGACGCAAGATTCAGTATTGGAAGCAGAAGAGATCAAACGGGATTTTTCGAGGGCTATATTGACGATGTGAGACTATTCAACAGGCCTCTTACGAGTACTGAGATATACCTTACCAAAGACATTACCGTATCGAGCAACTTATCCGGGCTGGTGGCCTATTGGAAATTCGATGAGGGCATCGGCGAGAAAGTATTTGACTTGTCTGCCAACAAAATGCACGCTGATATATTCGGAGCCAAATTTTCCTCGAACACGCCGGATATAGTAAATGCAGGCACCACTGATGTGGGAGGATTTTACTCCATTCCCGGCATAAATTACAGTCAGGTACAAACTTTTACGGCCATCCCTTCCAAGAGCTTTTATTCCAAATCCGCCCTGGAGTTCAATGCTGCCTACCAAGCCTATGCCAATCTGACAGATTTTGGACTGGCCGAAAAATCCACGGTTGAAATTATCTTTAAACCCTTTGATCTGCAGAACAGGCAAACGCTTCTCAGCAGGGGAAATAGTGACTTTGAGTTGTTTGTAGAGGCCGGTCAGTTCTTTTTAACCGTCAATGGTGAAACCCAGGTCCTGGGGGCTGCAGACAATGATTACCGGCATATGGCTCTGACCCTGAATTCCGGGAGTGGCCAACTACAGTATTTTCTCAACGGAGATTTAGAAAACACGCTGACTTATGCAAACCTCAGTGGAGACTGGCCGGAGGGAAGTTTGTGGCAACTGGCTGCAAGAGGTGGGCCTACTCCTGAGGACTTTTATTCAGGTTTGATCGATGAAGTTGCATTTTTCGACACCACACTTACGCAGTCGATGATACAGCTACATGCCTCTACCCAACAGGGCGGAGGAATTGATCCGGGAAATGGATTCCTGACCACTTATTTTCCATTGGATGAAGGTGGAGGACAGGAGGTGTATGACTACGGTGCAGCTATGACCGGTACCGGAGAAGTTATCAATGCCACTTTTTCCATCATCACCTACAGGCAGGATGAAACACCCCATGAGTTCAGACCGGCCCAGCGAATTATCAATCTCAATTTCACCAGCACCACCGCCAATGACATTGATTTTGTGGATGAATCAACTGTCCCTATATCCGGAGTTATTCGCTTTCAGAACACCTTTTGCTACCAACCTGAAGTGGAAATCCTGGTAAATGGCGAACCGGCATTTCCCCCAATTTTTACAGATGTCAACGGTAGATTTGTCGGGGACTTTGAACCGGGTGCTACCGTCACCCTCAGCCCAAAATTTGAAGACCACAGTTTTTTACCGGCCTCTTTTCAGGTTAGAAGAATCAATCGACCGGTCGCAGGAGTCCTGTTCCAGAACACCACCAAGCGAACCATTACCGGTCAGATGGCCGGAAATGAAAAATGCAGACTATCGGTAATACCCGATGGTGCCATTGTTAAGGT
>REEI01000030.1 GCA_007695145.1 Saprospirales bacterium | reverse complement strand
CAAAAATAAATACAGGATTAGCATCAGTCGAACTGTTCCCATTTCCAAAATCCCATATGAAACCATCTGCATTTTCTACCTGAGAGGTAAATTCAACACTTAGCTCATCAACACTAAAAACAAAGGAAATTTCGGGAGGTTCCGGAATCAAAACTGCCTTCTGGAATACAGTAGTATCAGATCCACCGGGATTGTTTACTATCAACATTACATCGAATTCTCCTGCTGTACTATAAGTCACCTCTACCTCGCTCTCATTTGAGTTTGCCGGGCTACCTCCCTCAAATACCCAGCTAAGAGATTCTACAAACCCACTTGAGTTATCCGAAAAAATAACACTAAGTGGAGCACAAGCATCAATGCTGCTGTCCTGACCATTGAGCGAAATGGATGCAGATGGCAAAGCATAGGCCTGTGCATTCAGTAGAATGGTTGACGTATCGCAATCATTGATTGCATAAAGAACAATCTCATACTCACCGTCCTCTTCAAAGGTGTGTTCTGGATTAACCTCAGTAGAAGTATTACCATCTCCAAAGTCCCAGATAAATTGATTGGCATATTCACTATTGTTTTCAAAAGAAAATTGCCTCTGAACAAATGTAAAAGATGCATCTGCTACAGGAGTCTGCCCAATAGTAATAATACTATCGAGTTGAATGGTGTCAGTCCCTCCATTAGAAAATGCAATAAGAACAACATCAAAAACACCTGCATTTTCATAGGTGACGACAGGGTTGTTCTCATGGGATATGGCTGGATTACCACCCTCAAAAATCCAGATGAGACTATCTGCATTCGGACTGGATTCATTGAAGAATTGAATTTCCTCAGGAACACAGCCCTCAGTAAATTCCGCAGAGAATGCTGCAGCAGGGGGCGTGGCTATTTCGATAAGTTCAGAAATGGTATCTGTCCCACAGCTATTAGAAATAGCTAAAACCACCTCGTATATGCCATCATTCTCATAAATGTGCACAGGCTCGCTTAAAGTGCTTGTACTTCCGTCACCAAAATTCCACAAGTTTTCGACAGCATGTGTAGAATTGTTGGTGGTAAAAAGTGTATCTTCACTACTAATAAGTTCAAATGCCGCAATAGGAGTGTCTACAACTGTCACTGCATTCACAATCGCTAAGGTGTCGGAGCCTGAAGAATTAATTGCAATCAGGGTAATATCATATTTTCCCGGTAGATGATAGGTTACCGTTGGATTCAACTGGAAAGACTCTTCCGGATTACCACCGGGAAAAAACCAATGAAATTCCTCCGCATTGCTGCTAGAATGATTGATTAAGCCAACCTGATGGGGGGCACAACCTGTTTCAAAATCAACTTCAAAGTCAGCAATTGGTGCATCTATGATTTCAATAGTTAGAGTAAAAAAATCAGCTCCACACTCATTATCGGACTCTAGAGAAACCTGATAAGTACCTCCCTCTGAATAGGTGTGCACCGGATTCACATCCGTACTAAAATTCCCATCTCCAAAGCTCCAGAAAAAATTATTTCCCCTTTGGGTAAGGTTGGTAAAAGCAACTTCAAGCTTATCTACCGAATAAGAAAATTCAGGTATGGGAATGTCATTGACTGAAATAAGCCCCTGTTCAGTCACCACATTGGAGCCAGCAGGATTAAATGCTTCAAGGGTCACATCATAAAAACCTACTTCTGAGTAAATTATCACCGGATTTTGATCTTCTGATTGGGCAGGTTGTCCCCCGGGAAAATCCCACAACCATTGATTGGGAAAGTTTTGCGAAATATCCTGAAAATCAACAGTTAAATCTACGCATCCTGATTCTGGAAAAGCTAAAAAGGCAGGAATTGGAGGATCAGTAATTTCGCAACTGGAGTAAATCATCACTCGATTGATAAAGGTGTTATTGCCATTATCTGTGACATTTTCAATTCTAATCACAATATTTTCCTCTCCTGAAAAATCACTTAAGTCAAGCCAAATACAATCGGATCCAAAAATACCATCCACACACCACTCTGTATCATTACTGGGTATAAAAAAGACATTTTGATCGGGAGCTGTAGCAAAGTTCCCGGATCCATTCTCAGCATTTGCATAAATCTTATGCGGAAAGGTTTGGCCTCCATTGGTTGAAACAAAAATATTTAGGGAGTCTCTACGTAAGTTATTTCTCCTCCTGTGCGCGTATTCAACCTCCATGTATATTTCCTCTCGGCCTGAGAAGTCAATCACTGGAGAACTAATAGCGTCCTTTTGTCCCCTTGCTGTATAGTTAAAGTTATTGATCCCAATTCCTTGTTCGCCAATAGGCATGTAGGAATTCGCAGTTGTCTGCCAGGTAAAACCACCATCCGGATTGTGAACAGTCCAATTCCCCAATCCATCTTCAAAGTCATCATAAAATACCATATCGTAACCATCAGTTGCAGACACAACTACAGCGTCAGTGATGGTAATTTCATCAAAGCCATAATCATTGAAAACAAGGAGGGTAACATCGTAACTTCCTTCAAATTCATAGCTTACTACCGGAAAAGGCTCTGTGGATGAGGATGGACTCCCACCCGGAAAAATCCACTCCCACTGATTAGGACTATTCTCTGAAAGGTCGTAAAAATGTACTGAAGAGCCGGGACAAACCAGATCATTGGCTACATAAAAATCAGCAATAGGAGGTTCGGGGTCCACACAATCCCCAAAGCAATTTGAAATATTGGATCGATTCTGAATGTAACTGCTAATTGAGTTGTTTGACTGTGTACTCCAGTTGCTTGAGGTATTGACAGCAGGTGCCATAATAAAAGGAGCGCCTTGAGCGTCGTGGTTAGCACTAAAGTTGTGACCCAGTTCATGGGACTTCAATACTCGCAAAAACTCAGCATTTGCTGAAAAATCTTGCAATACATTGTATCTCCATGAATTACAAATAGCATTTAAATAAGCTACTCCAATTGTAGCACCATTAAAATTTCGATCGGTCCAAAGAGATGCCACGCCAAAAGAAACTCCAAAACCACCATTGTTTCCCCAGCTCCTAAAAGACCCCAATAAAGCTCCAGCATCATTGCTTCCGGTCCAGGGATCGCAAGTGCTGCATGTGGAAATAAATTGGGTAACAAGATTAAAGATGATATCATCATCAAACTCCCCTTCATAATTCCCCTGTACATTATTAAGTACGCCAATGTTTCGATTTTCAAGTTCAGTGGTATTCTGGCCATACTTTTGATACATGAGCCAGTCACTTGCAATTGCAATATCAAGCAAGTAGCAGTTACCAGATGCCCGACCCTGAACAGGAATCTCTTCTTCATTTTCAGGTCTCAACCACATTTGACGAATGAGTCTTTCGCGATTGACCTCGAGCTCCATGCTCGCACAAAGTGCATCATCATAGACATCCAGAACATCCTTGACGTGATAGAAAATGAATTGATCTGATGCATCTCCTTCAAAAAAACGGACAGGCTCAAAAAACCAGGTATCCTCACCCAATTGGATGAACCCATAGAAGAAATTATTGTCGATAGTTAGCCGAACTATACTTCCAGGCTGCCCCAATACTTCGCCCCTATAAGCAACCGTTTTTCTGGGCTTACTACTTGAAACCCCTTCTTGAGAAGCGATCTGGAGAATGTAGTCCCTATTGATTATTTCAGATGGGACGAGAGAAATGGGTAGCTCCAGCTCATCACCTAAACGAAGATTGAAATTCACCGCATTCGGACTCAGACCCAGGGTATCAGTAAAGATCGCTGTATTCAACCGAAAGACTTCATAATTTTCAAACCTTTCATCGAGAATTGAAGTGCCTGACCTTTCAGCTGCAAGGGACTTGAAATCCACCTGGATTAACCCGCAATACAATAATCCGGGCACCGTTAAGAATGCAGTTAAAAGAAGTAACTTAAATAATTTTGTTTGTATCATCTTGAAATTAATATCTACCTTTACGTTGTAAACCACAGAAATGATTTATTCACAAAAGCGTAAAAATAACCGATTGGATTCATTATCAAAGCATTTTAAGAACTGCTTAACATCCTGCCTGTTATTTTCCTTACTTTTAACATCTGCCCTGCATGTAGATGCACAAGTGAGACTTCAAGACCCGGCTGAGCGTGAAACGCCATTTATTGAAAACCTATGGTTCGGTGGAAATATAAATCTTGGATTTCAGGGTTCCAATAATTACAACTTGTTTTTCTTTGGCCTATCACCAATGGTCGGGTATAAATTTACCGACAACTTTTCTGCAGGGCCCAGGTTTGAGATTTTATACACCTATTACAAAGCGTTTGTATTCAACGAGAACCGAAATAGAAAGGCCAATGTTTTTTCTTATTCAGGAGGGGTATTTGTAAGGCAAAAGTTTCTCAATCAATTTTTTGTCCATGGTGAATACAATCGAGAGCGCGCAACTTTTCCTGTCAGAGATTTTTCAGGTAACTTCTTTTCTGAAAATGGAAGGTTGGCAACCCGCTCCTTGAACTTCGATAATTTATTTTTAGGTCTTGGTTACTTTTCAGGCGGTAAGTTAGGTTCTGAAATTGTCGTCCTTTACAATGTACTAGAAGCTGAAGAAACCCTGACACTACCCATCAGCATTAGAGTTGGGCTCAATTACAATTTTTGATTTTTGAAAATGGCCAGTACCCGGGAGCTGCCCCCTAATCTCCACCTATTTGGAATTCGACACCATGGGCCGGGTAGCGCAAAGTCCTTAAAATCAGTCCTTGAATCAGTTCGACCTAAGGTTATACTATTGGAGTGTCCTGCCGATGCGGCTTCAGCTTTAGATATGTTCTTAATTCAAGAAGTAAGTCCACCACTTTCAATAATGCTGCACAATCCCAAATATCCTGACGACACTATTTTCTTTCCGCTCGCACCCTTTTCCCCTGAATGGATTGCACTCGAATACGCCCTCACTCATGGTGCTGAAATAATTCCTTTCGATCTCCCTGCTGGTTCCAGGGTCGATTTCAAAAATACCAAGCTTGAAGAGAACAAAGAGTCTCAAGACAGCTTTTGGAGTAAACTATTGATGGCTGGAATTCAGGATCCGGAAAGTTGGTGGGACAGAACCATAGAAGAAGCAGAGGACCCGGTAGACATTTTTAAGCTGCTGGTTGAACTATTGAGCCAGTGGCGAACCAATCCCGGGCAAGTGAGTAACTTTAACGGAATTAGAGAAGCATTCATGCGCGAAGAGTTGAGGAGGGCACTCAAAAAAAACAAGGACGAAACCATTGCAGTGGTTTGCGGCGCGTATCACCTTCCAGCGATCCGCCCGGATTGGGACAAACAAAGGGACAAAGAACTTCTGAGGATGGTCAAAAAGAACAAAATGCAAGCCTCATGGATTCCCTGGTCCTATACCCGCCTTTCAAGAGAAAGTGGCTACGGAGCAGGAGTTAAGTATCCCGGCTGGTACGAACATCTTTACAAGTATGGCTTTTCCAATCCTCATACCCTCTTCGCAAAAATGGGTCTGGAACTGAGAAGAAAAGGATTTGCAATAAGCACAGCCAGAGTATTGGACGCTACCCAAATGGCTATATCTCTAGGATCGATCAGAGCCAAATCACTGCCTGACTTAGATGAAATCAAGGATGCTTTCCTGTCGACCATAGCGGGTAATGACCAATCTCTTTGGAGTATTGCAGAATCGGAGGTATTAATTGGAAAGTGCTTTGGGGATACTGGACCATACAAAGACGAGCATCCTATTGAAAGAGATTTTCAGACACAACTCAAACAATTTAGATTGGCCTCACTGGTAAAAAAAAATGAATTAAAGTCAAAAACTTTGGACCTCAGAAAAAAGAACCACCTTGAACTCAGTCAATTTCTTCATCGACTGATCATACTCGGCATCCCATTTGGATTGAAAAACACCGAAGAGACTTCAACAATTAGTTCATTTAAAGAAATTTGGGAGCTCCAATGGAGTGAAGAGTATCACATCACTCTAGTTCAGGCAGGCTTGCTGGGCACAACCATTGAAAAAGCAGCAATCGCAGGGTTAAAAGACAAAGCAGCGCGCGAAGACAATCCGGAAGCCCTGAGCGGATTAATTATGAGTACCTTGTTATCTGCACTACCAGAATTGCTGGACAAATTCACCCTCCAGTTGAAGGAAAAGGTTACCCTCAGCAACAATCCTGACATTCTTATTCCTTCTGTTGCTAGCTTAACCATGGCCATTAAATACGGAGATGTCCGAAACTTTGACCCCTCCCCCATCAGACTTATCCTCACTGAATTAATTCCAAAGTTGTGCCTCCGATTTCCAGCTACCCTGGTTAATATTGACGATCAAAAGGCAAATACAGCCCTCAACCAGGCAGAATCTCTAAAAACTTCGATATCTATTCTCAAAAGTCCGGAACTTTATGACTACTGGGAGAGGCTTGTGAATGATTTAATATCCAATAAACAAACCCACCCTTTACTTGGGGGATTTGGAGTCCGTCAGGCCTATGACAGAAACCTAATTTCTGATTCAATTGCCAGGGAAAGATTTAACCAAATCTTTTCCAGATCCGGAGACTCAAACTACCAAAGCAAATGGCTGGAAGGCTTTCTAAGTGGGGGCATGTTGGCCATTTTTTACGATCACACCATTCTTTATTCACTCAATCAGTTTATTTCCAAATTGGATTGGGATACTTTTAACGATATTTTACCGGTACTGAGGCGTATATTCTCAAAAGAAACAGCCAATGACAAATGGCGATTGATGAAATTACTAAAGGTCCATACAACCCCTTCAAAAGAGATCGACCAGGAAATCATTGGAGATGAGCAAGTTGTGAATTCAGAAATAGAAAGCCTTTCACCTATTCTCGATCTTATACTGGAATGAATTTCTTTATTGTATTAGGCTATTAAATAATAAAGCTCATTTAGTCCTTGTTAATTTCACTCGAGACAGGTCAATGAGGGCCAATCTAAAAAGTAAACACAGATTAGCGGATGCCCCTTTCAGAATTATTTGCTAAAGCCCCCCTACTTAAATACTTTAAAGTCGGTTGTTTAAATAGTAATAAAATGCATGGTTTAATTAACTTAACCTTCTGTGTAGTAAATCTCACCCTGATTTGCATTATTAGTTATATCGCAATGAATGGGTTCTACTTACTTTTTATCTTGATGCTTCGGTATACTCAGCACAAGTTCTTCGACAGGCTAGCGCAAAAAATTCAATAAATACTCAGTACAAGTGAAAAAACAGCAAATAGAAATCAAGGCTGACAAGTATCTACCTAGAATAAAAAAAGTTAAGGGACACCATCCGCTTCAAAGGTTAGCTGTATTCTGTACTTGATACTAGAAAATTTTATGGGGAATAAATTCTTAGTAATTGATCGTTGGATATTTCAGTTAGAAACAATAAAACTTGCAGTGTAGATTATGAGAGTAAACCAACCAACCCATTAAGGATTTTGTGTGCCCCAATCGTGAAAACATCAAGCAAATATGGTCAGCTCAAGCAGCCATCTTAACGCTACATCCACAAGAGCGAAGCAGCTTGAAGTTGAGAAAGTGTGCCCATGCCAACACCAGACCACCCGGCAGAGTTATGAACCAGGCGTGAACTACTACGCCCAATGTAATTAGGATAACGCCAATAATTCCAAGCACCAGGGGCCTCCTATTGTGATGGTGATTGAGGAAGGAGGTGCCCAGAGACCATACTGCAATCACAACTGCAATTAGCAGAAAGCCCACCTCAATTACAGGATGGTGTAAAAGTTCTGCCATATAGGCCGATCCCAGGGTAAATACGAGGGGAATGGCAAGGCAATGGACTGCACAGACAAGGGATGCCGACATCCCCAAAATATCTAATTTATTTGATTTGTGTTCAATCATATTTAGATGCAACTTTGTTGCAAAGATAAAATCATTTTGACAAAATGCATCACTTTCGTTCAATTAATTTTTCCCTAATGTGTTTGTCCAGGAAATTATCGCGAAATGACCTCCCTATACTTATTTTGTGGCCAGGGAGTTTCACATGATTGTTGCTGATTTCTATTATATGCTTAACATTGATGATATTTGACTTACTTACTCTTACAAAACAGTCATTGGGCAGGTTAGAATTGAAGGTTTTCAGGTTCATGGCAACGGTGAATTTATCCCCGGAAGTATAGACCATCACATAGTCTTTCATACCCTCCACCATGATGATTTCCTTGAGAAGAAGCCTTACATATTTCCTGTCCGATTTTATGTAAACAAAGTCTTTCCCACTGGGATAATCCTCAGTGGTTGGCTCATCTTTCTCAATCCCGGAGCGCATTTCAAATAGTTTTTTCGCCTTATTGACTGCTTTGATAAAGCGCTCCATTCTAATGGGTTTCACCAAATAGTCCACCACGTTCAGTTCAAAGCCCTGTAAGGCATATTCAGAGTGAGCGGTAGTCAAGATGGTGAGCGGTGGATTGTTCAATCCCCTCAGAAAGTCAAGGCCATTGAGTCCCGGCATGTGAATATCTAGAAAGATCAGGTCAACATCATTGGACTGCAGGAAGGAGTTGGCCTTAATGGGATTTGAAAATTCTCCTATCACCTCAATAAAATCAATGTCTTCAAGATTCAGAGCGATGCCTTCACGCGCCAGAGGTTCATCATCAATAATTATACATTTCATCAATCATCTGTTTTCAAACGCAGAACAATAAGGTAAAAGTCAACACCTTTTTCAATATTCAAATGATACCTGTCACGATAGAGCAAGTCCAGTCTCCTCTGTACATTTTTCAATCCAATTCCTCCCTTTTCTTTTATCACGGGTACAGTGGGAAGGGTATTTTTCACGGAAAAAATCAATTCATCCTTCTCTATGATAAAATCAATACAAACCCTGGATGGTTCATCTCCGACCACTCCATGTACCAGAGCATTTTCAACAAAGGGAATAAAAAGGTATGGAGCCACCAAAACTCCATTTGGATCACCTTTAACCTCAAAGTCAATATTTGCATGGGTCTTGCGTATCTTATCCAACTTGAGATAATTTCTCAAATAGTTGATTTCATCTTTCAGCTGAACCCTCTCCTTACTGCAATCGTAAAGCTGATACCTCAATAAATCAGACAGTTGCAAAACTGATTCTGCTGCCCCTTCAATATTTTTCCTTATCTGCACATATATGTTATTGAGGGAATTGAAAAGGAAATGAGGATTGATCTGAGATTTTAGAAAATTCAGCTCAGTTTCGAGTTTTTCAACCTCCAGCTTTCGGATCAGTATCTGACTTTTCAAAAACCTTCTCAGAATATTGGCTCCTATGGCAGTACCGAGAACAAAGGCAGAATTCACAAAATCCTTTATCAGCATGATGGCCACTCCTTCCTCGTGGACAATCATACAATCCGCACAAAAGACCTCCACGGTCAACAGATAGTATAGTTCGACATTGATCAGGAGTGTAGCTATAGAAATACCTACATATAGATAAACCCGATTTGAAAGTAAGAAGGCTGGAATTAAGACATACAGGTTGAAATATACCAAACCGGCATCGATTAGAAAGTAATAGATGATAGACCAGCCAGTAATGTATGGGATATCACCGAGGCCGGCTACGGCGAGTAATTTATCCATATACACAACCAGCCAGAAAGTAAAATGGAGCAGAAATCGGTACTTGTCTTCTGCAATCCACTCAATGCTTCTGAAAGGATTTTCCTTTACAGAGGCTGGAAGCGCATTGGTCGAGGGCTGTTTGCCCCTATTGCTTTTATGTTGGTCTATATTGTCCAGGGTCACTTGTATAAAAAAAGCTGCAACTTGTATAATTCAGTTTCGGATCAAATATAACCGGAATTACATTTGTATCATAATTGCAGACAAAATGATTGAAAAGCAACCGATTATTCTCAATGCGTTTCACTTAACATCAAAGTTTCACATAACCCGCCAATTATTTGTTTGCAACCCGAAGCCCGGGTAGATAAACCACACTGGTTTAATTGAATATACGGGATGGAAAAAAGTTTTCATCCCATCCACATCTACCTGTTACGGATTTTAGCAAGGCAATTAATAAGTTTATTGGTTAATTAGAATGCGTTTATTTACTCCGGTCTTCGGGTTTTTTTATGGCAATCATTCCCTATTATATTTTTCAATGGTGTTGTACTCTATTTATTCTCTCGTTCCCTATTCTCTTTAACTGCAGTACCCAATCTGCGTTTCCCCGGAGTGCAACACCATTTTTTTTTGAGTCATCCAGAAGGAAGACAACTCAGGAGCAAAATTATCCACATCAAATTTTTTGGAAGGCAAAAATCCTGCACAAAGCAGAGCAATAAGTTCATCTATGTTCAACCGGATATAAAAAAGTGACCCCGGGAGGATTCGAACCTCCGACCTACTGATTAGAAGTCAGTTGCTCTATCCAGCTGAGCTACGGGGCCAAAAGGCGACGCAAAAGTAAGTAATTATTTTATTCTGGAAGGATTCTTGGAAAAAAAAATGGACACTTTTGTCAAAAGCTTGCTAATAGTCTGATAAAGAGTTCGGTTCAATATCCATCCTCATTAGTGGAAATAATGGGAAATATTTTCTGAAACCATATGGCGATCAACTTCCTCGGTTCACTGCTCAAACTCTTGAGTCTTCAAACCCAATTCTTCCTTCAATGGATTTGCGGCTCTCCAAAAAGGTAGACCTGATCAATCCAATCCGTCCCGAAGGCGTAGGGAAGAAAGGCAATAGAGGGCACTTCTTTTTTCAGCACCATAAAGCTAGCTATTTTTCCTTTGGTGATACTCCCGACTTTGTCAGCTACCTCCATAGCAAAGGCTCCATTGATGGTTGCAGCATTAATGGCCTCTTCCGGTGTCATCTTCATTTTTATACAAGCCAATGAAAGCACAAAGGGCATACGCCCGCTGGGGGTGGACCCCGGATTGTAGTCGGAAGCAAGTGCCACAGGTATATTCTCTCTGATTAAATTCCGTGCATTGGCGTAATCAATATCCAGAAAAAAGGCAGTGGATGGCAGCAATGTCGCTATGGTGTTTGAAGATTTGAGGGCATTGATTTCTTCCTTCCCAAGAAATTCAAGATGATCAACAGATACGGCATTGTTTGCAACTCCCACCTGCACCCCACCGGAATAATCCAGTTCGTTAGCGTGCACCTTTGCTTTGAGTCCCAATTTAATGCCGGCTTTGAGAATTCGGTCAGTTTCATCAACGGTAAAGAACCCCCTCTCACAAAAGACATCGCAGTAATCTGCAAGATTTTCGCTTGCAACCAAAGGCAACATTTCTTCAATTATCAGTTGTATAAAATCTTCCCGCCGGTACTTGTAATCTGTCGGTATGGCATGAGCCCCCAAAAAGGTACTCCTCACAGGCATATCCGGATAATTTGACTTAAGCTTCTTTATGACCCTAAGCATTTTCAACTCGCTCTCGGTATCCAGGCCATACCCGCTCTTTATCTCTATGGCCCCCGTTCCAAGGCTCCTTACTTCTTTCAACCTCCTTTCAGCGGACTCGTACAGAGCTTCTTCGGAAGTCTCGCGAAGCTTTGTGGCTGAATTGAGAATTCCCCCTCCACTCTCAGCTATTTCTTCATAACTTTTGCCCTGCAATCTCATTACAAACTCCTCCTCCCTACTCTTTGCGTATACAATGTGGGTGTGTGAATCCACAAAAGCAGGTAAAACCATTTTCCCCTCTAAATCGACCATCTCTACTCCGTTGTGAACGGCAGGATTCGTGCCATAATCCACAATTTTCCCCTCATCAACCAGTAGCCATGCATCAGCCAAAAAGGGCAATTCTCCCATCTCAGAACCCCTCAATGGTTTGTGGACACTTTCTCGCACCTGATATAGCCGGGAAATGTTGGTAAAAAGCTTCATATTAGGTATTTTTATAATTCATAAAAATCATTTTCTGACCTGGCAACACAATCATACCTTCTCCCTGATCCGGTTCCAGGCTGTCTGTGCAAATTTTTCCGAAAGGGATTCGATCATATAACTGCCGGATACGGGATCAACAACCTTATCAAGTTGCGATTCGTGTCGGAGGATATGGGAAACATTGATATTCATTCTTCTGATAAACCCAATGGGATCATTCAATTGGCCTGTAAATGATCCAGGAAACACCGGTAAGTGCATCCGTCCGGCTCCTGCAATCAAAGCGGAGGTGACCGATGTGGTGGTGCGTATCAAATTGTGGAATATATTTTCTTCATAGGATAGGGGGTCAATGGTTATCTCCAGGTCAGGGGAAAACTCATCACATCCTAGTTTGGATAATACCAGGTTCCAAATCAAAAAAAATGCCCGTATTTTAGCTATTTCAGTTATAAAATCATTTCCTGCACTGAGTCGAAAAGTAGATTTTTTCAAAATGGTACAATTGGGTACCACAGCGGAGTTCGCAAAAAATTTCAATAGCTGGGTAAATATGGATACCAGTTGTGCTACCTTATCCTCCCGGGGAATTTCTCCATGGGATTCAAAGAAAAACCAGGTAAACCCAGTCAACCGGCTGGAGTATTGTTGAAATAAACGCTCTGATTCAGCATCGGCTCTAAATCTAAAGGAACCGCGGCATTCATCCGGTTTCCAATTGCCCTTTTTCAGCCAGTCAATAAAATCTAGCACAACCTTCTCTTTCTGAAGACCATTAAGAGAGGCCGAAAAGTGGATTTCTACCATATTGGGGTAAACACTCTCCAGTAACTCCTGCAAATTGAGCTCTCCATCATCTGCTGATATTTCTACTGATTCCAGTCCATTCTCCAGAGATGTCAGCAATTCTCTGTTTTGTTCGGAATGGAATGTCTGCATAATCACCCATTTATTCTCCAGCATTCCTCTGCTGAGAGGCTGACGCTTCTCACCTTCAGCTGACGGCACAAATAAGGGTGGTACCCGAATCCCTGCTGAGGGTTCCCAACTCATTTTACCATCCGCTAGCGCAGGGTGTTTACTTGAATCTTTTTGCTCCATAACATTATCAATTAAATTACTGAGGAACAGCCTTCAAACTGGGATTTTATTGAAGCCCTCTATCTAATGACTGATACTTGTCCTGTCTTGAGAAAAATTTCTCCGTCACAGCGGTACTCCACCTTGTACAAATAAACACCGGGATTGACGGGTTCACCTCTGAAGTTTCCATCCCAGGAATCTGCGGGATTTGTCGATTTGAACATGGTGGAACCAGACCGGTCAAAGATTTCAAAAGAGAGCAATTCTTCAATTAAAAAAGGATTGGAAATAAAGAAGCGATCGTTTAGACCATCACTGTTGGGGGTAAAGGCATTCGGAAGTGCCAAATCATTACAGGTGACGTCCGAAGGATCAACTACAATAATTGAAATACTATCCCTTACCCTGCAACCAGCTTCTGCAAACTCCAAAAAATAAGTGGTTGATGAAGGAGGAGAAATGCGGGTATTTCCCATGCTCGGAGTCTCAACTCCCTCTGTTGGTGACCAAAAATAACTCTCCGTGCAATCATCTGAAACACTAACAACAATATCAGAACCAACCAAAACCACTGTATCTGAACTCAAGATGGTATGCACATCCCTTCTTAGTTGGAATTTTTCGGCTGCATTGAGTATTCGGTCATAAATTCTAAACTCATCGATCGCTCCCATCATGCCCTGCTGAAATCCCGGAACGCAAGGGCCCCCACCAATGGATATAGCTGCATCATTAGCAAACTCAATTAAGCCGCCCGAATTCACCTCTGCAAGTTTTTCTCCATCGACGAAAACAGAATGCCGTCCACCGGATCTTTCAATAATGATGTGATACCAACATTGATTTTCAGGTAGATCTACGTTCATTACAACTCTTCTACCGAGGTCTCTTGTAAACTCCAGGGCCAATGAGTTAGTGGTGGACCGGTACAGGACACTGAATCCAATGAGGGAATTACACTCCTCCTGATGAGACAAAACCGTAAAATCTCCAACTCCCTTCTCAGGCTGAAAGTAAAATGCAATACTAAAGGTAAGCAGTCTAAATACATTGGTGTCAGGAATGGCTATGGCATCCTCTCCTCCTGACAACCTAAAGGCACTTCCAAATACTCCGCAAACGCAGTCAGGGGATCCACTGACTTCGCCATCGGGGCTATTGGGGCCGGTATTGGTGGCTTCGCAATTATCAAAAGTCAAATTCACAACAGGAGCCTGGGCATATCCGAAATTCAGCACAAGCATCAGGCTTATTGAGATGAATAAGAATTGGTACATTAACAATTATGTTTTCTAAAAAAATAAAACAAAGACATCGCAAAATCACAGACCCAGGCCTGGAGGCATCAAGCCTCCTGCTACTTCCTCCATTATTTCCTTTTCTCTCCGGATGACCTCAATAAGGGCATCATTGAGGACATTGACGAGAACATCTTCTAACAGACCGGGTTCTCCCCCTTCCATTAACTCGCTGGATATACTCAGGTCGAGGATCATTTTGTTGCCATTTACAGTTACTGACACCAATTTGGCGGAATCGGATTTAGTAATAGTGAGATTTCTCAACTTTTCATCGATTTCCATCTTTGCACCTTCCATTCTGGCCATTAAATCACCAAGCATATTTCATTTATTTTTTGTTCACAAAAACAACTTATACATAAAGAACACATAAACCAGTAAAAAAAGTACCCCTTCCCATTTGGTTATTCTCTTTGAAAGTGAACTGACTGCCAAAATAATGGTAGCTCCCACCATAAGCGGCAAACTCAGGTCTGAAATAGCATCAGTAACCCTGAGTGGTCCCATCAGTCCGGCCACACCCAAAACTATATAAGTATTGAAAATATTTGATCCAATTACATTCCCAACTGCAATGCCTGCAAGCCCCTTTCGCGCAGCTGCAATGGATACGGTAATTTCCGGCAAACTGGTTCCTACTGCCACCAGAGTTAATGAGATGACATCAGTTCCAATTCCCATCAAATCAGAAAGAACGACAATTGCCTCCACTGTATACTTCGCACCCATATATACCAAGGCACCACTGACAACCAATTTAATATAGGTTTTGTATCCAGTTGAAACCTTCTGTACTTCATCCGCCTGCATACTGGAAATTGAACTAAAAATAAACACCACCAGACCGGCTAGTAAAATTAGTGACTCAATGGTATCTATATCACCATCTCCCAGTATAAACCACAGTAAAAAAGCCGAAACAACAAGGGCGGGAATATCACTTTCAAAGAGGTCAAAATCCAATTTGATGTCCTTTGCAATAACTGCGAGTATGCCAAGTACCAACAGGATGTTGGCTATATTTGAGCCCACTATATTTCCAAGAACTATTTCAGACTGGTCCTCCAACATGGCAAAAACAGCTGTCGATAATTCCGGAAGGGAGGTTCCAAATGCCACTATGGTCAACCCAATAATAAAGGGAGATGCACCCCAGCTAGCTCCCAATTTCTCAGATGACATTACGAACCAATCGGACGCTTTGATAAGGACCGCCAGAGAAACAACGAACATGAGCAAATACAAAAAAAGCGTCATACCATTTATTTGTTGCGAATGGTTTGCAAGTGCAAAAGTATTAAAACCGCACTACCTTTTTATGTCGTTTTGGAAATCTATGATTTCTGGGGGGGGGGATTGGACAAAAATGTTAGAACTGATTAAGGCAAATCCGTTTTCCAAAAAACAGCCCACTGTAATTTTTTTGCTTTACCGGGTTTTCATATAGCCGGATAAAATTCCATAATCGGGGATTCTTCTATCTTTGTCCATCGAAAAAAAGCATTGAACTTAAGATATGCCATTGGATCAAGTAGATGTAGATAAACTCGAGGGCAGAGACCCCAACAAGATGACCTTCCTCGAACATCTTGAAGCCTTGCGTTGGCATATTATAAGGTCCTTTGTTGCCACTTTACTCATAGCGATAGTAGTCTTCCTTATGAAAGACTTTGTATTCAGCACCATCATACTGGGTCCAAAGGAATCAGATTTTTTTACCTATCGTTTCATTTGTGGTCTCTCTGACAGGCTCTGCTTTTTTCCACCTGAGTTTATGCTGCTCACTCGTGATCTGGGTGAGCAATTTATTGTACACCTCAAAGTCTCTTTCTGGCTGGGGATCGTCTGCGCCATTCCCTATATATTTTTTGAGGTGTGGCGCTTTGTAAAACCGGGGCTTTACGAAGCTGAGAGACGCGCAGCGAGGGGATTTGTCTTTGTTTGCTCTGGACTTTTTTTTATTGGTGTGCTTTTTGGGTATTATATCATTTCACCTTTTGCCATTACCTTTCTTGCATCTTACGACGTGGGTGCTACCAGTGCTCCTACACTAAGCTCCTACGTAAACTACATGACCATGTTCACACTGCCCACCGGGCTGGTCTTCCAGCTTCCGGTAGTGGTCTATTTTTTGGCGAGTATAGGACTTGTCGGGCCAACGGACATGAAGAAGTATAGAAAACACGCACTAATTGGCATGCTAGTCCTTGCCTCCATCATCACACCCCCTGACATTATCACCCAGCTATTGATTACCGGTCCTCTTTACGTGCTTTATGAATTGAGCATCATCATTGCAACGCGAATTGAAAAGCGAAATAAAGTCTAATCTATGCAGCGAATTTCTTCCAATCTCACCCTCTTCTTTAGAATATTCGTACCGACATTCTGGACGGTCTTTTACGGACTATTCACATTTGTGATGCTATTTTCCGAGGACTCCACTCTGAATGTGTTTCAATCAGATTGGTTGAAATACTCCAACCTGCTCTTTTACCTATCCACCCTTTTAATCATCTACCTGACTATTTTTCGCCTAAAAAGAGTGGAAATGAGTCGCGAGGGAGTATTCGTCACCAATTATTTCAAAACGGTAAAATACACTTATGACTCTATCGATTCGCTGGGATATAAAGACTACTACTTCTTCAAAGTCGGGTTCATTAGGCTGAAGGACAAGGGGGTTTTCGGCTCCACCATCCTTTTTCTCCTGAAAAAGAAATACCTTGAGGATTATATTCAGGCCAATCCCGACCTTTTTGGTTACATGGACCTCTATCTATAGCAGCCTTTATTGGATTTAAAAGTTCAGCGTAAAGTCTACGCATAAGCGCAAGTAAACCAGTACTGGACAGTAAGGTTAAATTTTTTCAGGCAGCTTACCGACCCCAATAAAATTAATATTCTCTGAAACTACTTACTCCTTAAAACCCCAATAGGGCAGATCATTTCCTCCAGAGAAATTCCTCCATGTTGGAATGTATCCTGGTAATAATTGTGGTAGTAGTTGTAGTTATTCGGATAGAGGAAAAACTTGTCCTCCTTTGCAAAAATAAAGGCTGAGCTGATATTGGGCCGGGGCAGCCCGACGGTATGAGGTTCTCTAACCTCCAGCACATCTCCGGAGTCATACCTCAGATTTTTTCCCACTTTATAACGGAGATTGGTGGTTGTTTCCTTGTCACCTACTACTTTTGATGGAGTGGATACCCTGATCGTACCGTGGTCTGTAGTGAAAATAATCCGAACATCCTTGTCTGCAAGCCGTTGAAGACCTGCCCACAGGGGAGAATGCAAGAACCAACTTCTTGTGATGGAGCGGTAAGCAGCTTCATCCGCAGCTAGTTCCTTGAGGACTTCCATTTCCGTGCGCGCATGGGAAAGCATATCGATGAAATTGTAGACGATGACCGTGAGATCGTTATTCAGAAAATTGGTCATCTGTTCAGGCAGTTGTTTTCCAAAATGATGACGAGTCACTTTAACATAGTGAGACTTAATCTCCCGCCTGACCAACCTGCTCAGTTGATCTTTGAGGAAATCTTCTTCGTACATATTTTTTCCACCATCGTCAATGTCATTCAACCACTTGTCCGGAAATCGCTTTTGAATATCTGAGGGCATGAGTCCGGCAAAGATGGCATTTCTGCTGTATTGGGTTGTTGTGGGAAGTATAGAGATGAAGTGGCTTTCCTTTTCGAGGTAAAATCGCTCTTTAAGAATGGGCTCAATTACCTTCCACTGATCATATCGCATGTTATCCATCAATATGAAAAATGTAGGGATTCCATCCTGCAAATAGGGCAACACCTCTCTTCTCATCATAGTATGGGACATTAGTGGTTGCCCCTCCGAAGCCCCCTCCAACCAATCCGAGTAGTTCCTCACAACATATTTAGACCACTCTGCATTGGCTTCTTTCTTCTGCATGGTCAGAATGTCCATCATTTGATCTGATTGCGAACCGCCTAGTTTAAGTTCCCAACTGACTATTTTTTTATATATCTCAATCCAATCCGGCAAGTCCGGACCGCTATTGATCTCCATTAGGAGTTTCCGGAACTCCTGTTGGTAATCTGAGGAGGTCTTCTCCTCCACCAGACGCTTATTATCAATGATCTTCTTCAGACTCAGTAAAATCTGATGGGGATTCACCGGTTTTATGAGGTAATCTGCTATTTGCGAACCAATGGCCTCATCCATGATGTTCTCTGCCTCATTTTTAGTAATCATAACCACAGGAACATCCTCTCTGAACTGTTTGATTTCAGTCAGTGTTTCCAATCCGCTCATTCCGGGCATGGATTCATCCAGGAACACCACGTCAATTTTAGGATTGCTCTTTAGCACCTCTATGGCATCATAGCCGTTGGAAACCATTTCTACCTTGTAGTCCTTTTTCTCAAGGAAAATTTTTAGCGGTTTGAGCAGATCGATCTCATCATCAGCCCAAAGAATATTTATGTTACTCATTCAATATTTTTTTGATCAATAATTTTCTTTCTAACTTAGGTATCACCTAAATTAACTTGCAAACCTTCTCGTGACTCCCTTTTTTTCCTTAGAAAAGTAAAAGCTTGTCCAGGCTAAATGTGTTCAACATGGAAAACTTTACTTAAACTTACGCGCCACTGCACTAAGGCTACCCGGTCCGGGTGAAGAACTCTTAACAAACGGTTGCTCAAGCTTAATTAGTGCGATGCCGATGCAACAAAGTAAAGACCGGTCAAAAAAAAACCATCTGAGGCAGAGTATCCAAATCACCCTTCATTTAGAATAAGTTTATACAGCAGCCATTCGATTTTACAAGTAACGGGTTTGATCGTTTATCACTAGCGTCAAGTCAAGTTAAAATTGTTGGATAAAGTTTCTTTAGGTTTATTCTCGCTACATCATTTGTAAAGCAACCTATTCAAGCCCATTTCCCAAAGATAAAATACCACTACTACCCTTCCCTGATAACACTTTATCTACTAACCTTTAACTTCGTCGAATAAAATTTTCTACACTGTCAGCTCATGGAATGAAATTTCATAATTTTGCAGAAAAACATGAGAATAGCTATTATAGCCCATGACGGAAAGAAGGCAGATATGGTATCTTTTCTTCTAAACTACAAATCGGTTTTAGACAAAATTGAACTGGTGGCTACCAATACAACAGGTGGTCTGGTAGAAGGGGCAGGTCTCAAGGTTACTCGGCTACTTTCTGGACCCATAGGTGGAGATGCCCAAATAGCTGCCATGGCTGCAGAGGGAAAATTGGACCTTATCGTTTTTTTCAGAGATCCTTTGGACAAGCACCCTCACGAACCTGACGTGCAGATGTTAATGAGAATCTGCGATGTCCACAACATCCCACTTGCTACCAATATTGCAGCTGCCCGATTGATGTTTAAAGGAATTGTGAAGGAACTCTAATTTCTCTATGGCAGACAATCTGTATATCTGGAATCAACAATGAAAATGCTCTGACTTTCAGTTTTTACTCTCATTGTATAGACAAAAAGGCATCTCCTTATAAGTTCTTTAACAGAGGATTTAAGGATATAACCACTACAAAAATTGTAGTTTTTATAGCAATAAATTTTCTGATGGTTCTCCTGATTTTAACGAAAAAAATCCTACTGATTACAACCTCAAAATCCTTAACTTAACTGCTTTTCCTACTTGTTATCAATTTCACGCCAAAAAGCCCATTTCTATTCGAATAGCTACAAAATCAAATCTCTTCTTCATCGTATAAATCCTTTCCTCATACTGGCTATACTTAGAGTAGTAGCTCAATAACCGTGCTTCAAGTCATCAACTTTAGCTATGACTTCGGGCACGTCTATCTCCTTTCCCGCTTCACTCATTCTTAAATCTAAAGGTTTATTGGAGTAGGCCCCTTTAAACCCCATAAGCACCATTCCTGCAAGCCATTTATTCTGCCATCCAACCACTTGATTCTCATTTTCCACCTTATATAATAGGATGATAAATGAGAAGCCAGGGTGAATATTTCAGGCATAGTATTTGATCTCACAATATCCCCCTCTATTGATTGGCAAAATCAGCAAAAGCGATTCTACTCATAGGAGTCGCTATCAAAAGAGGAGATTGAAACATACAATTTAAGTGATATGGCAGATAGCCCGATTACAAGAAAAATGTTACTCGTTTACAAAGAGCATTCTGATTGGAGCTCACTACCTTCATCGGAAAGAATACTACTTGAGAAAGCCTGGACTGAAACCAATAACGCCTATGCACCCTATTCAAATTTTAGAGTTGGAGCATCATTGGAATTGGAGAATGGAGTATTGATTCCGGGTTCCAATCAGGAAAATGCCTCTTTCCCGGCAGGTCTTTGCGCTGAAAGAGTCGCCATCTTTGCCGCAATGGGTCAGCAGCCCGGAGTAAAGGTTCAGAGAATCGCCATAACTGCAATTAACAAAGAAAACAACCTCAAGCGACCAGTATACCCCTGTGGCTTCTGTGCTCAAGTCCTAATCGATTTGGAAGAAAGACAAAATGCACCGGTTTCTATTATCCTGGGACTTAAGGATGGAGGCGCTGTAGTGATGGAATCTGCAAAAATGCTTCTCCCCTTTTCCTTCAGCAAAGATGATCTGTAGTCCAGCGCCAGGTTGAGTTGCTATCCTAAAAGCTAAATCACCACTCCCGACTTCACTTATCCGTTCTGAAATTCCATTCTAGCCCTTTTCAAATCCTCTTCTGTATCAATTCCCATACTCTCCCACATAGGGCTTTCAACAACTCCAACATCGTACCCATGTTCCAACCACCTCAACTGTTCGAGACGTTCGGTCAATTCAAGACCTGAAGGACTCAAGGAAGAAATATCTTGCAGCACCCTGTTCGTATATGCATAAATGCCAATATGGCGAAAAAATAGAAAGTTGGAAACCCATTGCTCATCGGGCAAATCTCTAACGAACGGTATAGTAGCTCGACTGAAATAGAGCGCTTTGCCCATTTTGTCAAAAACCACCTTTACAATATCCGAAGAATTAAGCTCATCTGAAGACAATATCGGGCATGCCAGTGTTCCAACATCAAATATACCCTCTCGCATCATTGAAAACAACTCATCTATTCCCGTCCAATTCCGAATGATCTCATCTCCCTGAATGTTTACAATCAAATCAAATTCATCTAGGATTCGGGCTGCCTCAGCACATCGGTCCGTCCCGCTTTGGTGGTTCACATCAGTAAGCACCACCTCAGCCCCAATGGACTCCCCAATATCAGCAATCAAGGGGTGGTCAGTGGCAATAATTATCCGGTCAAACTGGTTTGAATCGCGTGCGCTCTCATATACATGCTGAAGCAGGGGCTTCGAGCCGATCTTTTTAAGCGGCTTGGCGTTGAGTCTCGATGATCCATAGCGGGCCGGAATAAGTGCGACTGTATTGCGATTTTTTTTTCTCATAATTATAATATTATAAATTTTTATAATATTTTTGTCGTTGAATATTCAAAACAAAACCAAATGGCGAAGGTAAAACCTTTATTGATAATAATCTCTCTTCTCACTTCCATAAGTTTATTGGGACAGGAGAGTAAAATGGTTGATTTTTGTGACGGTCTCAAGTGGTGTGCCGAGCACGAGGTAAAGAGGGGAGAAACTCTTTTTTCAATCAGCAGAAACTATGGTATTGGATCAGATCAAATCATCGCGGCCAATAGGATTGATGGATCTGAAATTTCTCCTGCTACCATAGGAATCGGTCAGGTCCTTCGCATTCCGCTCCCTCAAAGCAATATCCATGCAGTTCCGGACATTGAATCCGTCTTCAAGTTATTATATGAAGTGCAGCAGCGCGATACTTATTTCTCCATAAGCAGAGCCTCAGGCCTAAGTATTGATCAGATAAAAAAAATCAACCAGGTCGAATCCGGACTCAGCCCCGGCCAAGTTCTCACCGTTGGTTATTATTCTACCAGCCCCAGGGCAATAGCGGCTTTATCATCTGAGCTCTCTTCTGTTGTTCAATCTGCAGTTCGAAAGAAAAATGAATCACCAATCTCAGGTGGTCCTTTTACCCGATCAGAAGATAATCCGCTCAGTTCGCAAGAGGTCCTTAGTCCGGAAGACCATTTGGTAGAAGAGCTCGCCTATCAGGAAGAGCGCGGAGTAGCCATATGGAACGAGGATTGGAAATCCACGGCCGGATTTTATGTGTTACATCGCTCTGCTCCGGTCAATTCTATACTCGAAATAGAAAACCCCATGTTTGGTAGACGTGCCTTTGCCAAAGTCTCAGGCAGGATTCCGGAATCTCTCTACCCTTCGGATGTTCTATTAATAGTATCAGATGGTTTGGCAAAACATCTGGGCGTTATTGACCCAAGGTTCTTCGTAAAAGTTAGATATTTGCATCAGGAATAAACTGAAATCTTTTTTCAGTCGTTCTCAAACAAGTATTTTGCGGAGCAGGTCCGCTTCATTTTTTATCAAACCAAATTTATCCATGAATTATAAGGAAAACATCCTTGAAGCTATTGGCAACACGCCTCTTGTCAAACTTAATAAAGTTGTAGGAGATACCGAGGCGCTGGTTTTAGCCAAGGTGGAAAGTTTCAATCCCGGTCACTCAATCAAGGACCGAATGGCTCTAAAAATGTTGGAAGATGCTGAAAAAGACGGCAGGATTAAGCCTGGTGGAACCATAGTGGAATGTACTTCGGGTAATACCGGGATGGGGCTCGCTATAGCTGCAGCCGTCAAGGGTTACAATTGTGTTTTCACCACTTCTGACAAGCAATCTCAGGAAAAAATTGATCTCCTGCGTGCACTGGGCGCTGAAGTGGTGGTCTGCCCAACCGCAGTCGAGGCCGATGATCCCCGCTCTTATTATAGTGTGGCGAGGCGAATAAGCGAAGAAACCCCAAATTCTTATTGGTTCAATCAGTACGACAACCTCTCCAACTCTCAAGCTCATTACGAAACTACTGGGCCTGAATTATGGGAACAAACTGCCGGAAAAATCACCCACCTGGTTGTAGGCGTGGGAACAGGAGGCACCATATCTGGTACCGGGCGTTTTCTGAAGGAGAAGAACCCTAATATAAAGGTATGGGGAATTGACACCTACGGTTCAGCTCTAAAGAAATATCACGAGACCGGAAAATTGGACCCAACTGAAATTTATCCCTACATCACGGAAGGGATAGGAGAAGACCTCATTCCCAAAAACGTCGATTTCAGTGTGATTGACCATTTTGAAAAAGTGACAGATAAAGATGGTGCTCTAATGACGCGCAGGTTGGCAAAAGAAGAGGGGATTTTTTCCGGTTACTCCTGTGGTTCCGCCGTGGCGGGATTTGTTCAACTTAAGAAGCAATTAAAAAAGGGAGATGTGGTTGTAATTATCCTGCACGATCACGGAAGTCGATATGTAAAAAAGGTATTCAACGATGAGTGGATGCAAAAACACAACTTTTTGGAAGATACTGTAAGGGAGAAATCAGAAGTAGTTTAGTCAGTGTGTTTTTGGTAGAAACCAACTTCCTTTAAAATGACCAACCGGCAACACTTCTCTATTCTTTTACTATAATCCAGATGAACAACAGCTTCAACTTTTATTTCCAGTCTAATCCCGGATGGCATCATTCCTGCAGAGGTATGATTTTTATGGTCGGCTTTTTACTGTTTTTCGGCTTTTCAAGTGAAATAAGGTCTCAGGATCTCCTCTTTTCGCAGAAATACGCCAACCCCACCTACATCAATCCTTCCATGGCTGGAGTTTACGATGCCCTTTACAGGATCTCACTTCAACATAGAAATCAATGGAGTTCTGTCTTGGATCAGCCCTTCAGGACCTATGCCCTTTCTGGAGATGCCAGGCTTGAGGTCGGCAGAGATCGGAACCGCATGGACGCATTTTCAATTGGGCTGGTCTTTTTAAGTGACAAAGTAGATCGATTCGATTTTAGCAAAACACAGATATCCCTTGCAGGAGCCTTTCATAAAAATTTAGGAGGGCAAAACAATCAGTTTCTCTCAGCAGGTTTTTCACTTGGAATGGTTCAACAGAATGTGAACTACGAGAACCTCAGATTTCAGGATCAGTTCGATGGAACCATTGATTTTGGCCTTCCAACCGGGGAAAACCTGCCGGATAACAATTTTTCATATGCCGACCTCTCGGTTGGCATCAATTACAGTTATGCGGTGAGAAATGGTGTTCGCTTAAACGGAGGCGTTTCACTGCTTCACCTCACAGCCCCCAACCTATCATTTTACAGTGACTTTGAGGACCCAACCTACACGGGAGAGACGGAAAATAGATTGCATCGCAATTTCATTGGGCACTTCAGTATTGAAACTGAAGTTTTCCCAAGAATCTGGTTATCTCCCCGCGTCTTTGCAAGTTTCCAGGGGCCACATACCAATATTTTCGCTGGCAGCGGAGCAAAGATGCTCCTGAGTGACTCCAGGGCAACTTTCCTCCACTTCGGATTATTTGGGCGGGTCAACAATCGATTAGATGATTATAAATTTCGAGACATCTCCATTTTAGTGGGTTTTGAAATTGAAGGAATCAGACTCGGCCTGAGTTACGATCTATCGCTTGATGACCTTAGCCACTACAGTCAGAGGCAAGGAATTTTTGAATTATCGATCACGATGATGGGAGAATACGTCAATGAAAACGACCTCTGTCCTCAATTTTAAGAATTTTTATTCCGCCCTCTTCTTTTTGTTACGGGTAATTTACCTTTTCTTTGCAGGTGGAAGTAGGTGATTATCAAATTGATGGACATTGACTCTCAAAACTCTAAGGGGAAATATTTGTTGTATGATTGATTTCGCAGCCTGAAACTATGACATTATGTCATTGAATTTAAGTTATTAGTCTGAAATCTAGCACTTTTTGAGCTTTCAAAGGCTTTTATCTGCCAAATAATCAGGAATTACAAAGTGGAACAGTTTTTTCACTAATTTTTATGAGCAAATAGGAGAGAGAATAAAATATCACCGTAATTTTATATTCGAATAATTCACAATATGAATCGTAAATTTTCAACCAAGGTCAAAAAGATCATCAGCCAAAGCCGGGAAGAGGCCCTTAGGCTGGGGTCTGACTTTATTGGAACCGAGCACTTACTACTGGGACTGATAAGAGACAATGACAACCTTGCAAAAACTGTATTGGAATCCATGAACGTGGATTTTGATGAACTCAAAAGCAGAATTGAAGAACTTGCTGCCTCACAATCCAATGAAAATACCCGCGTAAATGTGGGGAATCTTCCCCTCAACAAACACGCTGAAAGGGTACTAAAAGTCACCTTTCTGGAGGCCAAGCAATTTGGTCACGACGAGATAAGTCCTGAACATCTTTTGTTATCTGTATTGAAACACAGAGACAATCCGGCTTCTAAGGCGTTAGAAGAGTTTGAGGTAGACTATGAGGGATTCAGATCTGAACTGGAGTACGTTAGTCAGGAACAGGACTACTTCAATTCTGGATTGACCTCCCAGGCCTCTTCCGACCCCGATATGCCCATGGAAGAGGAAGGTAGCCAAGGTAGATACGGGCGCAAAACCGCTACCAAGTCGAGGACCCCTGTTTTGGATAATTTTGGAAGGGACATTACTCGTCTGGCGGAGGAGGGCAAACTGGACCCCATCACTGGCCGCGAAAAAGAGATAGAGCGAGTTTCGCAAATTCTCTCCAGAAGAAAAAAGAACAACCCAATTTTGATTGGAGAACCAGGTGTTGGTAAAACTGCCATTGCCGAAGGACTGGCAATCGCTATTCAACAAAAGAAAGTTTCCCGCACTCTTTTTAACAAAAGATTGGTCATGCTCGACCTTGCAGCGCTCGTAGCAGGCACAAAATACAGAGGTCAATTCGAAGAGAGAATGAAGGCCATTATGGGAGAACTGGAAAAGTCCAGGGATGTCATTCTCTTTATCGACGAAATCCACACCATTGTAGGAGCAGGTGGGGCGACAGGTTCGCTGGATGCCTCCAATATTTTCAAACCCGCTCTGGCAAGGGGTGAACTGCAGTGCATAGGTGCTTCCACTCTTGATGAATACAGGCAGTATATCGAAAAAGATGGGGCGCTGGACAGGAGATTTCAAAAGGTAGTGGTTGATCCACCTAGTGGAGAAGAAGCACTAATTATTCTTCAAAACCTCAAGAGCAAATACGAGGAATTCCACAACGTCACTTATTCCGATGATGCCCTCAAAGCCTGCGTGAAGCTCAGTGAGAGATACATCACCGATCGCTTTTTGCCGGACAAGGCCATTGACATAATGGATGAGGTAGGTGCGAGAGTCCACCTCAAAAACATACATGTTCCTAAACATATTGAAGAGCTAGAAGAAAAAATAGAGGCCGTCCGCGAGATGAAAAACAAAGCGGTAAAAGGTCAACAATACGAAAAAGCTGCCGACCTGAGAGACAAGGAGACCAAACTGCTGAGGCAATTGGACATTGCAAAGGATGAATGGGAGGAAGAGGCAAAGACAAAGCGCTATCCAGTGGACGAAGACAGCATTGCTGAAATAGTGGCAATGATGACAGGGATCCCTGTCAAGCGTGTTGCCCAAAGCGAAAGTAAGAAATTGGTCTGCATGCATGAAGACCTCAAAAAGGTGATCATCGGCCAGGATGAAGCCCTTCAAAAAGTGGTCAAAGCCATTCAGCGAAACAGAGTGGGGTTAAAAGATCCCAAAAAACCTATCGGCACCTTTATTTTTCTTGGCCCCACAGGAGTTGGAAAAACAGAAATGGCCAAAGCACTGGCGAGGTACATATTCGATTCCGAGGATGCTCTCGTTCGCATCGATATGAGTGAATATATGGAAAAATTTTCCATCAGCCGACTCATTGGTGCCCCTCCGGGATATGTGGGTTATGAAGAAGGTGGACAACTGACCGAAAAGGTAAGAAGAAAACCATATTCTGTCATTTTGCTGGATGAAATTGAAAAGGCGCATCCCGATGTTTACAATATCCTACTTCAAGTTTTGGATGACGGTTTATTGACTGATGGCCTGGGTAGAAAAGTGGACTTTAAAAATACCCTCATCATTATGACTTCCAATATTGGAGTCAGGCAGTTGAAAGACTTTGGACAGGGGGTGGGATTTGCCACCAAGGCCAGAGTGGAAACTGCTGAAGACCACAGCAAATCAGTCATTAAAAATGCGCTCAAAAAGACATTTTCACCGGAATTTCTTAATAGGATTGATGATGTGGTCATCTTCAACAGCCTTGAGCAGAAAGAGATTTTCCAGATCATCAATATCACATTAAAGGACCTGTTCGCTCGTCTGGAAGGTTTGGGATACTCTCTGGGCTTATCAGAAGAAGCCAAGGAATTTATTGCCAAAAAAGGATTTGATCCGCAGTATGGCGCAAGACCGCTACACAGGGCGATTCAAAAGTACATTGAGGACCCATTGGCCGAATTTATACTAAACAACAATCCTAAGGAGGGAAGTTCTTTTGAGGTATTGCTCAATGAAGACAAAGACAACACCATCATACATCAGACAGAAAGTGCCGATACGGAAGCCTAGTGGCAAGTCCGTTTTGATAATTCGATAAATAATAATACCTTTGTTAATAAATAACTAAAATTTGGCTCGAAGAAGATTCACCCCTAGAAGGGTAAAAAAGCAGGAAGACCCCATCAATGAAAACATCAAAGCACCGGAAATTAGGTTGGTGGGGGAAAATTTGGAAGAAATCAGTAAAGTGATCGGCACTCAAATCCTCTCCGGTGTTTATCCTACAAAAGCAGCTAGGCAATGGGCAGAAGAAATGGGACTTGACCTGGTCCTTATTTCTGAAAAAGCCATTCCCCCTGTTTGCAAGATTGTGGATTACAATAAATTTCTCTATCTACAGAAGAAAAAACAGAAGGAAATAAAGTCTAAGTCAGCCAAAACAGTCATAAAGGAAATCCGCTTCGGCCCCAATACAGATGACCACGATTTTGACTTTAAACTTAAGCACGCAAAGGGCTTTCTGTCTGATGGAGCAAAAGTAAAAGTGTTTGTTCACTTCAAGGGTAGGACCATTGTCTTTAAAGATCGTGGTGAACTGCTGCTGTTGCGCTTCATAAAAGAATTGGAGGACTACGGAACTGCTGAAAGTCTCCCAAAAATGGAGGGCAAAAGAATGATCGTAATGATCAGCCCAAAGAAAAAATAAAATTTTCGTATTAGGCTAATAAATAA
>REEI01000024.1 GCA_007695145.1 Saprospirales bacterium | reverse complement strand
AGCCAAATACTTGACAGCCTTGATTTTTTTGTTACTTTTTGTATCAAGACAAAAAGTAAAGGAAAACTTGAGATAACTATTCAATAGCAAAAAGGACTTGATTGATGGGAAGCAAAAATTGTATACAAGTCATTGATTACAAACGGATAAGGTAATTAAATAATGAATTTTATTACTATTTAAACAACTGAATTTAAAGCATTTAAGCAGGGAGGGATCTTTCATAAATAACTCTGAAAGGGGCATCCGCTAATCGGTGTTTACTTTTTAAGATTGGCCCTCATTGACTTGACTCGAGTGAGATTACCAATGACTAAATGAGTTTTATTATTTAATAGCCTAATACAATTTTTTTTCCTCCGATCCTTGATGATTTATTCATCTGCTTTGCTGCTTTTGGCATTTTGCAAAAAGTACTTATTTTCTGAACGATGCATCGCCTTATGCGTTGAAAAATTAAATTTGCATGGTGGTATATTAATTGCTACCTTTGCTTTCGGAAATTAAAATAATGGAAAAATGTGGAAATTAATTGTGCTGCCATTGGCAGTTTTAGTGCTTATTGGTTGTCAGGGTGAAGGAAGTGGAAGTGATCAGCAATCGCCTACAGAGCAAGCGCCTCAACCTGTTGAAACACCTCAGCAACAAGAACAACAACAACCACAGATGCAACCCCCTCAGGAGGTCAATATTCCCGCTGGAGCGGATGGAATTGTTCATCACTATATTTGTGTTGATCAATGTGAGGGTGGTCATTCAGAACAACCTGGATTTTGTCCTGTCTGTAATAAACAACTCGCTCATAATCAGGCATGGCATACTGCCCAAAACCAGCAGATGCAACAACAACCCCAGATGCAGCAAAATGGAGGAGATCCTCGCCAACAAATTGATCCTATGAGAGGAGGACAGACACCACAGAACCAAATGGATGTTCAACAGCAACCCATGGAGCAGGTTAATATACCTGCTGGTCCAGATGGAGTAGTCCATCACTACATTTGCACCAATAGCTGTGAAGGCGGTCATTCCGAATCTCCTGGTGTTTGTCCGGTTTGTAGTCAGCGACTGGCTCATAATCAGGCCTGGCACAATCAGTAAGCTAATGATATTTTCAATATGAAAATTCTATTGGTTTAACAATTGCCTCTAAGATTTCAAACAAGAAGTTTATCCCGGTGTAGTAATGCTTGCTTCATCGGGATTTTTATTTTTAGTTGTCTAGCTTTTGATCTTGATCCCTCGGCATCTCTTGCTGCAGTATTTGACTAGCTCCCAATCTCGTTCCCATTTTTTTCTCCACTTAAATGGTCGGTTGCAAATAAGACAAATTTTTTCAGGGGATTAGATTTTTTTTGAGTTGACATGTTTGGTATTTAAATGAGCTACCATTGAATGATTCGCTTTGCATTCCAAGCTTTTATAAGTAATAGTTTGTCAGCTCAATAATTCAGTCAATACTGATGATATTTTGAAGCTACTTTGGATATTTTGGGGGGATAAGAAAGTTGGGAACAATGACTCTCAGTTCCTGACTTCACGCAATTCTGGATTGATGCTGCCCTTCTCACCCATTTTTATCTTTTGCTGATTTTATTCTGTGAAATGCTTTTCTGTCTGCTGGATTTAAAGCGTAGGATTTCAGCAATTCTCAATTTTTTATGTTTGGTTTTTCTTCCTGCTACCCGTTTGCGCCACCTGCAGAATGATGCCCTCTTTAGGCTTTTTCTCATCAGGGTGATTACCTCTTTTTCTGACAGTCCAAATTGGGATTCAATTGCCTCGAAGGGGGTGCGATCTTCCCAGGCCATTTCAATAATTCTATCGGTAGTCATTTCAAATATTTTTTCTCTTCTTTATTGGAATTTAAATCGGTCCAGTTCTCGGGGAGTCTCATCGGGTTTTGCATAGGTATACCTTATTCCATTGTTTACACTATGGTAGGCATCCAATCCCGATCCGCATAAAATATCGCCCCTGGCATGACAGACAAAGCCATCTTCTTCAACAAGGTTTTCTGCAATCTCGATCATTTTCACCTTTCCGATGACCATCTCTGTATTATTTTCCTCTAGTTGTATTTTTCTCAGCAGTTCCATACCTATTCTCACCGGGCTTTCCCCTACAAATGGAGCAGCAAATCTTCCACTCCAAATGGGCTTTAGTCCTACTTTGTCAAATTCCGATTCTTCTCTTTTGTATTTAGCGCTTGTCTGATGTGCCCGCGCCGATAAGGGGAATGGCATGAGGTTGATGGTGTACTCTCCCACCTCTAAAATGTTTTCAAGGCTGTGACGCTCGACATTGTGGGGTCTGAATACCATTCCGCACATAGGTGGGTTAGCTCCAAGATGAAAGAGGGAATTGACTATACACAAGTTAGTCTGTCCTGCAGCGTCGACTGTACCCAGCAAAGCAACAGGTCGATAGCCCCAAAGGGAATTGATAAAGGTAGCACGGTATCGCCCCTCCATTTCCAGTATTTTCTCGAGATTGAGATTTATCATCTTTTTCCCATAGTAATAAAGGAAGGGATATTTGGTTCACGACTGGCTTTGCCCTCTCGCCACATTTATGTGTAAGGAGGAGAGACCGAATGACAAAGAGGATATCAGTTTCGCACAAACAACCATTTGACTGAATGGTATATTCCAAGTCCAACATAACCTAGTATTCCAGGTCTTTTTCGCTCTGAAAGGCGCACGGTAATGGTTGAATATTCGTGAAGGTGGTCAATCCGGTTGATTCTTCCTTTTAGGAGATCGATGGTTTCGTTGATTCTTTCGAGCTCTCGTTCTACTTTGAGTGCTTCTTGAACTGTATTTGCCCTGTCTAGTAAAACCAAATAGCGTTGTCTGGTTTTTTCAGCATTTTCTAGCCGGATTTGATAGTCAAAGTAATCTTCGGTTAGATCGAGTCCTCTGATAGACCTTCTTTGGATCTTTCCCAACTTATCGACTTCTTCCAAAGCAGAGTTAAAGTATTGACTTTTTACTCGTATGACAGTTTGGAAAGTCCCGAGTTCGTTGACATAGCCATTGAAGTTTTCTGCGATTAAGGTTAAGGCTGCATTTGCGCTATCCGGGTTTTCTACTGTCATGCCAAGTAAAGCTGAAAATAAAATTCGTCTCTCGGTTTCAACTTCAGGGGTAGGTCCAGATCCCGCATCACCTCTATAAACCTGATTTCTCTTATCAACAACTGAGGCATCGTTTGAAATTCCATCTTTTGCACTGGTGCAACCCATTGCGAATAGGAAAATAAGGAGAATTGAGCCGTGCAAAGTAAAGATTTTCATCTGATAAAGTATTGATTTTGAGCTATTCTATTGCAGAGCAATCCCATGTTCAGATTCCACCAATTAAGCGAGCTTCCAAAATCAAATTCAACATTTCTCAATCAGAAGTCGTCAAATGGATCGTCAAATATATTGCGATCCAAAAGGTCTCTGTCCCTATCTCTGAACTGATTGAATCGCTCGCATTCAATTTCAATCCCCAGATCATCGGCAGGTCTAATAAATCTGGCTTCTGCACTGTAATCTACATAGGGATCATCTTCCAGCTTTTCCAGAAAGGAGGTGAAAAATGGCCTGGCCATGCGAGAGCCCTGCCCATTGGCAAAACTTCTAAACCTAATCCAGCGGTCAGCACCTCCTACCCAGGTGCCAATAGCGAGTTCAGGGGTAATTCCTACATACCAACCGTCTGTGTGATCATTTGTCGTCCCTGTTTTTCCCCCATTGTCACTATCGATGTTGCGGAAAGCAAAGTGGCCATCAGTACAATAGCGCAGCATTTCAATCATGACGTAATTGGCTCTGGCATCCAGTGCGGTTGTTTCTCTCGGAATGGCCTGGTAGATTAGACGACCGTGCCTGTCTTCAATTCTTCGGATAAAATGAGGCTCTATATGCACTCCATTATTGGCAAAGGTGGCATAAGCTCCAGTCATTTCTAACACCGTAAGATCAGCAGCTCCCAAGGAGATTGAAGGTTGACGGGGAATTTTAAAGTCGCCGTCCCTCCTGACTTCATCGCTGTTGACGCCCATGCTGTTCATGAGTTGCCTCACCGGTTCTGTATCTGCGATCAGTTTCATCAGATAAACAGAGGCTGTGTTTTTAGACTGCTTTAAACCTTCGAATAGGGTGTATTTTTCATAGGTAAAGGTTCCATCTGCATTTTTTGGAGCCCATTCATCTATCAGTCCAAAATTTCCTTCACCTGGTGTAATCGTATACGGCACGTCGTCCACCTTGGTGCAAGGTGAGATACCCTGCAGAAATATTGCAGTTGCATATATGAAGGGTTTAAAGGTTGAGCCCACTTGACGCATAGTTCTCACGTGGTCGAATTGGAAGTATTTGTGGTTGATGCCCCCCACCCAAACCTTAACCTCCCCGGTCGTGGGCTGAATGCCAACTATTCCGGTTTGAAGATGCATTCGGTGATATTTTATGGAGTCCAGGGGACTCATAAGGGTGTCTGTCTCGCCTTGTTCGTTGTAGGCAAAAACCTTCATTTGTACCGGGGTTGAAAACTCCTCATCTATAGTGTCTTGAAGGTCAGTCCACGCTTGCTTCAGGCGCTCCCAATGGGGACCGGACATTATTTCCATGTAGGTTTCACGCCTTTCTGCAGCTATGGAGCTATTACTCTGAAGGGAGCGTCTGGCACGATCACTTGTGGAGGCTGAGACCATTCGGTCGATATCAAAGTCCCTGAGATCCAGTTCGTGCAGCTCCACTATATCTTCTAGAATTTCATTGAGGTATTGGTATCTCGCATTTTGGTAGCGATCGGAGTTTCGAATGAGGGAAGTGAGTCCCGCCATTTTTGTACTTACTGGAATTCTGCCGTCATTGTGAGTCCAGGGATCCAGCCCACGCCATTCCCCGAAAAATCTCTTCTGCACCTCAGCCATGTGATTCCACATGGTTTTTTCAGCCAACTCTTGCATGCGGTAATTCAGCGTAGTAAATACTCTTAAGCCATCGCGGTAAATGTCGTACATACTGCCGTCTGGTTTGCGGTATTCCGGTCTGGCAAGCATTGATCTGAGGTCCTTGGCGAGTTCCATTCTGAAATATGGGGCCAGCCCGTCAATGTGAGTACTGCGTCTGAAATTGGTTACATCAAGGGGTAGCTGCCTTAGTGAATCTAATTCTGTATCGCTGATCACACCTCTGCGTTTCATTTGCAAAAGCACCACATTACGTTGGTTTTTAGCATTATTGGGGAAGCGAATAGGGCTGTATCTCCATGGGTTTTTCAGCATGGCAACAAGCATGGCAGCCTCCTGAATATCCAAATCGGATTGTTTCTTGCCAAAGTAGGTTTCAGCAGCCGCTTCTATACCGTGAGCTCCAAAGATGAAGTCAAATTCATTGAGGTACATGCTGATAATTTCCTCCTTGGTATAGCTCCTCTCCAGCTTCAAGGCCGTTAGCCACTCCTTAAATTTGGTATTTGCAAGTGTCCAGCTCCGGCCTAGGGAACTCTTACCCCTTAGGTCTGGTCTTGGAAATAGTAGCTTTGCCAGCTGTTGGGAGATGGTACTACCTCCTCCACTTTCCCTTCTTTGGAGAACTACTGTTTTTGTTGCAACACGGGCCAGTGCTTCAAAGTCAATGCCGGCATGTCTATGATATCTGTGATCCTCGGTGGAAATGAGGGCATTGATTACATGAGGTGAAAGTTCGTCATAAGTTACAGGCATCCTGTTTTGAACGTAGTACCGTCCAATTTCTCTGCCATCATCGGTTAATACAGTAGTGGCAAGACTTAGATTGGGGTTTTCTAACTCTTCAAAGGTAGGGAGTTCTTGAAGTGAAATTAAGTAGAAAAATACAACAACCGAGACTACACCCAATGCAAAAATCCCCCAAAGGAATTTTACCCATCTTCTGTAAAGTGATCTGCGTTCTTCAATTGACATGCTGATGAAATTTTAGGTAACCGGTTTTGCGCCATCTAGACAGCATCTTAAACGTTCAAAATTAAGGTTTTTTATATGAAGCCGGCAATAATTTAAACTCAAGTGAGAAAATAGCCCTGCTCTAATAACATCCATAACTTCTTTCAGAACCACAAATGTAAGGATTAAATCGCATTAAATAAACCTTACATATGTTAGCGACTGTTGAGAATATGACAATTTTCAATTAAAAAGTGAGCTTTTCGGAGATGGACTGTGGTTTTTTTTGAAGGGTTGGTAGGTTTGGTTGCATCTGCGGTATTGTGGGTGAGTGATTACCCTCTTTGGTTGTGGGTTTATGGGGGTAAATTGTTCGAAAATTGAGCTTGACCTACTAAACTATATGTTAATCATGGCAAGTCTATTTCTAAATTCTTCTATTGAATTAGGCTAATAAATAATAAGCTTGAATGATGATGGTTATCAAAGCAATCAATTGAATAATGGAAGCAAAGTTTAAGAGAC
>REEI01000067.1 GCA_007695145.1 Saprospirales bacterium | reverse complement strand
GTCCTGATTGAAGATGGTGACTTTACGATCATCAACCTCTCTATGGACGCAGGAGTGTATATCTCAGACAATTTTGCGGTCAAAGGCTCCCTAAACTTTACCTCTCTGGACGGCGAATCAATATTTGGACTCAGCGGAGGTGTTAAGTGGTATCCCGGAGGTAGATTTATCCTCAACCCCAGTTTTGGCTTTATCTCTGTCGATAGCGAGGTTCTATTCAAAGCAAGCCTTTTCGCAGGCTACAGTATTCCTCTCGCCAACAACATTCACCTGGAACCCAAACTGGGTCTCAGCCTGCTGGATGATGCGAGTTTCTTTGAAATACGGGTTCCTTTCGTCTTGTTATTTTAAAGATTTTTCACTTCGCAAGATATACCTAAAAACAACTCATGTTGGTTGTTTTCATACAAAAATAACCAATTCTCCGGCTTAAAGGGCGGTATACATTGCGTTGCCCGCAGGCTGTACTTTGGAAAGCAGTGTAAAAAGATCAGACAAATCCCTGAGCAACTTTACATATCCTGTGCCATACCTTTGACACACATTGCTTGCAAAACGGAATGAATTTGTGCCGGGTGCAGGTGTCAAGCCAGGCGCACTGTTTCGGTTAATTCGCAGGGATTTCATTCTTTTTCAAAACAGAAAAACGCAGCTGTGGCTAAGCATTTAGTCAAAGTATAGTATTAGCTACATGAAGCTTTCTTAACCAGGAAAAAGGTGGAATGATCAAAACCTGGGTTGTTTAAAGAACACCTAACTTAGCGACTGGTTAATATAACTCTAGTATTCAAAGAAGTATCAATCTTCAATTTTCTGTACCATTTGTCTCCCACAAATTTATTCCCTTTCCAATATGGAAGCCATCCGGTATGTAATTAGATAATGATATTTGGAAGGATTTGGCCAACTATCTAAAAAACAGTAGCTTTGGGGTATGGGGAATTTTACTAACAGGCCAATAGGTTTAAATCATGAATGAGAGAGACAATAAGAAAGTTTCTTGCTCTACGGGTGGCATTTCAAGTGAGTCTAAAAGTATGGTTGGACGGAGACCTCCGGTATGAGATTTAGTTTGGATAAAGTCACCCTTATTCTTGCGGGAGATATTAAGCGATGGGGAATTCGAAAGAGAAACCATCTGGAAAATTGGGGTCATGTCGATTCTAATTGATCAGGCTGTACCCCAATCCAGTGGAAAGCTGTTGGAAAAAGCGCTAAAAAAAGCACGGCCGTGAGCAAGTTGCACAATAATTTATCATTAAGAAATAACTAGCAGACAATCGTTTTAGTATTTTGGAACTGAACTATAAGTATAACTCTACTCATTAAAAAAATAAATCACTTTTACAAACAGCCAATAATTTATTGAATGAAAATCAAAGAAGCTCCTTATCAGAAAATATCAGACGACAGAAAGTTTATTGTGGCTTGCTATACGGAAATGTTGACCCGAATTAACGAAGGGGAGGTCATAGCAATCATAAATAATCCCCCTGACCAATCCACTTTGGAGAATAAGAAAATTTCCAGCGAAAAAATTATCCAATCCCTGAGCATTTATTTCCAGTTATTGACTCTGGTAGAGGAAAATGCATCTACACAATACCGCAGAAAAATGGCGGATATAGAGAAGTTAACCTCAATTAGAGGGTCCTGGGCTGAAGCTTTAAAAATTTGGAAAGATGCTTCAGTAAATGAAGAGGAAATTATTAACTCCATTTCTGAAACTACAGTAATCCCAACACTTACTGCACATCCCACAGAAGCAAAAAGAGTAACCGTAATTGAAATCCACCGTGAACTCTACTTGCTCCTGGTGCAAAGAGAGAATACATCCCTGAGTAAATGGGAACAAAATGTCATCAAAGAAAAGATTATCCATCTATTGGAGAGATGGTGGAGAACAGGAGAAATTTATTTGGAAAAACCGGATGTCAGAGACGAAAGGGCCAATGTTTTGCATTACTTGAATACTGTTTTTCCGGTGATATTGGAGAAGAGTGACCAGCAATTAAAAAGTTCCTGGATAGAGTTAGGGTTTGACCCTGCCAAAATAAAGAACCCGGAGGTATTCCCAAAAATTAATTTTGGAAGTTGGGTTGGCGGGGATAGAGATGGCCACCCTCTTGTAACGCCTTCAGTAACGCAGGAAACTTTAACTCTTCACAGAAAAAAGGCACTTTTGCTTGTGAAAGATGAATTGTTGCATCTGGCAAAAAAACTTTCTATATCAGGCATTATCAATCCTGTTCCTCATTTATTGACAAAAGCAATTGAAGGAAAAGTACAAGCATTAGGTGACTCCGGTATAAAAGCAGTTCAGAGAAACCCACACGAACCCTGGCGACAATTTGTAAATCTGATTTTACTACAAATCGAAAATACCATATCTGAAAAATTTGCTGATTCAGCCGCATATTATAAATCAAGCTGGATTTTAGCGGATGATTTAAAATTTTTAAGAAATGCGCTAGTTGATTCCGGCTTTCAGGGCATTGCTGAAGATTTACTATTCCGGGTTGAGAGAACCGTGCACTGCTTTGGGTTTCATTTAGCTAAATTAGATATAAGGCAAAACAGCGATTTTCACAATAAAGCTTTTTCTCAGATTTTGAAAACCCTTGACGGAAAAGAGTATGATTTTGAAAACTGGGACGAAAATAAACGGGTAAATTTTTTAAATTACTTATTTGAGAGCAATGCGCCTATCACAGATATTTCGATTTCCTATGGAAAGGAAGCAGATAATGTTTTGGATTGTTACAGGGTAATTCGTCAACATGTAAGTCAATATGGATCAGATGGAATAGGTTCATTCATCATAAGTATGACTAAAAGTCTCAGTGATTTATTGTTGGTTTACCTGTTGATGAGAGAGACTCAACTACTGCACACTAATATCATGGTTGTACCCTTATTTGAAACCGTAACAGATTTGCAAAATGGTACAGAAATTTTAGAAAAATTCCTTCAACATCGAATTACAAAAGATAGAGCCAAAAAATTAACCCACAAACAAGAAGTAATGTTAGGGTACAGTGATAGCAATAAAGACGGAGGCACAATAACAAGTAAATGGAATTTATACAAAGCCAAAAAATCACTTTCAGAAGTTGGGAGAAGAAATAATACTGAAGTTTATTTTTTCCACGGGACAGGAGGAACAATAAGTAGAGGAGGGGGTAAATACCATCGGTTTATGGAAAGTATGCCTGAAAATACTGTTAACGGAACCATTAAGATTACAGTGCAGGGAGAGTCCGTTGCCCAACTTTTTGGCAACCCAATGACCGGTACCTATAACCTAAATGCACTTTCTTCCGGAATGGCACGACATATCATTAAAAATAAGACTAGTGCAAAGGAGGAAGTTTTTTATCCTCTGCACACTATGGAGTATTTATCTAAAAAATCTCATGATCATTACAGAGAGCTTATCCTTACTGAGGGCTTTATAAATTTTTACAGTAAGGTAACCTGTATCGATGTTTTGGAAAGAAGTAAAATTGGATCGAGACCAGCAAGAAGAACCGGCTCCAGATCTTTAAATGATCTTAGAGCCATACCATGGGTGTTTAGCTGGAATCTCTCCAGGAATACCATTACGGGCTGGTATGGCCTTGGAGAGGCGCTAAAAGCGTTAAAAACAGAAAAGCCGGAAGAATTTCAGCTTTTAAAGGATTCTGTTGTCCATTGGAGTTTCTTCAAGTTTTTAATAATACAAACCGAAACTAACCTTATTCTTTCTAATCTGGGCATAATGAAGCAATATGCCTTATTAGATGAAAAAGTTGAAGAACGGGAACTGTTCATGGATAAAATACTAACAGATTACCATAACGGTTTTCAAATGATTGGGGAGCTTTTCGAAGAACCCGCTTCCATCAGAAGAAACGCTCAATATGATAATCTTGAATGGCGCAATGATAAACTGGAAGTACTGCATCATTTACATATCAACTATTTAAGAGAATGGCGCAGCATACAAGATGAAAACAGCCTGGAAAAAAATGAAATTTTAACCCGGTTGCTTGGTTTAATTAATGGTTTAGCAAGTGGGTTGAAAAGTACAGGTTGAGTTCCGATGACCCATTAGGGTTATGAAAAGATAAGTATATATCTAACAGTCAAACAGTTCGAACAAATCATCTGTAAGTCCAGTCTAAAACCCTTTCATGATGAGAATAAGCACAAAATTAAACATCAATTAGGTCAGAGGTGAAGTTTTCGGAAAGTTCAGTCGTGTTTGCAGAGCAGTCAGTTGCGGTTCCAGGCCCATATCGCAGTAAAGCAAAGCTAAATTGAAGAAAGATATAACCCGATACGAATAAGTAGGATTCCGCAGATATTTAGAATAGAAAGGGGTTTTTGGTTAATATTAGAACGCAGCATTGACCCTATTACTAAAAAAAACCAGTGAAATCGCACTAACAAAAAACTGGGCTCTAAACACAAGGGGTCAGTAATATGTAGAAATTTAAACTTATGGGTCAAATGAGGACCCTTATGAATGCTCATAAAGAGACCGGATCATTAAGCGCCAATACTGGACAAGTGCAGATCACCAAAAACACGATACTTGAATATATACGTCCTACCTATAACAACAGATTTAGAGCTTTGGCAGATAGTGCATGATGTCGTTGGATAGTCCACCCATTTCATCAAAGCAACTCTGGATAAGAGTACTGGATTTTTTAGGGCAGCAAGGCAGGATAACTTTTTCTGCAGAAGTTTTCATGTTACATTAATACCCAATCAGCCCCAATGACAACAATCATTTATGTTGCAGATATAAGTCATTTATAGTAATTCATATTGAAGGTATTTTTGATTGGAAAATCTCATTAGGGCTTTAACTTAATGATTGGCATTCATTAAAATAAAACATATGAAAAAATTTAAAGGGCCTTTTTTTGTTTTGACAGGTTTGGTTTTTTTTATGCTAACCATTCCTCTTTTATCGGCCTTCAATTCGGGACAACCATTTGATGGCGGACTGGGAAACCCAACGGATCCGTACGTAATATCAAATGCGTATCAACTGGACTCCATTCGCTATTTCAAAGAGTCCCATTTTATCCTTGCAAATGATATAGACCTGGGTGTGGAACCCTGGAGTACAGGTAACGGTTGGAAGCCCATAGGTGACAGAAATAAAGGCCCGTTTACCGGCTCACTGGACGGAGATGGATTTGCTATCCAAAACCTTATGATTTCTACACCCGATAGCAACGAGGTCGGACTCTTTGGTTTTTCAATGGGTGCCAGGGTAACCGATTTGAAGCTTGAAAATGTACATGTGGTGGGCAGGGATTATGTCGGATCTTTGATTGGCTTCGGTTCAGAAGGAAGGATTGATCAGCTTTCTGTAAATGGAACTGTAGAAGGTAACGGATCTTTTGTAGGTGGCCTTGTGGGTTCCCTGGAGTCCTTCTCCACCTGCATCTATAATTCAGAATCCGATGTTCAGGTCTCCGGAAATGCGTTTGTTGGTGGTTTGGCAGGGGCTGCAATAATGGAAAACTGCCATTCATCAGGCGTAGTTTCAGGTATTGTCATCGGTGGAGAAGAGGCATACCGCATTGGCGGATTAGCTGGTTATGGCCGGGCGATGAACAGCTCATCTGATGCAGTGGTATCCGGTGGAACAGAGGTCGGGGGGTTGCTTGGAAGTGGCGAGGCCTATGGCTCTCATTCTACGGGAACCGTTACGGCTACAGGACAATACAGTGGCGGACTGATAGGGTATTTAAGAGCTTTTCCCGACCAGCAGGAAAATGCGCCTGAGTACCAACCCGGAGAAACAGAACCTTGTAACCAACACCATATATGGGAGCAATTGGAAGCGGATTCCGGAGAACTCATAGAAATTATCCTGGAGGATCAATCCATTATTAAATTCCCTCAAATTGAGGGGGAATCCACGCTTTACTGGGAGAGGATTTGCGCAGATGAATCGGTCAAAAATTCATTCAGCGCAACATCCGGATTGAGAAAAAGCGGGTCCATGAGAAAGTTTCAAATTGCGGGATCAGGAGACCCTTCTGAGTTAAAACCCATTATCACTATTCCCGGCAGTGAATCGGGAACAGTCAATCCGGAGACCATTTTTATCCTGCGTTCCGGATCCGTGGATGTGGATGGAGAGTATGTTGACGAATACCACACCAGTTTGGCAGTCTGGATCAATGAGCAGGGAGATTACCAGTTTGTCGATCCCATGTTTCCCTTTTCTATTGAACCCATTGACACCGCCAATCTGAATCAACAGGAAAAATTCAGACATCTGCTGCCGGAAAGAAGGTCCTCCCGCGCATCAGCACAGTGGGTGGGAGAGGTGAAATACCAACTCATGACCTATGACGATCACCTGAATTGGAAGAGAAGACCACTTTTGGAGCGCATGATTATTGATACGACCAAAGCAGAGAGCGGTTATCGAAAAGTAGCCAGAGGAGCGAGCCCGTCTGAGAGAGAAGCACTGAGGAAAAAACCAATATGCAATGTGATCATATTGGTGCACGGCCACAATGAGGAAGAAAAGCTGGGGTTTGTCCCGAGTGAATTTAGCTATCCGTGGATGTTTAGCTACAAGCGCAGAGTGTGGGATCTTACCTATGAGGAATTGGTGCTCAGTAATACAAACCCGGAATTTACCCAGTATCCCGATGATTGTACTGCCATATACGAATTTGTATATCCGACATTCAGGCCCATTTTTTCTCCTGTTCCGGACAAGAGTGGATGGAGGCATGCCACACTGGGCGAAGAGCTAGGCAGACTTATCAATGAAGAATTCGAGACCAATGATCAGCTAAAGATCATGATGGACGAGAATATGCCATTCAATTTATTTCTTGTAGCACATTCTCAGGGTGGATTGGTGGCGAGAGCCGGTTTGAGATTTGTCAACAGTGAAATTCTGAAGAATTTTGAGGGTTTGGTTACCTGGGGATCCCCTCATTTGGGAGCTTCCCTCTATTCCCTGCGCTACGCACTCACCGCCGGCCACAATGCTGTTCTGGGTGGCTATTCATTCCCCATGCAAAATATAGGGGCCGGTAAATGGTACCAGTCAAAGATCAATTCCATGATAGTGGATGCGCCCGGCATCAGAGATTTGCGTTGGTCTACTGACCACCAGACACTGGTTAAGTTGCAAAACCTGTTTGTTGAAAATTCATCCACCATATCCGACAACCGCGATTTTGAACTGCCCTATGGAAAGATGTTTTTCAGCCACAACCTCAGGTTGTTTAACGAAAACGAGGGCTTATTCAGCGGGGATGCGTTGAGGGATAAGTATTGGTTTTATGTGGGAATCACCCCGAAAAGAATACAAACGGAATTGAGCTGGACATTGGCCGGCAGGGTGGTAAGATGGGAAGGCCTGGCCACAGAAATTGAAAAAGGTGCCACCCTGAACACCTGGGTTCTCGATAGTTTGCACCGCCCCAACGATGGTGCTGTGCCGACCTACAGTCAGCGCGGAACAGGAATCTGGCCCGAAGGCAACATCAACAGACGCATTTTTGACGATATGGATCACGAGGAGTTCTATGGAGCGGAGCCTCCACAAAGAGATTTTTCCACCTTGCTAAAAGGATCCAATGTGGTGAGACAGACTTTTTTTGACCTGAAGTTGTCAGAGGAAACCAGGGCCTGTCCGGAGGGGAAGTACAGGGTTGAAATTGAAGACGATACTCTGGTAGTAATTTCAGGGGAATTGATCTTCCCCTTATACAACCACAATGACCTTTTGGTGGAAAATTTTATCGACTCGATATTTTGCTACCTCGATTCGGTCGGCGGGCCTTTGGTCAGCGGATTTAGTTTTGAGTTCTTGTCTGAAGGAAAGTTTGAAGGGAAGGCTAAAAGAGATAGTGTTCCTCCCGGCAAACTGGTTCTTCTTATTACCCTGAAGGATAAGAGCGAAGTTATACCAGTGGAAGAAATTGATGAAAATGTTCACAATTTGACTCAAAACAAATGGTATGCAACCATTCAGGAGGCTGTATTGGAAGCCGTTTCCGGGGATGAAATTGTCGTACATCCCGGTGTATACAATGAGGCCGTGGAGGTCAGGGACAAAAATATTAAACTGACCAGTGCCCTGGGTCCTGACACCACTATTATTGATGGTAGTCATCTAACCTCCCACGGGGTTGTTTTCATCCGGTGTAATAATTGTGAATTTTCGGGATTTACGGTAACCAACTGGTCCCGACGAGCAGTATATGCCTCAAGTTCTGATATCACCATCAAAAACAATAAGATCACCGACAATCACAACAATGAGGCGTTGGGTTTGAGAGGGGACGTATTTTATGTGAGTTCATCGACTTCTGTCATTACTGAAAATCTTATTTCAAACAACAGTACGTACGAATTTTACAACCCGGGTATTCTGATTTGGGACGGAGAGTTTCAGATCAGTAACAATGTGATTGATAATAATGAGGGACCCTACGAGTGGGTGAGAGGAGGAGGAATTGCGATTTATGATGAGGCAATGGGTACAATCACCAATAATACCATCGTCAATAATATTTCAGGCTACGACGGCGGAGGGATCTATGTGAGGGCGAATACAGTGTCAATCATGAACAATGTCCTAAAGTATAATCATGCTGAAAATGGCGGTGGAATTGCAATAGAAATTTGGGAACCTGAAAGCTCAGCCGACTTTATTGTAAGTGGAAACACCATTGAAAACAATACTGCATATACAGGGGGAGGGATGTTTATTGAGGCTAATGGAAGAGTCTCAATTGAAAATAATCAGGTAAAAGAAAATGAAGCCGAGGGAAGTGGTGGCGGCATTTACCTGGCAGTATGGGAACTGGATTTGAACAATGATTTTAAAGTAATCAATAATTCAATTGTTGAAAACACCGCTCTTTTTGGCGATGGAGGAGGTCTGCATATTCACTTGAATGACGCATTGGTAAGCAATAATATGTTTATAGATAATTCGGCCTCGAGTGGTGGGGCCTGCTATATTTCAACCGGATCTCAGACCAATAGTCCTAAACCCACTTTAATATCAAATTCATTTTTAAACAATTGGGCTGATTTTAGGGGAGGAGGAGTTGCAGGTCCATTTCACGGTATTCCCTGGCAGGTAACAGTTTCAATTGATGGGAATGATACCTCTGTGCCGGCTCATGTCGGTCCCTGGACGGATGCTAATAATATGTATACGGGGAATAATCACGGCGATCAATTTGGATGCTGGGGCCCCGGCTCCGATAATTGGGTTGAGGATTGTGGGAAAAATATATTCATGAATAGTTATTATTATTAAAGAGAATACAACATGAAATCTATCTTAATTTTAGTACTAATTCTCATAATGGGCTTTAAGCTAACAGGGCAGAATGCACATTACAACTACTCTAAAAGTTCTGTCACAGGAACAGAATACGTCGGTGGCTTAATTGGGTATTCTCCTGCAGATACTGCAGCTATAACCAACAGCTATGCCAGGGGCTCCGTTGAGGGTTCACGGTATGTAGGCGGTTTTATAGGGGCCAACAATGGGATGATACTCAATTCCTATTCCACCGGTCAGGTGGGTGGACTTGGTGATTTAGGAGGCTTTGCCGGACAGAATTCGGGTAACATTGAATTCAGTTACTGGGACATCAACAGTTCAGGTATTTCTTTTTCTGACGGTGGGGAAGGTCGTTCAACTGAAAACATGACCTATCCGGAGTATATGGAGACCTTCATTGGGTGGGATTTTGATGCGATTTGGTCTCACGATTTGCTCGCTGAAAATGACGGGTACCCCTTGTTAAAACCAGTTGAAGTAAACCGGATTCAAACCCGGGTTTTCCCGCCAAATGTTGCTGTAAGTTCAGGAGATGGCTTTTACCCGAAAAATTCTGAAGTGGTGGTTTCCGTTCAGGGTTCCGCGGACTATGTTTTTCTGGGGTGGTTCGAAAATGGCGAGTTGCTAAACAACAGTCTCTCTTTTACTTATCAGGTTGATGGACATGCTACCCTGGTTGCCAGATTCAGAGTTCGCAACAATCACCAGTTGACTCTGGAAGCACTTCCGAATACTGCCGGCACCGTGTTGGGGGAAGGCACCTACCTGGAGGGTGAAGAGGTGGAAATTATCGCTATCCCTGCTGAAAACCACCGATTTGTCCACTGGCAAAATGAGGATGGAGACGCGGTATCAACTGATTCGGTCTATTTATTTTCAATGCCTGCAAGTGATTTGCTTCTCTTTGCGCTGTTTCAAAAAGAAGATCCTGCAGAGTACACTTTGAATTTGGTATCCATCCCGGAACTGGGCGGGTCAGTAATCGGTGCCGGTGATTATCCAGAAGGGTATGAAGTTACCATCATTGCCACTCCACAGGATGGCTTTAGGTTTGCTCATTGGATGGATGCAGACCAGGAGGTCCTATCTGCTGATTCTGTTTACTCATTTAATATGCCGGCAAGCGACCTGATACTTTATGCCCTGTTTGAGGAAGTCACTTCGGTTTCAGACTTGTTTGATTACATGGTACTTATTTACCCCAATCCGGCAACTGATTACCTCTTCCTGGAATTTCATCAGATCCACAATAAGGTGGAAGTAGCGGTATTCAATCTCCAGGGCCAACTGTTAAATCAAAAACGGGTGTATAACACACAAAAAACAGACCTAAACCTTCCGTACCCGGACGGCATTTACCTCATTAGTATTCGATTGAATGATGAGCTAATACTTGAGCACAAGGTGTTGATAAGCCGTTGATGAGGCTACTAATATAGTGAGTCTGACGAATGCAGTTGTTGGAGGCCTATAGGCCGATGGCCTGACGCACAGAATGGCTGGTGAAATTTGGGAATTCAGGGCAAAATATAGCGTCCTCTAATATAGGTTTTTCCCTTATTTGAAAAACACAGACAAATACGAATTTGACCTCAGAATGGACTTTTGGGGAAAACTTATTAAGCTCATGCAGAATGAACTTAACGCAGGAGCAAGGTGGTACACACAATGTAAGGCGGCCATGCTACCCATTTGGGATACCAGGTCGTTTAGCAGGAAACCATTCTCCAAAAACCGAAAAACTAACAAATTATCGAATAAAAATAAAGTAATGATATGGCAAATTACATAGACGGATTTGTACTTCCAATTCCACGAATTCACCTTAACGAATACAAAAGTGTGGCGGAAAAAGTAGCTGAAATTTGGAAAGAATATGGAGCCCTTGCCTATTTTGAGTATGTCGGAGAAGATTTGAGATTGGAAGGTACTCGTTCTTTCATTGATGTAGTAGATTTGAAAGAAGATGAAGTTGTTATTTTTGGTTGGATTATTTTTCCTTCCAAAGAGATTCGAGATACTGCAAACAAGCAAGTCTCAGCTGATTCAAGAATGACGGAATTAATCGCCCCCATAACCGATCCCAAAAGTTTAATTTTTGATGCCGAAAGAATGATTTATGGAGGATTTCAAACGCTTATTGTATCGAATACAGGCAAACTTAGATAGACTATATAATCTTACTGAATACTTTTTTCACAAAGACAGCCGCCGCACAACAGCGCCTACCCAAAACTGGCGGTTCAGTGGCTAAGTTCACCCAGGAGGAGATTTATTCCAACGGGTTGGATTATATCTCTGGCCCTTTCCCCTCACCATTCAATAATCAAAGTCTCACAAAAGTGAGTAGGATCCTTGAAAACTACTCCCCCAAGATTTCCCTTTACCGCAATCATTCCCTACCTTGACCCCCAAAATACACAATCCATGCTGCGACTTACTCTTCTTGCACTCATTTTTTCCGGCCTTTTACCGGTGGGTATGCTTCACGGACAATCCCATCTGGCGCCTGTATATACCGTTACTACTTTTCAGGAGGCACAGCCGGGAAGTGAGGGAATCAATGTATTGGACGGAGATGTCAATACAGTTTACCACTCGCGTTGGGGCAGGGTGGGGATTCCGGATACTTTGAATGCCTACTTTACGGACAGGGTAAAAAGTATCAACCGCATTGTCTATGTGCCCAGGCAAAGTGGTTTGAATGGCATTTGGACCCGGGTGGATGTTTATTATTCCACAAGAGAAAACCCGGAAGACTTCTTCCCACTGGAGGAAAATTCCTTTAGCTGGACAGCGGATCATGAAGAGAAAGTTATTGAATTGAGTGAATCCATCGAACAACCTGCTGTGATTCGTTTTGCAGTAAATAGTGGCTTTGGAAACTACTCCAGTTGTGCCTTACTGCAGTTCTATTCAGGGGAAGAAATTGCCCCTGCGCATGGTTATGATTGCAGGATTCCAACCGATGAATTGAGTGCAGCCAACGAACTCGACCTAAAAGCGGAGATTTTTATTGACGGCTCCTGGGCATCGTCCTTTCAGCCGGGTGAAAATATAGAGCGATCTTTTGATGGGAATCTGAATACCCTCTATCACTCTTCCTGGAGTGCCACCACTTTTCCCGTCACACTCAATTATCGCCTTGATGGAGAGACGAGCGTGGACTATCTGCGCTATACGCCCCGAACTTCAGGCAGCAATGGCAACTTTGGGAATGTGGAAATTTACTACAATACTGCTGTGGATGGTCCGGGAAGTGAGTTTGTGCACCTGATGGACTACAATTTTGGGCAGTCCGGTTTACCTACTGTAGTTGATTTCCCCAATGCCGTAGAGCCGTTGAACATTCAATTGGTAGTGCTGGACGGTGCAGGTGGCTTTGCCAGTTGCGCCCAAATGGAATTTTATACGCGTGTACAACAGCCGGGTGCAGATTTTCCTTATGCGGATATTTTCTCGGATGAATTGTACGCTGCGCTTCAGCCGGAAGTTACGCAAACGCACATTGACACCATCCGTTCAGACTTTTACCGGACGCTCGCACAATGTCTTTTTGAAGGAGATTACAACCTCAGGTACAGAATGCAATCCTATGGGGTGTATCGGACTTTGGCAAGCATACGGGAACAACTGAACATTGGCAACTACAATGCCTTTGAGAACCCCACCGGTATTGTTTTTGATGAAGGAGAAAAGGCAGCTCTTTTTGTGCGGAATATTCCTGCAGGCAAGGCGGTATTTTTACGGGTCCGAGATTTTGCCAATGAAGACAATCCCGTTGACAGAGCTTATCAATTGGTCAATGGACTCAATCTTATTGAAATGGAAAACTCCGGTCTTTCCTACATCAGCTACTTCGACGATGACCTGAATTTGCCAGAAATTGAGGTGCATATTGTATCCGGCAGAGTCAATGGGTATTTTGATCTCGACTTTTCCGATGATCAGGATTGGATGGATTTGCTCAGTAGTGAAAATTACTCAAAGTTGGATATCAGGGGAAAATACACCCACCTCATTTACGATAAGGGAGCATTGAGATATGGTTCTCCTTTTGAGGGCAGACGATTGGTGATGATGTACGACTCCATAGTTAACCATCAGCGATTGATGATGGGCATGTACAAGTATCCTGATCGCTTTGTAAAAAACCGTCAGTTGTCGCTCAGTGGGTTCAGTGGTGGCTGGTATGCGGGAGGCCTGGGCATTCATCTCGATCTCAGCTGGGGAGTCAATAGCATAACCAATCCGAATCAGTTGGGACTATGGGGCATAGCGCATGAATTTGGTCATGTCAATCAAATACGGCCGGGAATCACCTGGCATGGAACGGTGGAGGTGACGGTAAATATTTATTCCACCTGGGTCACCTATCACATGAATTATGCAGGCAACCCTTATACGCGTCTGGAAAGCGAGCCGGTGAGCTTTGCAGATGGTGTTGCTCCCCTGGCAGGCGGACGTATCAATGCACAAATACAGGACACCTACCTCAATGAGAAAGCCCTGAAAGAAGCCGAGCCCTATGATGTGTTTAAGGTGTTGGTTCCCTTTTGGCAATTGCAGTTGTATTATCAACTGGCTGGAGCGGCGCGAAATGCCCCTGTTTTAAGTTTTGATGAAGATTCTGAGGATTATGGTGGAGTAGATTACGCCAACTTCTTTGGAAAAATAGCCAAAATGGCGAGTGAAATGGACTTAAGTGGAATGAGTCCCGGTCAGCTGCAACTCAATTTTGTAAAAATGGTCTGTGATGCGGTAGAAGAAGACCTGACTGATTTTTTCATCCATACGGGTTTTTTGCGGCCCATCAATACCCTTATCGATGATTACGGAGAGCGACCATTTGTGATTACGCAGGCGGAGGTAGATGAGACGATAGCCTATATTCAATCCAAGGGATATGAAAAGCCGGTTTCGCCTGTTTTGCATTACATCAGTGCCCACAGTCTGAACGCTTTTTTGTATCAATTGGAATTGATGGGAGAGAATGGAAGGGGAGTAATTCACAGTGGAAACACTTTGATAGTTGATCATGATATCTGGAAAAATGCCGTAGCTTTCGAAACCTGGGATGATGGAGAAAATCTACTCCATATAAGTATTTCCGGCACCGGAGATCCGAGCAATCAATCCACCACCCTTGCTTTCCCCGCTAATGCTGAACGGGTTTATGCTGTGGGTTTTGATGGACAAAAAATGCTGGTTTATCCCGAAGAAACGACTAGCACCCTGAACCTTCAAGTGACGAATGTTTTAAAAATCAGTCCCAATCCCATTGGAGACAATGAAGTGTTGAAGATAAAATTGGACAATCCAAGGGGGAACTACCAACTTGAACTTTTCACCACAGATGGCAGAAAATTACTGACTCTTCAAGGGAATATTGAACAAATAAATGGCCATTTACAGCCGCTGACCAATCGTCTGAATTCCGGCGTGTACCTTCTGCGATTGAGGGATGTAGAAGGGAATTTTTGGGAAAGTAGGTTTATAAGGCAGTGAGTTTGTATTTTTTCGTATCTTTAGTGGTACGCATGAATTTACCAGCATGAAAAAGAACTACTATTTACCCTTGTTGTCCTTGATTGTCTTTTTTGGCAATTTGACCTTAGAGGCGCAAACTACTAGCCTAAATTTCGAAATTCTCGGTGGAATAGGGTTTTCCAATGTTTCCGGGAAATCACAAAATGAATTTTTTGACATTGTGGGAAGAACTGATGTAAATCAGATAGAAGAAAGGAAAAGTCATTTTTCCCCGGGGCTATATGCCGGTATAGAAATGAGGATTTTGTCAACACCCAAACGGTATTATTTTGGACCTTACATTTCTTTTTCGCGATATTCATCAATATTCAACTCTACTTCCAAAAGAGAAGAATCCCTTGGATGGACCTATCGAAACGATAAGATTAACAACATTGAATACCGATTCGGCATGGGAATAATGGTCCAATACCTTGCACTCCAAAAAAACAATCATCTCGTACAACCGTATATTTCTTTAGGGGGTGAATACAGGCACTTTTATAAGACTATACACGACCAGGAGTTAAGGTTTTACATGGATCGAAATCAAACCAATTACACCTTTACGGAGGTGGGCAAACATAGTTACATCGAGTTCAGGGATCATTTATTGTGGAGGGGAGATATTGGTATTACCTATACTTACAAAGTGAAAAATAAGGTGCCCTTCGCTGAAATTGGATTCCGCTATGTTTTAGATACCAACGATTCTGATTTTCCAAGGGAACGCTGGCAACTCTTCTTTTTCAATCTGGGCATGAGGATGTCGATTTAACTTATTAAAGATACCTATTATGAAAAAACACCTACTATTCATATTTTTATTGTCACTAATGATTCTCAGCTGCAAACGCGAAAGTGGATTGCTCTTTGAAGAATCCATTGATACGCCAATCTATCCTGCATCCATACTAACTAAAGTCTGGGAAAAACAGATTAGCTTTCTAGAGGATGAGCAGGATGAGAAAATAAACAGTTTCCATACGGTTGAAGATCAAATAATTGTCATTACAGATCATCACATTTACTGCTATTCAGCAGAAGACGGGCGACTTTCCTGGACTATTAAGAGTCCACTTTCAAAAATTTGGAATAACATTGTTAGAATTGTCGATGATCAAATTTACTTTTTACGTGCCGGCCAGTCATGCCATGGAAATATTGTAGTGATAAACAGAATAGATGGGGTTATTCAAAAGCAATTTAATCTCAATTTGATACCTGAAATAGCTAACAGCTGCAGGGAAATTTACTTCAGAGATGGAAAAGTTTACATAGCAGCAATCTACCAAAGGGGCGATTTCCATGATTATTGGGACTATTTCTTCAGGATTTACCGATTCGATTTAGTATCAGAAAGTCTCGAACTTCTCTTTTCAGATGACTCAAGTTATTATACCGGAGGACCGTCCTCCATTAATTTTTTTGATGTGGATGAGAACGCGATTTTTATCCCTTATTACTCCTATCGATCCGGAGATGTATATTTAAAACTTTTAAAAATTGGCCATGAAACCGGAGAAGTAGATGTGTTTTTTTCAAAAAAACAAGAAAACCTGGATGACCTTCCTTTAAGGTCTTTTGTAGTAAGTGAAAAGGTATTTGTCAATAACTTCAAATGGAGAGATGGAGTTTTAATTTCAGCATATGATGTAGACAATGATGCAACTCTAATTTGGGAGGAAGAAATTCCCCACAATTTTGTATTTTTAAGGTCATACACTCCGGTCATTCTGTCCGGAAAACTAATACTTGTAGGTAATGATAACCGGACAATTGAGCGCAGAGATATCTTTACCGGTGAAGTTATTTGGAAGCAGGTCAATAAAAATAGAGTCTCCCCGGGGTTTTTCCCGGACCAGAAATTTGGTGTTCTATTTTCTGAGGGCAGGATGGCTGTTTCCCTTATTCAAATGAAAACCGGTAGTTACCTAACCACCATTCACCCCCATAATGTAGGTTCAGAAAGAACAGTGAGATTCATCGGAGCCCTTTTAATGGATCATGGAGAAAAACTACTGGTCCTGAACGAAAAGGGTAGGCTTGCCTGCTTCGAATTGCCCTTTTGATCACTCTGTGGTCAGTGAGGAATGTAAGCTGATGCGCTGCCACTCAACAAGCCTGAATCTGTTATTCTGCTTGCTTACTTCGCTGCCTATGGCCTTCAATAGGATAAGAATTGGCAGCAAGTGCAGAAGATGTTGGTTTAGCCGGGCCCAAAAATCTTCGAAATTTACAATCCTAAAGAAAAATCTTCAGCTTTGGGCATAATTTCTCCCGGACATAATTTCAAAAGGGGGGTTGATATTGACCTCTAAAGGAAGTGCAGATAAAAGCCACGTTCAAAAGTGAGTTTACTGTGGCAATTGAGTCGAAGGTATTCCCCTCTTTTTTTGTTGGTAAAGCTCAAGGTTTCAAAGGAAAAATAGTTTGATGTGCTATCCTGCTTTGATGAAGGTCGCGTATATAATCCCACGCAAATACTCAAAGGCGCGAAGAAAAACCCTTTATGCCTCTGTGTCTTGGGTTGATTGCGTCTCTGCGGTGAAGCTTTTTATAACCATTTTCTCATTATCAGGCCTCAGAGTTAAGCAGAGTTTTTTTAAGCTGCTTTTTATCTCATAGAAACCTTTGCACCTATGAGAGAAATAAAAAACTGCGAAACTTCAAATATCAGTATTTGGACAGATGGAGTGGGCTTGTAAGTATTTCCTCAAAACTCACCTTGCCACCATAGATACCGTATTGCTTACAGAAAATATCCCGACCCCATTCTCAATATTGCTATAAATCTGAGCAGGTGTGGTGAAGGGATTGTCAACAGAATAGAAGTACTGCTCAATAGACCTGCCATATAAATACAAATCGCGTGGAATAGAGCTAAAATGGACTTCAAATGTATCTGTTGGAGCATTGGGGGTGCCCCAGGCTCTAATTTGTACCCGCAATCTGCGATACTCTCCATCAAAAATCTGGTCATCTACCAAAACACTAGACGAATACTGTGTGGTAGCGGGATCGATGGAACTGATAAATACACTACTGGGTGAAAATTGATTGTCCCTGATCCTGAAAACACTGATCTGGTAATAGTTTTTGATGCCGGGAGGATCCTGAAAGTATATATCAATTCCCGAGACTCTGACTCCATCGCTGTCCAGGCCTGCATTTGCTATAAAAACAACACTGTCGGGAATGATGAGTTCGGGAAGACTTTGAGACGCAAAAACTGTATTGTGGTCCGGATGATGGACAGACAGCTCAACCTTATTACCAGGGCCCAATTGTACCATTTCAGATATGAAATTAAAAGCGTTGCGATTTTCAGAAGGATCAATAATAGGTTCAGGTATTATGGTTGCTTCTGCTCCATTTATCAGAAGTCTTATCTCAGCATCATTTAAATAATCCTGCTCAGAACTCCTTTCCAGCACCCCCCTTGTTTTAGTGATCAAAAACCTAAATGTACTATCCACTTGATTATCGTAAAAGGAATGCACTGCAATTCTACTTTCCTGTTCCGGTAGATCAATTTTTACGGATGTTTCAAAAAAATCCTCACAAGAGCTCAATAGAACCCCTAACGTAAACATTCCAAAGAAAATTTTAATCGCAAATGGCACATTTCTCAATGGTTTCCAATTCATTTCTTCATCTTTTGAATTTGCTTTTGAACTCATACTTAAAAATCAGCCGTCCATGAAAAATAGGGAACGATAGGAAATAGACTTATTTGCCGGAAAGTCTCGGTGTATTCTCCCCTGCCGGTTTCAGGATTGAAGTTGTACTCATCTCCCAGGTATATAAAAAAGGGATTTTGTCTGCTGTAGGCGTTATAAGCTCCAATGGAAAATGTCCTCAAATAATTGGTTCTTTGACGCTTAAAGTTAAATCCAAAATCCAATCGATGGTAGGCATTCATTCTGAAGTCATTTCTGCTGCCGTAGTATTGAAAACTTCTCCTAAAGCGGTGTTCTTGTGTGCTTCCGATATAACTTGAAACAGGTAGTGTAACAGCGTTTCCTGTCCCATACACCCAGGTGCCTGAAAAACTCACCCGCTCATTGATGTCGTAAATTCCGACTACCGAGATGTCGTGTCTTCGGTCGTACCGATAGGGAAATCGCTCACCAAAATTCAACTGATCAAACTTTCTGTTGGTCCACGACAGTGTGTATCCAATCCAGCCGTTGAGTCTCCCTGTTTTCTTTTGCAATAATAGTTCCAGACCATAGGAATATCCCTTGCCCTGAGTCACCCTGCTCTGCCAGTCCGAAACATCAAATATTCCCTCCCCATCCTGATAAGAGAGGACATTATCCATCTCTTTGTAGTATACTTCTGCCGAAAACTCCAGATTTCGTCTGATCGACCTGGCATAACCGGCTGCGATTTGCCATGATTTTTGCGGCTTAATTTGCCTGGTAGAGGGCAGCCAAAGATCTGTTGGTAGCCCAATTCCCTCAAAGGTCAAAAGATGGATATTTTGCTGCATGGTTGAAAAAGCAAACTTGAGGGAGGAAGCATTGGGTAGTAAGTATCTGCCTGATATCCTCGGTTGTAAGGATGGGTAAATTTTATTCTGAACCAGGAAAGCTGAAAAGTGCAACCCTGCATTGATCTTCAGTCGGTCAGTGATGGTGAAGTCGTCCTCTGCATAGAGGTATATTTGACTGGCGTTTACCTTTGATTGGCCTACGGTTTCCTCAAATCTATAATCAATTTCAGTATCGATGTGCTTGAACTCAAATAGTCCGGGATTAAAGCGATGAAGGATTAAATTTCCTCCAAATCGAATATGGTGTTCGGGTGAAGGCAGGTAGTCAAAATCCATTTTTGCTCCCCAATCTCTGATTCCGGAATTGTAAATCAAGGAGACAAAGTCCTCGTAATTGTCTATGCGGTCTATTGAGCGGGCGGCAATTTCAGTATACATGCGATAGCGGCTAAAGGTCAGTGTGGAATTACTGAACAATTGGGGATTCCACTGCCGATTCCACCTGAGCGCAGAAGTGATGTTGCCCCAGCCCAATCCGGCCTCCGCCTCATCGAGAAAGTCCCTATAGTATTCATCGCGTTCCCAAAAATAAAATCGATCGTCTCCTGCATAAATGCTGAAAAAAAGTCGGTCTTTATTGGAAAAACGGTGATTGATCTTGGCATTCAGGTCGTAGAAGTAGTAACCCAAGTCCCCTTCGGAATCCTGTTCCCTAAATGAAGCCCTAATTACCGGACGCATCAACAAATCGAGATAGGTCCTCCGAAAGGATACAATAAATGAGGTTTTATCCTGAACAATAGGGCCTTCCAAAGTAGCCCTGGCAGCAACAAGCCCAATAGATGCAGTACCTCTGAATTCCCGCATGTTTCCCTCTTTCATGCTAATGTCAAGCACGGAGGATAAGCGGCCACCATATCTGGCGGGGAAGCCTCCCTTAATTAGATTGACATCCCTGATAGCATCGGCATTGAATACCGAAAAGAACCCAAAGAGATGAGAGGCATTGTAGACCGGCACTCCGTCTAGGAGGATAAGATTTTGATCGGGAGAACCCCCACGGACATAAATGCCACTTTGGCCCTCTCCTCCGGATTGCACACCGGGCAGCAATTGGATGGTTTTCAGCACATCGGTCTCCCCCAAAAAGCCCGGAACCGCTTTGATTTGATGTATGGGGATGTGAATGGTACTCATACTACTACTCTCCTCAATGCGATCTGCGGCTTCGGCGGTTACTTGCACCTCTGATAGTGTGGTCACCGGAAGCAGCTCCACATTGATAGAAGTATCCCTGTCCAAATAAAAAACCAATCGCTTTGCAGGGTATCCCACATAGGAAAATCTAAGTTCCACGCTATCAGATGGCAAGGTGATGGAATAAAAACCATAAGTGTTGGATTGAGTGCCCGACAAGGTAGTGGGACTGAAAATATTGGCCCCTGTTATTGCTTCTCCACTCTCTGAATCAGTAACAAAACCACTGATGGTAAAATTTTGACTGCGTAGCAAAAAGGGGGAAATTGCAAAAATCACCACACAAAGAGCGCATACTTTCAAGGTTTTTTCAAATCGTCTCGCAATCATATGCATAGCCTGGCGCTTACCTTTCGGTGGTTTTCAAGACAAAAATATAACAATTGGAGAAAAAACAAGATGAAGGTGGTCCAAAGTATACTTGAAAAAAAATTAACAGGATTAATTTTTCTTCCTGCGCATAGTAATCATTTCTGTATTTTCATAGGTTCTGAAATGCCTTACACACAAAATAGAGAGTCGAAAAAGTAGAGGGGAGGTAAAAAATTGAGCGGATGGTAACAGATCGGCATATTTTAGGGTGCATTCTAAACAGAAAGGTGGAATAATTTTTAAATCTAAACATCCACGCCAATGGCCCCTTACTCTGTGTCTTCATATGTTCTGCTAAGTTTAACGTGGCTGTTACTTCGAGAGAGCTTCCTTCTTTTGCGAAGCTGAAAAACCCGGGATGCGACTGGACTTTACCTCATCACACTGACGTCTCCTTTAGAGAAAATGGACTGAATTTCGCCACACATAAAAATTTCGGCCTCTAAAATCCATACAAATACAGCCTGATCGGATACCTGTGCATTGTATATCCCATTCCAGCCTGAATCAGGGCTATCCGAATGGAAAATCGCATTGCCCCAACGGTCAAACACTCTAAAATTATAAAAAAGAAATCGAGTCTCAGTGGGAAAAAACGGCCTAAACAAGTCATTAATTCCATCCTCATTGGGACTAAAGGCATTTGGAACATAGTGGTTCAATATTCTATTACCATCAGGTAACAAAGCTTCAGCAGAAAGGACCAGACTTTGGCACTGATTGCTGACTTCTGCAGTGTATCTCCCTGGCTGATCGACCCATAAGCCTGGTCCGCTTTGGCCATTGTTCCATAATATCAACAACTGAGCATCCTCGCCAGATTTAACTTCAACCTCCAACCATTGAGGCTCACCATCGCACTGCAGCTCCACATCTTCCAATAAAGCATCCAGGGGCTCCCATTCCGGAATGATCCATTCTAAAAAGTCACTGCACCCATAAATATCAAAGACTTCCATTTCATAAAACCCGGTTGAAAGCTCTGAAAAATCAATTGGTTCAAATAAGGTATCACCCAGGAAAACCAAATAGTCAAAACCTGGAAAGGACGCCCAATCAATTTCAACAAATCCGTCTTCTTTAGCCGGACAGGCAGGATGGGGTTTTGCCAAGAGGTTAAAGTTCTCTCTGGCTGTTATTTCTATTTTGCTTCTTATCAAACACCCACTATCGTCATCTAAAATAAACCTCAACAAGGTAGTATCACTCTCAAAGTTTTCCCCATTTATAGCATAACTTTCACCAGGACAAAGTAGCACTGAAATAAACTCCTCCATTTCGGGCATAAACCTCAATTGAAACTGCTCAACTGAATCACAACCGTTATGATTTTGGTGAACAAGTATCAGTGTTGTATCAGAGTAAAAATGGGCCCCATGCCAGATGATACTGTCCCCATGGCAGGCAGTGTATGAATAGAAGGCGGTATCCAGGTCCGGAAAAAAACTTACCGTATATTCCTCCACCTGCTCACAATCTAATCCGTCAAAAATAAATGTAATCAAAGTGTCTTGAAAAATCTTAATTCCATATAGATCAAGGGTGTCGCCGCTACAATGAAAGAGCTGAAAACTTTGGGTTTCTTCAATACAATTGATCAGAACTAGCGGTTCAGCCACGAGATGTAGTCCACAGGTGGTGAGGATCAAATCAGTATAAAGGTTGATCGGCAACCAGCCCTCCGGTAAGGAGCTTGAATCTATGGAAATTCTGTAGGCCCCAAGTTCTTTTTGCAAAAATTTATAACTTCCTCCGATCCCCGAGAAGGTAGAATCTACCAGAACCCCTTCTAGCCATAGCTCTATTTTTATATTCTCAAAAAGGGTGTCACCCGGTCCAAAAATTAGATCGCCATCCAAATCACCGAATACCATACCACTGATTTCTCCAGTTCCATCGTATAAGTATATTTCTATGGGTTTACTTTCAATCGCACAGCCTTTTGAATTTATGAAAACTCCACTGTATCTGCCACTCTGCTCAATCTCAATTTGGCCGGGATTTGAAGGTAGTGTTTCTGAAATTCCATTGAGTTGCCAATCGACGAGGGTATATCCACTGGGTGTGGGAAGACAAATCAAGGCTTTATCACATATTTCCAGGCATCCTTTGGGGAAAAAATCGATGTTGGGAAATGGATGTATGGTTACAGCATCACTTTCGGCAAAACATAGATATTCATTAAGGCTTCTTACCGTGTAGTTTCCTGCATCTGTGGTGGTAAGAATAGAGCCTTCAAGCCCGTTATTCCAATGATAGGTTCCCAGAGGATCAACATTGGTTACAAATAATTCGATTTCCTCTCCTGCACAAAGAGGGAATCCAGGATCAGAATCCAGAATGGGCTTTTCCGGAACAGGGTTCACAACTACATAAAAAGGTGAAGCATTTGAGGTGCATCCTCCAAAAATTGTTGTTGCGCTTAGATTGAATATGTGCACCCCTTCACTCAGAAAGGCTCGCTCGATCCCATCGTATCGCAATCTTGGGTCATTGCTACCATCGAACCATTCGAGTTCAATACCAGAATCAAGGGTAAGGGCAATAATTTCAACTGCCGATCCAAAGCATACAAAAAGGGTATCATGCCTCACGAGAGCACCACTACTTAAAATTCTCCCGGCTATTTCTGCTGGAGGACCTTGAAGATAATCCGGGATAAAAGGCCCGGCGACCGTCTGGCATCCGTTAACGTCTTCAACAGTAACATAAAAAGGGCCACTACCTACTGCAGTAATTGTGGGATGGTCACTTCCATTGCTCCACAGGTAGTGCTCAAAGCTTCCTCCTGAGACCATCAACTCTGCAAAATCGTTTTCGCAGCGGGGAAAATCGTCCGGTGATTCAATCAGGGCTGTTGTGATGAATTCATGTACATGAATGATTTCAGTATGAGTAGCCTTACAACCATTGAGGGCCTCCAATGCAAGTTCTACCTGATAGGTACCTGGATTTTCATAGGTAAATGTGGCAGGATTGTTAATATCATCGATATTTCCCGGACTGCTTAGCCCATCAAAATTCCAGCTAAAAAATCCATCTCCCGAAGCAGCAAAAGCACTGACCGGAGAATTGGTACACGGAAGATCAGTTATTTCAAAAAAAGCCTCCGGACTTTCCAAAACAGTTATGCTTTTTGGAAGGATCAACTCACAGCCTGAGATGGTCACCACCCTGAGTGTAACATCGTAAGTTCCAGGGTTAGAAAACAAATGAGTGGGGTTCTCTAAATTTGAAACATTAAGGGCACCCGAAGCCGGGTCTCCAAAATCCCATTCATAAGAAACGACCCCATCTGTTGGATTGAGAAATACGAAACTCTCAAATTGCACCGGATCACCTTCACAAGCAAGTGAAAAATTAAAGTCCAGCTCATTGAAAATATCGATATAAAATAGTTGCGCTCTCAACAGTACCGGATTCCCCGCAGAGTCCTGAGCATACCCACCTACACTCACCAATTGAGACCCGGAATTTTGAAAAACATAGGATGCAGGATTCCCGGTGACATAGTTACACTGGTCTCCATCGCAAATGCGCCAAATCACTGTGCTGTCAATCAAATCAGTTGAATTCGCGATAAGTCGAATGTGGTTGCAATTGTCTTGTATCTCTATATCCACCAAAATAGCATCTCCACTTCCATCGCCTGATCCACCCCCACCGGGGCCCGGGCGATCCGGAAGACTACAATCCTCCAACACCAGGCCATCCTCACAAAATCTACAAACCACAAAAACCGGTGATCTCCTCTCACAAGAGGTTGCAACATGTGTCAAGACCAGCTCATAGTTTCCCGTATCAATTGCAAATAATGTGTCGGTGCCGGAGAGCAATAAACTCCCATTCAAATACCATTCAAAAAGATAATCGGGATCATTCGGATAGGTAGAGATCAACCGCGTTGTATCTCCCTCGCATATCCCTGCCGGGTCCAGATTAAAAATTTGAAAGGGAGGAAGAACTACTTCTTCCAACTCAAAGCGCTTTTTTCCACTGCAGCCCAATGAATCCTCAACCACCAATAAATAGCTGCCGGGACTTAGTTCACAAACGGGATCATTGCATACTTGATGGCCCTTTTCGTACCAATTATAAAGGACGTAATCCTCAACAGTACCGATAATTGCACTTTCTCCTTTACATAAGAGTTGGTCGGACAACTCAGGTACAGGATCATCCTTTATCACCACCTCTAATTCTGCGGTAATCCCACAGTATTCAGCCTGTAAACTTGCAAGACCAGGACCTTTCCATCTCACCCTGACCGAGTTATCGGTAGGGAAACCGAGAATTATTCCTGAATTGGGATTGGGGATGGACCAATTTAGCTGACCTGAGGCCTCGTTTTCCAGTGAATAAATTACTTCTGAGAAACTGCATACCTCCTGCGGACCACGGATGTTTATCTCATTCAAAAAAGTAATTTCCATGTCGATCCATTCTCCGATACAATTATCAAAGCCATCCACCCACCTTAGCCGAATGCGATTATCGGGTTCCTCTTGCCAGGTGATCCAAACAGACTCCTGAAAAGAGTAACTGACTTCAGCGCCATTGGTAATTTCCCATTCGGGAATCAGTCCCGTGCCTGGAGGGATTATTGTAAAATACCGGTAAGGGTTGTTGCTACATACTATACCCTCCCCGGATATGCTGGGGTGTTCAGAAAAACTATCCGCAACCCTCAACTTTAGTTCCGCCTCAGTTTGGCAAAAATAGTCTTCATCCGGATAGGCAATAATGGTGAAAAAACCTCCCACATCGGGTACAAAGGAAAAACTGGATGTGGGATTATTTTCCAAGAGCAGTATATTTCCCGACTGATCCAGAACTTGCCATAGGGCATTGATGGGTAAACCAGGAGAAGTCACCTCAAACAGAGCTTCTTGCCCCGGACAAACTGTGGAAGGTCCATTGAGGAAAAAGGGCTGAGTTCGCTCAAGCAGAAGAGTATCCGACACCCTGCAATCTCTGGTACAATCCTCCATTTCGACAGCAACCCATGTGTCGGTTGCTGAGACAAAAAATGAGGCTTTAATCTGGTGAGTATTTTGTCCGGAATGAATATGTCCATTTTGGACTTGCCAATTGAAGGTGGTTCCATCCCGGGGCGGCACCGAAAAAAGGTAAACCTCATTCACACAAATCTTCGGAGGTCCTTTTATTCGGGTATCTTTCCCCAAAATATAAACAATTTCTTCCGTCGGGTTGAAGCAAGAAGCACTGCATCCGGTGCTCAATGAAACCAATCCTGAAGACCCACCTGTCCAAACCAATTGAATAAAATCATCATTCTCACCTCCACCGCCAATAGTGCTCGCCTCTCCAATGATGTTCCAGAAATAGGGTTGACATCCCTCATGTGAAGTATATCTTACGGTGTCTCCTTCGCAAACAGAACCTACACAAAATATGGGAGCCGCCTCCTCCTCGAGTACGTTGACATATATTGACTTGCTGTCTTCACAACCACAGGCCCCTTCCACCGACTGGCTGATTTCAAAAACGCCTTCCTCTTCAAAATGAAGTGTAAAATAACTTCCCTGAGTAGAAGAAAGTCCGGGTGCAAACCAGTTGATATCTTTTGCAGTCGAAGTATTTTCAAAATGGATGCTTTGACCTTTGCACAAGGTGATGGAGTCGTTGGGTAAATCGGGAAAGGTTGTGAATCCTGCCGGTGTTTTCTCTACAATCGTCACACAGGTTCCGCCTTCAAAAAAACAATTGTCACTCACACTGCCATAATAGCCTATCCAAGCATTTCCCGGACCATCCTTAAACTGAATGCGCAAGTGGTCATTACCCGAAGAGGTAATTTCCCCATGACCGTCAAACCACCAATCAATGTGAAGTACCGCAAGGTCTCTAAATTCAAAAGTTACTTCTGTTCCTTCGCAGACCTCAAAACAAGACTGCTGAAAAGGTCGTTGGTCACGGCAAGAGGCAGGACTGACAATCTGAAGTTCAGCCTCGGTAAAGTCTCTGGCAAAAACTACTGTTGTTGCCAATACCTGATCTTCGGTATCGATTGCATTTATTTGGTAATTCCCAAATGCCTCAAAACAAATTGTAAGTGAGTTGATAGGATTGGCGTTTATCATAAAAGTGGTGTCGTTGGTGCTTATCTCCCAGTAGCCAACTTCTATGCCTGAATTTGAAGGATCAATAAGGTATGTATAGGTATAGCATTCGCCAGTGCAAACACTGGTTGGGCCCAATATTTGAGAGTATGTAGTGTGAGCCAGTGAAAGCAATGCGATCATGAGGCTGAAAAAGAAGTGAATAGCAAAATTCATAGTGCGCATTTTAAAGATTTAATATTTATATGAGTACGCGGGATTGACAAATGTTGCCCCTACTCCAGCAAAATATTTAAGGCGGCAGGTAGCCCATGGCTTCCGAATAATCTGTCATAAGAAGAGAATGGCCATTTGCTGGCAGAGTCATAAACCCTGCACCAAAGCAAAAAATACACAAGCCGTTTACTTTCATAAATGAGCTGCCTCTTACGTCAACCAATTCTCTAGGATGGGGTTGGGTGGGTGAATGCGATCTCTCAGCATTGAAGATACTGTATTGCAAAGAACTTGATGGTGGCCGGACAGAAAAGTGTTAAATTTAAAGTTCAGTTCTTCGCAGGATGTTCAGGCCTAAAAATACCTTTCTGCGTAAAGCTGCAAAACCGAAAGCTGAAATAACTAAAAGCTAAAAAAAACTGGCAGTTTAAAGATGATAAGGCCAGAGTAAAATTCAAGAAACCATTACCGACAATTTTAATCTGTCATGACAATAAGTGTTTTTCATCAAAGCCATTTGCTCTGGTGTTCTATCTCTCTTCTCACATTTGAAGCGAGGGAGTTGATCCTCGCATGCAGCAGTGCTTTTCGCCCTTCAATACTTCTGGTGAAAAGGAGTTTACACCGACCCACTTTTTGGCGCCAGTTTTTTTCAAAGATTTCTGCCAGTTCTTTATTCCTTCCGAAAACATTGGGAACTGAATGATAGTCTTTCTGATTGAATAGGCCAAAGAGAACACTTCTGCGTACCAGTAGGTACCTCGGGTTATCGACCTCATCAGTAAGCTCGTGCAATGCTGTAATGAAGATTGATTGTTCGTGGGTAGATCCTCCTGTCATATGACAAAATATCACCCCCTGTTTGTCCACTGTCGAATTTATCTTCAATTGGGATGCTGTGGTTTTTATTTCTCCTATCTCAATCAGAGAAAAAAGCAGTGCCTGAGCAATGTTGCTATTATCTTTTGTAAGGTCTCTGTGCGCAATATACAATCTTAAATATCGAAAGGTCGGATATGCAAGAACCACCATTGTGATTAAGAAAAGTATGGTAAGGTGCCTGACCACCTCATCCGGTCTTGCGTATCTGACAATGCTCTCAATGGCAGCTGTAGATATTTGAAAAACAATTAAAGCTAAAAATATAATCTGAACCAGAATAAATTTTAGGGTTTTATAAAAGAAAAAGCTTCGGGCAGTCCCGTAATCTTTCCTGAACCCGGCGGAGCCACAATATGCAAATGTCGGTTTTGCAAATGTCGGTCCAATTGGTCCAGGACTTTTTGCTGGTAGGTCCTCCAGGGATGAATAAATCGAGCTTGGGCAGGAAATCCTCTCATCAATTTTTATTTCAAATATGGGCCTTTTTAAATTAATGGCAGCAATATTGATTGGAAAAGTTGAAGGTTTGTGCATTAAGGGAATAAGTCATTCCTGGATTTTCACTGCTGCTTTCTTTCTCAACCCAATCTTTTGGGCCATGATGTATCTGCGGTCAAACTTTCTGCTCACCACCGAGGTGCTGAGTTATGCCAATCTCTTTCTTATGAACTTTCATTGCCAGTTCTCTGCGTTATTTGCGACTCTACCGGTGAAGCTTTTTTTCTTATCGCGGAATTATCCAGAGGTTTTTTAAGGTTTAATTTCTCTGGGACCGGCGAAAAAATATTTGAGCTCAAACTTTACTCCATCCTTTAAAACA
>REEI01000025.1 GCA_007695145.1 Saprospirales bacterium | reverse complement strand
CAAATTGGAAATTCCGCCGCCAAAAAACCCAGCCTCATTGCCGCTGATCGTGCTGTTCGTGATCGTAGGACTGCTGTTATTCAAATTGGAAATTCCGCCGCCAAAAAACCCAGCCTCATTGCCGCTGATCGTGCTGCTCGTGAGCGTAGGACTGCTGTTATTCAAATTGGAAATTCCGCCGCCCCTAATATTAACCAAATTGCCGCTGATCGTGCAGTTCGTGATCGTGGGAGAGCCATTATTATTATAGATACCTCCTCCAGATCGATTGGGGTTAGAAAAGGGCCCACTTGTTACATCCGCATTTCCCCCGGTAATGGTAAACCCATCGATAATAGCGGTGGAGTCGGTGCCCGATCCGGTCACTACCGTGTAGCTGTTTCCGCTTAGGTTACCGGATTGATTGATATCTCCGCTGAGGGTGGTTTGGTTATTTTCCCAGTCGCGCTCAGAAAGGATGGTTTCGTTGCCGGTGAAGCCTCCGTACATGGCCACACCGTTATTTAGCTGGAAAGTGGCATTGCGATCCGAAGCATTATTTGTGGGAAAATAGGTACCCGCTGCTACCCAGATACTATCACCCACCTGTGCGACATTCAGTGCCTGCTGCAGATCGGTAAAGGCGCAGTCCCAACTGAGACCGTTTCCGGGAGTGGTATTGGAAGAATCTACATAGATCACATTGGCGTTGCCCAATGAACCCTGGAACTCATAGGATCCCATATCAACTATAGCCGGATGGGCTCCTGTGGGATTGTGATATCTAGGGTTGCCGTCCAAATCGAGGGAATCTGCAGCGGTCAGGGCATTGTTGTCCCCTGCATCAATGGCCGGAGAGCATTCCTGTAGTTGAAAATCACCGGAAGAGGTGGGAATGCTGTCCAGATCAATATCCTCTAAAAAGAGGGGATCGGCATCGATGTTGTTTCCTAAGTCTTGTCCAATATCGCTTTCCCAACTGCCACTACCGCCGGAATTGGCGATGAGACTGAAACTGAAAGTAGGGTTTGAACTACTATTAAAAACCGAAGCCGAAGTAGAGGAGGTATTGCCACCGGCTGAATTGTTCCAGATAATGCTGTTTGTAAAGGTAGGACTGGTGCTTAAATTGTAAATTCCACCGCCTTGAGAACTCGCACTATTTCCGCTAATGGTGCTGTTTGTGATGGAGGGACTGGTACTCGCGCCACTCCAAATTCCCGCGCCTAAAGTTGCCGAATTGCCGCTGATGGTGCTGTTTGTAATTGAAGGACTACTATTGACAGAATTGTAAATTCCTCCGCCCCAATTATCAGCCTCATTTTCACTGATAATGCTGTTTGTGAAGGTGGGACTGCTGTTAGTATTATAAATTCCTCCGCCCCAGAAACCAGCCTGATTGCTGCTAATGGTGCTGTGTAAAAAGGTGGGATTGCTGTTAGTATTATAAATTCCTCCGCCAACACCTGTCGAATTTCCACTGATAGTGCTGTTCGAGAAAGTTGGACTACTGTTAGAATTGTAAATCCCACCGCCCCTTGCACTAGCCTGATTGCTGCTAATGGTGCTGTTAATGATGGTGGGGTAGCTATTTTCTCTATTGTGAATTCCTCCTCCAACAACTGTCGAATTTCCGCTGATAGTGCTGTTTGTAATGATAGGACTGCTGTTGTAATTGAAAATCCCACCGCCCCAATTATAAGCCGAATTGCCGCTGATGGTGCAGTTTGTGATGGAGGGTGATCCATTGTTGTTATAGATTCCTCCACCTAATTGATTGGGGATGATAGTAGGAGCAGAAATTACATCTGCATTTCCGCCAGTGATGGTAAATCCATCGATGATGGCCGTAGAGTCGGTTCCGGATCCGTTCACAACGGTGTAACTGTTTCCATCCAGGCTGTCGGATTGATTGATATCCCCGCTGAGGATGGTTTCGTGGGCGATCCAATCTCTTTGACTAAGGAAATTTTCATCTCCGGTGAAGCCCCCGTAGAGGGCTACTCCATTTAGTAGCTGGAAGCTGGCATCGCGGTCTGAGGAAATATCCGTCGGGTAATAGGTGCCTTCAGCTACCCATACTTCATCTCCGGATTGTGCCGCAGCCAATGCATCTTGCAGATCATCAAATGCATTACTCCAGGAAGACCCGTTACCGGGAGTGGAAACACCCTGATCTACGTAGATAATTTGCTGACTGAAAATTGAAGATAAATGGATTGAAAAAAATGTGATGCTGAGAATAATAATGTAAAAATGCTTCATCGCTGATAATTTTAATGACGGAAAATTATTGGTTGGCCCAACGGTGGCAAATATACTTGTAGGGTTTGCTGCAGGAGTGGAGATATGTTGCAAAGGGGTGGACTATTGTTGCAATCTCCTGAATTTTGGGATATTGTAGATAAATTCAGGAAACAGAAAGGTGGTCAGCAAGGGTTGCTGTAAAAAATCAGCAGTGATTTTAGTCTTATTTAAACGAAGCAATTTTCCCTGGAGATTCCCCAAATTTTTTCTTGAATCTCCGGGAAAAATATTTGGGATCAGAAAACCCCACCATGAAAGCAACCTCTTTTACAGAAAATTTTCCTGTTTTTAAGAGAGAAAGGGCTGCTGTGAGTTTATAATTATTGATGTACCCGGTGGTGCTTTCGCCCGAAATAGCCTTTAACTTGCGGTGCAATTGTGTTCTGCTGATATGCATCTCCATTGCAATATCTTCTGTTGAAATATGCTGATTATCCAACTGTTTTTTTAAAACCCGGTGCAGCTTTTTTAGGAATTCACCATCCAGGTTTTCTCCGGTTATATTGCTATTGGATGTGTCCGAAGGACTCCCAATACCGGCCTCTTCAATTGGCCGATACTTATATGCCGCTCTCCGATTGGCCAATAAGCTAGCTATACTCCCTTCAATTTCCTCTATTGAAAAGGGCTTTGTAAAATAGGCATCGGCCTGATTTTCATAACTTTCGAGCCGGCTCTTTAATGCGGTTTTGGCAGTCAACAACACCACGGGAATATGACAGGTCAAGGGGTGATTTTTAAGATAGGAACACATTTCAATTCCACTTTTTCCGGGCATCATCCAATCAGATAAAATCAAGTCCGGAATAAACTTCACTGCCATCTCGACGCCTTCGTTTCCATTCGTGGCTTCAATAATGTGGTATTTTTGTGAGAGGTATGACTTTATGTAATTTCTCAAACTTTCATTATCCTCCGCGATAAGCACCAATTCCCTGTCTGTATCGCCCTCAAAGTCCCGATACAAAACTTCCTGCTGGGATGGTTTAGATTTTTGACCGGGCAAAACTTTTTCATTGGCGGAATCTGCAGGACCTCTCAATAGGTTTAATTCTATGACAAAGCTCGCACCTTTTTCCGATCGGCTATCAATGCAAATAGTCCCATCCATAAGTTCAACAAACTCTTTGACAATGGACAAGCCTATGCCAGAACCACTGGAATTGTTGTGTTCGGGAGTAGATACCCGGTAGAATCGCTCAAAAATTTGCTCATGATATTGGGCCGGTATGCCCGGACCGCTGTCTGAAATCACGATTTTTACATCTGTATTTTTTTCGCTGATGTGATTATGAGCCTCTAAACCTACCAAGACGGACCCTCCTTTTGGCGTGAATTTTATCGCGTTGGTCAATAAATTGCTGACAACCTGATGTAGTTTTTCATCGTCAAACCACAACAGCCCGGGGTCTGAGTCTGTGTGAAAGCTCAGTTCAATTCCTTTCTTTTCCACCAGTGGTTGAAAATCATTGGTTATTGTTTCTAAAAAGGCCCTAATATTCCCCAGACTGACATTTTCTTCCAGCAAACCCTGATCAAGTTTGTTTAATCCCAATAGTTGATTGATGAGATTTTCAAGGTTTTGCGAACTGTTCTCAACCAACCTCAGTTTTTCCCTGACCTCCTGGTCATCTGTTTTCTTTATGATTTCTCTTACCGGGTCAATAATGAGCGATAGTGGAGTTCTGAAGTCATGTGTAATATTGGAGAAAAAGTCGCTTTTGACCTTGTCGAGTTCTTTCAATCGCTCGGCTTCCCTTTTTTCGAATTCAAACCGATTTTTTAGCATCACCCTGTTTACCTTAAAACGATACAAGGCAAACAGTCCGGAGAGGAGCAGAAGGGAGTAGAAAGTCCAGGCAAGGTGAGTGTTCCACCAGGGTTTCGCAATGTGAAAGTAAAATACTGCCGGCTCTTCAGACCACACCCCACTGTTGTTGGTCCCAATCACTTCGAAGCGGTAATTTCCGGGAGGTAGATTGGCAAAAGAGACTTCCCTTTGGGTTCCGGCCTCTACCCAATCGGGGGCAGCTCCGATTAATCTGTATTTAAAAATATTTTTTGAAGGGGCTACAAAGTCGAGAGCGGAGTATCTGAATCTCAGTATATTTTGATAGTGTTTCAATTCAAGTGCAGAGTTCCCGGACCCGTAATAAATGGAGAGATTACCGTCAAAATCATTTATTTCCAGAGCTGTGATCTCAATATTTGGCGGTCGGGTATTATTTCTGATTTTTCCGGGGTCAAAATAATTAATTCCATTGATTCCGCCAAAAACCAATTTTCCGGATGAGCTTATAAAATAAGAGTAGGCGTTAAATTCATTGTCCTGAAGTCCCTCGTCTATGGTAAAATTTGAAAACTCATAATTATCTCTGTCGAACACCGACAGACCATAGTTTGTGCTCAACCACAATTTTCTTTCATAGGGCAAAATTCCATACACCACATTATTTGGAAGTCCATCCTCTGCAGTGATTCTTTTAAACTGACCACTTTTCATATTGAAGCGATTGAGGCCGTTGCCCCTTGTTCCGATCCACAGTATGTCTCTGTCTTTTTCATCTTGATAAAGGGAATAAAGGTGATTGGTTCCCAAAGAGTTCGGATTGCCGGGCTGATTAACAAAGAGATCAATGTCTTCAATTTCCAATTCCTCACTAAGAACTAATCGAATGAGGCCCTGGGTGCTTCCAAGCCAAAACACGTCTGCATCAGTTTGTATGAGATTCGATATATTAAAGTGTTGCTTTTGCAAACCAACTTCACCCTTTAAGTCAACAATTGTGAAGACCTCACTTTCAGTATCAAAAAACATCAACTCCCCCTCTGCATTGGCTAAAATTATTTGGCCGTTATCATCTTCCCAAATCGGGCTCAATGCATCAGACTCCTGCTCGTAAGTAAACTCGCGGTGGACATCGCTTTCAGTATCCCACCAGATTAGAGCAGAATCAAAAAAATCACGGGTGCGGTGAAACCAAAAGTATCCATTGGAGCATTTAAAAACTGCCTTCACATCGCTAAAACCCTCAGAGATCCGATCTAAACTTTTTAATTCACCGGTAAAAAGGTCCAGTTTGTGGAGATTTAGGTCGGCAATAAGCAAAAGGTGCCGGTCATCAAAATCGGCAATACTCCTCATAGAATAACCACTTAAAAGATGATTGAAATCTCGCTTAAAAGGATTGAATTTCCGAATTCCGTAGCCATTGGTGCCCAACCATACTATCCCGGAGTGATCGACAATCAAAGTGCGGGCCATAAATTCATCAAAACTGACCAGTGTGTCCCTGTGCATTTCTCCATTTGGCTGATAAGTGTAGATGTAAAGCCCATATCCACTGATCAGAAACTGATTGTCATCCATTATAGCAAATCCAGCCTGGGGATCGTCCCAGGTCACAGGCAGGGGAAAATGCTCAGCGGTTTCTGATTCAACTCTGGTAACCCAATGCGGCCTTACCAACCACATAGCGCCGGATGAATCAAAAAATATATTTAATATCCCTGTTCGCGCGTCTACTAATCCCTCATTCACGATTTCTCCCAGTGATTCTACTTTATCCGAAGCAGGATTATAATAGTACAGATTGGTTTCAGTGCCCCAAAACAATTTTTCTTCAGAATAAATGGATGAGACAATTTCCCCGCCCGGCCAGATGGCTTTAAAGCCAAATACCTCATCCTCAATTTCAAGCTTGTCAGATGGGAGATTCAGAGACTCGGGAATTTCGACCAAAAGCAACCCCTTTCCGGTGCCCACCAAAATATCTCCTTCCTCATTCTCTTCCAATGAGTAAACCGAGGAGCCTCTAAACCACAAATCGCGGTAATCATCGCTATCTAATACCGGATAAAACCTCCCTGTACGTTTGTTGTAAACATCCAACCCACGGTTTAAATGCCCTATCCAGATCAAGCCTCTGGAGTCTTCAAAAACAATATTGATATGGTGGTCGGAAATAAAGTGTTGCTCGTCCGGATTGGGAGAAAAGACCTTGATTTCATAGCCGTCGTATCTGTTCAGGCCATCCTTTGTCCCAATCCACAAAAAGCCTTCAGAACACTGCATCATGGTATTTACCAACCCCTGTGACAAATCATCTCTGATTGAAATGAGTTGATGGGATTCAGCTTTCAAAATTCCATGACAGCAGATCAATGTAATTAAGACTGTGTAAAGGTACAGGTTCAATACACGTATTATTTGGCCATTGTTTGTTATACTTCAAAAGTACAAATATTTTGGAAACTTAAGGAGTCAACCGCAATCCTGGTCTTGTGGTAAAATCCTCACTTTGACTAAAAAAACCCGACCACCATCTCGGCAGCCGGGTCTTTGACATTATCTTATTCCAATAAAAATTCACTCCACCAACACCATCTTCTTCATCCCACTCCACTCATCGGTGGTTATCTGGTAGAATAGCAGTCCTGATG